>NZ_DASVCJ010000015.1:0-18068 GCF_036381655.1 Ferrovibrio sp.
GTGCTGCAGGGCATGACCGGGCACCAGATCACCTATATCGGCCGGGTCGCCTTCCCGCTCTTCCTGCTGATGTGCGTCGCCGTCGCGCTGATGTTCTTCTTCCCGGAATTGGCCACCTGGCTGCCAGCCAAGATGATCGGCCAGTAGAACGGAACCGGTGGGCCGGAGGCGTGACGAAAGCGGTTTCCCCGAGCTAACATCAGCGAAATTCTTGGAGTTGTTCCATGGCGCAGACCGGATCGCAGAGCGGGCAATGGGAATTCTGGATCGACCGCGGCGGCACCTTCACCGACATCGTCGGCCGCAGGCCGGACGGCGGCATCGTCACCCATAAGCTGCTGTCGGAAAATCCGGAACGCTATCGCGATGCCGCGGTCCAGGGCATCCGCGACCTGCTCGGCCTGAAACCCGGCGAGGCCTTGCCGCGGGGCAGGATCGCCGCCGTGAAGATGGGTACGACGGTGGCCACCAATGCGCTGCTCGAGCGCAAGGGCGACCGCGTGCTGCTGCTGGTCTCGGAAGGCTTCGCCGATCAGCTCCGCATCGGCTATCAGACCCGCCCCAACCTCTTCGCGCTGCATATCGTGCTGCCCGAGATGCTGTATGAGCGCGTGGTCGAAGTGCCCGAGCGCGTGCGCAACGACGGCAGCATCGAGACGCCGCTGGACATCGAGGCGGCACGCCAAGCGCTGCAGGCAGCTTACGACGACGGCATCCGCAGCTGCGCCATCCTGTTCATGCACGGCTACCGCTATACCGACCACGAAGCCAACGTCGCCGAACTGGCCCGGCAGATCGGCTTCACGCAGGTCTCGGCCAGCCACCAGGTCTCGCCGCTGATCAAGTTCGTCAGCCGCGGCGACACCACGGTGGTGGATGCCTATGTCTCGCCGATCCTGCGCCGCTATGTGAATCAGGTCGCCAACGAACTGGACGCGGCGAACAATGGCATGCGGCTGATGTTCATGCAGTCCAACGGCGGCCTGGCGGATGCCAATTTCTTCCAAGGCAAGGACAGCATCCTGTCCGGCCCGGCCGGCGGCGTGGTCGGCCTGGTCGAGACGTCGACGCGCGCGGGTTTCAGGAAAGTCATCGGCTTCGACATGGGCGGCACCTCGACCGATGTCAGCCATTATGACGGCGAGTATGAGCGCGCCTTCGAGACCATGGTAGCCGGCGTTCGCATGCGCGCGCCGATGATGATGATCAACACGGTGGCCGCCGGCGGCGGCTCGATCCTGCATTTCGACGGCGCCCGTTACCGCGTCGGACCGGACAGCGCCGGCGCCAATCCCGGCCCGGCCTGCTATCGCCGCGGCGGACCGCTGACCGTGACCGACTGCAACGTCATGCTCGGCAAGCTGCAGCCGGATTTCTTCCCCGCCGTGTTCGGCGCCAACGGCGATCAGCCGCTGGATGCCGACGTGGTGCGGCGGAAATTCGCCGAACTGCGCGGTCGCATCCATGAGCAAACCGGCGACACCCGCAGCGCCGAAGAGGTCGCCGAGGGCTTCCTCGCCATCGCCGTCGAGAACATGGCCAATGCGATCAAGAAGATTTCGGTCGCGCGCGGCTACGACGTCACCAGGTATGTGCTGTCCAGCTTCGGCGGCGCCGGCGGTCAGCATGCCTGCCTGGTCGCCGATGCGCTCGGCATGACGGAAGTGCTGCTGCATCCGCTCGCCGGCGTGCTGTCGGCCTACGGCATGGGTCTGGCGGATCAGCGCGTGCTGCGCGAGAAGTCCGTCGAAATCGTGCTGGATGCGCAGGCGCTGCCGGGCCTGTCGGCCGAGATCGACGCGCTCGCCGACGAGGCCAAGGCCGAGATGCTGGCCCAGGGCGTGCCGGCGGGGAAGATCAGCGTGTTGCGCAAGCTGCATGTGCGCTATGGCGGTTCGGATTCCGCGCTGATCGTCGATTTCGGCGCGCTGGATGCGATCAAGGCCGCTTTCGAAGCGGCGCATCGCCAGCGTTTCGGCTTCATCAGCCCGGAAAAGCAGCTCATCGCCGCCTCCGTCGCCGTCGAGGTGATCGGCGAAGGCGAGCGGGCGCCGGATACGGTCGAGGCCGTGAAGGATATCCGTCCGCAAAGCGATATTCCCGCCCTGGCGCAGCGCAAGGCCTATATGGCCGGCGCCTGGCGCGATACGCCGGTCTACGACCGCGCCGCGCTCAAGCCCGGCGAAACCCTCAAAGGCCCGGCCATCATCACCGAGCCGACCTCCACCATCGTGGTCGAGCCGGGCTGGCAGGCGCGGCTGACCGAGCGCCGCGACCTGGTGCTCAAGCGCGTCGAAGCCTTGCCGGCGCGCAAGGCGATCGGCACCGAAGTCGATCCGGTGATGCTGGAAATCTTCAACAACCTGTTCATGTCGATCGCCGAGCAGATGGGCTCGGTGCTGGAGAAAACCGCCTATTCGGTCAACATCAAGGAACGGCTCGATTTCTCCTGCGCCATTTTCGATCTCGACGGCGAACTGATCGCCAACGCGCCGCACATGCCGGTGCATCTCGGCTCGATGTCGGAAAGCATCAAAACGATCATGCGCAAGCGCGCCGGCACGATGAAGCCGGGCGACGTCTATGTGCTGAATGCGCCCTATGCCGGCGGCACGCATCTGCCGGATGTCACCGTGATCACGCCGGTCTTCGACAAGGCCGGCAAGGAGGTGCTGTTCTATCTCGGCAGCCGCGGCCACCATGCCGATATCGGCGGCACCACGCCGGGCTCCATGCCGCCGGATTCGAAGACGGTCGAGGATGAAGGCGTGCTGCTGGACAACGTCCTGCTGGTCGATGGCGGCAAGTTCCTAGAAGAGGAGATGGTCGCGATACTGAAGAGCGGCAAATATCCCTCGCGCAATCCGCATCAGAACATCGCCGACCTCAAGGCGCAGATCGCCTCCTGCGAGAAGGGCGCGCAGGAGCTGCGCAAGATGGTCGACCAGTTCGGCCTCGATGTCGTGCGCGCCTATATGCGCCACGTGCAGGATAATGCCGAGGAATCCGTGCGCCGCGTGATCAGCCGCCTCAAGGACGGCGAATTCACCTACCCCATGGACGACGGCTACGAGATCAGGGTCAAGGTCACCGTCAATCACAAGGACCGCACGGCGAAGATCGACTTCACCGGCACGTCGGGCCAGCACCCGACCAACTACAACGCCCCGAAGGCGGTCTGCGTTGCCGCGGTGCTCTACGCTTTCCGCTGCCTTGTCGACAGCGACATCCCGCTGAACGGCGGCTGTCTCAAGCCGCTGGAGATCGTCATCCCGGAAGGCTCGATGCTGGATCCGCAATTTCCCGCCGCGACGGTGGCCGGCAATGTCGAGACCAGCCAGTGCATTACCGACACCATCTTCGGCGCGCTCGGCGTGATGGCGGCCGCGCAGGGTACGATGAACAACTTCACCTTCGGCAACGACCAGTATCAGTATTACGAGACGATCTGCGGCGGCTCGGGCGCCGGACCGGATTTCGATGGCTGCGATGCCGTGCATACGCATATGACCAACGCGCGGCTGACCGATCCGGAAGTGCTGGAATTCCGCTTCCCGGTGCTGCTGGAAAGCTTCCGCATCCGCCGCGGCTCGGGCGGCCGAGGACGGCACAAGGGCGGCGACGGCACGATCCGCCGCATGCGCTTCCTCGAGCCGATGGTGGCCACGCTGCTGTCGTCGCACCGCAAGGTGCCGCCCTTCGGCCTGGAAGGCGGCGAGAATGGCGAGACCGGCCGGCAGTGGGTCGAGCGCAAGAACGGTGAAAAGGTTGAGCTGGAAGGCCGCTGCTCGACGCCGATGCAGCCCGGCGACGTCTTCGTGATCGCGACGCCCTCAGGGGGCGGCTTCGGCAAGGCGGCCGACCTGAAGCAGGCGGCGGAGTGATCCGCCGCCCAGGCTGCGGCTCCGGTACACTCAGCCCGGCGGCTCGGCCGGATACGATCGGACCTGCGCGCTTACTCGGGCTGCATCGGTCGGTCCATCGCCGGGGCGGTCTGCGCCGCCGCTGCAACCGGCGGCGTCACCCTCGACACATGCACCGGGGCGGCCTGCCCCCCGCCGAACAGGCGATAGGCGCTGAGGCTGACGATCACCGACATGAGCAGGGCCGAGGCAATGGCGCTGATGCTGTATCCCCGGCCGCCGCAGCTCGGGCAGGCCCACCAGCGCGTCTCGTCGCCCATATAGACCTTGCCCATTCCCTGACAGGATACGCATTTCCAGAAGGCGGTCATCGGCCACTCCCATATGCGGCGCCGGGGGTCGGTCCGGATGCCAGCGCGCGGTTTCCCGGCCATCATACTCCGGCCTGGCCGTTTCCCGACGGTGCCACAGATTGGCCACCGCGTTCTCATGCGCGGAACAAAACCCTTTCCGCGCCTGTTCTCGAACCCGCTGGCTGCATCGGCAACCTGGATCGCAGCCTCACCCCAGCCGGAGGTCCGTCCGTGAAAGCATTGTGCTGGCATGGCAAGAAAGACATTCGCTGCGATACAATTCCCGATCCTGCCATCGAGCAGCCGCGCGATGCGATCGTCAAAATGACGAGCTGCGCGATCTGCGGCTCCGACCTGCATCTTTACGACGGTTTCATCCCCGGCATGCTGCATGGCGACGTGCTCGGCCATGAGTTCATGGGCGAGGTGGTCGAAGTGGGCGCCGAGAACAAAAAGCTCAAAATCGGCGACCGCGTCGTCGTGCCGTTCACGATATGCTGCGGCGAATGCGATCAGTGCCGGCGCGCAAATTACTCCGTTTGCGAACGGACCAACCGCAACAAGGCCATCGCCGACAAGGCCTTCGGCCATACCACGGCCGGCCTGTTCGGCTATTCCCATCTCACCGGCGGCTATGCCGGCGGCCAGGCGGAATATGTGCGCGTGCCCTATGCCGATGTCGCTCCGGTGAAGGTGCCCGACGGCCTGAGCGACGACAAGCTGCTGTTCCTGGGCGACATCCTTCCGACCGGCTGGCAGGCGGCGGCGCAATGCGACATCGAGCCGACCGATACGGTGGCGATCTGGGGCTGCGGGCCGGTCGGCCAGTTCGCCATCCGCAGCGCGCTTCTGCTCGGCGCGGAACAGATCGTCGCCATCGACAATGTCCCCGAACGCCTGCAGATGACCGAGGCCGCCGGTGCCATTGCCATCACTTTCGACGAAGAAAGCGTCGTCGAGCGCCTGAACGATCTGACCCATGGCAAGGGGCCGGACAAATGCATCGATGCCGTCGGCTTCGAGGCGCACGCCGCCGCCAGCATCGATTCCGCCTACGACCGGGTGAAGCAGGCGATGATGCTGGAAACCGACCGGCCGCATGTGCTGCGCGAGATGATCTATGTCTGCCGGCCGGCCGGGATATTGTCGATCCCCGGCGTCTATGGCGGCCTGGTCGACAAGATTCCGTTCGGCGCACTGATGAACAAGGGGCTGACGGTGCGCACCGGCCAGACCCATGTGAACCGCTGGACCGACGACCTGCTGCGGCGCATCGAGGAGGGCCAGATCGATCCCTCCTTCGTGATCACCCATCGCGCCGGGCTGGAGGATGGCCCGGCGATGTACCGCCAGTTTCGCGACAAGCAGGACGGCTGCGTGAAGGTGGTGATGACGCCGTAAAGACGGCCGGCAGGAACGCAAGCAAGAGGTACAGGCCGATGTTTCGCAGCAGGAAATCCCTCACCTCCGCGGAGAATATGCGGATGCTGGCCTATGGGCTCGGCTGGTTCAGCATCGGGCTCGGCGCCATGGAACTGCTCGCGTCGGGACCGCTGACCCGCAGCATGGGCATGAAGGGCAAGGGCGGCCTGCTGCGCCTTTGCGGCCTGCGCGAAATCGTCACCGGCATCGGCATCCTCAGCAACCGCAGCAATCCGGCACCCTGGATCTGGGCCAGGGTGATCGGCGATGCGATCGACGCGGCGACGCTCGCCGCGCCGCTAAGCCGCCAGCCGCGGCGCAGCTTTCCCTGGTTTGCGCTGGCAGCCGTCGCCATGGTCGGCGCAGCCGATGTCATGTCGGCCGGCGCGTTGACCAAATCGCGCCGCATCCGGCGCATCCGCCGCCGGCTGGTCGATTACAGCGACCGCAGCGGCCTGCCGAAAGCGCCCGATGCCATGCGCGGCATCGCCCGCGAGGTCAGTCAGACGCGGCATTGAACGCGTCTAATGTGCCGCCGCGCGCGGCAGGCCGAGCGCCTTGGCGATCTTCTGCGCCGCATCGCGCGGGCTGAGCGTGCCGGTATCGATGGTCACCTCGGCCTTGGGCATGTGCGAGGTGGCGAAGACCCCGGCCTTCTCCAGCCTTTCGTAAACCTCGTGCGAGGTCAGCTTGCCGCTCTGGCGCCGCGACTGGCTGTCGATGCGGCGATAGACCTCCTCCATCGGACAGGTCAGTTCGACGAACCGTATCCGGCTGCCGGCGGCGAATACGATATCGAGCGCCCGCTCGATGAACGTCGGCCGCACCGTGGTTTCCGGCGCGAAGGTGAAGATCAGGCCATGCAGACGCTCTTTGGCCGCACGGGCAAAGACCGACAGCCAGATTTCCTCGCGCAACGCCACGAAAGGCGTGCTGCCGAATTCGAACACCGACAGCAGCAGATCGACGGTCAGGTGATTGTGAAACAGCTTGTAGCCGGTCAGGCCCGCCAGTTCGCGGGCGACCGTCAGTTTGCCGGTGGCGGGCTTGCCGTAGAGAAAGACCAGTTGCATGCGCTGATTGTAGCGGCTCGCGGTGACGCAGTAACCCCTTGCATTTCCAGCTAAAATCATCGACTCGATAGCGTCCGGCCTATGCGGCTTGCCAGAAGGAGTGAAATGTGTTTCACTTCTTATGGGCAAGATGAGGACCCGGTCATGGCCTATCGCCGCACCGATGCCGTCGTGGCGCGCCTGAACGAGACGCGCGAGCGGATCGTCGCAGCGGCGCTGAAGCTGGTGGCGCAGCATGGCTATGACGGCGCCGGCATTCCGGCGATTGCCGAGGAAGCCGGACTTTCCACCGGCGCGCTGTACCGCTACTTCCCCTCCAAGGCCGATCTGTTCGACGAAGTCTTCCGCCGCGCCTCGCAGCGCGAGATCGACGTCTGTGCTGCGGCGGCCCAGACGCCCGGCTCGGCACGCGAACGCCTTGCCCGCGTCGTGCAGGTCTTCGCCCGGCGCGCCCTGAAAGGCCGGCGGCTGGCCTATGCGCTGCTGGCCGAGCCGGTCGATCCGCTGATCGAAGCCGACCGCCTGCGCTATCGCATTCCCTATCGCGACATCTTCGTCGGCATCATCGAAGACGGCATCGAGGCCGGCGACATTGCCGCGCAGGATGCCGTGCTGACCGCTTCCGCCATCGTCGGCGCGCTGAACGAGGCGCTGATCGGCCCCTTGGCGCCGCAGGCGAGAAAGACTGACCAGGAACAGCTGATTGCCGGGCTCGCCCTCTTCTGCGTGCAGGCGCTCGGGCCGATGCCGGCCAGAAAATCATGATGGGAGACATGCCATGACCGCACAGGCCAAACCCGCCTTCGATCCCTACGAGGTTTTCAACCAGCCGCCGGCACTGGAAGACCACAACCTGTTTACCACCGACCATGCCTTGATGGCCGCGGCGCAGGCCAACGGCGCCGGCTGGGCCGAGGCGCAGCTGACCGCCTACGGTGCCAGGCTCGGCACGGCGGAAACCATCGAGCAAGGCCGTCTGGCGCATAAATTCCCGCCGCAGCTCAAACTGTTCGACCGCTTCGGCCATCGCCGCGACGAGGTCGAATTCCACCCCGCCTGGCACAACATCATGCGCCTGATCATCGGCGAAGGCCTGCATGCCGCGCCCTGGGCCGATCCGAAGCCCGGCGCCCATGTCGCGCGCGCCGCCGCCTATATCATGCATGCGCAGATCGAACCGGGCAGCCAATGCCCGACCACCATGACCTACGGCAGCGTGCCGGCATTGAAGCGCGATGCGGCGCTTGCCGAAACCTGGCTGCCGAAAATCTACTCGCGGCAATACGATCCGGCCAACACGCCGGTCGAGCGGAAATCCGGCGCCTTGATCGGCATGGGCATGACCGAAAAGCAGGGCGGCTCGGACGTGCGCGCCAACACCACCATCGCCGAGCCGGTCGGCGGCGCCAGCCGCGAATACATCATCACCGGGCATAAATGGTTCTTCTCCTGCCCGCAAAACGACGCGCATCTGGTGCTGGCCCAGGCGCCGGGCGGCCTGAGCTGCTTTTTCGTGCCGCGCTGGCTGCCCGACGGCACCAAGAACGCCGTCCAGATCCAGCGGCTGAAGGACAAGGTCGGCAACAAGTCTAATGCCTCGTCGGAAGTGGAGTTCCACGGCGCGCATGGCTGGCTGCTTGGTGAGGAAGGCCGCGGCGTGCCGACCATCATCGAGATGGGCACCTACACGCGGCTCGATTGCGCGCTCGGCTCGGCCGGCCTGCTGCGCGGCGCCGTCGCCCAGGCGGTGCATCACGTTTTCCACCGCCGCGCCTTCCAGCGGCATCTGGTCGACCAGCCGCTGATGACCAACGTGGTGGCCGACCTGGCCGTCGAGTCGGAAGCGGCCACGATGCTCGCCTTACGGCTGGCGCGCGCCTTCGACCGCGCCGATGCCGATCCGCAGGAAGCCGCCTTCCGCCGCCTCTGCACTCCGGCGGTGAAATACTGGGTCTGCAAGCGCGCGCCGAACGCCGTGGTGGAGGCCATGGAGGTGCATGGCGGCAACGGCTATGTCGACGAAGGGCCGCTCGGCATGCTGTACAAGGAGATTCCGCTCAACTCGATCTGGGAAGGCTCGGGCAACGTGATGTGCCTCGATGTGCTGCGTGCCCTGCAGAAGGGCAGCGACGGGCTGGAAGCCTATTTCGCCGAACTGGCTTTGGCGCGCGGCAGCGATACGCGGCTGGACGCGGCGATCAAATCGGTCGAGGCGGAATTCGCCGATCTCACCGAGGCGGAACACCGCGCCCGCCGCATCGTGGAAAAGATGATGGCGACGCTGCAGGGCGCGCTGCTGGTGCGGCATTCGACGCCGGCTGTGGCCGACGCCTTCTGCGCTTCAAGACTTGGCGGCGATTGGGGCCACGCCTTCGGTACGCTGCCCAAGGGCGTCGATGTCCGCGCCATCGCGGAACGGGCAAGGCCGGTGTGACGGCGCGGCGCGCCGCGCCGAGCCGAGCATGTCCTCAAGTCCGGAGGCGGCGTGGAAAACGCGTCACCATGGCAGCCATTGGCCGAAAGCCGTGCCGGCCTGGACGGCGCCGAAGCCGATGCCGAGGAACAGCACCGCGCTGACGAGGCCGACCGCGTGACCGGCCAGCGTGCCGAGGCCGTCGCGGGTCAGCAGCCCGAGGGCGGTCAACACGATTCCGAACGCAAATGGCAGATTGCCGAATGGCAGCGGCAGCATCAGTCCGATACCCTGCAGCGCGATCGCCAGGATGGCGAAGGCCTTGCCGGGCCCGTTCGTCATCCAGCTCGCGCGCGGGCGGAAGCGGCGTTCGAGCCGGCGCATGAACGGCACGGCGAAACGCAACAGCCGCCGCAGCAGGTGCGGCGGCAATTTGCGCCGCCCGAGAAACCGCGGCAGCAGCAGCCTGCGCGGCTGGATCAGCATGCCGAGGCAGACGCTGACCACGAGCAGCCCGGCAATGGCGCCGAGCGGCAGGCCCGGCGACGGCACGAAGCCGAGCAATCCGAGGAAAAGCAGCAGCAACAGGGCCGAGCGTTCGGCAAAACTATGCGCCGCCTCCTGCACCGTCGCCCCGGCGCGGGCATGGCGGCGTAAACGCAACAGATCGCGCGCGATGCTGGCGTGACGGAACCCGGCCCGGTTCATCGGTAAAACTCGCACTGCCTCACTCGGCGCATCCTGGCCAAGGAATGCGGCGGAAACGCGGCGTTCGGAAAAGCCCCGCGCCGCGGCTCATCCCTTGCGGATACCGCGGAAGGGGCGGCTGAGCTGGGCGCGGCGCGAGGCCATGTTGAGGCCTTCGACGATCACCGAGAAGGCCATGGCGCCATAGACGATCCCCTTCGGGATGTGCACGTCGATGCTCTCGCCCACCAGCGTCATGCCGATCATCACCAGAAAGGCGAGCGCCAGCATGACCACATTGGGGTTGTTGTTGACGAAGCGTGCCAACGTCTCGGCGGCGGCGATCATGATGGCGACCGACAGCAGGACGGCGGCGATCATGATCTCGAGATGGCCGGTCAGGCCCAGAGCGGTGATCACGCTGTCGAGCGAAAAGACGACATCGAGAATCAGGATTTGGCCGATCACCGCCCAGAAGGCGGGTGCGCGCGGTCTGCCGGCGGCGGCAGCCTCCTCCTCTTCTTCCGGATCGCCGTCATGGCCCTTCGGCAACACGCGCTCGTGGATTTCCATCGTCGCCTTCCAGATCAGGAAGAGACCGCCGGCCAGCAGCACCAGGTCGCGGCCGGAGATTTCCGTCTCCAGCACGGTGAACAGCGGCGCGGTCAGTCCGATCAGCCAGGCGGCCGAGAGCAGCAGCAGGATGCGCGTGCCGACGGCGAGCGTCAGGCCCATGCGGCGGGCCAGCGGCTGGCGCGCCGGCGGCAGGCGGTTGGTGACGATGGTGATGAAGATCAGGTTGTCGACGGCGAGCACGAGTTCGAGCGCGACAAGGCCGGCGAGCGCCGCGAGCGCGGCGGGCTGCAGAAAGATGGCGAGATCCATGCGGGGTCACGCGAGGGCGGGAGGCTTGCAAAAGCCGTCCGACATCGCTGCCATCCCGTAAACGGCAGCCAGAGGGGCCCGGACGTGATCAGCTAGATAAGCGGAACGGCGGAAATTTCAAGCCTGCCGTCAATCCGCGAAGGCCGCCGACGCAGCCCGGTCGTGGCGCAGATCCTGCAGGGCATGCCGGATCACCTGCGCCGAGCCCCACAGCGCCAGGCCGGCCATGAAGGCGGCGACGGCGATATCGGGCCAGGGCGTGCCGGTGGCGAAGACGCCGCTGGCCGCCAGCAGCACGGCGAGGTTGCCGAGCGCATCGTTGCGGCTGCAGATCCAGACGGCGCGCATATTGGAATCGCCGCCGCGGAAACGATAGAGGATCAGCGCCACGGCGACGTTCACGACGAGCGCGGCGATGCCGACCGCGCCCATCGTGGCGGGTTCGGGGATCGTGCCGACGGTGACATGCCGGATCGTTTCCGCCGCCACCCAAAGGCCGAACAGGCCCATGGTGGCGCCCTTGACGAAGGCGGCGCGGGCGCGCCAGGCCAGCGGCAGCGCCAGCACGGCAAGGGCGATGCCGTAATTGGCCGTATCGCCCAGGAAGTCGGCCGAATCCGCCAGCAGCGAGGTGGAGCCGGCGGCCAGGCCGGCAACGATTTCCACGAGAAACATCGCGCCGTTCAGCGCCAGCGCGATCCACAGCGCCGGCCGCGTGCCCTTCTCCACCATGCCTTGTCCGTGGTCATGGCCGTGATGATCGTGATGGCAGCAGGAGGCGCCCATGATCAGATCCTTTCGCCGTTCTCCACGCCCGCCGGGTCGCGATGCGGCTCGACCACATGGTCGATCATGTCTTCCAGCATGCGCCGGACATGCTCGTCCGCCAGCGCGTAGTAGATCCGCTTCCCCTTGCGCTCGGCCTTCACCAGCCGCGCCGCGCGCAACAGCCGCAGATGATGGCTTGCCAGTTGCGGCGACAGGCCGGACATCGCCGCGGCGACGCTGGCCGCGGCCTCGCCGTTGCACAGCGTGGTGACCAGCCGCAGGCGGCTGGGATCGCCCAGCAGGCGGAACATATCCGTGAGCTGCGCGACATGGTGATCCTTGAGCTTGCCGAGCTCCAACATTTCAACAATTGTTTAAATGTTTGTTTTAAAGATGTCAACCGGCAAATCCGTACTCGCATTAACCAGGCTTTTGGCGCTATGCTGCGGATTCATAACGACAAAGCCCCTCGCCGCCATGACTTCCCACCCATATGTTCGCAGGATGTTTCACGTGAAACACCCCCCTTTTCCGGCTCCCCGTTGCACGGACGGCAGGGCCTGATGCTGCGCTGGATCGACTTCGTCGGCCGCCATGCCACCAAATTCCTGTTCTGCGGCGTGCTGGTCGGTTTGGCCGTGCCGCCGCTGGCCGCGCTGCTCCGCCCCGGACTGGTCGTCTTTCTCCTGCTGCCGCTGACATTTTCCCTGATGCGGCTGGATTGGAGCGCCTTTCATGCCTATGCCCGCCGGCCGCTTCTGATCCTGCCGCTGATCGTCTTCCTGATGCTGGTCTGTCCGCTGCTGGTGTTCGCCGTGCTCAAGCCGTTCGGCCTGCCGCAGGCCCTGAGCCAGGCGATCGTCCTGATGGCGGCGGCGCCGCCGATCACCGGCACGGTGGCGATCTCGCTGATCCTCGGCCTCGATGCCGCCCTGGCCGCCATCGTCATGGTGATCTGCACGGCCCTGGTGCCGTTCACCTTGCCGCCTCTGGCGCTGGCCCTGCTGGATATCGAGATCAACATGTCGCTGGCGGAATTCATGCTGCGGCTCGGCGCCATGGTCGGCTTCGCCTTCGGCGCGGCGTTGCTGGCGCGGCGGCTGATGCCGCCGGGCTGGCTGGCGCGCAACTACCGCCTGGTCGATGGCGGCTCGGTGATCGCGCTGGTGCTGTTCGCCATTGCCATCATGGATGGCGTCACCGCCAAGCTGCTGTCCCAGCCGGGCTACGTCATTCTCGCCACCGCGGCGGCTTTCATCGGCAATGTGGTGCTGCAGGGATTCGGCTATCTGGCCGGCCGCGCGGTCTTTCGGCTGTCGCAGCCGGCAGCCGTCACGCTCGGGCTGCTGACCGGGAATTGCAATATGGGCCTGGTCATGGTGGCATTGGCCGACCGGGCCGTCTTCGACATGGTGGTGTTTTTCGCCATGGGGCAGTTGCCGATGTATATGCTGCCCGGCCTGCTGGAGCCGCTGTACAAGCGGCTGCGCGCGGCCTGAGTGTTTCACGTGAAATAGCGGATAGAGGGGAATTTGCCATGCCGACGCTTCTGATCACCGGCGCCAATCGCGGCATCGGCCTGGAATTCACCAGGCAATACGCGGCCTCCGGCTGGGACATCATCGCCTGCTGCCGCGCGCCGCAGGAGGCCGAGGCGCTGAGGGCAATCGGCGGCAGGGTGAGCGTGGAAAAGCTGGACGTCACCGACTATGCCGCGGTGGATGCGCTGGCCGCCAAGCTCGGCAGCCGGCCAATCGATCTGCTGATCAACAATGCCGGCATTTACGGCACGCGCAATCCGGCCCTGTCGATCGGCGATCCGGGCGAATATCTGCGCGTGCTGCAGGTCAATGCCGTGGCGCCGATGAAGGTGACGCTCAGCCTCCTGCCCAACCTGAAGGCGGCGAAAACGGCCAAGATCGCCACCTTGTCCAGCCGCATGGGCTCGATCGGCCTGGGCGCCGGCGGCTCCTACGTCTATCGCACCTCGAAGGCGGCGATCAACGCAGCCATGCACAACCTGGCCCTCGACCTGCAGTCCTCCGGCATCACCTGCATCTTGCTGCATCCCGGCTGGGTCAAGACCGATATGGGCGGCCAGGGCGCCGATATCACGACGCAGCAAAGCGTCACCGGGCTCAAGGCCGTGATCGACGGCGCCTCGCTGTCCGATACCGGCAAATTCTTCAATTACGACGGCAGCGAATTTCCCTGGTAGCGAGCGGGCGGGGCAAGGTCATGAGCAAAACGATCCTGATCACCGGCGGCAGCCGCGGCATCGGCCGCGCCGCGGCGCTGATGGCGGCGCAGCGCGGCTGGGCGGTCGGCATCAATTACGCGAGCAACGAAGCGGCCGCGCATGACACGGTCAGGGCCGTGCAGCAAGCCGGCGCCAAGGCGGTCGCCATCAAGGGCGATGTTTCACGTGAAACGGATGTCATCGCCATGTTCGATGCCGCCGAAAAGGCGCTCGGCAAGCTCGACGGCCTGGTCAACAATGCCGGCATCGTCGGCATGAAGCAGCCCTTCGCCGATTACACGCTGGAGCGGATGCGCCGCATCTTCGACATCAACATCCTGGGCGCCTATCTGTGCGCCCGGGAAGCCGCACGGCGGATGGCGAAAAGCCGCGGCGGCAACGGCGGCAGCATCGTCAATCTCTCCTCCATGGCCGCGCGGCTCGGCTCGCCCGGCGAGTATGTCGATTATGCCGGCTCGAAAGGCGCCATCGACACGATGACGGTCGGCCTGGCCCGCGAACTGGCCGCCGAGGGCGTGCGCGTCAACGCGGTGCGCCCCGGACTGATCGATACCGAGATCCATGCCAGCGGCGGCCAGCCCGACCGCGCCGCCCGGCTCGGCGCCGCCACGCCGATGGGCCGCGCCGGCACGGCCGAGGAAGTGGCGGCGGCCATCATCTGGCTGCTCGAGGATTCGTGCAATTACATGACTGGCGCGCTGCTGGACGTTGCCGGCGGGCGCTGATGCCCTAGCTGTTGCTCCTACAGTCAAGGAGCAGCGCATGCCAACCATCGTGATCACCGGCGCCAATCGCGGCATCGGCCTCGAATTGGTGCAGCAATATGCGGAGAATGGCTGGTCGGTGATCGCCGCCTGCCGCGATCCCGCCCGGGCCGAGAAGCTGACCAAGCTGCGCGGCGGTATCCGCATCGAGCCCCTGGACGTCGCCGACCCGCAAGGCATCGCCGCCTTCTGCGAAGGCCTCGAGGGCATCGGCATCGACATCCTGTTCAACAATGCCGGCGTCTACAGCCAGCCGGATCCGCTGCCCGAACGGATCGACGCCGGGGAATTCCTGCGCGTGCTGCATACCAACACGGTGGCGCCGCTCGACCTCGCCCTGGCGCTGCAGCGCAACCTGCGCCGCGGCACGGAGCGCAAGATCGTCACCATGAGCACCGGCATGGCCTCCATCGGCGGCATGAGCTATGGCGGCTTCTATGCCTATCGCGCCTCCAAGGCCGGCATGAACGCGGCGATGCGCGCTCTGGCGCTGGATCTGAAAGAGGAGCAGTTTACCGTTGCGGTGCTCGATCCCGGCTGGGTCAGGACCGATATGGGCGGACCGACCGCGCCGCTGGATGTAATGACCTCGGCGCGCGGACTGCGCGAAGTCATCGCCCGCCTCGGTCCCGGCGACAGCGGCAAGTTCTTCAACTACCGCGGCGAGGAAGTGCCGTGGTGAGCGAGCGGGGCGATTGAGCAGGATGAATGAGCAGCAGGCGTCTACCAAGCCCGCCGGGTTCACCGCAAATCCATCTTCATCCCGATATGGCTGGCCTTGAAGCCAAGCCGTTCGTAGAAGCGATGCGCGTCGAGGCGCGCCTTGTCCGACGTGAGCTGAATGACGCCGCAGCCTTTCTCGCGGGCCCGCGCAATCGCCCAGCGGATCATCACGCTGCCCAGGCCCTTGCCGCGCAGCGGCGTGTCGATCCGCACCGCCTCGATGACGGCGCGGCTCATCCCCTGCCGCGACAGGCCGGGGATGTAGGTGAGCTGCATCGAGCCGACGATGCGGCCATCCTGCTCGGCGACGATCTGCTCGGTCATCTCCGAACGCGCAATCGTCTCGAAGGCATCGTAATAGGCCTGCGGCAGCGGATCGGCATAGGCCTCGCGCTTGGCGCCCAGTATGTCGTCGGCCAGCATGCGTATGATGGCGGGCACGTCGGCGCGCGTCGCCTTGCGGATCGTCAGTGTCATCGGGGCATCATCCTATTCTGCCGCTTCGGCGCGCGCCGGATCGTAGGCCAGATTCGAGGCAAGCCAGCGCTCCATCAGGGCAAGCTCCATGCCCTTGCGCTTGGCGTAATCGGCGACCTGATCGCGTTCGATACGGCCGACGCCGAAATAGCGTGCCTGCGGATGCGCGATATACCAGCCGGAGACAGCCGCCGCCGGCCACATGGCGAAGCTCTCGGTCAGGGTGATACCCGCCTGTCTGGTGGCGTCGAGCAGCCCGAACAATGTCGCCTTCTCGGTATGGTCCGGGCAGGCCGGATAGCCCGGCGCCGGGCGGATGCCGCGATACCGTTCGGCGATCAGCTCCTCGTTGGTCAGCTCTTCGTCGGCGGCATAGCCCCAGAATTCCTTGCGCACGCGCTCATGCATGCGCTCGGCAAAGGCTTCGGCCAGACGGTCGGCCAGCGCCTTGGCCAGGATCGCGGAATAATCGTCGTGCCTGGCGGCGAATTCCTTGAGCCATTCGTCCAGGCCGATGCCAGCCGTGACCGCGAAGGCGCCGACATAATCGGCAACGCCGGAATCCTGCGGCGCGACGAAATCGGCCAGGCATATATTGGCGCGGCCGCCATCGCGCTTCATCTGCTGGCGCAGCATATGCAGCCGTGCGGCTTCTTCCTTGCGCTCCTCGCCGGCAAACAGCGCGATATCGTCATCGTTGACCTGCGCCGCCGGCCAGAAGCCGATCACCGCGGCGGCCTTGAGCGGCTTCTCGGCGAGGATGCGCTTAAGCATTGCCTGCGCGTCCTCGAACAGGTTGCGCGCCGCCTCGCCCACCACGTTGTCGGTCAGGATATCCGGGTATTTGCCGCGCAGCTCCCAGGAGGAGAAGAACGGCGTCCAGTCGATACGCTCGACCAGTTCTTCCAGCGGATAATCGGTGAAAACCTTGGTGCCGAGGAAGCTCGGCCTGGTCGGCTTGTATTTCGTCCAGTCGATCTTGACCTTGTTGGCGCGCGCCTGGGAGATGCTCTGGCGCGGGCCGGTATTGCGCTCGCGCGCATGGATCTCGCGGATCTTGTCGTATTCCTTCGCCACGTCGGCGGCATAAGCGGGCCGCTCATTGGCTGAGATCAGCTTGCCGGCGACGCCGACGGCGCGCGAGGCATCCGGCACGTAAACCACCGGGCCTTTGTAGTTCGGCGCTATCTTGACGGCGGTATGCACCTTCGAGGTGGTGGCGCCGCCGATCAGCAGCGGAAGCGCCAGGCCTTCGCGCTGCATCTCGCTGGCGACGTAGCACATCTCGTCGAGGCTCGGCGTGATCAGGCCGGACAACCCGATGATATCGGCGCCGATCTTCTTCGCCTCTTCCAGGATGCGGGCGCAAGGCACCATGACGCCAAGATCGACCACTTCGTAGTTGTTGCACTGCAGCACGACGCCGACGATGTTCTTGCCGATGTCGTGCACGTCGCCTTTCACCGTCGCCAGCAGCACCTTGCCGTTGCTCCGGGCCGGGCCCTGCGCCTTCTCTGCCTCGATGAACGGCAGCAGATAGGCCACCGCCTTCTTCATCACGCGGGCGGACTTGACCACCTGCGGCAGGAACATCTTGCCGGCGCCGAACAGGTCGCCGACCACGTTCATGCCGTCCATCAGCGGACCTTCGATCACCTGGATCGGCTGCGGAAATTTCAGCCGCGCTTCCTCGGTGTCCTCGATGATGTAATCGGTGATGCCGCGCACCAGCGCGTGGCTCAGCCGCTCCTCGACCGTGCCGTCGCGCCATGCCAGGTCCTCGACCTGCACCTTGCCCTTGCCTTTCACCGTCTCCGCGAACGTCACCATGCGTTCGGCGGCATCGGGCCGGCGGTTGAAGATGATGTCCTCGACGTGCTCCAGCAGATCCTTCGGAATCTCCTCGTAGACGCCGAGCTGGCCGGCGTTGACGATGCCCATCGTCATGCCGGCCTTGATCGCGTGATACAGGAACGCGGTGTGGATCGCTTCGCGCACCAGGTCGTTGCCGCGGAACGAAAACGACACGTTCGACACGCCGCCGCTGACGCGCGCGTACAGCAGCGTGTCGCGAATGATGCGCGTCGCCTCGATGAAGTCCTTGGCGTAATTCGCGTGCTCCTCGATGCCGGTCGCGATCGCGAAGATGTTGGGATCGATGATCACGTCTTGCGGCAGAAAACCGACTTCATCGACCAGAATGCGGTAGGACTGCGTCGCGATGTCGACGCGCCGCTGCAGCGTGTCGGCCTGGCCCTTTTCGTCGAAGCACATCACCACCGCCGCCGCACCATAACGCCGGCACAGTTTGGCGTGCTGTACGAACTCGTCCTTGCCCTCCTTCATGCTGATCGAGTTCACCACGCATTTGCCTTGCACG
>NZ_DASVCJ010000016.1:0-31275 GCF_036381655.1 Ferrovibrio sp.
TACCGTCAGGGGTTCTCTCTCGCCGACCTGAAGCGCTATGTCGATGGGCGTGGGTATGAAGGGATCGGTTATGGCCAGCTCGAGCTCGCCGACCTGATTGAGCTCGCACCCATCCTCGTCCCGGTCAGCGTCTTCGGGTACAACCACTTCGTCGTATTTCGCGGGATCCGAGGGGGCCGCGCCGTGCTGGCCGATCCCGCCTACGGCAATCGCGTGATGCGCGTGGACCGGTTCGAGCGCGCGTGGCTGACCTTTCCCGAGCTTGGAAAAGTGGGGTTCGTGATCGCCACACGCGACGGCGCGCAACCGCCGAATCGCCTTCCGCCGAAACGAACCGATCTCATGCGGCCATCGGACGCCCTTCTCCGCTCCGTGGTGCCATTTTCTGGCCCCGGCTGATGGGCCCACGCCGCAACAAGGTCAGCGAGGTGACATGGAACTCTCGCGTTTCTTCAACACCGGCCGCGTCCTCGTCGCGCCCGTTGCGGCGATCGGCATCCTTGCCATCCTCCCCGAATCCGGCCGCGCGCAGACGGCTCCGGACGCGCTGACCGCCGCCGACCTGCAGCGGCAGCTCGATCAGCGCGACGCCATAATCGCCGACTTGCTGCGGCGCGTTCTGGAGCTGGAGGCACGGGTTGGCGCGGGCGGCGCCGCTCCCGCATCGGCGGTCCCTGCGGCGCTTGGCGAACCGGCGGAGTGGGCGGAATCCGAACCGGAGCCGGAAGGAGCCGTGCTGGCCCAGGGCGATACCCCTCCCCCATCGGCGCCCGGCACGTTCGAGGTCGACGAGGAGGCGGCGACCCGTGCCCTCGAACGAACGCTGGTGCGCGAAGGCGCGCTGCTGCTGCCGTTCGGCGCGCTCGAGGTCGAGCCGAGCCTGAGTTACATCCGTGACGAGCGCGACACCCCGACGGTGGTCAACGGCTTCGTCGGGGAGGAGGAGTTTCGTCGCAACACGGTCGATGCCGAGGTGGATCTGCGCTTCGGCCTTCCCTTCGACTCGCAGCTGGAAATCGAGATCCCGTATTCCTTCATCGAAGATGAGACGGTGACGAGCGTCGGCTTCGCCGAGATCGACGAAGAGTCGGAGAGTAACACCGGGTTCGGCGACATCGAGCTTGGCTTTACGAAGACCTTGCTCCGCGAGAGCGGCTGGCGACCGGACCTGTTCGGTAACGTGAACTGGAACACGAGGACGGGCGGCGGTAACGACGGCGTCGGGACCGGCTTTCACGAGCTTCAAGGCACCTTGACCGCGGTGAAGCGCATCGACCCGCTCGTCTGGGTCGGCGGTGTGTCCTACC
Source organism: Ferrovibrio sp. (assembly GCF_036381655.1). GTDB lineage: Bacteria > Pseudomonadota > Alphaproteobacteria > Ferrovibrionales > Ferrovibrionaceae > Ferrovibrio. The sequence goes on from NZ_DASVCJ010000016.1 coordinate 1,308, forward strand.
AGTATGCCTTCGAGCACGACGACATACAGCCGGGTCCGGAAATCGGCCTTTCGCTTGGAACCGTCCTGGCAGTCAGCCCGGAAACGTCTTTGCGATTCTTTCTTCTGCAGACCTTTGCCGACAAGGTCGAAGCCTTCGACGATGAGATCCCGGGCAGCGATCAGGTTGCGAGTTCATTCGAATTCGGCGTTTCGTCGGTGCTTTCGCCGCGGGTTCTGTTTGATCTTTCCGCGGAAATCGGCGTTACGGAGGACGCGCCGGACTTCCAGATCGAGCTGTCGTTGCCGATCCGGTTCAACCTGCCCTTCCTGTGAGGGCCGAACCGATGGCCAAGGCGAATTCCGGCCGATTCAAGGTCCCTGCCGAGAGGAATGAACGGCCGGCTTGCGGGTGCGGAGGCAGGGACGGTGTCAGGTGATGCGGGCCCCGCCGGGTCCGGTGCGGTTCGCCGGGTCGCCCGCAAACGCACTCCAGGGAGGAGGCGACAATGAAGAAGCTCGCGATCGCGCTCATTGCGGCCGGCATGCTTGGCATCGGGCCCGTCCAGGCCGCACCCAAGAAGCTGACGGCGGTTCAACTGGAGACCGTCTCGGCCGGCACGCATTACAGGCTGACCGGGAGCCTGACCCTGGTCCTCCATTCGCTCACCCTGCAACAGTATCGCCTGTTGCTTGGACACTGAGCGAGGCGACGGGCGCGTTCGGCGCCGGCACCGGCGATAGACGGGTGTGATCGTTAAACGGCCGGTGCCCGCGCGCAGCCGGGTGACGGCCACGCCCGCTATTTCGCGGCGCCGTCGGCTGCCATCCAGGGCGGGTTCAGGGCGGCGATCCGGTGATACACCGGACAGGTCGGTTTATGCGTGCCCGGCAGAAAGCCGGTGCTCATCAGGAACTCGCCCACGATCTCGCCGCCGGTGAACAGGAAGGTCTTCCGGAACAGCTTGACCCAGTCGGGCTTCGGACGCGGGTGATGGTCCGCGAGCCATCCGGCGAAGGACCCGTGGGTTTCGCGCAGCCTCTGGATCCGCCGGGCGTTCTCGATCGCGGCGTTGATCTTGAGCCGGTTGCGGATGATGCCGGTATCCGCGAGCAGCCGCGCCCGGTCGCGCTCGTCGAAGGCGGCGACCCGGTCGACATCGAAGTCATGGAACGCCGCGCGGAAGGCCGCGCGTTTCTTCAGGACCGTAAGCCAGCTCAGGCCGGCCTGGTTGATCTCGAGGACCAGACGCTCAAAGAGAACGTTGTCATCGGCAACCGGAAAACCGTACTCCTCGTCGTGATAGGGACCGTGCCAGGGGTGGCCCGGCGCGATGTCGCAGTAGGCCTGTACGACAGGCGGCGCGGCGGCGTCGCTCATGCGGGCCTCAGGCTGATCCAGCCTGACTCCATCACGAAATACACCGCGAGCCAGATCACCAGCGATACGATCGTCGTCACCAGGGCCTTGAGCCACAGCCGCGGGTTGCTGGGGGCGCCGGCGGCGTGACCGGGCTCCGGTTCGTCCGGTATGCGCACGCCCCAGGGCAGAACGGCGAACAGCACGACCCACCAGATCAGGAAATAGACGAGGATGCCCGACAGCCAGTCCATCGGAAGAGCTCAGGCCTGCTCCAACTCGATCAGGGTCCCGCAGAAGTCCTTCGGATGCAGGAACAGCACCGGCTTGTCGTGCGCGCCGATCTTCGGCTCCCCGTCTCCGAGCACCCGTGCCCCACTCGCCTTCAGGTGGTCGCGCGCCGCCACAATGTCGTCGACCTCGTAGCAGATGTGGTGAATGCCGCCCGCGGGGTTCCGCTCGAGAAACCCGGCAATCGGCGACCCCTCGCCCAGCGGATGCAGAAGCTCGATCTTGGTGTTCGGCAGATCGACGAAGACCACCGTTACGCCGTGCGCGGGCTGGTCGACAGGTTCGGACACGGTGGCGCCCAGGGTGTTCGCGTAGAGCGCCGCGGCCGCCCGGAGGTCGGGCACGGCGATGGCGACGTGGTTGAGTTTACCGATCATGGCGCAGGTTTCATCGGGGTTCGCGGAACCGGGTCAGGATGCCGGCAGACGGCGGGGCATGCAAGGGGCGGATCGCCGCGGTGCTTGGCCCGCCTCAGATCCGGACGAGATGGATCTCGGTCACGGGTTTCTTGCCACGGATCGCCTGGAGCGTACGGCGCACGGCCAGCCGCGCCGCCTCCTTGACCGCTGCATCGTCGAGTCGCGCGGTCGCCGGCAGGTCCTCGAGCGCGGCCCGGATCGCGGCCACGGTCTCGTCATAGGCGGACCGATCGGCTTCGGGGTCGAGCAGCCCTTGCGCGGCGAGCTGCGGTTCCGCCACCAACCTCCCCTCCCCGTCAACCACCAGCGTCGCCACGGCCGAGCCGTTGCGAAGCGTCCGATGCCGGCTGCGCAGCACGCCGCCGCTGAGCGGCACGAGGGCCTTGCCATCCAGGCCGAGGCGTCCGGCCGGCACCTCGCCGACGATTTCGGCCGGGCCGGGGGCAAGACGCACCACGGAGCCGTTCAGCGCGACCACCGACTCGCTGACCTGCAGGCTTCGGGCAAACTCGGCGTGCTCCACGAGATGCCGGAGCTCACCGTGCACGGGTATGGCGATCTTTGGCCGGATCCAGCGGTACATGGCAGCGAGCTCGTCGCGTGCCGGATGGCCGGAGACGTGGACGAAATACTCCCGGTCCGTCACGATCTCGACGCCGAGGCGCACCAGGTCGTTTTGGAGCTGGCCGATGGTGCGCTCGTTGCCGGGGATTACCCGCGAGGAGAAGATCACCGCGTCGCCTTTTTCCAGTACGACGTTCGGATGCTCTCCGCGGGCGATGCGGGCAAGCGCCGAGCGCGGCTCGCCCTGGCTGCCGGTGCAGGCCATCAGCACCGCGTTCCGCGGCAGGTAGCCGACATCGTGCTCGGTGACGAATTCCGGCAGGTCGGCGAGATAGCCGTTCTCCCGCGCCGCCTGGCTGACGTGCCAGAACGAGCGCCCGACCAGTGCCAGATGTCGGCCATGTGCGGCGGCGACGTGGGCGAGTGTTTTCAGCCGGGCGACATTGCTGGCGAAACAGGCTACGGCGACGCGGTTTTCAAACCGCCCCACCAGCTCCATCAGGCTGTCGCGCACCTCGGATTCGGAACCCGATTCGCCCTCGACCATCGCGTTGGTGGAATCGCCAACCATCGCGAGGACTCCCTCCTCGCCGAGGCGCCTCAGGGCATCCTCGTCCGCGTTCGGGCCGACCAGCGGTTCCGGGTCGAGCTTCCAGTCGCCGGTATGAAGGACGGTGCCGAGCGGCGTGCGGACGACAACGGCGTTTGGTTCCGGGATCGAGTGGGTCAGGGTAATGAGCTCGATTTCGAACGGCCCCACCGAGAAGCGGCCCGACATCGGCACTTCGGTGATCTCGGCCTCCAGATGCAGTCCGGCCTCGACCAGCTTGCGCCGAAGCACGGAGGCGGTAAAGGGCGTCGCGTAGATCGGGCAGCGCAATCGCGGCCAGAGATAGGGCACGGCGCCGATGTGATCCTCATGCGCATGGGTCAGGACCAACCCCGCCAGGTGCTCGCGACGTTCGGCGATGAAGCCGGGGTCAGGCATGATCACGTCGATGCCCGGGGTCGATTCGTTGCCGAATGTAATGCCGAGATCGACCATCAGCCACTTGCCTGCGTGGCCGTAGAGATTGAGATTCATGCCGATCTCGCCGGCCCCGCCCAGGGGCAGGAACAGGAGCTCTTCGGCCGAAGGGCGGTCGATCATGGTGCCTTCGGGTCGCGGTTGGCGCGATAGAGCATGGCGAGTCCGCGCAGAGTCAGGTCCTCGTCAACGCGCTCGATGACATCGGTTGCCCCGTAGAACAAGGGAGCGAGGCCGCCGGTTGCAATCACTTTCATCGCGCCCTCCGCCGATGTCTCGGCGCCGTACTCGGCCCGGATTCGGGCGATAAGCCCCTCGATCAGCCCGACATAGCCCCAGAAGATCCCCGACTGCATGCAGTCGACGGTGGTCTTGCCGATGATCCGAGGCGGTTGCTGGATCGCCACGCTCGGAAGCTTGGCGGCCGCCATGTACAGCGCTTCGAGCGAGAGGTTGATGCCCGGCGCGATCACGCCGCCGGCGTAGCGCCCTTCCCCGTCGATGACGTCGAAGGTCGTCGCCGTTCCGAAATCGACGACGATAAGCGGCCCGCCATAGATCCGGTGAGCGGCGAAGCTGTTGACGAGGCGGTCGGCGCCCGCCTCCTCCGGCCGGTCGATGGTCGTCTCGATGCCGAGCCTCTCGCCGTTCTCGCCGATGACCAGGAGATCGCAGCGAAAGTACCGCCGGACAAGCGCCTTGAGGCTGAACAGAGCCTCAGGCACCACCGAACCGATGATGGCGCCGTCGATCATGGCCGGCGTGAGTCCGTCCAGGGCCATGAGTTGGGTCAGCCATACGGCGTACTCGTCGGCCGTGCGGTGCACGTTCGTCGATATCCGCCACTTGCCGCGCAACGTGTCGCCGTCGAAGACGGCGAAGCCGACATTGGTGTTCCCCGAATTGATGGCGAGCAGCATGGATTCGGCGTCCTTCAATAGGCCGGATAGGACACGTCGCCGGCGGCGACGACGCGGCGCCCCGCCCGCGGCAGGTCGAGAACCAGCGCGCCGGTCTCGCCGAGTTCGACGAAGCGTCCGGTCAGCGTCTCCCGTTCCAGCCGGACCTCGATCATCTCGCCAAGGCCGAGGGCATTCTCGAGCCAGGCCTGGCGAATGGGAGCGAAGCCCTCCCGCCGCCACTGCTCAAGTCGGCGCAGCCAACGAGAGGCGAAGACCGGCAGCACCTCGTCGGCGCCGACCGCCCCCGCGCCGGCCTCACGCAGGCTGGTTGCGCCGTAGCTGGTGCCTTCGGGAAAGCTCGCGATGTTGACCCCGACGCCGATGATCAGCCAATCCAGGTGCCCGTCCGGCCCCGTTGAGGCGTCCAGCAGGATCCCCGCGATCTTGCGCCCCCCGACGAGCACGTCGTTCGGCCATTTGAAACGCGGCCTTTCGGCATCTGCGGGAAGCAAGGTGTCGAGCGCCTCGCCCAGCCCGACGGCGGTGACGAAGCCGAGCTGCGGTGCCGCCGCTGCCGGGCAGTCCGGCCGCAAGAGCAGCGACAGATAGAGGTTTCCCGGCGGCGAACTCCAGCTTCGTCCCCGCCGTCCGCGCCCTGCCGATTGCGCGCGGGCCCAGACCAGGGTTCCCTCGGGGGCGCCGTCGGCCGCGAGCCGCCGCGCCTCCTCGCTGGTGCTGCCGACCGTGTCGAACGCGACGAGGCGGAAGAAGGGCGGCAGGCGCGGCGGCGATGGCGCGTCGCTCATCCGGTGAAGAGCGAAGCCGCCGCGGCGTCGGCGCCGTCGATCATCGGCGCCTGGAACAGGATGAAGAACAGGACGAAGAGCGCGCTGACGCCGAGAATCGACGACATCTCCCAGCCCAGCGGGCGGTCGAAGGCCTCCGCCGCCTCATCGAAATACATCACCTTGACGATCCGCAGATAGTAGAACGCGGCGACGACGCTGGTGACGACACCGATGACGGCGAGGGTGTAGAGCTCGGCTTCGATCGCGGCGAGGAACACGTACAGCTTGCCGAAGAAGCCGGCAAGCGGCGGGATGCCGGCCATCGAGAACATGAAGACCGCCATCACCGCCGCCAGGACGGGATGGGTCTTCGCCAGGCCGGCAAGATCGTCGATCCCCTCGACCATGCGGCCCCTTTGGCGCATGCACAGGATGACGGCGAAGGTTCCGACGGTCATGAACAGGTAGATCGCCAAATAGAGCAGCACGCTGCGCACGCCGCCCGCCGTTCCCGGTGCCAGGCCGACAAGGGCATAGCCGATGTTGCTGATGGAGCTGTAGGCCATCAGCCGCTTGATATTGGTCTGGTTGATCGCGGCGAACCCGCCCAGGATCATCGAGGCGACCGAGATGAACACGATGATCTGCTGCCAGTCGCCGACCAGATCGACGAAGGGATCGGCCAAGACCCGGATGAAGAGGCCCATGGTGGCGATCTTGGGCGCGACCGCGAAGAACGCCGTGACGGGCGTCGGCGCGCCCTCATAGACGTCGGGCGTCCACATATGGAACGGAACCGCGGAGATCTTGAAGGCAAGGCCGGCCGCCAGGAAGACGAGCCCGACGATAAGGCCGATCGACGGCTCGCCGTAGCCGCCCCCGGTGAGCGCCGTGGCGATCCCGTCGAAGTTCGTGGTGCCGGCGAAGCCGTAGATCATCGACGCGCCGTAGAGCAGGATGCCGGAGGAGAGCGCACCGAGGACGAAGTACTTGAGCCCCGCCTCCGTCGACCGAACCGTGTCGCGCCGGAAAGCGGCGACGACGTACAGCGGCAGGCTTTGCAGCTCGAACCCGACATAAAGGGCGATGAGATCGTTTGCCGACAGCATCAGCAGCATGCCGAGCGTCGAAAACAGCATCAGCACCGGGAATTCGAAGCGGGCCATGTTCTCGCGCTCGATGTAATCGAGCGACAGGATCACCGAGACCGTCGTTCCGAGCAGCACCAGCACCTTGAGGAACACGGCGAAGCCGTCCTGCACGTACAGGCCGCCGAACGCCTCGCCCCCAGCCGGCCCGAGCCACACCATGACCAGCGCCATCAGCAGCGCGAGCACGGTCAGCCAGGAGACCGAACGTGTCGGGTCCTCGCGGCTGAAGACGCCGTAGAGCAGGATCGCCATGCCGGCGATCGCGAGAAAGATTTCGGGGAGCGCGAGCGTGTCGAACATGGCGGGATCGCTACCTCTCCGGCCCGAAGGCGGTCAACTCGAGGGGGTTCTGCAGAAGCAGGGCGAGCGACGGCTGGGCCGCCCCTTCCCGCGCGACCTGATAGTCCGCGATCAGGCTTTCGACCGACGGGCTCATGACTTCGAGGAAGGAAACGGGATAGATGCCCATCCACAGAACCAGCACGACGAGCGGCGCGAAGACGAGCTTTTCGCGGCCGGTCAGGTCGAGAATGTCGAACAGGTCGCTGTGCACCAGCTTGCCGAAGATCACCCGGCGATAGAGCCATAGCATGTAGGCGGCGCCGAGGATGATGCCGGTGGTGATCAGCGCCGCCACCCAGGTACTGGCCTGGAACGTGCCGACCATGACCAGGAACTCGCCGATGAAGCCGCTCGTCCCCGGCAGGCCGACGGATGCCATGGTGAAGACCATGAAGACTGCGGCATAGATCGGCATGCGGTGCACGAGCCCGCCATAGCGGGCGATCTCGCGCGTGTGCATCCGGTCATAGACGACGCCGACGCAGAGGAACAGCGCGCCGGAGACGATGCCGTGGCTCAGCATCTGGAACAGCGCGCCCTCGAGGCCCTGCTGCGTCACCGTGAAGATGCCGGCGGTGACGAAGCCCATATGCGCGACCGAGGAGTAGGCGATGAGCTTCTTCATATCCTCCTGCGCCAGAGCGACGAGCGAGGTGTAGATCACCGCGACGATGCTGAGGGTGTAGACCAGCGGCGCGAAGAAGGCCGACGCGTCCGGCAGGATCGGCAGCGAAAAGCGCAGGAAGCCATAGGCGCCCATCTTCAGCAGCACGCCCGCCAGGATCACCGAACCCGCGGTCGGCGCCTCGACATGGGCGTCCGGCAGCCAGGTGTGCACCGGCCACATCGGCACCTTGACGGCGAAGGAGGCGAACAGCGCCAGCCACAGCCAGACCTGCAGCCCCGGCGCGAAGGCGAAACGCATCAGGGTCGGGATGTCGGTGGTGCCGGCCTGGAAGTACATCACCAGGATTGCCACCAGCATCAGCACCGAGCCGAGAAGCGTGTAGAGGAAGAACTTGAAGGCCGCGTAAACGCGCCGCGGCCCGCCCCAGACACCGATGATGAGGAACATCGGGATCAGGACGCCCTCGAAGAAGACGTAGAACAGGATGAAGTCGAGAGCGCAGAACATGCCCACCATCATGGTCTCGAGGACCAGGAAGGCGATCATGTACTCCTTTACGCGGACCTGGATGGCGTTCCAGCTCGCGAGGATGCAGATCGGCATGAGGAACGTCGACAGCAGGACGAACAGCACCGAAATGCCGTCGACGCCCATGTGGTAGGCGATGCCGAAGCCGGGCATCCACTCCGCCCGCTCGACGAACTGGAAGCCCGCGCTGCCGCGATCGAATCCGAACCACAGCACGAGCGAGAGGGCGAAGGTGATGACCGTGGTCCAGAGCGCGACGTTCCGCGCGTTGCGGGCCACGATGTCGGGCTCGCCCCGAATGACCAGGATGAAGAGCGCGCCCACCAGCGGCAGGAAGGTGACCAGGGAGAGAATCGGAAGTTCGGTCATGACGGGTCCCCTCAGCCGCCCCTCTGCGCCCACACATACCAAGTGACCAGAACCACGACGCCGATCATCATGACGAAGGCATAGTGATAGAGATAGCCGGTCTGCAGCCGGCTGAACCGCCGCGCCAGCCGGCGGGACGCCGCGGCCACGCCGTCCGGCCCGAGCCCGTCGATCACGGCGCCGTCGCCGCCCTTCCACAGCCCGTAGCCGAGGACCTGCGCCGGGCGGACGAACAGCCGGTCATAGAGCTCGTCGAAGTACCACTTGTTCAGGAGGAACAGGTAGAGGCCGCGCGCCTGCCCGGCGATCCGTGCGGGCAGCCCCGGACGGACCATGTAGAGCATGTAGGCAAGGCCGATGCCGACCAGCCCCATGACGACCGGCGCGACCTTCACCCAGGTGGGCACGTGGTGCGCCGCCTCGATGGTGTCGTGCTCCGGCAGGACGAACAGCGATTCGCGCCAGAACCCTTCCATCGCCTCGCCGACGAAGAAGGGATAGAACGCGACGCCGGCGAAGATCGCGCCGACCGCCAGGATCATCAGCGGCACGGTCATGACCTTCGGCGATTCGTGCACATGCGCCATGACCTTCTCGTCCGCGCGGGGCTCCCCGTGGAAGGTCATCAGGAGCAGGCGCCAGGAGTAGAACGCGGTCAGCAGCGCGGCGGCGGTGCCGAGCCAGAAGGCGAACCGGCCGACGCCGCTCTGCGCGGCCCAGGCCGCCTCGAGGATGATGTCCTTCGAATAGAAGCCGGCGAAGCCGAACACGCCCGGGATGCCCACGCCCGCAAGCGCGAGGCTGCCGATCCACATGAGCGCGTAGGTCAGCGGGATCATCCGCCAGATGCCGCCCATCCGCCGCATGTCCTGCTCCCCCGACATGGCGTGGATCACCGAGCCGGAGCCAAGGAACAGCAGGGCCTTGAAGAAGGCGTGGGTGAACAGGTGGAACATCGCCGCGCCGTAGGCCGAGACCCCGGCCGCGAAGAACATGTAGCCGAGCTGACTGCAGGTCGAGTAGGCGATGACGCGCTTGATGTCGTTCTGACAGATGCCGACGGTGGCCGCGAAGATGGCCGTGAAGGCGCCGATGAAGGTCACGAGGGCGAGCGCGGTCGGCGCGTACTCGAACATCGGCGACAGGCGGCAGACCATGAAGACCCCGGCGGTCACCATCGTCGCCGCATGGATGAGGGCGGAGACGGGCGTCGGGCCCTCCATCGCATCGGGCAACCAAGTGTGGAGCGGGACCTGCGCCGATTTGCCCATGGCGCCGATGAACAGCAGGATGCAGAGCGTCTCCAGGGCGTTGACCTGGAAGCCCAGGAACTCGATCACCGTGTTGGTCGCGGCCGGAACGGCGGCGAAGACCGTGTCGAAGTCGACCGATCCGAAGACGAAGAACACGCCCATGATGCCGAGCACGAAGCCGAAATCGCCGACGCGGTTGACGATGAAGGCCTTGATCGCCGCCGCGTTCGCCGTCGGCCGGTCGTACCAGAAGCCGATCAGCAGGTAGGAGCAGAGGCCCACGCCCTCCCAGCCGAAGAACATCTGGACGAAGTTGTCCGCCGTCACCAGCATCAGCATGGCGAAGGTGAACAGGCTGAGATAGGCCATGAACCGCGGGATCGACCGGTCGTCGTGCATGTATCCCGCGGAGTACACGTGGACCAGCGCGGAAACGCCGGTGACGACGACCAGCATCACCGCGGTCATCGTGTCGATCCGCAGCGCCCAGGACACCTCGAGCCGGCCCGAATCGATCCAGGTGAACAGCTCGGTGACCCGCTCGTTGCCGCCGAACGCGACGTCGGCGAAGACGAAGAGCGACAGCACCGCCGAAACGATCAGCAGGCCGCTCGTCACCACGATCGCGCCGCGGTCGCCGACCTGGCGACCGAAGAGACCGGCGACGATCGCGCCGATCAGGGGCAGAAAGACGATAACGACTTCCATTCCCCCTACCCCTTCATCATGTTGATGTCTTCGACCGCAATCGAACCGCGGTTGCGGAAATAGACGACCAGGATCGCCAGTCCGATCGCCGCTTCGGCCGCCGCGACGGTAAGCACGAACATGGCGAAGATCTGTCCCACGAGGTCGCCGATATGGACGGAGAAGGCGACCAGGTTGATGTTGACCGCAAGCAGCATCAGCTCGATCGACATCAGGATGATGATGACGTTCTTGCGGTTGACGAAGATCCCGAAGATCCCGAGCGTGAACAGGATCGCCGCGACCGTCAGATAATGGGCCAAGCCGATCTCGAGCATCAGATGCCGCTCCCCGTCGGCACGTCCTTGATTTCCAGCGAGTCCTTCGGACGGCGCGCGACCTGCTCCGGGATCGACTGGCGGCGGACTCCTTCCCGCTGGCGCAGGGTCAGAACGATCGCGCCGATCATGGCCACGAGCAGGATGATCCCGGCGGTCTGGAACAGGTAGAAGTAATCGGTGTAGAGGATCAGACCCAGCGCGTGGGTGTTGGTCACCTCTTCCACCGGCGGGATCGGCCGCTGCACGACCTGGGGCGCCACCGGCGTCACCACCCAGGCGCCGAAGAGCAGCACCAGCTCGGTCAACAGGATGATCGCCACCAGGGCGCCGACCGGCAGGTACTGCAGGAACCCTTGCCGCAACTCGACGAAGTTGATGTCGAGCATCATGACCACAAACAGGAACAGCACCGCCACCGCGCCGACATAGACGATGACCAGAATCATCGCCAGGAACTCGGCGCCCATCAGCACGAACAGCCCGGCCGCATTGAAGAAGGCCAGGATCAGGAACAATACGCTATGCACCGGATTGCGGGACGCAATCACCATGAAGGCCGAAGCCACGGTGATCGCCGCAAACAGATAGAAGGCCAAGGCCTGAATGATCATGTCTACCCCCTCGCCCGCTGACGCTTACCGGTACGGCGCATCGGCGGCGATGTTGCGCGAGATCTCGTATTCCCAGCGTTCGCCATTCGCCAGCAGCTTTGCCTTGTCGTAGAAAAGCTCCTCGCGCGTCTCGGTAGCGAATTCGAAATTCGGCCCCTCGACGATGGCATCCACCGGGCAGGCTTCCTGGCAGAAGCCGCAATAGATGCATTTCGTCATGTCGATGTCGTAGCGCGTGGTGCGGCGCGAGCCGTCTTCCCGCGGTTCGGCCTCGATGGTAATCGCCAGGGCCGGGCAGACCGCCTCGCAGAGCTTGCAGGCAATGCAGCGCTCTTCGCCATTCGCATAACGGCGCAGCGCGTGCTCGCCGCGGAAACGCGGGCTGAGCGGACCCTTCTCATACGGGTAGTTCAGCGTTGCGCGCTTCTTGAACATATAGGCGAAGGTCAGGCCGAGGCCCTTGAGGACCTCCCAGAGGAAAATCGTACGGGCGCCACGATCGAGAAAAGCCATGGCCTCAAACTCCCTTGGGCAGCCAGCCGAAGGCAACCAGCACGCCAGCGGTGGCGACCACCCAGAAAAGCGACAGCGGCAGGAAAACCTTCCAGCCCAGCCGCATGAGCTGGTCGTAGCGGTAGCGCGGCACGGTGGCGCGCACCCAGATGAAGACGAACAGCAGGATGAAGATCTTCAGGCAGAACCAGACGATGCCGGGAATCCAGTTGAGCGGCGCGACATCGAGCGGCGGCAGCCAGCCGCCCAGGAACAGGATGGTGGTCATCCCCGACATCAGGATCATGTTGGCGTATTCGCCGAGGAAGAACAGCGCGAAGGTCATCGACGAATATTCGACCTGATAGCCGGCCACCAGTTCCGCTTCCGCTTCCGGCAGATCGAACGGATGCCGGTTGGTCTCGGCCAGCGCCGAGATGAAGAAGACGATGAACATCGGGAACAGCGGCAGCGCGAACCACACCGTCTTCTGCGCCTCGACGATGGCGCTCAGATTGAGCGAGCCTACGCAAAGCAGCACGGTGATGATGACGAAGCCCATCGACACTTCGTAGGAAACCATCTGCGCCGAGGACCGCAGCGCACCCAGGAATGCGTAGCGCGAATTCGACGACCAGCCGGCGATGATGATGCCGTAGACGCCGAGCGAGGAGATCGCAAACAGATACAGCACGCCGACATTGATGTTGGCGATCACCCAGCCTTCCGAGACCGGGATCACCGCCCAGGCGATGAGCGCCAGGATAAAGGTGATGCAGGGCGCCGCGACGAAGAGAACCTTGTTGGCGCCCGAGGGAATGATGGGTTCCTTGAAGATCAGCTTCACGGCGTCCGCGAACGGCTGCAGCAGGCCGAAGGGGCCGACCACGTTCGGGCCCATGCGCAGCGACATCGCCGCCAGCACCTTGCGCTCCATCAGGGTGAGATAGGCGACCGCGATCAGCAGCGGCACGACGAGCAGCAGGATGTGGACGATGATGGTGCCGCCCGGAAAGACGTAACCCGTCCAGAGCGTGTTCCAGAAGCTGTCAGTCATGGGTACCCGTCTTCGGCAAGGTCTCACCGCGCGCGAGCGCCGAGCATTCGGCCATCACGGCCGAAGCGCGGGCGATCGGGTTGGTCAGGTAGAAATCGGCAATCGACGAAACGAACGGCGCATCGCTGACGGCGCCGGCCGTGCCGAAGCTGCCCCAGGCCGCCGGCGTCAGCTTGTCGACAGCGGCGAAATGCGGCGCGGCCTGCAGCATGCGGCGGCGGAGCTGGCCCAGATTGTCATATGGCAGCTTCTGGCCGACCGCTTCGGACAGCGCGCGGACGATCGCCCAATCCTCGCGGGCGTCGCCCGGCGGTACGGCGGCGCGGCGGCCAAGCTGTACCCGGCCCTCGGTATTCACCCAGGTGGCGTCCTTCTCGGTATAGGCGGCGCCGGGGAGGATGACATCGGCGCGCTTGGCGCCGGCATCGCCATGCGTGCCCTGGTAGACCACGAAGGCCGAGCCCAATGCGGCCGTATCGAGTTCATCGGCGCCGAGCAGATAGACGAATTTCACCGCCCCCGAAAGCGCACCGGCCTGAATGGCCGGAACGTCGCGGCCGCCATTCTGCGCCGCCGGCACGAAGCCGAGATCTAGCGCGCCGACCCGCGACGCGGCGGTATGCAGCATGTTGAAGCCGTTCCAGCCCTCTTTCACGAGACCGAAACTGTCGGCGACCTGGCGCGCCAGAGCCAGGATGGCGGCGCCATCCGCGCGCGCCAGCGCGCCCTGGCCGATGATCAGCATCGGCTTCTGCGCTGCCTTCAGCACCTCGGCAAAGGCATGGCGTCCCTCGGCGATGTCCTTCAGCGTCGCCGGGCCGGCGCCGAGATAATCGTAGCGGTAGGTCAGCGGCACCTGCTCGCCGATCAGGCCGATCTTGATGTTGCCGCGCAGATAGCGCTTGCGGATGCGGGCGTTGATCAGTGCGGCTTCGCGGCGCGGATTGCTGCCCACGATCAGGATGGCATCGGCTTCTTCGATTCCGGCGATGCCGCTGTTGAACAGATAGCCGGCGCGGCAGCCCGGATCGATCTTGGCGCCGTCCTGGCGGCAATCGATGTTCGGCGAGCCGAGCCTGTCCATCAGATCCTTCAGCGCCATGACGCTTTCCGCGCAGACGAGGTCGCCGGCAATGGCGGCGATCTGGCTGCCCTGCAGGCCATTCAGCGCGCCGGCAATGGCGGCAAAGGCCTCGCCCCAGCTCGCTTCCTGCAGCTTGCCGTTCCTGCGGATATACGGGCGGTCCAGGCGGCGATGCTTCAAACCGTCATAGGCGAAGCGGCTCTTGTCGGAGAGCCATTCCTCATTCACCTCGTCATTCAGGCGCGGCAGCACGCGCATCACTTCGCGGCCGCGCACATCGACGCGGATATTGGCGCCGACGGCGTCCATGGCATCGACGCTCTCCGTCTTGCGCAGTTCCCAGGAACGCGCCGTGAAGGCATAGGGCTTGGAGGTGAGCGCGCCGACCGGGCAGAGATCGATGACGTTGCCGGACAGTTCCGAGGTCATCGCCTGCTCGAGATAGGTGGTGATCTGCATGTCCTCACCGCGGCCGATGGCGCCGAGTTCGGGCACGCCGGCGATCTCCTGGGCGAAGCGGATGCAGCGTGTGCAGTGAATGCAGCGCGTCATCACCGTCTCGATCAGCGGACCCATATACTTGTCCTTGACCGCGCGCTTGTTCTCCTCATAGCGCGAGAAGCCGCGGCCATAGCCCATGGCCTGATCCTGCAGATCGCACTCGCCGCCCTGATCGCAGATCGGGCAGTCCAGCGGATGGTTGATCAGCAGGAATTCCATCACGCCTTCGCGGGCCTTCTTGACCATCGGCGAGTCGGTCTTGATCACCATGCCGTCGGCGGCCGGCATCGCGCAGGAGGCGATCGGCTTCGGCGCCTTCTCCTGCTCGACCAGGCACATGCGGCAATTGCCGGCGATGGAAAGCCGCTCGTGATAACAGAAGCGCGGGATTTCCCTGCCGGCGGCCTCGCAAGCCTGCAGCACCGTGCTGCCCGGCTCGACCGTTACCTCAATCCCATCGATGGTCAACGTCGGCATGCGCCTAACCTTCCCCGCCTACGCGTCCGTTACTCTGCCGCCGCCGGCAGAACCGGCTGGCCCGCATGGCGGGCATCGATACGGCGTTCGATCTCGCCACGGAAATGCCTGATCAGGCCCTGGATCGGCCAGGCCGCCGCATCGCCGAGCGCACAGATCGTATGGCCTTCCACCTGCGTGGTGACTTCCAGCAGCATGTCGATCTCGCGCTTCTCGGCGCGGCCATCGACCAGGCGCTCCATCACCCGCCACATCCAGCCGGTGCCTTCGCGGCAGGGGGTGCACTGACCGCAGGATTCGTGCTTGTAGAATTTCGACAGGCGCGCGATGGCGCGCACGATATCGGTCGACTTGTCCATAACGATGACTGCCGCCGTACCGAGGCCCGAGCGCTGTGCGCGCAGGCTGTCGAAGTCCATCAGCACGTCGTCGCAGATCGACTTGGGCAGCAGCGGCACCGACGAGCCGCCCGGAATGACGGCAAGCAGGTTGTCCCAGCCGCCGCGCACGCCGCCGGCATGCTTCTCGATGAGCTCCTTCAGCGGAATGCCCATCTCTTCCTCGACATTACACGGCTTGTTCACATGGCCGGAAATGCAGAAGACCTTGGTGCCGGTATTGTTCGGACGGCCGAGGGCCGAGAACCACTCGCCGCCGCGACGCAGGATGGTCGGCACGACCGCGATACTCTCGACGTTGTTGACGGTCGTCGGGCAGCCCCAGACGCCGACATTGGCCGGGAATGGCGGCTTCAGCCGCGGCTGGCCCTTCTTGCCTTCCAGGCTTTCGATCAGCGCCGTCTCTTCGCCGCAGATATAGGCGCCGGCGCCGCGATGGATGAAGATGTCGAAATCGAAACCCGAGCCGCAGGCATTCTTGCCGATCAGGCCGGCGGCATAGGCCTCGTCGATCGCGCCCTGCAGGTTCTCGGCTTCGCGGTAGAACTCGCCGCGAATATAGATATAGGCGGCCTTGGCGCGCATGGCGAAGCCCGCCAGCAGGCATCCCTCCACCAGCTTGTGCGGATCGTGCCGCATCATGTCGCGGTCCTTGCAGGTGCCCGGCTCGCCTTCGTCAGCATTGACGACGAGATAGCTCGGACGGCCGTCGGACTGCTTCGGCATGAAGGACCATTTCAGGCCGGTCGGAAAACCCGCGCCGCCACGGCCGCGCAGGCCCGACTTCTTCACCTCTTCGATGATCCAGTCCTGACCCTTCTCGATCAGCGCCTTGGTGTTGTCCCAGTCGCCGCGCTTCCTGGCAGCTTCCAGCCGCCAGGACTGCTGGCCGTAGAGATTGGTGAAGATGCGGTCCTTGTCCTGCAACATGGGGCTGGCTCCGCCTTAGTCGTCACTGCCGCCAGCCGAGGCCGGCGGATTGAAGCTGGTCAAAGTGGTCGGCCCGCCGAGCGGCTCGGAGGAAAGCCGGCCATTCTGCGGTCCGGGTTTCGGCCTCTCGCCGCGCTTGAGCGCTTCGAGAATTTTGCCGGTCGAGTCCTCGTCGAGATCCTCGTAGAAATCGTCGCCGATCTGCATCATCGGCGCGTTCACGCAGGCGCCAAGGCATTCCACCTCGACCAGGGTGAACTGGCCGTCCGGCGTGGTCTCGCCCAAACCGATGCCGAGATGCTTCTTGCAGGCCGCGACGATCTTGTCGGAGCCGCGCAGCCAGCAGGGCGTCGTCGTGCAGACCTGGACGAAATGCTTACCGACCGGCGCCAGGTTGTACATCGTGTAGAAGCTGGCGACTTCGAGCACGCGAATCACCGGCATGCCCAGCATCTCCGCGATGTAGCGGATCGCCGCCTGCGGCAGCCAGTTGTCATGCTGGCGCTGGGCGATGTCGAGCAGCGGCATCACCGCGCTCTGCTGCCGCCCTTCCGGATATTTGGCGATGATCTGCTTCGCCGCTTCCAGATTCTCCGGCGTGAAGGCGAAGCTCGCCGGCTGCTGCTCGGGAGGAGCGATATGCACACCACTCATCGATCAATCTCCCCGAACACGATATCCATATTGCCGACGATCGAGACGGCATCGGCCAGCATGTGGCCCTTGGAGAGGAAATCCGTAGCCTGCAGATGCGCGAAGCCAGGGGCATGAATGCGGCAGCGATACGGCTTGTTGGTGCCGTCCGAGATCAGATAGACGGCGAACTCGCCCTTCGGCGCCTCGACAGCGGCGTAAGCCTCGCCCGGCGGCACGTGATAGCCTTCGGTGTAGAGCTTGAAGTGGTGGATCAGCGCTTCCATCGAGCGCTTCATTTCGCCGCGCTTCGGCGGCACCACCTTGCGGTCCTCCGAGGCGACCGGACCGCCTGGCATCTGCTCGATCACCTGACGGATGATACGCGCGCTCTGGCGCATTTCCTCGATCCGGCAGAGATAGCGGTCGAAGCAGTCGCCGTTCTTGCCGACCGGAATATCGAAATCGTACTTCTCGTAGCCGTCATAGGGCTGCGCCTTGCGCAGATCCCAGGCAACCCCGGAGCCGCGCAGCATGACGCCGGAGAAACCCCAGTCCATCGCGTCCTTGGCGCTGATCTTGCCGATATCGACGTTGCGCTGACGATAGATGCGGTTGTCGGTCAGCAGGACCTCGATGTCGTCGACGACCTTGAGCATGCGATCCATGTATTTGTGGATCGCCTCGTCCATGCCCTTGGGCATGTCCTGATGCACGCCGCCGGGCCGGAAGTAAGCCGCATGCATGCGGGCGCCGGAGACGCCCTCATAGAATTCCATCAGCTTCTCGCGTTCCTCGAACCCCCACAGGGCCGGCGTCATCGCGCCGCAATCGAGGGCGTGCGTCGTCACGTTCAGCAGATGGTTCAGCAGGCGGCTGATCTCGGCAAACAGCACGCGGATCGCCTGGCCGCGCGCCGGCACTTCCAGGCCAAGCAGGCGCTCGACCGCCAGCGCGAAGGCATGCTCCTGGCTCATCGGCGCGACATAGTCGAGCCGGTCGAAATACGGCACCGCCTGCAGATAGGTCTTGTACTCGATCAACTTCTCGGTGCCGCGATGCAGCAGGCCGATATGCGGATCGCAGCGCTCGACGATCTCGCCGTCGAGTTCCATGACCAGGCGCAGCACGCCGTGGGCCGCCGGATGCTGCGGCCCGAAATTGACCATGTAATTGGCAATGGTGACTTCGGCCATCCTACTTGGCCCCCTCGCCCGCTTTTTCGTCGCCCGGCAGGACATACTGGGCGCCTTCCCACGGGCTCATGAAATCGAATCGACGGAATTCCTGGCTGAGCTGCACCGGCTCGTAGACGACGCGCTTCTGCTCGACGTCGTAGCGCACTTCGACATAGCCGCTCAGCGGGAAGTCCTTGCGCTGCGCGTGCCCCTCGAAGCCGTAGTCTGACAGGATACGGCGCAGATCCGGATGGCCGGAGAACATCACGCCATACATGTCCCACACCTCGCGCTCAAACCAGCCGGCCGAGGAAAAGACGCCGGTCACAGACGGCACCGGCGTTTCCTCGTCGGTCTGCACCTTGACGCGGATGCGGTGGTTCAGCTTCAGGCTGAGCAGGTGATAGACCACGTCGAAGCGCTTCTCGCGCTCCGGCCAGTCGACGCCGCAGACATCCATCAGCATGGCAAACTGGCAGTTGCCGTCGTCGCGCAGGAAGGTCAGCACCTTGACGATACGATCGGCCAGCGCATTGACCGTCAATTCGCCCTTGGCCACCGTCCAATCGATCACGTCGTTTGGCAGGCCGGCGGCGACGTGTTCGCCGAGTTCGCGCAGCGCCTGTTCCTGTTCGCGCAGAAGGGCCTTGCTTTCGCTCATGAATGCCGTTCCTTAAGCGGGCGCCATCAGCGGGCGATGGTGCCGGTACGCCAGATCTTCTTCTGCAATTGCAGAAGCCCGTAGACCAGTGCTTCGGCGGTCGGCGGGCAACCCGGCACATAGACGTCAACCGGCACGATTCGGTCACAACCGCGCACGACGGAATACGAGTAATGATAGTAACCGCCGCCATTGGCGCAGCTGCCCATCGAGATGACGTAGCGCGGCTCGGCCATCTGGTCGTATAGCCGCCGCAGGGCCGGTGCCATCTTGTTGGTCAGCGTGCCGGCCACGATCATCACGTCGGACTGCCGCGGCGAAGCGCGCGGCATCGAGCCGAATCGATCGAGGTCGTAGCGCGCCATATAGGCATGGATCATCTCCACGCCGCAGCAGGCCAGGCCGAAGGTCATCGGCCAGAGCGAACCGGTCCGCGCCCAGTTGGCCAGCTTGTCGAGCGTGGAAATCACCACGCCCTTGTCGGCCAGCTCGTCGGAGATGTCCTTGAAGAAGGTATCCTGCGGCGAGCCCAGCTTGGCCGGGCCGGCCGGCTGGCCGGGCGCCGCGGAAAGACCGGTAGAGGCTGTATTCGACATAGGGCTGCTTACTCCCATTCCAGCGCCCCCTTCTTCCATTCGTATATGAATCCGATGGTCAGCACGGCCAGGAAAACGACCATCGACCAGAAGCCATAGACGCCGATATCCCCCAGCGAGATGGCCCAGGGAAACAGGAAGGCCACCTCAAGGTCGAAAATGATGAAGAGGATGGCGACCAGATAGAACCGCACGTCGAACTGCTTGCGCGAGTCGCTGAACGGCTCGAAGCCGCATTCGTAGGTGGAGTTCTTTTCCGGGTCCGGAGCGCGCTTGGCTGCCACGAAGGGCAGCAGGGCCAGCACAAGGGCCAGCACGACGGCGAGGCCGAGAAAAAGCAGGATCGGCAGATATTCCCGCAGCAGGGCGTCCACGGTCATTTCCCCTTCCGAAAAATACAATCCTGCCCCGGACAGACCCACCCTGCCCGAAGCCGTGGCTGTTCTAGCCGGTTATCTGCCGCCCCGCAACACGACCCGACGACAAAAAATTGACGCAAATTACGGGGGCGAAACCGCTTTTGGCGGGCCGACGGCCCCCGGTTTTCATTTGCCCTGCCATATGTATAGTGGCCGGTGGGGTTAAGAGGCTTGGGGGGCACCGGTGTTTACGCAACCGGCGAAGATCAGCGTTATTGTCACCACCTACAATTCACCGTTGTTCCTGAAGATGGTGCTGCGCTCGCTGGCGCGGCAACGGCTGGAGGGCGACGTGACCTTCGAGGTCATTGTGGCCGACGATGGCTCGGGGCCTGAGACAAAGCGGCTCATAGAAGCGATGCAGGCCAGCTATCCGGTGCCGCTTCTGCATGCATGGCAGCCGGACACCGGCTTCCGTATCGCCCAATCCCGCAACAACGGCCTGCTGCACGCCAGCGGCGATTATATTATCTTCATCGACGGCGATTGCCTCGTATTGCCCGATTTCGTCGCAACCCATGCCCGACTCGCCGAGCGGGGCTGGTTCGTTGCCGGTGCGCGCTGCTTCATCAAGCGGGCCCAGACCCGCCGGATGCTGAAGAAGCCCGACCGCTGGAGCCGCCCCGGACGGCTGCCATGGTTTATGCGTGCGTTGCGCGCGGCTGCCAACCGGCCGTTCCAGCTCATAGCCTGGCCCGCGCAGTTCGGCCGTCACCGGCATCCGCATCGCTGGCAGAAGGTGCAGACCTGCAATCTCGGCGTCTGGCGTAGCGACATCGACCGAATCGACGGCTTCGATACGGCCTATGTCGGCCATGGCCTGGAGGATTCGGACTTCGCCCTGCGCCTGTTGCGTGCCGGCGTGCGCCGCAAATCGGGCCGCTTCGGCCCGGTCGTGCTGCACCTGTGGCATGCCCGCCCGGGCGCCGTGGAAAGCCCCAATACCGCGCGGTTCGAGGAACTGCTGGCCAGCGACCGGCATCGGCCCGTCCTGGGCCTTAGCCAGCTTACCGGCCAGTCCGTGAGCGCGGCCTGACCGCCGGTCTCAGAACCCGGCCGTAACCGCCTGTATTGTGGGGATGAAAGCGCTGCGGGCGGATGGCGAGAGTGACGGGACTTGAACCCGCGACCTCCGGCGTGACAGGCCGGCGCTCTAACCAACTGAGCTACACCCCCGCAGCGGCGGCGGTTTTAGGCTTGGGCCACCGGGATGTCAAGCACGGGTGCGGTCACGCCGGCGCGCAGCAGTGGAAATTTTCCATTTTTTCCTGCGGCCGCTCGCTGGCCTGACGGTACCGGCGCAGCACCAGGTTTTGCAGCTTGCGAAACGCCTTGGTTTCGATCTGCCGCACGCGCTCCTTGGTCACGCCCAGACGGCCGCCAAGATCCTCCAGCGTCGTCTTCTCGTCGTTCAGCATCCGCTCCGAGATGATCAGCTGCTCGCGCGGGCTGAGCTCCTTGAGCGATTCGGTCAGCCATTCGCGGCGCAGGCCGCCATCCATCTTGTCGGTGACGATCTCTTCCGGATTCGGGTTGGGATCGGCCAGGAAGTCCTGGAACGCATCGCCTCCCTCCTCGCCGCCGACCGTCTCGTTGAGCGAGTGGTCGCGCGCCGCCAGCCGCTGGGCCATGGCGGTGACATCGGCCGGGGAAACCTTGAGCGCCGTGGCGATCTCGTCGCGGGTGGCGTTATCCAGATGCATCGAGCCGCCGCCGGCGCGCTCCAGCTTGGCGCGCAGCCAGCGCAGATTGAAAAACAGCGCCTTCTGTCCGGCCGAAGTGCCCGAGCGGACGATCGACCAGTTCCGCAGCACATATTCCTGGATCGACGAGCGAATCCACCAGGCGGCATAGGTCGAGAACCGCACGCCGCGCTCCGGATCGAAGCGATTGACCGCGAGCATCAGGCCGATATTGCCCTCCTGGATGAGGTCGGGCATCGGCAATCCATAGTTTTTGAACTTCGCCGCCGTTGCCACCACAAGACGTAAATAGGCCGAAACCAGCTTCTGCATGGCGACGTGCTCGCCCTTGTCGCGCCAGCGGCGGGCAAGGTCGAGCTCCTCCGCCTCGCTGAGCATGGCCTTACTCATCACGGTGGAAAGATAGCGCCGGTCGGCGCCATCCAGGGTCCGGGGGGTCCTTACGAGGGCCATAATTCTTTCTCCCTCCATCGACTTTTGCCCGGCACTGTTCTAGCTTGGGGATTCGAACGGCAGCCGGGGCGGGGCTGTTATGTAGTATCGTGTCGCTACAATTTAAGATTAGCCCCCGCATGGGTTGGCCGACAAGACGTAATTTCGAGTCGAAACGAAACTGTGATGCCGGTCACGCCATTTCTCTTGCAACCGACCAACAGCGAAAAAGACGCGCTGGCCCAAAGGGTTATCCTGTTGCTGGATCGTCTCGCCCGTCTCACCCGTGAATTGCAGTTTGTCGACGGCCTCAACCCTGCCCAGTGGGAGGCCCTGCGCTTCATCGCCCAGGCGAATAAATATTCCCGCTCGCCCACCGCCCTGGCCGAGTATCTCGGCGCCACGAAGGGCACGGTGTCGCAGACGCTGATCGCCCTCGAAAGCAAGGGGCTGATCACCCGCTGCAAAAAAACCTGCGACCGCCGTCAGGTCGATCTCTGCCTGACCGAGGCCGGCCAGGCCATGCTGGCCAAGGACCCAATGCAGACGTTGCAGCATGCGGCAAGCGAAATGGCCGACGAGCTCGGCCCGCATCTGGTGAAGGGGCTGACGCGGCTGCTCCACGATCTGCAGAGCAAACATCAGATCATGGAATTCGGCGTCTGCCAGGACTGCTCGCTGTTTTGCGTCAACGCGCCGGATGCCGCGCTCGGCCAATGCGGCGCCACCGGCGAAGCGATTGCGGAAGAAGAAAAGAAGAAGATCTGCGTCAACTTCAAAACGGCCGCCAGCTGACACCTTGGCATTGACGTAGCGTCACGGCTTGCGCGGCCCTGGGCCACAAACTAGCGTTGTCCCATCACTTCCCCGCCGAAACTTGGGACATATCGATGAAATTCACCGGTACCGATTCTTACGTCGCCACGAACGATCTCAATGTCGCGGTGAATGCGGCGATTGCGCTGGAGCGCCCGCTGCTGGTCAAGGGCGAGCCGGGCACCGGCAAGACCGTGCTGGCGATCGAAATTGCCAAGGCCCTCAAGGCGCCGCTGCTGACCTGGCATGTGAAATCGACGACCAAAGCGCAGCAGGGCCTTTACGAATACGATGCGGTCTCGCGCCTGCGCGACAGCCAGCTCGGCGACGAGCGGGTCAAGGACATCCGCAACTACATCAAGAAGGGCAAGCTGTGGGAGGCCTTCGTCTCCGACACCCGCCCGGTACTCTTGATCGACGAGATCGACAAGGCGGATATCGAATTCCCGAACGACCTCTTGCTCGAACTCGACCGCATGGAGTTCTTCGTCTACGAGACCGGCGAAACGGTGAAGGCGAAAGTGCGGCCGATCATCGTCATCACCTCCAACAACGAGAAGGAACTGCCGGACGCCTTCCTGCGCCGCTGCTTCTTCCATTACATCCGCTTCCCCGACCGCGAGACGATGGAGCAGATCGTCGAGGTGCATTATCCGGGCATTCAGAAGGCGCTGGTGCGCGATGCGCTGAATATCTTCTATGATATCCGTGAAACGCCCGGCCTGAAGAAGAAGCCGTCGACCTCCGAGCTGCTCGACTGGCTGAAGCTGCTGATGGCGGAAGATTTGCCGGCCGATGCGCTGCGCACCAAGGACCAGACCAAACTGATCCCGCCGCTCGCCGGCGCGCTGCTCAAGAACGAACAGGATGTGCACCTTTTCGAGCGGCTGGCCTTCATCGCGCGGCGCGAGCGTAGTTGAGGCGGCATAGCTGACAGGCGGCGTCCGGCATGTTCATCAATTTCTTCCTCGAACTGCGCAAGGCCAAGGTCCCGGCCACGCTCCGGGAATATCTGACCTTGATCGAGGCGATGGAAAAGGGCGTGCCGGAATACCGCGTCGAGGATTTCTACTACCTGGCCCGCAGCGCGCTGGTGAAGGACGAACGCAATCTCGACAAATTCGACCGCGTCTTCGGCCAATGCTTCAACGGCCTGAATTTCGTCGGCGGCGGCGAGGAGATCGCAGCCGAGATTCCCGAGGAATGGCTGCGCAAGCTGGCTGAAAAGGTTCTGACCGAAGAGGAAAAAGCGCAGATCGAGGCGCTGGGCGGCTGGGACAAGCTGATGGAGACGCTGAAACAGCGTCTGGAAGAACAGAAAGGCCGCCACCAGGGCGGCAACAAGTGGATCGGCACCGCGGGCACCTCGCCTTTTGGCGCCTATGGCTATAATCCCGAAGGCGTGCGGATCGGCCAGGAAAAATCGCGCAATCGCCGTGCCGTAAAGGTCTGGGACAAGCGCGAATACAAGAATCTTGACGACAGCGTCGAGCTTGGCACGCGCAACATCAAGGTGGCACTGCGGCGCCTGCGCAAATTCGCCCGCGAAGGCGCCGATCTCGAACTCGATCTGCCGGATACGATCAAGTCGACTGCCGCCAATGCCGGCTATCTGGACATCAAGATGGTGCCGGAGCGGCACAACAAGGTGAAGGTGCTGCTGCTCTTCGATATCGGCGGCTCGATGGACGATCATATCCGCGTCACCGAGGAACTGTTCTCGGCGGCACGGGCCGAGTTCAAGCATATGGAATTCTTCTACTTCCATAACTGCGTCTACGAGAAGCTGTGGAAGGACAACCGGCGCCGGCACAGCGAGTTCACCCCGACCTACGAGGTGCTGCGCACCTATCAGCACGACTACAAGCTGGTCTTCGTCGGCGATGCAACGATGAGCCCGTACGAGATCGTACAGCCCGGCGGCAGTGTCGAGCATTGGAACGAGGAATCCGGCGCCGTCTGGATGCAGCGCATGCTGGACGTCTATCCCAAGGCGATCTGGCTCAATCCGGTGCCGGAGAAATACTGGGACTACACGCCCTCGGTACAGCTCGTGCGCCAGCTCATGACCAATCGCATGTTCCCGCTCACCCTCGATGGCCTGGAGCGGGGCATGAAGGAACTGAACCGCTAGGAGTTAACCCGCCGCTTCGGCGGCCTCGTCGCTGCGCTCGCGCGCCGGCTCCACGGTGAAGCCTTCGCGCAGCGGAAAACGCTCCTGCATGACGGCGATGGCGTAGTCGATGTTGGGGGCCGGCAATTCATAAAGCCGGCCTTCGATCCAGCGCTGCGCCGGATGGATCAGCGAGCCCGCATCCGCGCCGAGATCCGGGTTGCGCACGATCACCCGCCAGGTGCGATAGCGGCGATCGACGAAATCCACCGGCATGGCGGTATAGCCGAACGGCAGATCGGTCTCCTTGTGGCGCTGCTGCAAGGCTTCGATATCGCCTTCCGCCCGCTTGACCTGGTTCTGCAGATCGTCGATCTCGCTGCGCATCGTCTGGATCGCCTGCTCCGCCTCCTCCGCCTGCCGCTCCAGGCTCTCGCGCAAGGCCGCCATCTCCTCGGCACGCACCCGCACCTGCGTCCAGGCGATATGCGACCGCTCGCCCAGCAGCAGGATGATCATCACCACGATGCCGACATTGGCGGCGAGCGCCAGAAGACCGATGAATTGCGACAGCGAAACGTCAGGCATCGCTGAGCCGGATCTTGCCGTCGAAACGGCGCAGCACCAGGATTTCGGAGAGCGCGCCGAACACCTTCTTGGCACGCAGCCGCGCCATCTCCTCGTCCTCCTTGCCCCAGATGATCAGCCGCGCCGCGCGGCGGCCCAGAAAGGGGGAAACCAGCGAGGCCGGCCCGCTGAACATCTCGTGCATTTCGGGCCCGATCACCTTGACGTACCAGCCGCTGCGCCGCGGCCGCGGAACGCCGATCTCATAGACCACCTTGTTGTTGGGATCGTTGAGTTCGATTTCCTTCGCCAACGCCTCGCCATAAGCCGATTGCCGCTCCTGCAGCTTCAGTTCGAGGCCGGCCTTCTCCTCGTTGAGCTGGCTGTACTGACCGCCCAGCTCGGCCATGCGGGCGCGGACCGCCTCCGCCTCAAGCGCCAGACGGTCGATTTCGAACTTGTTGCGCGCGTAGTTGCGCACGAACCGCTCGAGCGTGTTCGCGCCCAGCGATACCGCGAAAAACAGCAGCAGAGACGGCAGCAATGCGTATACGAACTGATCGAAATCCATGCCTGCACCCTCTTTACCCGCAACTGTTGATCAAAGTTGAAGGCAAATCAACGGAGGAAATGGCGAATCGGCGCCCAACCGCGCGGGAATGCCTTCCCCGGTCAGGCGCTCGGCGCATTGCTGACCGCAGCGCCAACGGCAACGATGACGAAGCCGCGATGGCGCGGCAGCAGCCGATCCATCGCCGAACGGGCTTCCGACTGATTCGGGGCGCCGACGAGGTATGGCCGGCCGGCATCCCACAGCGCAGCCGGATGATTCGGCGGGCAGCCTTCAGCGAGCGCCGGCTGGCGCGCGACGAAACGCCAGTTCGGTCCGTACATGTCGCCGCTGGCGATCGGCACCGCCGTGTACCGGAAAGGCAGTTCGCGGCTGTCGAGGTCCCGCTTCAGCGTCGTCAGTTCGGCCTCGATGCCGGCAAGCTGCCTGCGCTTGCCTTCGATCGCTTCCTTCTGTTCGTCGATGCTGCGCGCCAGCATTTCGGTGCGTTCGGCCAGATCGGCCAATTGCCGGCGCCGCATCGTCGCCTCGGCGGCCGCGCGGTTCCAGCCGGTGCGGCCGCGGTCGATGACGATGAAGCCGACCAGCAGGATCAGCGCCAGGATGACGGCGAACGTGATCAGCGCGATGATGTCCATGGCGGTCAGGCCTCGTGCCAGAACAGCGTGCCCTCAAAAGGCCGCATGGTCAGCAATCGCGCGCCTTCGCCGGCCCAGTTCATGGCGAAATTTTGCGCCTCGGCCTGACCGAGCCCCCAGACCACCAGCCGCACCAGGCGCTTGCCGCTCATCGCGGTCGCCGCCGAGGCGAGGCCGGCGAAAGGCATCACCGTCGCCGGCCCGTCAAGCTTGCAGTAAAACCCCAATGCCCCGTGGGTGGGATAGCCCGCCTCGGCGACGAAATTCGCGGCGGCATTGCCCAGGTTCTGTTCCTGCGCCAGCAGATTGGCGCGTTCGCGTTGCGCCTCGGCGATGCGCTGGTCGAGTTCGGCCGCCTCCTGGCGCAGCCGCGCCAGCTCCATGCTGCGCTCGCCATGCAGCTTCCCGAGTTCCCGCGGCGTGCGCCCATCGGCATCGGTCTTGTCCGCCTCGGTGCCGTAGAGATGATAGCCCGCCTGCTCGATGCGCGATGCCATCGCGCCGACCGCGAGCAGCAGCAGCAATACCGGGATCACCAGTATGAATGCGTCACCGAATGCCATGGCTTTCTGCCTCCCCCCTCAACCGCCCCGGGGCGCCGCGGCCCGGCAGCAGGAGACGCGATTATACGGAAACCCGCGCCGATCCGGATAAAAAAAGGGCCGGGAGAACCCGGCCCTTTGCATGAATGATGTCTGGCGACGATCAGCGCTTCGAGAACTGGAAGCTGCGGCGGGCCTTCGGCTTGCCGTACTTCTTGCGCTCGACCACGCGCGGATCGCGGGTCAGGAAGCCCTGCGCCTTCAGCGCCGGCCGCAGAGCCGGCTCGAAATAGGTCAGCGCCTTGGAGATGCCGTGGCGCAGCGCGCCCGCCTGGCCCGACAGGCCGCCGCCGGAAACGGTGGCGAAGATGTCGAACTGGCCGGTGCGGTTGGTGACCACGAAGGGCTGCTGCAGCAGCATGCGCAGAACGGGGCGAGCGAAATAGGTGTTGCTCTCCTTGCCGTTCACCACGAACTTGCCCGAGCCGGGCTTGATCCAGACGCGGGCGACGGCATCCTTGCGCTTGCCGGTCGCATAGGCGCGGCCGAGCTTGTCCAGCTTGCGCTCGGCGGGAGCCTGCGCCGCAGCGGCCTTGCCGGCGACTTCGCTCTTGCTCAGATCGGCGAGTGTACGTCCCTCAGCCATGATCAATCATTCCTCTTGTTCTTCGGATTGAGCGCGGCGACATCCAGCTTGACCGGCTGCTGCGCCTCATGCGGATGGCTGGCGCCCTTGTAGACCTTCAGCTTGGTGAGCTGACGGCGGGCCAGCGGGCTCTCCTTCGGCAGCATGCGCTCGACGGCCTTCATGATGACGCGCTCGGGGAAACGGCCGCGCAGGCCCTCGCCGATGCTGCGGCCCTTGATGCCGCCCGGATGGCCGGTATGCCAGTAGAATACCTTCTGCTGTTCCTTGCGGCCGGTGACGCGCACCTTCTCGGCATTGATGACGATGACGTGGTCGCCGGTATCGGCGTTCGGCGTAAAGATCGCCTTGTGCTTACCGCGCAGACGCATGGCGATCAGGCTGGCAAGCCGGCCGAGCACCAGACCGTCGGCGTCGATCAGCACCCACTTCTTGTCCACTTCGGACTCTTTGGCGGTGTAGGTCTTCATCGCACTTCCTAACGGGTAGAGGCCCGCCGGAAAGCCGGCGAGCGGATCGGCGCGCATCATGATGATTTTGCGCGCCCTGTCAAACGGGATCAGCACCGAAATTCAAAGATTTATGCAGCGGTATTATAATACCGTCGCCCGCTTACAGCATAATCAATGCCTTACCTCTTGCCGCCAACGCCTTAACGCAACCGGGCGCCAGCTCGGGTGCCGGCCTGAATGCCAGCCCGGGCGATCCGCGCGGCGCGGCGGAATGCGATGGGACGGGATGATCAGGCCGCCTTCGCCGGCGGAATCGAATAGGTCAGCGTGGCATGCGCCACCGGGTCATCGGCATGACCGTCCGAGTAGATGACGATCTCGGCGATGGCGAGGCTCTTGCCCAGCTTCAGCATGCTGGCCTCGGCGGACAGGCTGTGCACACCGGGCTTGCGCAGGAAATTGATGTTCAGATTGGTGGTCACCGCCAGGGCGACCGGGCCGATCAGGCCGAGGATCAGCAGATAGGCGGCGCAATCCGCCAGGGTCATCATGGTCGGGCCCGAAACAGTCCCGCCGGGGCGCAGATGGCGGTCGTCGATCGGCATCGACAGCCTGAGCCGCTTGCCGTCCCAGGATTCGATTCGGAACCGCATCTCCCGCATCTGCGGGAACTCGCGCTCCAGGAATGCCTCCAGCGCGGCTTTGTCCATCTTCATCGGCGAACCCCTCCTCCCATCCGCTTATCATCCTGCGGCAGAAGGGAAAAGCCGCTATGCGCCGGGCTGGAACCGGGGTGGAAATTTTTGTATTGAGGCTTGCAGTCCGGGGCGGCTGTCGCTAGGTTGCGCGCCGCACTGATCCCAGGTAGCTCAGTGGTAGAGCAGGCGGCTGTTAACCGCCCGGTCGGGGGTTCGAATCCCTCCCTGGGAGCCACAACTATTGATATTTTCCCGAAAATCCGGTAAAAATGGGCAACAAGACGTTGTCGCCCATCTTTCTACCCATCTTGACCCTCTCGGCGACTGACGTGTGACCGTTTTTCGCTTGCCGCTGGATTGGTCTTGCGCGAATCATCTTTGAGGACTATTTGATGGGCAACTACCCGCCAACAGCGTGCTGTTGGCTCAAAGGCCGCCCTTTCGGGGGTGGCCTTTGCTCGTTTCTGGGGGCAAGAAACTATGAAAGCCTGGGTCTACATCGACGGCTTCAACCTCTACTATGGCTGCCTTAAGAACAGCCGCTACAAGTGGCTCAATCTGAAAAAGCTGGCTGAAAGTGCGCTCCCTCAGAACTTCAAGATCCGCAAAGTAAAGTACTTCACTGCCCGCGTTTCCGGTGCAGTGGACCCGCAAGCTCCGGCGCGTCAGCAGGTTTATCTCAATGCCTTGAAGACGGTCCCGGAGATAGAAGTCCATTTCGGGCACTTTCTCGCCAAAACGCAGTGGCGCCCCCTGATTAATCTCCCCGTCGCGGCACGGACGATCCGCTCAGGTACCCCGGTCATCTTACCTGCCGGAACCCACACGGTTGACGGCACTCCGAATCAGTCCCTGCCCGTCGGCAGCTATGCCGCCAAAGGTGCACCTCGACGTCGGCGCACGCCTGTTCCGGCGCCGGATGCACTAGTGACGGAGATCCATACGATGGAGGAAAAGGGCTCCGACGTGAACTTGGCGGCGCACCTGACCTGAGCCCATAAAACTCCTCCATTTTTGGGTAGAGTCCGTCAGCCAGTCAGGAGACGGACGATGCGAGCATCACGGTTCACGGAAGAGCAGATCATCGGGATCCTGCGGGAGCAGGAGGCCGGTGCGAAGACGGCG
>NZ_DASVCJ010000017.1:0-43014 GCF_036381655.1 Ferrovibrio sp.
ACCGCATCGAGCGCTTCTTCTGCCGCCTCAAGCAGTTCCGAGCCATCGCCACCCGCTACGACAAACGAGCCGACCATTTCGCAGCAGCCACAAAGCTCGCCGCCGCCATCCTCTCATACAATTGACGACACACCCTAGCGCGCGCTCGGCCGTTGCCGATCAGGCGCTGCGGGCGGCGCGCAGCCGCGGCAGCCTGCGCGCCAGCACCAGCAGGTTGCCCAGCAGGATGAGCGCCAGGCCGGCGAAGACGCGCGGCGTCCAGTGGTAATCCTCGGCGACGGTCGAAATCGCCAGCGCGACGATCGGATAGAGCACCGAGGAATAGGCGGCCCGCTCCGGGCCGATCCGGCCGAGCAGGGTCAGGTAGCAGCCGAAGCCGAGGATCGAGCCGACCACGGCCAGATAGAGCAGCGAGCCGGCATAGACCGGCGCGGCATCGAAGCCGAAAGGCCGGCCGGCGATCAGCGCGAACAGCGTGACGAAAAGGGCGCCATAGGCCATGCCCCAGGCATTGACCTGCAGCACCGGCAGGCCCTTCGCCTGGTTCTTCGCCGAGGCGATGTTGCCCAGCGAGGCCGAATAGGTGCCGAGCAGGCAGAGCAGCAGGCCCAGGCTGGCACCGCTGGAGGGATCGAAGGCGACGATGTCGGTCCAGAAGATCGTGCTGATGCCGGCAAGGCCGAAGGCGGCGCCGAGCGCGACCCGGCGGTCGAACGGCCGGCCGAGAAAGATGACGCCGTTGACGATGTTCATCACCACCATCATCGAGAAGACGACGGCGACCAGGCCGGACGGCAGGAAGTTGCTGCCGTGGTAGATCAGCACGAAATTGGTCGAGAAGAAGCACAGGCCCAGCAGCGCGATGCCGCGATGCTGGCTAAGGCTGAAGCGCAGCGGCAGGCGGCGGATCAGGCACCAGGCGAACAGCAGGGCGGCGGCCAGCCAGAAGCGGTAGGCGACCGAGACTTCCGGCGCGACCACGCCGAGCTGCAGCTTCACCGGCAGCCAGGTGGTGCCCCAGATGATGACGATGCCGAGATACAGCAGCAGGGTTTGCATGATGACGACCAGGGAGGGAACGGTTTCGCCGCCTGCTTAGGCCGCCCGCCGCGCGCATGCAATGAGGACAATGCGGGCAATCGCGGTCCGGTACGCCTTGTGCGAACCAGGCCCGTTCACAAAGATCGTCACCCTCGGGCCTGCCCCGAGGGTCCATGCGGCATTGCCGCGTCATAAGCGTTTCCGGGTGGCGGCGCGTCGGCACCGCTGGACCCTCGGATCGAATCCGAGGGTGACGATCGTTCGGGCATGTCCGCCGCCGCCACTTTAATCTCTCGGCCAATCTCCCGGCCTAATCTCGCGACCAGTCCGCCGGCCCATCCCTTGGCAAGCGCAGGGGCGCCGCTTAAGTTGTGGCCCATGGCCTTCGACACAGACGCCTGGCTGGAACGCCGCAAACTCGCCCGCCGCGCCAATTTCTGGCGCCTGATCGCCGTCCTCGCCATTCTCGTCGCCGTCATCGGCGGACTATACTGGCTCGATCCGGGCAACGTGATCGAGCGCCGGCAGGACCATGTCGCCCGCTTCGAGATTTCCGGCATCATCCATGAAAACGACTGGTGGATGGACAAGCTGCACGAGGCGGCCGACGACGACCGGGTCAAGGCGCTGATCCTCTACATCAACTCGCCGGGCGGCAGCACCTATGGCGGCGAGGCCCTGTTCACCGCGATCCGCAAGGTGGCCGAGCGCAAGCCGGTGGTGGCGGTGATCGGCACGCTCGGCGCCTCGGCCGGCTATATGACGGCGATCGCCGCCGATCGCATCTATGCCCGCGAAAGCTCGCTGACCGGCTCGATCGGCGTTCTGTTCGAGACGGCGGAATTCTCCGCCCTGCTGGCCAAGCTCGGGGTCAGCGCCGAGAGCATCGCCTCCGGCCCCCTGAAGGACCAGCCCTCGCCGGTCAAGCCGCTCAGCCCCGAGGGCCGGGCGCAGATCCGGCGCCTGGTGATGGAGACCTATGACTGGTTCGTCCGGCTGGTCGCCGAGCGGCGCCAGATGCCGCGCGAGCGGGTCGTGGCGCTGGCCGACGGCCGGGTCTATACCGGCCGCGCCGCCGTGGAAAACGGCCTGATCGATGCACTCGGGGGAGTTGAAGACGCGCGCGATTGGCTCGCGGAAAAGAAGGGAATTCCCGCCGACCTGCCGCTGCGGGACATCCCGCCCGAGCCGCCGCGCGAGGGCTGGGAGGGCCTGACCGGCCGCGCCTTCGCCGCGCTATTTGGAAAAAGCCTTTTAACCGAACGGCTTAAGCTTGACGGGCTGGTTTCACTTTGGCACCCTGAATAAATCCACAAGGGGGGCACCCGCCGCCACTGCTGCGCAGGGGAAAAGCCAATGATCAAGTCCGAGCTCATCAACCGGTTGGCCGAGCGTAATCAACATCTCACACAGCGTGACATCGAACGGATCGTCGGCACCATCTTCGACGAGATCGCCACCGCGCTGGCGCGCGGCGACCGGGTCGAATTGCGCGGTTTCGGGGCCTTTTCGGTCAAACGCCGGCCGGCGCGCACCGGGCGCAATCCGCGCACCGGCACCGCCGTCGAGGTGCAGGAGAAATTCGTGCCGTTTTTCAAGACCGGCAAGGAATTGCGCCAGAAGCTGAATCTGCCGGCGAAGCAAACCGCCGACGCCGAATAAGCCCGGGAGCGCCGTCATGCGCTTTGTGCGCGTTCTCATCGGCGCCCTGCTTCTCATCATCCTGATCATCTTCGCGGTGGCCAACCGGCAGACGGTCGGCGTCAGCCTCGATCCGCTGCCCTTCATCCTCGAACTGCCGCTCTATCTTCTGGTGTTCCTGGTGCTTTTCGCCGGCCTGCTGGTCGGCGCGCTGGCCGGGCGCTTCAGCGGCCTGGGCGCGGCGCGGCGGCGCGAGAGGCTTCTGCGGGCGAAGGCCCAGGAGGCGAAAGCCCAGGACGCGAAAATCCAGCAGGCGCAAATCCAGGCGATGCAGAATCGCGGCGGTCCCGCACCGCCGGCCCCGATTGTCTGAATCGTCCGAACGGCCCGGAACAGGCGGATGACAACGATGCGCGTAATCGAAGCGGCGAGGGTGCATGCCGCGCTGCCCTATGCCGGACTGATCGAGCGGCTGCGCGCGGCGTTCCGCCGCGGCGGCGAGGTGCCGCTGCGCAGCCATTTCCATATCGACGTGCCGGGCAGCGAAGCGGGCGGCACATTGCTGGTCATGCCGGCCTGGCAGCCCGGCCGCCATATCGGCATCAAGGCGGTCAGCGTCTATCCGGAGAATCCGCAGGCCGGCCTGCCCTCGGTGATCGGCACTTACGTCCTGTTCGACGCCAGGACCGGCGCGCCGAAGGCCGTGATCGACGGCGTGGCGCTCACCCTGCGGCGCACCGCCTGCGCCTCCGCCCTGGCGGCGAGCCATCTGGCGCGCGCAGACGCGCAGACCCTGCTGATGGTCGGCGCCGGATCGCTGGCGCCGCATCTGATCCGCGCGCATTGCGCCGTGCGCGCCTATCGCCGCATCGAGATCTGGAACCGCAACCGCGCGCGCGCCGAGGCGATGGCCGAAAAGCTGACCGACCTCGACGCGGCGATCGCGGTGGTCGAGGATCTGGAGACGGCGACGCGCGCCGCCGACACGATTTCCTGCGCGACGCTCAGCCGCGCGCCGCTGGTGCATGGCGACTGGCTGAAATCCGGCACCCATGTCGATCTGGTCGGCGGCTTCACGCCGCAGATGCGCGAGGCCGACGACGCGGCGATCGCGCGCGCCGCCGTCTTCGTCGACACCCGCGCCGGCGCCATGAGGGAGGCCGGCGATCTGGTGCAGCCGCTGCACAGCGGCCTGCTCAAGCCGGACGACATCCGCGGCGATCTCTTCGACCTGTGCCGCAACCAGGCCGCGGGGCGGCGCGGCGATCGGGAGATCACCCTGTTC
Source organism: Ferrovibrio sp. (assembly GCF_036381655.1). Classification (GTDB taxonomy): domain Bacteria; phylum Pseudomonadota; class Alphaproteobacteria; order Ferrovibrionales; family Ferrovibrionaceae; genus Ferrovibrio. The sequence goes on from NZ_DASVCJ010000017.1 coordinate 3,968, forward strand.
AAATCGGTCGGCACGGCGCTGGAAGACCTTGCCGCCGCCGAGATGGTGGTGGAAGGCAGGGCGGCATGAAAACCCTGGTGATCGGCGGCGGCATCGTCGGCCTCTCCGCCGCCTGGGCGCTCAAGCGCGCCGGCGCCGACGTCACCGTGATCGAGCAGGGCCCGCTGCCCAATCCGCTCGGCTCCTCGGTCGATCAGCATCGCCTGATCCGCTACGCCTATGGCGCGCAGCGCGGCTATGTGCGCATGGTGCGCGAGGCCTATCATGCCTGGGAGCGGGTCTGGAGCGACCTCAGGATGCGGCTTTATGCCGAGACCGGCACGCTGATCCTGAGCGGCGCCAACGATGCCTGGGCCAAGCAGAGCTGCATCGCCCTGGCGGCGGAGGAGGTCGAGCATCTTGCCTTCGATGCCGAGATGGTCGCCGGCCGCTATCCGATGCTGATCGGCGACGATCTGTCGGATGCCTATTACTGTCCGTCCGGCGGCGTGCTGTTCGCCGAGGCGATTGTCGCCGCGCTGACCACGCATCTGCGCGAGCGCGCGGTCGCGCTGCTGACCGGCGCGAAAGCGGTCGCCATCGACGCCGCCGCGGCGACGGTGACCCTGGCCGACGGCAGCCGGCTTGCGGCCGACCGCCTTCTGGTCGCCGCCGGGCCGTGGACGGCGCAGCTGCTGCCCGATCTTGCGCCGCTCTCGCGGTCCTCGCGCCAGGTGGTGGTGTATCTGACGCCGCCGGCCGAGCTGGCCGCCGCCTGGCATGCCGCGCCGATGCTGCTCGAAATCGGCGAGGCCAAGGGCTTCTACCTGGTGCCGCCGCGCATCACCCGCGACGGCATGCGCACCGGCCTGAAGATCGGCGATCACCGTTTCGGGCCGACCGCCGATCCCGGCGGCGAACGCCTGCCGCGGCAGGACGAGATCGACGCGATTCTCGCCAATGCGCGCCATCGCATCGCCGGCCTGGAACGCTATCGCGTCGCGCAGGCCAAGACCTGCTTCTACGATGTCGAGGCGGACGAACGCTTTCAGCTGCGCCGCCTGGGCCCGCGCGCGCTGGCGCTGTGCGGCACCTCGGGGCATGGCTTCAAGTTCGGCCCGGTGCTGGGCGAAAGGATCGCCGCCGTCCTGCAGGACAAGGCCGAGTTCGATGCCGCGGCCCGCTGGGTGGCCGGGCATGGCGCGTGAGGGTCACATCATCCCGGTGCCGGCGGCTTCATCCGACAGCAGCGGAAAGCGGCGCGGCTGGAACAACTGGTAATGCCACCATTCATTGCGGTAGAAGTCCCAGCCGGCGGCGGTCATGATCCCGAGCAGCAGGGCGCGGTTGCGCTGCTGCTCCGGCGCGATGTCGAGCGCGCCGTGGAAGGCGCGCGGCGTGAAATCGTCGAAGCCGGTGCCCATGTCGAGTTCGCGGCCGGCCGCATCGACGAGGGTGAGATCGACGGCCGCGCCGCGCGAATGCGGCGAGCCCTTGCGCGGATCGGCGAGGAAATTCGGATCGGGCGTATGATGCCACAGAGCCCAGGCCGCCTCGGTGGGGCGGAAAGCGTCGAAGATTTTCAGCCGCAGGTCCATCTGCGCGGCGAGGGCGATCGCGCGCTGCAGCAGCCCGGCGGCCTCTTCGTTCAGATAGCAGGCGGCGCGGCGATAGATCGGCGCGCCGGTGAAATTGTCGGCGCCGGCATAGCGCAGGTCGAGCAGCACCTCGAAAGCGGGCGGCGTGATGTCAATCAGCCTCATGCGGCGGGCCCCGGCAGGACAATGGCCGCTTCCTCCTATCATTGCGGGGCGACGCCGTGAAGCTGCTGGCGCTCGATACCGCGCTGAACGCCTGCTCGGTCGCCATCGTCGAGGATGGCCGGCTGCTGGCCAGGACCGTCTCGCCCGGCGGCAAGGGCAATGCCGAGCGGCTGCTGCCCGTGCTGGAAGAGACCCGCGCGGCAGCGCGCATCGGCCTGATCGAACTGGACGGCATCGCGGCGACCATCGGGCCGGGCTCGTTCACCGGCATCCGCACGGCGCTGGCCACGGCGCGCGCGCTCGGCCTGGCGCTGAACCGGCCGGTCTGGGGCGTCACCACCACAGAAGCCCTGGCGATGGCGGCGGCTGGCCCGGGCCGCGCCGTCGTCGCCGTAATCGATGCGCGCCGCGGCGAGGTCTATATCCATGGCTTCGCCCCGGCCGCGCATGGCCTCGGCGCCGCCCTGAGCGAGCCGCGCCTGCTGCGCCTTGACGATGCCGCCGCGCAATTGCCGGCCGGGCCGGTGACGCTGGTCGGCAGCGGCAGTGCGCTGCTGCGCGATGCGGCGGGACGGGACGACATCGTGCTGTCGCCGGCCGCTCCCGATCCCGATCCGGCGATCGTCGCCCGGCTCGCGCTGACGCAGGCAAAGCAGCAGCCGGCGCCGAAACGGCCGCCGGCGCCGCTTTACATCCGCCCGCCCGACGCGGCCTTGCCGAAGACGGCGCAGCCGCGCGCCCGGCTCGCCATCGCCATCGCGCCGGGCGGCCCGGACAGCGCCGCCGCCCTGGCCGAGCTGCATGACGACGCCTTCGGCAAGGCGCATGGCCAGGCGGTCGGCGAGGTCTGGACCGCCGGGCAGATGACGACGCTGCTGGAAATGCCCGGCACCTTCTGCCTGATCGCGCGCAGCGGCGATCAGCCGGCCGGCTTCCTGCTGCTGCGCCGCGCCGCCGACGAGGCCGAGGTGATCACGCTGGCGGTGCGGCCCCGGCTGCAGCGGCTCGGCGTCGGCCAGGCGCTGATGCAGGCCGGCCTGCAGGCGCTGGCGCGGCAGGGCGTCGCCGCCTGCTTCCTCGAGGTCGCCGAGGACAATGCGCCGGCCCGGGCGCTGTATGACCGGCTCGGCTTCCGGGAGGTCGGCCGCCGCCCGGGCTATTACGAGCCGCTGCCGCCCGGCCCGGATGGCGGCGCGGAAAAAGCCGCCCGGCCGCGAAGAAATGCGATTGTCATGAAAATACCGGTTGCCCCGGCAAATTGACGGTCGCAAAATGTTTCGCGGCAATTTACTGGATTAACCGAAATACTTTGAAATATACTTGCGGCGGCCGAATAATACTTGGCCGTTTTTCTGCCGGACCGGGAAAGGGCATCGGTGATGGGCGATACCGCCGACAAGTCGGAACTGCTGGCGCTGACGGCCGAGATCGTCGCCGCCCATGTCTCCAACAACCGGCTGGATGCCGGCGATCTGCCCGGCCTGATCCGCAATGTCTACGGCACGCTGGCCGGCATCGACGGCCGCGCCGGCGCGGCGGCGCCGAAGCTGGCGGAACGGCCGGCGCCGGCCGTCTCGGTGAAGAAATCCGTCACCCCCGATTACATCGTCTGCCTGGAAGACGGCAAGAAGCTGAAGATGCTCAAGCGGCATCTGATGAGCCATTACAATCTGACCCCGGAGCAGTACCGCGAGCGCTGGGGCCTGCCGCCGGATTATCCGATGGTGGCACCGAATTATGCCTTGCATCGTCAGGTCTTGGCGAAGAAGATCGGCCTCGGCAGGGGGCGCCGTCGCGGCCGGTGACGGCAGCCGGGGAGGACCCGGTAGGCGGCGCTGGGTCTTGCCTGACCGGCCATACTGGGATACGTCGCCGGTCAGGATGGATTGACAGAGAGGATCCCGGCGCATGAGCAGCCGCCTCGAACAGCTTTGCGAACAGCTCGGCATGCGCATGACCGACCAGCGGCGCGTGATCGCCCGCGTGCTCAGCGCCGCCGACGATCATCCCGATGTCGAGGAACTGCATCACCGCGCCGCCGCGATCGACCCGCGCATCTCGATCGCCACGGTCTATCGCACCGTGCGCATGTTCGAGGAGAACGGCATTCTCAGCCGCCTTGATCTCGGCGATGGCCGCGCGCGCTACGAGGAGATGCCGGAATCGCATCACGACCACCTGATCGACACCCGCAGCGGCAAGATCATCGAGTTCAACGATCCCGAACTCGAAGCCCTGCAGGAGAAGATCGCCGCCCGGCTCGGCTACAAGCTGGTCGATCACCGGCTCGAACTCTTTGCCGTGCCGCTGGGCGACGGCGGCGAGCGCAAGAAGAGCAAGAGTTGAACCCGCTGCCCGCAGACCAGGCCGGACCAGGATCGCCCGTGACCGATAAGCTGTGATGGCTGGCCGATGATGACCGCCCGGGCGATCGCCACGCTCGTCCTCTTCATGGCGTGGACGCTGCTGCTGATTCCGGTGCAGATGCTGCTGATCAAGATCGGCAGCCCGTGGATGCGCCTTTTGCCGCATCTCTATCACCGCAGCGTCGCCTGGCTGCTGCGGCTGAAAATCCGCAAGCTGGGCGAGCCCTCGACGGCCGGGCCGGTGCTGTTCGTCAGCAACCACATCTCCTGGCTCGACATCGTCGCGCTGTCGGCGGCGCTGCCGGCCAGTTTCATCGCCAAGCGCGAGGTCGCCGACTGGCCCTTCTTCGGCACGCTGGCGCGGCTGCAGCGCACCGTCTTCGTCGACCGCAACAACCGCCACCGCACCGCCGCGCATCGCGACGAGATCGTCGAGCGGCTGGAGGCCGGCGACAGCCTGATCCTCTTCCCGGAAGGCACCTCCTCGGACGGGCTGCGCATCCACAATTTCAAGTCCGCCTTCTTCGGCGTCGCCGAACAGGCCGTGCGCGGCCGCCTGCCGATCGTGCAGCCGGTCAGCCTCGGCTATTGCCGGCTCAATCACATGCCGGTCGGCCGGCGCTGGATGCGCATCTTCGCCTGGGTCGGCGACGAGGATCTGGTGCCGCATCTGTGGCGCTTCCTGAAATCCGGCCCCAGCGAGGCGGTGGTCGAATTCCACCAGCCGGTCACCATGGCCGAATTCGCCTCGCGCAAGGGCCTGGCCGCCTGGTGCCATCAGCGCGTGCTGGAAGGCCTCAGCGACATCAATGCCGGCCGCGCGCCCGGGCGCCGCACGCCGCCGCAGGTCTTCGCCGGACCCAGGCCGCCGGCGCAGGGCCCGTCGATCGACGGCCTCGCGAACGGCGACAACGGCAATACCGCCGACAACGGCAATACCGGCCAGCCCTAGACGATCGCGCCCTGGCGGCGCAATTCGTCGCGCACGCGGCGCGCGGCGATGGCGCGCGGCGGCCGCGCATCGCGGGCGGCGAAAGCGGCGCAGACGCCGGCGGCCTGGCCGGTCGCCATCGCCGTGGGGGTCACCCGATAGCTCGAATGCGCCTCATGCGTGCCGCTGATGCAGCGGCCGGCGACCAGCATGGTGTCGACATGCCGGGGCAGCAGGCAGCGCAGCGGCACCTCGTAATACGCGCCGGGCGGCAGGCGGCGCAGCACGGTGCCGGCGCCCTGCGGATTGTGGATGTCGATCGGATAGCTCGAGCGGGCGATGGCGTCGTCGAACTTGCGCGCGCCCAGCACGTCGTCGGCATTCAGCGTGTAGTCGCCGAGGATGCGGCGCGTCTCGCGCACGCCGATCTGCGTGCCGCTCTGCGCCACATAGGCATCCCGGAAACCCGGCACGTATTGGCGCAGGAACCGCATGATCTGCGTCATCTGCCGGCGCGCCTCGCCCTCGGCGCGCGACAGGTCGAACACATCCGTGCCCAGCGCGCCGGTCACGCGGGTCGAGTTGACCGACAGCTCGCGCGGATGCGGCGTGGCGAAGAACAGAATGTCCTCGCGCGGCAGGTCGAGTTCGCCCTCGCGCGTCGCCTGTTCGACCAGGTCCCACAGGCCATGCACGCCGCGCCACTGGTCGGGATGCGCCCGGATATATTCCGTGAACGCCGCGCGGTCGAAATCGACGATGCGGAACATCAGGGTCATCGGCTGCACCAGATGATCGCTCTCGCGTCCGATCTGGAATTCCGCGCCGGCTTTCGCCGCCAGATCGCCGTCGCCGGAGCAATCGACGATGCATCCGGCGCGGATCAGCAGCGGCCCGCTCTTGCTTTCGAAGACCACGCCGCAGCTTGCGCCCTCCTCGTTGCGCCAGACATCGTTGGCGAAGGCATGCAGCAGGATGCGCACGCCGGCCTCTTCCAGCGTCTCCAGCGCCACGGTCTTGTAGATCTCCGGATCGAACGGAACGGTATAGCCGGTCGCTTCCGTCGGCGGCAGCGCGCCCTGCGCCTTCAGCAGGTTGCGCAGGAACACGTCCAGCGCGCCGGCCACCACCGGATCACCGGCGCCGTGATCCTGCGGCAGCAGCCGGGCCGGATCGGCCTGCTGCGGCGCCGCGCGCTGCGTATGCCAGGACATCAGCGGATTGACCAGGGCGACGGTCGGATTGCCGCCGAGGAAGCCGAAGCGCTCGGCCAGCAGCACGTCGGCGCCGGCCCAGGCCGCGCCCATCGCCGCCGCCATGCCGGCGGGGCCGCCGCCGGCGACCAGCACGTCGCAGTCGGCGACGACGCGCGCCTGGCGCGGCCGCAGCGTCACCGTCTCGGCGTCAGAAGGACAATGGAGGGTTGGCAAGATCTTCTCCCGTCTGGATCGAGGGCATCGAGTCGGCGCCCGGGCCGCGGCCGATGATGCCGAGGGCATGCAGCGGCGTGCGGCGCGCAAGCTGCTCCAGCGCCGGCAGGCGCTCGGCGACGCGGGCCAGATGGCTGCCGCGGTCGTCCCACATACGGTCGAGCGCGGCGAGGAAGCTGCCCGTGCCGTGCTCGCCGAGCTGCATCGAATCGCGGATGCCGAGGCTGGAGACCAGGTCCTTCACCTTCGAGGCATAGGGCAGGGCGACGAAGGGCGTGCCGGTGCGGGCGGCGAAGATGAGGAAATGCAGCCGCAATCCGGCGGCGAAGGCGAAGCGGCCGACCAGGCCCATGATCTCGCGCGGATGATAGTCGCCGCGCAGCACATGGGCGTTGCCCGACTGCTCCATCAGGGCGATCACCTGATGGATCTCGTTGCGGTCGACCTTCTCCATCGGCACGAAGACCGCGTCGGCATCGTAGCGCTGCACGCAGAAATCGGCGATCTCGGCCACCACCTCGTGATAGCGCGCGCCTTCCAGGCCGGGCGCCGCGCCGCCGCGCTCGCGCACCGAAAAGCCGATCAGCGGCCGCCCGGCCGGGATGCTTTCGCGGCCGAGCATCGCGTCGGTAAACGGCAGCGGTTCGAGCAGCAGCACCGGATCGGCGGTGACCTCGACCGGCACCGAGACGCCGATCTCCTGGCAGAGCCGCTTGGCGCTGACCTCGCGCACGGTGATGCCGGCCATGCGGTTCAGCCCGTCGCGCACCGCCGCGCGCTCCTCCGCGTCGCTCAAGGGGCCGATGCCGACGGCATAGGCGAAGGTCGGGACGCCCAGCTCATGGGCGATCTGCACCTCGCGCAGATAGACCCGCGCCTCCGTGTCGTAGAGGATGCCGCCGCCGCCGAGCAGCAGGATGTCGAGCCGCCGGATTTCCGGCAGCACCTGCTCGCGCAGCGCGGTGCGCGCGTTGATCGTGCGCTCGACGTCGTGCCGCGCCCTGGTATGTTCGGCATTGCGCGAAAACACCACGATCTCGACGGCGGGTTCGAGCGCGCGCAACTGGCTGACAAGCGAGGCGAGGATAGCCTCATCGCCGAGATTGAGGCCGCCATAGGAGCCGATGATGCCGACCACCGGGGGCATGGTCCTTCCCTTTTGCATGCTCACATGACGCAGAAAGGCACCACGGATGGATAGGTTCCATCCTCGGATGCGCGGGCGGTCTAGAGCGGCGGCAGCGCGATATGCTCCGGCGGCAGGCCCCGGCGATGCCGCGCCCAGATCGCCTCGTAGGCGGCTTCCAGATTGCGGGCGATGCGCGGCGTGTCGAATAACGGCATTGTCAGACGGTTGTCATGCAGGCGCCGGCGCAGGGCGGCAAGCGCGGCGCGGTCGTTGCCCAGCCGGATCGCCGTGGCGATGTAGTCGTTCAGGCTGGCGGCGGCGAGTTCGGGCAGGCCGATTGCATGCAGGATGCTGCCGGCGACGCGCGACTGGAAGCTTGCGCCCGCCAGCGTCAGCAGCGGACAGCCGGCCCACAGACTGTCGCTGGCGGTGGAATGCGAACCGTATGGATAGGTGTCCAGCACCAGGTCGGCGGCCTGATAGCGCGCGAGATACTGATCCTGCGGCAGGCCGGCGGCGAAATGCAGCCGGGCCGGATCGAGGCCGTGCTTTTCGGCTTCCCGGCGCAGATTGGCGGCGGTTTCCGGATAAGGCGCATAAAGCCACAGAACGCCATGCGGCACGGCGCGCAGGATTTCCATCCAGGCGGCAAACAGCTTTGGCCGGATCTTGACCGGCCGGTTGAAGCAGCAGAACACCATCGCCTCGTCCGGCAGGCCGTAGTCGCGGCGCGGCAGCGGCCGGGCGATCGCGCGCTGGCGGTTGTTCGGCTGATAGCAATGCGGCAGCCGGATGATCTTTTCGGCATAGCAGCCTTCGGCGCCGGCCGGGATCACGAAGGGATCGGCGATGATGTAATCGATGAAGCCGCCGCCGATGCTGCCCGGATAGCCGATCCAGTCGAGCTGCAGCGGCACCAGCCGCTGCGACAGCAGATCGCAGAACGAGCCGATGGTGTGGCCCTGCAGGTCGATCAGGATGTCGAGTTCCGCCCGGCGGATCGCCGTTTCCAGCTCGCTGCGGTTCAGCCCGTGCAGATCGACGAAGCCGTCCATGGCGGCGTAGCGCCGGCGGATGTCGCTGTTGTCGTCGCGCGCGGTGGACAGCACCAGCACATCGAAGCGGCGGCGGTCGTGGCAATCGAACAGGTCCGCCATGATATGGCCGACGGCATGGCCGCGCAGGTCGTCGCTGAGATAGCCGATGCGCAGCCGGCGCGTCTCTTCCGCCGCAGGCCTGGGCCGGACCTGCGGCAGTTTTTCCGCCCGCAGCGGCTGCGGCCCGGCCCGCCGGCGCCGCTCGATCAGATGCGCGGCGCGGCGCCCGTTCCAGTCGTTCAGCAATGCCGGATCGTCGATGAAGAAGGTGAGCGGGAAGGGGCTGACCGATTTTCCGGGCGGCGCGGCCCGCAGCGCGGCGGCGAGCGCGCCGTCCTCGTCGCCTTGCCAGCGGCACAGCATGCCGGCGGCGAACAGCCGGCTGATCTGCATGTCGAGCGACAGGGCTTGCGCGGCGGCGGCCATGTCGAAATCGGCCAAGGCTTCGGCATAGCGGCCGGCATCGAACAGCGCCGCGGCGCGGCCCTTGCGCGCCTCGACTTGATCCGGCATCGCCTGCAGCGCCCGGTCGAAATGAGGCAGGGCGTCCTTGGCGCGCCCGAGCCGGTACAGGCAGGTGGCCAGGGCGAGCGACAGCTTCGGCGACGGCGCGAGCGCCATCGCGCGTTTGAGCAGCGGATAGGCATCGGCATGACGGCCCCGCTGGCTATGCAGAAGGCCGAGCAGGGACAGCGCCTCGGCATGGTCGGGCCATGCCGCCAGGACGGTCTCATACAGCGCCGCCGCCTCGTCGAAGCGGCCCGCGCGGTGCAGCTCGGTTGCCGCTTGCAGGGCGTCGGCCGCTGCGTCCGGCTGGATGGGGGAGGGCGCCATGCATGCCTCGGTCAAAGGCGCAGCATAGCGGCGCGAATCTTTAAGATTCCCTAGCGCATTGGCGGGCGGCGCGCCCGCCCCGTCAGTGCGCCCTGCCCTGTCAGCGCGCGTCGTGGAAGATGATGCCGAGGGTATGGCGCTGGCCGCTGACGAGCCGGCTGACGCCGTGGCGCATCGTCACCCGATAGATGCCGCGCGTGCCTTTCATGGGCCGGTGATGCACCGGGAAGATCACGCCCTCGCCCTGGCGCAGCGGCACCACCTCGGCGCGCGACTGCATGCGCGGGCGCTGCTCGGTCAGCACGAAGGCGCCGCCGGTGAAATCCGCCCCCGGCGCGGACAGCAGGATGGCGACCTGCAGCGGGAAGACCTCGTCGCCGTACAGATCCTGATGCAGGCAATTGTAATCGCCCGGCCCGTAGCGCAGCAGCAGCGGCGTCGGCCGTACCTGCCCGGCGGCATGGCATTGCTTCAGATAGGCCTCGTGACGCTCGGGATAGCGCGCATTGAGGCCGAGCAGCGCGTTCCAGCGGTTGGCGATGGCAGCCAGGGGCGGATAGAGCGCGGCGCGCAATGCGGCGATCGGCGGCGGCAACGGATAGGCGAAGTATTTATATTCGCCGCGGCCGAAGCCATGCCGCGCCATCGCCACGCGGCTGCGGAAACGCGCCTCGTCGTCATACATGGCCGCGAGCGCACGGCATTCCGCCGCGCTCAGCAGCGGGCCGGTGGTGGCGCAGCCATGCTCGTTCAGCGCCGCCTCGATGCCGAACCAATCCAGAGCGGCCCAGTCGAGGGCCGGCCGGTCGAGGGAGAGGCCGGTGGCGGTCGCGGCGTCAGCGTGTTGCAATGGCGCATGTGCGGTCATGCTCCGGATATAACCCGCGGCCGCGCCGCTGGCTTCCCGCTTCTTGCGATGCCGCGACTGGTGATCCGGCCGCCGGCCAGGATTGGCATTTATTCCTACATGATGTACTTTATATAATCCAGGACCGGCGCCTCCGGCCCGGGCCCGTCGGCGATCGTTGTCGAACATTGTGCATCGGAGAGACCGGCCCGGCGGTCCATGGACGGCGCGGCCAGGTCATGGCGTCACAGGCCGGGCGCCGCCGCCGGAGGACCCCGCGATCTGCAGCGGTCATCACCGGTCGCTGGCGGTCCAAAACGGTCCCAAACCGTCAATAGCGGTCGCCAGCGGGCACCAATGGTCACGAACGGTCGAAATTGGGCCTGCCTGGGCCGGGCGGGGCATGACGATGATGCCGGATCGGATCGGCCTCTGCCCGGCATTCCGTCGGCGTCGAACCGGCATCGAACCGGCAGCCTATTGGCACCGAACTGGCGCCGCATTGGCCGGCTATTGGCCGGAATGGGCTGCAATTGGCTCGCAACAAGCGCCGCAGCACGCCCGGCCTGCTCGCACGGGCCGTTCACCGGCCATTCTAAGTCCTTGATCTTCATACGAAGAATCCGCCGTCCGGCGCGGCCTGCCCGTTTGCGCCGCTTGATTTAGCCAGGCGGCACGCTTACCTTGGGGTCATCGGTTTACCTTCGTCATAAGGAGCGTCTGGGGCATCCGGCCGGTCGTTTGCGGCATGGCTGCCCCGCTGAAATTCGGACTTGGCCAAGAAGCTGTTCATCAAGACTTACGGCTGCCAGATGAACGTCTACGATTCCGCCCGCATGGCGGACGTGCTGGCACCCCTGGGATACGCCAAGACCGAGACGCCCGATGACGCCGACATGGTGATCATCAATACCTGCCATATCCGCGAAAAGGCCGCCGAGAAGGTGTTTTCCGAGCTCGGCCAGTGGCGCCTGCGCAAGCAGGAAGCCCGGCAGGCCGGCGGCGAGGTGACCATCGCCGTGGCCGGCTGCGTCGCCCAGGCCGAGGGCGAGGAGATCATCGCCCGCGCCCCCTTCGTCGATCTGGTGGTCGGGCCGCAGGCCTATCACCGCCTGCCCGAATTGCTGGCCCAGGCCGAGCGCAGCCGCGCCAAGAAGACCGGCAGGGGCCGCGGCATTTTGGATACCGAATTCCCGGTCGAATCGAAATTCGACCATCTGCCCGAACAGGTGGCGACGCCGCCCGGCCCGGTCGGCTTCCTCGCCATCCAGGAAGGCTGCGACAAGTTCTGCACCTTCTGCGTCGTGCCCTATACGCGCGGCGCCGAATACTCGCGCCCCGCCGCCGCCGTGATCGCCGAGGCCGAGCGGCTGATCGCCGCCGGCGCGCGCGAGATCGCGCTGCTGGGCCAGAACGTCAATGCCTGGCATGGCGAGGGGCCGGACGGCGCGACATGGTCGCTCGGCCGGCTGCTGCGCGAACTCAACGAGCGGCACCCGGATCTGCGCTGGCGCTATACCACCTCGCATCCGCGCGAGATGGACGACGATCTGATCGCGGCGCATGGCGAATTGCCGGGCCTGATGCCCTTCCTGCATCTGCCGGTGCAGTCGGGCTCGGACAGCATCCTGCGCGCGATGAACCGCGGCCATCGCGCCGAAGATTATCTGCGCATCGTGGAAAAGCTGCGCGCGGCGCGGCCGGATATCGCGCTCAGTTCGGATTTCATCACCGGCTTTCCCGGCGAGAGCGACAGGGATTTCGAAGCGACCCTGCAGCTGGTGCGCGACGTCGGCTTTGCCTCGGCCTATTCGTTCAAATACAGCGCGCGGCCCGGCACGCCCGGCAGCCTGATGCCCAATCAGGTGAGCGATGCCGTCAGCAGCGAGCGGCTCTACGCGCTGCAGGCCCTGCTGCAGGAACAGGCCACTGCCTTCAACAAGGCATCGCTCGGCCGCGAACTCGAGGTGCTGTTCGACCGGCCCGGCAAGCATGCCGGCCAGCTGCTCGGCCGTTCGCCCTACATGCAATCCGTCGTGGTGAACGAGCCGGGATTGGAGATCGGCGATCGCGCCCTGGTGACGGTCACCGGGGCTTCCGCGAATTCCCTGTCCGGCGAGATCGCCGGCCAGCGCGAGGCGGCGTGACGCGGGCGCGACGCAAAGACGTGCCGAAACCTGAAAGGCCGATGCCTGTGAGCGATGCGCGCGGACCGGAGCCTGCCGGTCAACCGACCGTCCTGGAATTCGACGACAACCGCCTGGTGGCGCTTCTGTTCGGCGAGCATGACCGCCATCTCGCCCGCATCGAGCAGCAGCTCGGCGTCTCGGTGACGCCGCGCGGCAACCGGCTGATGATCAACGGCCCGGAAGCCAGCCAGGCCAATGCCCGCCAGGTGCTGACCGAGCTTTACGGCCGGCTCGAAGGCGGCCGCATGATCGAGATGGGCGATGTCGACGGCGCCATCCGCATGGCGCAGGCGGAAAAGAGCCCGGCGGCAAGCCCGCAGACCCAGGGAGGTCCGATGAACGCACCGATGACGGCCAAGGCCCGCGAGCGCGGCGCCGCACCCGGTGACAAGCCGCTGCCCGAGGGCGCGGTGCGCACCACCAAGCGCCTGATCATCCCGCGTTCGCCGACCCAGAAGCAGTATCTCGCCGAGCTGAGCCGGCACGAGCTGGTCTTCGGCCTCGGCCCGGCCGGCACCGGCAAGACCTATCTGGCGGTGGCGATGGCGGTCTCGATGCTGCTGGAAGGCCGCGTCGACCGCATCATCCTCTCGCGCCCCGCCGTCGAGGCCGGCGAGCGGCTCGGCTTCCTGCCCGGCGACATGCGCGAGAAGATCGATCCCTATCTGCGCCCGCTATACGATGCGCTCTACGACATGCTGCCGCCCGAGCGGGTGGTGAAGGGCCTGGAAAGCGGCGAGATCGAAGTGGCGCCGCTGGCCTTCATGCGCGGGCGCACGCTGTCGAACGCCTTCGTCATCCTCGACGAGGCGCAGAACACCTCGCCGGTGCAGATGAAGATGCTGCTCACGCGCCTGGGCGAGAATTCGCGCCTGGCGGTGACCGGCGATCTGTCGCAGATCGACCTGCCGATCGGCGTGCCCTCCGGCCTGCGCCATGCGCTCGACATCCTCGAAGGCATCGAAGGCATTTCCTTCGTGCGCTTCTCGGAAAAGGACGTGGTGCGCCATTCGCTGGTCACCAAGATCGTGCGCGCCTATGCCCAGCACGAGCAGGAACTCGGCCTCAGCCGGCCCGATTCCAACGGCCGCCCGCCGAGACGCTGAAAGGGCGCCAGCATCATGTCCGACGGTCCGAGTAGCCGATCTCGCATCAGCATCGATATCCGCATCGCCGCCGGCCCCGCCGCCGCGGCCTGGCGCAAGGCCCTGCCCAACCCCGCCGCGACCCTGCGCAAGGCCGTGCGCGCCGCGCTGCGGGCCGAACTGCCCGGGACGGCCGAAACCGCGCTCAGCATTCTGCTCACCGACGATGCCGAGATGCAGAAGCTGAATGCCGGCTGGCGCGCCAGGGACAAGCCGACCAATGTGCTGTCCTTCCCCGCCGAAGCCGTGATCGATCCGGCCAGGCCGCCAGCCTATCTGGGCGACATCGCGCTCGGCCTGACCACCTGCCGGACCGAGGCGAAAGAGCAGGGCAAGCGGTTCGCCGATCACCTCGTGCATCTGACCGTGCATGGCGTGCTGCATCTCATCGGCTACGACCACATGACCGGGGCGGAGGCCGCGGCGATGGAGCCGCGCGAGGTGGAAATCCTGCGCGGCCTGGGTATTGCCGATCCGTATCGCCTGCCGGTCCGCAAGAAGACGACGAAGAAAGCCGTGAAGAAGACAGTGAAGAAGACGATCGCCGGGAAGAAAGCCGCGGCCGCGCGGCGGAGGGCGGCATGAGCGAGCATAACGGCAGCAGCCGCGCCTCGTTCTGGAAACGCCTGCTCAATCTGTTGCGCGGGCGCGACGGCGAAGAAAGCCTGCGCGAAAGCATCGAGGAATTGCTGGAGGAGCATGCCGGGCTGCCGACCACGCCGGAGGAGACGGCCGAACGCGCGCTGCTGCGCAACGTGCTCGAAGTCGGCGAATTGCGCGTCGGCGAAATCCGCGTGCCCCGCACCGACATCGTCGCCGTGCCGCACGAGATCGGTTTCGCCGATCTGGTCAAGATGCTGATCGAGGCCGAACATTCCCGCCTGCCGGTCTATCGCGGCACGCTGGACGACGTGATCGGCATGGTGCATGTCAAGGACGTGCTGCCGTATCTGGCCGGCCGCGAGGGCTTCGCCATCGAGAAGGTCATGCGCAAGCTTCTCGTCGTGCCGCCCTCGAAATCGGTGCTGAACCTGCTGCGCGAGATGCGCGATACCCGCATCCACATGGCGATCATCGTCGACGAATATGGCGGCGTGGACGGCCTGGTAACCATCGAGGATCTGGTCGAGCAGATCGTCGGCGAGATCGACGACGAGCATGACGAGGCCGAGGGCGCGCTGCTGATCGAGCGGCCGGACGGCGTCTACGAGGCGCATGGCCGCTGCCCGATCGAGGATCTGGAAGAGAAGCTCGGCCGCAAGCTGATCGATCCGGAAGAGGACGAGGAGGTCGATACCGTCGGCGGGCTGATCGTCGCCCATATCGGCCGCGTGCCGCAGCGCGGCGAATTGATCGAGCATCCGGCCGGCCTCGCCTTCGAGGTGGTCGATGCCGATCCGCGCCGCATCAAGCGCGTGCGCGTGCGCCGGCTGCCGCCCGGGCAGCCCGACACCGCCGACGCCGCGTAATACATGACGCCTCTGTCCGCAGCGGCGGCAAAGGTGAGGGCAGCCGATGATCCGCCTCGATAAGATCGTCGCGCGCCTGCAGGGCCTTGCCGGCTGGCGGCGCTATCTGCTCGCCACCGTTTTGGGCGCGCTGCTCGCCGCCGCGCAGGCGCCGCTGTTTCTCTGGCCGCTGGCATTCGTCGCCCTCGTCGCGCTGCTCTGGCTGAACGACAAGGCCGGCCAGGGCCGGCGTGCGCTGCAGACCGTCTATCTTTTTGCCTATGGCTATTTCGTCGCCGGGCTGTATTGGATCGGCATCGCCTTCTTCGTCGATGCCGAACGCTTCGCCTGGCTGCTGCCGCTGCCGGTGCTGGGCCTGCCGCTGCTGCTGGCGCTCTTTCCCGCCGGCGGCGCCTGGCTCGGCTATCGCCTGGCCGGCAATGGCGGCCCGTGGCGCATGCTGCTGTTCGCAGCCGGCTGGACGATCGGCGAATGGCTGCGCAGCTTCGTGCTGACCGGCTTTCCCTGGAACCTGATCGCCTATATCTGGGCCGGCTGGCCGGCGGCGATGCAAACCGCCAGCGTGATCGGCAGCCACGGCCTGGGGTTGCTGACCCTGCTGGCCGCGGCCGGACTGACGCTGGCGCTGCAGCCCGGCGCGTCGCGCCGCTATCGCCTCGTTGCGCTCGGCCTGCCGCTGGTGCTGGCGCTGAGCATCGGCGCCGGCGCGCTGCGGCTGCGGACCGCGACCGATGCCACCGTGCCCGGCGTGCAGCTTCGCCTGGTGCAGCCGAGCCTGCCGCAGACGCTGAAATGGCGCGACGATCTGCGGCAGAAGAATCTGCAAAGCCACATCGACCTGACGCTGGCGCCGGGCAAGGCCGCGCCGACGCATGTCATCTGGCCGGAAACCGCCGTACCCTATCTGCTCGACGAAGCCGACGGCTTGCGGCAGGCGCTGGGACGGCTGGTGCCGCGCGGCGGCGCGCTGATCACCGGCGCGATCCGCCGCAGCCATGACGAGCAGCAGCGGCTGGTGCTCTACAACAGCCTGTTCGTCCTGGATGACGCCGGACATATCGCGGCCCGCTACGACAAGCAGCATCTGGTCCCGTTCGGCGAATACCTTCCGCTGCGCAAATGGCTGCATCCCTTCGGGCTGGATGCGCTGGCCGCCGGCAGCGTCGATTTCTCCGATGGCGGCCCGGTCGAGGCGATCCGCATCCCGGGCCTGCCGCTCAGCCGGGCGCTGATCTGCTACGAGGTGATCTTCCCGGACGAGATCGTGCCGGGCGCCATGCCGCGGCCCGGCCTTCTGCTGAACATCACCAACGATGCCTGGTTCGGCCTCTCGTCGGGGCCGTATCAGCATTTCGCCGCCGCCCGCATGCGCGCCGTCGAGCAGGGCCTGCCGCTGGTGCGCGCCGCCAATGACGGCATCAGCGCCATCGTCGATTCCTATGGCCGCGTCGTCGGCCAGCTCGGCCTGGAAGCCGTCGGCGTGCTCGACGGGCCCCTGCCGGCGGCGCTGCCCGCGCCGACGCTCTATGCGCGGTTCGGCGACTGGCCGGCCCTTGCCCTTTGCCTGCTGCTGGCGCTCGTCGGCTTAAGCCGCAAATCGCTTGTGAAATAGCGCCGCGCCGCGGCTGTGATCATTCTGGACAGGCGCCGGAAATCCGTCCGGTCACGGTATTGCCCTTGACCCCCGGGATAAGCTCTGCGAAATAACCAGACTTTCGAAATTCCCAATTCCGGCGTGCGCCAAGCGCCGGTGCGGGACGAAATAAAACAGCTTCAGGCCGGTTGGCGCGGCCTTGAGGAGATACCACGTGGCGCGTTCCTCTTATCTTTTTACCAGCGAATCGGTTTCCGAAGGCCATCCCGACAAGGTCTGCGACCGCATTTCCGATTCGATCCTCGATCTCTTTCTCAAGGAAGATCCCCATGCCCGCGTCGCCTGCGAGACGCTGACCACCACCAACCGGATCGTCATTGCCGGCGAGGTGCGCGGCCCGCAGAGCCTGGTGTCGAAATCGGGCAAGCTGAACAAGAAGAAGATCGAGGACGTCGCGCGCAAGGCCGTGAAGGATATCGGCTACGAGCAGAACGGCTTCCACTGGAAGACCGCCAAGGTCGATGTCCTGCTGCACAGCCAGTCGGCCGACATCGCCGCCGGCGTCGATGCCGCCGGCAACAAGGACGAGGGCGCGGGCGATCAGGGCATCATGTTCGGCTATGCCTGCGACGAGACGCCGGAGCTGATGCCGGCGCCGATCCAGTATGCCCATAACATCCTCAAGCTGATGGCCGAGGCGCGCCATAGCGGCAAGGAGCCGCTGCTGGGTCCGGATGCCAAGAGCCAGGTCACGCTGCTTTACAAGAACGGCAAGCCGACCCGCGCCACCGCGATCGTCGTCTCGACCCAGCATGCCGCCAAGGACAAGAAGGGCCGCGAGCTGGAATCGGGCGACATCAAGCGCATCGTGCGCCCCTATGTGCAGAAGGTGCTGCCCAAGGGCTGGATGTGCGATGACGAGCATTTCTACGTCAATCCGACCGGCCGCTTCGTCATCGGCGGCCCGGACGGCGATGCCGGCCTGACCGGCCGCAAGATCATCGTCGACACCTATGGCGGCGCCGCGCCGCATGGCGGCGGCGCCTTCTCGGGCAAGGACCCGACCAAGGTGGACCGCTCGGCCGCCTATGCCGCGCGCTATCTGGCCAAGAACGTCGTCGCCGCCGGCCTGGCGCAGAAATGCCTGATCCAGCTGTCCTACGCGATCGGCGTGTCGCATCCGCTGTCGGTCTATGTCGATACCTTCGGCACCGGCCGGGCGGACGAGAACAAGATCGCCAAGGTGCTGCAGGAACTGATGAGCCTGTCGCCGCGCGGCATCCGCGAGCATCTCAAGCTCAACCGGCCGATCTACGCCCGCACCGCAGCCTACGGCCATTTCGGCCGCAAGCCGGAGAAGGACGGCGGCTTCTCCTGGGAGAAGACCGATCTGGTGAAGGATCTGAAGTCGGCCTTCAACCATCGCTAATTGTGTCTGACGACGAGTCTGCGGCCGCGCCCCGGAAAGTCTTTGGGCGGCGCCTGATCTACGGGCGCCGGCGCGGCCGCAAGCTTTCGCCGACCCGCGAGAGTCGTTTCGAGACCTGGCTGCCGCGCGTCGGCTTTGCCTTGCCGCCGCCGGATCGGCCGCTCGATCCGGCGACGCTGTTCGGCGCGCCGAAACAGGCCTATTGGCTCGAGATCGGCTTCGGCGACGGCACGCATCTGTGGACGCTCGCCCAGCAGCATCCCGAGATCGGCTTCATCGGCGTCGAGCCCTATCTGCACGGCGTCGCCAAGCTGGTCATGCGCATCGCCGACGCCGCCGAAGCCGGCGGCTATGCCGACAACATCCGTATCCTGACCGACGACGCGCGGCTGCTGCTCAAGGCCTTGCCGGACGCTTCGATCGCGCGCGGCTTCGTGCTGTTTCCCGATCCCTGGCCGAAGAAGCGGCATAACTGGCGCCGCATCGTCAATGCCGAGACGCTGGCCGACTGGGCGCGGCTGCTCCCGCCGGGCGGCGAGCTGCGGCTGGCTACCGACGTGCCGGATTATCAGCGCTGGATGCTGCGCCATGTCCTGGCCGAACCCCGCTTCGGCTGGCTGGCCGAGCGCAGCGCGGATTGGCGGCAGCGGCCCGCGGATTGGCCGGCCAGCAAATACGAGCAGAAGGCCATCGCCGCCGGCCGCCGGCCGCAGTATTATCGTCTGCGCCGCAACTAGCGTAACGCAACAAGCGAAGGGAAGGCCGCATGGCGGTTCGCCTCGGTGTCGCCGCGGTGATGGCGGCCGTCATGGCCACGCTGGCCGTGCTGATCGTGCGGGCCATCATCGACCCGCCGCAGGGCGGCGATGTCGCCAGCCGCGAAGCCTTCCTGTTCCAGACGATCGCCGTCGGCGTGATTGCCGGGCTGGGCTATCAACTGGCCTTCCGCTGGCGCGGCCTGCCCGGCTATGGCGGCGGCCTCGTCTGGGGCGCGGCCGGCTTCATCGCGGTCGTGCTGGCGCCTTTGCTGTCGCTGCCCGGCCAGCCTGCCGGCTTCGTGCCGGTCAGCGATGGTGGCGCCCTGCTGTTCTGGCTGTTCACCGTGGCGGTCAGTATCGCCGGGCTCGGGCTGCTCTGGGCCGGCAGGGGGCGCCGGCGGCTGCTCGGCATCGCGCTGCTGCTGGCGCCGCCCCTGATGGCGCCGACGCCGTCCTGGCAGAACCCGGCCGATCCCTCCGACCTGCCGTCTTCCGCCGATCTGTCCCGTTCCGGCATGCCGCCCACCGACATGTCTGCCGCCATCGCCGATCCGGCCGCCATGGCGGCGGCGCACCAGCCCGGGCTGATCCTGGGCCTGACGCTGCTTTTCTGGCTGCTGCTGGGCGGCTTCTCGGTGCTGGCCGCCCGCCGCATCGTTGAGTCCGGGCCTGGCGATCCCCGTTCCGGCCCATGACAGGCGGCCGAGATTGCGCCATTATCGGGCGCGAAACGATTCGGAATAAAGGGAGAGTTCGGCCATGCAGGCGAAGACAGCGACCACGAGCCTTCAGATCGCCGGCAGCCGCAAGGCATCGGTGCTGCTGCAGGTCGGCCTGGCGGCTTTCCTCGGCCTCTTCCTGGTCTGGGGCGTCGGCTTCTCGCCGATCGCCGCCATCCATAACGCCGCGCACGATACCCGCCATTCCAACGGCTTTCCCTGCCACTGACGGCCCTGCGCTGACGGCCCTGTACCGACGACACTGGGGAGGTTAGCCGATGGCCCTGTTTCGCAGAATCTTCTGGGTCGCCGCCCTGGGCGGATTGCTGGCCGGGCTGATCGCCACGACGATTCACCAGTTCGGCACCGTGCCGCTGATCCTGCAGGCGGAAGTCTACGAAACCGCCGCGGCCGCGGCGCCGCATCAGCATGCGGCGGATCAGCCGGCGCATGAGCATGCAACCCTGAGTGATCACCACCATGACACAGAGGCCTGGGAGCCCGAGGACGGCCTGGAGCGCACCGGCTATACCGCTTTGGCCGACGTGCTGACCGGGATCGGCTTCGCGCTGCTGCTGGTCTGCGCCTATGTCCTCAGCGGCCGCGAGATCGGCTGGCGGCAGGGCCTGCTCTGGGGGCTGGCCGGTTTCGCCGTCTTTACCCTGGCCCCGGGCCTGGGGCTAAAGCCGGAATTGCCGGGCACGATGGCCGCGCCGCTGCTGGAGCGCCAGATCTGGTGGTTCGTCACCGTGGCGGCCACCGCGGCCGGCTTGGCCATGCTGGTTTTCGGCCGCCGCCCCTGGCTGGCCGCGGTCGCCGTCGCGCTGCTGGTGCTGCCGCATCTCTATGGCGCGCCGCAGCCGGAAATCGAGCATAGCGCGGCGCCCGCTTTGCTGCGCGAGCAGTTCATCCAGCAGGCCTTCGCCGCGAATCTGCTGTTTTGGGCGGCGCTGGGCGTGCTGACCGGCTATTTCTATCAGCGCTTCCGCTGAGCGGAGCGGCCGGCCGAGGCGGTCGAGAGGCTTGCAATCATTGAATTTGTCGCTATAACAGCCTCCACATTGCTGGCCTGATCCAAGGTCGATCAGGGAGTTTGGAAATGGGCCGGCGCGGCCCATTTTTCGTTTGAGCAATGTTTCGTTTGGGCCGGGCTTGGTCCGGACCTGCCGGCCTGCCCGAAGTCAATCGGAACAAGCTGTTGGAAGGAATCGACGCCGACACATGGATACGGCCGAGCGGATCGCGACGATGATTGCGCCCACCCTGGAGGCCATGGGCTTCCATCTGGTGCGCGTGAAGCTGATCGGCGCGCAGCGGCCGGTGCTGCAGATCATGTTCGAGCGCGAGAGCAGCGCGCCGCATGACGGCGGCATCACCGTGGAGGATTGCTCCGAGGTCAGCCGGGCGGTCAGCGCCATCCTGGATGTCGAGGATCCGATCAGCGGCGCCTACCGCCTGGAAGTCTCTTCGCCCGGGCTGGACAGGCCGCTGACGCGCAAGCATGACTACGAGCGTTTCAAGGGCTTTGCCGCCAAGCTCGAATTGGGCCGTCCGCTGGCTGGCCGCAAGCGGTTCAAGGGCCGCCTTGCCGGCATCAGCGGCGAGGCCGTTTTACTGCGTGACGAGGAAACCGGGGAGGAGCAGCATCTGCCCTTTGCCGAGATCGCGAACGCGAAACTGGTCGTCACCGACGATCTGATTGCCGCCAGCCTGGCGGGCCGGCCGGCGCCGGTGAATTGAGAAGACAGGTAGAAGAGTTCGAGGAACAGAGACGATGGAAACGGTGACCAGTTTCAACCGGCTCGAGCTGCTGCAGGCGGCCGATGCCGCGGCGCGCGAGAAGGGGATCGACCGCGATGTCGTGCTGATGGCGATGGAGGACGCGATCCAGAAGGCGGCGCGCTCGCGCTACGGCCTGGAGAACGACATCCATGCCGAGATCGACCGCAAGACCGGCGAAATCCGCCTGGAGCGCCATCTGCAGGTGGTCGAGAAGGTCGAGAACGACGCCATCGAGATCGGCATCGTCGAAGCGCAGCGCCGCAATCCGGATGCCCAGGTGGGCGACGTGATCGCCGAGCCGCTGCCGCCGATCGATTTCGGCCGCATCGCCGCCCAGACCGCCAAGCAGGTGATCGTGCAGAAGGTGCGCGAGGCCGAGCGCGAGCGGCAGTATAACGAGTACAAGGACCGCATCGGCGAAGTCGTCAACGGCCAGGTCAAGCGCGTCGAATACGGCAATGTCACGGTCGATCTCGGCCGCGCCGAGGCGATCCTGCGCCGCGACGAGCTGCTGCCGCGCGAAACCTTCCGCCAGGGCGACCGCGTGCGCGCCTATATCTACGACGTGCGGCGCGAGCCGCGCGGGC
Source organism: Ferrovibrio sp. (assembly GCF_036381655.1). GTDB lineage: Bacteria > Pseudomonadota > Alphaproteobacteria > Ferrovibrionales > Ferrovibrionaceae > Ferrovibrio. The sequence continues at coordinate 26,016 of NZ_DASVCJ010000017.1, forward strand.
CGCAGATCTTCCTGTCGCGCTCGCATCCGCAATTCATGGCCAAGCTGTTCGCGCAGGAAGTGCCGGAAGTCTATGACGGCATCATCGAGATCCGCGCCGTGGCCCGCGATCCGGGCAGCCGCGCCAAGATCGCCGTGCTCTCCAACGACAACTCGATCGACCCGGTCGGCGCCTGCGTCGGCATGCGCGGCAGCCGCGTGCAGGCGGTGGTCAACGAATTGCAGGGCGAAAAGATCGACATCATCAAATGGTCGCCCGATCCGGCCACCTTCATCGTCAATGCGCTGGCCCCGGCGGAAGTCGCCAAGGTGGTGCTGGACGAGGAGGCCAATGCCGTCGAGGTGGTGGTGCCGACCGATCAGCTCTCGCTCGCCATCGGCCGGCGCGGCCAGAATGTGCGTCTTGCATCCCAACTGACCGGCTATGATATAGATATCCTCACCGAGGAAGAGGAAAGCGAGCGGCGCCAGAAGGAATTCCGCGAGCGCAGCCAGCTTTTCATCGATGCCCTGGATGTGGACGAGACGCTGGCCCAGCTTCTGGTCACCGAAGGTTTCACCAAGGTCGAGGAACTCGCCTATCTGCCGATGGAGGAATTGGCGGAGATCGAGGGTTTTGACGGCGATATCGCGCAGGAACTGCATCAGCGCGCCCTCGAATATGTCGAGCAGGTGAATGCCGAGATGGAGAGCAAGCGCAAGGCGCTGGGCGTTTCCGACGAGGTTGCCGGGGTCGAGGGCCTGACCCCGACCATGCTGGTGGCGCTCGGCGAGAAGGGTGTGAAGACGCTGGACGATCTCGGCGACCTGGCCGGCGACGAGCTGCAGGAAATTGTCGGCGAGGGTCTTTCGAACGAAGAAGCGAACGCCATTATTATGGCGGCCCGCCAGCATTGGTTCGAAGGCGAGGACCAGCCGGAAGGCGGCAGCCCCGAAGCGTAAGCGGGGCGCATGCCGGAAGAGTTTCGCGGTCCGCTGCGCCGGTGTCTTCTCACCGGCCGGCGGGCGCCGCCGGAGCGGCTCCTGCGTTTCGCCGTGGATGCGGCGGGCGCGGTGGTGCCGGATCCGGCCCGCCGGATGCCGGGGCGGGGCCTGTGGCTCGCGCCGGGGCCGGCGGCGGTGGAGACGGCGCGGCGCAAGGGCCTGTTCGCCCGCGCCGCGCGGCGCAGAGTGCGGGTGCCGGAGGATCTGGCGGCCCGCGCGAGGACGGCCTGGACGGCGCATGTCGCCGCCCAGATCGAAAAAGCCCGGCGTGCCGGGCTGGTTTTGGCCGGGCCGGCGGCGGCCGGGGACGATGTCCTCGAAGTCGATGCGGCGGTGCTCGGCGGGGGGCGGCTGACGCTGCGGCGGACGCCGTTGACCCGAAGAATGGCGGCGGATCTGGCGCTTCTGGCGGCGCTCGGGTCCGGAAGTGATTGCCAAGAGTGATTGACTGGCCAGGACAAGGGTGCGAAGAGCGTGCGCGCCCAGGATTTTAGCGGTAGGCGGAAGCGGACCAGGTAATGAGCGACGTGAACGAGCAGGACAAGGACAAGACGGCAGCCCGACCCAAGCGGCTCGAGCTGAAGAAGACCGTCGAAACCGGCCAGGTGAGGCAGAGCTTCAGCCATGGCCGGACGAAGGCGGTGACCGTCGAGGTGCGCAAGAAGCGCACCATCGTGCCGCCCGGCGCCGCGAAAGCCGCCGAGCCGGCCGCGCCCGCCCCGGCCAAGCCCGCCGCAACGGCGCCCAAGCCGGCGCCGGCACCGACCGTGCATGTGCCTTCGCGCGCCGAAATCCTGGCCGAGCATGAGGCCAAGCAGCAGGCGGCCGAAGCGGCCGCCCGCGCCGCCGAAGCCGAAGCGGCCGCCGCCCGGGCCGCCGAAGCGAAGGTGACGGAGCAGGCGCCCGCCGCCGCGCCGGCCGCGGAAGCTGCCCGCGACGCCGCCCCGGCCGAGCCCGCGCGCATCGTCGAGACGAACCGGCCCGGGCCGCGCATGACCGCGCAGCCGACCGGCGAATACCGTCCGCGCGAGCGCGAGCGTGACCGCGGCGGCGAGCGCGCCGGCCGCGCCCAGCGCCCGACCGGCATGGTGCTGAAGTCGCTCACCGAAGAGGAAAAGCAGGCGCGCGCCCGCAGCTCCGAGCTGCGCAGCCGTCTCGGCGAGATGCGCCGCGTAGCCGAAGAGGACATGCGCCGCCGCCAGGAAGAGCTGTCGCGCGTGCATGCCGAACGCGAAGCCGCGCTGCGCCGCCAGGCCGAAGAGGAAGCGCGCAAGCGGGCCGAAGAGGAAGCGCGCAAGAAGGCCGAGGCCGAGGCGGCCCGTCGTCTGGCGGCATCGGAAGCGCCGCAGACGGCAGGAAGCCCCGCCGCGCCGGGCGCTCCGGCCGGCCGCGCCGTGGACGAGGACGAGGATGACGCCGGCGGCAAGCGCCGCAGCGGCGGCGCCAAGGCGGTTGCGCCCAAGGCGACGCCGGGCCGCGGCCGCGATGGCGCCCAGCGCCGGACCGGCAAGCTCAGCGTCACCACGGCGCTGGACGAGAACGAGCGCGTCCGCTCGGTGGCGTCCTTCCGCCGCCGCATCGAGCGCGAGAAGCGGGCGCATCATCAGGGCGCCGAGCAGCAGCAGAAAATCCTGCGCGACGTCGTCATCCCCGAGACCATCACCGTGCAGGAACTGGCCAACCGCATGGCCGAGCGCGGCGTCGATGTCATCAAGGCGCTGATGAAGATGGGCGTGATGGCCACCATCAACCAGACCATCGACGCCGACACCGCCGAGCTGGTGGTCAGCGAATTCGGCCACCGCGTCCAGCGCGTCGCCGAATCGGATGTCGAACTCGGCCTGGGCGGCGAGAAGGATTCCGAGGAGTCGCTGAAGCCGCGTCCGCCGGTCGTCACCGTGATGGGCCATGTCGACCACGGCAAGACCTCGCTGCTGGACGCGCTGCGCCAGACCGACGTAGCCGGCGGCGAAGCCGGCGGCATCACGCAGCATATCGGCGCCTATCAGGTGCGCCTGAAATCGGGCAAGGCGATCACCTTCCTCGACACGCCGGGCCACGAGGCCTTCACGCAGATGCGCGCCCGCGGCGCCAAGGTCACCGACATCGTCGTGCTGGTGGTCGCCGCCGACGACAGCGTCATGCCGCAGACGGTGGAAGCGATCCATCACGCCAAGGCGGCCGGCGTGCCGCTGGTGGTGGCGATCAACAAATGCGACAAGCCGCAGGCCAATCCGCAGAAGGTGCGCCAGGAGCTGCTGAACCACGAGGTCGTGGTCGAGCAGATGGGCGGCGACGTGCAGTCGATCGAGGTTTCGGCCAAGACCCGGAAGGGTCTCGACGCGCTCGAGGAGGCTGTCCTGCTGCAGGCGGAAATCCTCGATCTCAAGGCCAATCCGGACCGCCGCGCCGAGGGCGTGGTGGTCGAGGCCAAGCTGGAGCGCGGCCGCGGCTCCGTCGCCACCGTGCTGGTGCAGCGCGGCACGCTGCATGTCGGCGATGTCTTCGTCGCCGGCGTCTCCTGGGGCCGCGTGCGTGCGCTGATCGACGACAAGGGCAAGAATGTCGTCGAGGCGGGTCCGGCGGTGCCGGTCGAAGTGCTCGGCCTGCAGGGCACGCCGGAGGCGGGCGACGAATTCGTCGTCGTCGACAACGAGGCGCGCGCCCGCGAGGTCGCCGAGTTCCGCGAACGCAAGCAGCGCGAAGCCAAGACCGCCGTCTCGGCGCGCGGCTCGCTCGATCAGATGTTCGCCAGGATCAAGGCCGGCGAAGCCAAGGAACTGCCGATCGTCGTCAAGACCGACGTGCAGGGCTCGCTCGAGGCGATTCTGGCGGCGGCAAACAAGCTCAGCACCGAGGAAGTCGCGGTGCGCGTCCTGCATGGCGCGGTCGGCGGCATCAACGAATCGGACGTGGCGCTGGCGGCGGCCTCGAAGGGCGCCATCATCGGCTTCAACGTGCGCGCCTCGAAGCAGGCGCGCGACGTGGCCGAGCGCGACGGCGTCGATATCCGCTACTATTCGATCATCTACAACGTGCTGGACGACCTGAAGGCGTTGCTGTCCGGCATGCTGGCGCCGACGATCCGCGAGAACTTCCTCGGCTACGCCGAAATCCGCGAGGTGTTCAACATCTCGAAGGTCGGCAAGGTCGCTGGCTGCATGGTCACCGAAGGCCTGGTCAAGCGCGGCGCCAAGGTGCGCCTGCTGCGCGACAACGTGGTCATCCACGAAGGTCAGCTCTCCACGCTCAAGCGCTTCAAGGACGATGTCCGCGAGGTCAAGCAGGGCATGGATTGCGGCATGTCGTTCGAGAATTACGACGACATCAAGCAGGGCGACGTGATCGAGTGTTTCGAGCTGGAGACGGTGGCGCGCGCGCTGTAAGCCGGGCGCTACGTCCAGGACGGGGAATCGAGCCATGGCGCGAGGCAAGGGCGCGGGCCGCAATATGGCCAGCCGCGAAATGCCGGGCGGCCGCAGCCAGAGGCAGCTGCGGGTCGGCGAGGAGCTGCGTCACATCCTGAGCGACATCCTGCTGCGCGGCCATTTCCGCGATCCGGATCTGGCCAGCGGCGTCTCGGTCACGGTCACCGAGGTGCGCGTCAGCCCGGATTTGCGCAACGCCACGGCTTTCGTCATGCCGCTTGGCGGCGAGGACGCGTCCAGGACGATCGCCGCGCTCAACCGCGCCCAGGCCTATATCCGCACCGAAGCCGCCCAGCGCATCAACCTGCGTCTGGCGCCCAGCTTCTCGTTCAAGCTGGACCAGAGCTTCGATGAGGCCGCCAGGGTCGAGCGGCTGTTGCGCAGCCCGGTCGTCCAGGCCGATCTGCAGAAGGCCGGTGCCGAGGACGACGAGTCCGGGGATGAGCGCCGGGACCATGAAACGTAAGGGCAATCCGGTTCATGGCTGGGTGATCGTCGACAAGCCGCTCGGGCTGACCTCGACGCAATGCCTGGGCAAGGTGCGCCGCCTGACCCAGGCGGCGAAGGCTGGCCATGGCGGCACGCTCGATCCGCTGGCGAGCGGCATCCTGCCCATCGCCCTGGGCGAGGCGACCAAGACGGTCGCCTACGTGATGGACTCCGGAAAGACCTACCGCTTCACCGTCCGATGGGGCGAGGCGACCGCGACCGACGACGCCGAGGGTGCGGTGATCGCCCGCTCCGAGCGGCGCCCCGACGAGGCGGCGATCCAGGCCGTCCTGCCGCGTTTCACCGGTCAGATCCTGCAGCGTCCGCCGGCCTATTCGGCCCTGAAGGTCGACGGCGCCCGGGCCTATGATCTCGCCCGCGCCGGCAAGGCGCCGGATCTGGCGCCGCGGCCGGTCAGGATCGACGCCCTGCGCCTGATCGCGCGGCCCGATGCCGACCATGCGGTTTTCGAGGTGGATTGCGGCAAGGGCGCCTATGTACGTGCGCTGGCCCGGGATTTGGGAGAAGCTTTAGGCACTTACGGGCATGTGACGACCCTGCGCCGCAGCCGGGTCGGCCGCTTCGGCGAGGATCGGGCTTTTTCGCTGGATTCGCTGGCGGAACTATGCCAAAAGGACGCCGCGCACGCGTATCTGTTGCCGGTCGAAACCGCGCTGGACGACATCCCGGCCCTGGTTGTGACCGGCCCGCAGGCCGAACGCCTCAGGCATGGCCAGCCGATACGGATCGCGCTTGCGGCCCCCGGACTTCCGCCGGAAGGAGAGCTCCTGGTGAAAGCCGACGGCAAGGCCGTCGGAATCGCCGAGCGTCTTGCCGACGAAGTCAGGCCGCTGCGTTTGTTCAACCTGTGATGTCGCGGAGAAGACCCGAATGACGATTACCGCCGAGCGCAAATCCGCGCTGGTTTCCGAATATGCCACCAAGAAGGGCGATACCGGTTCGCCGGAAATCCAGGTGGCCCTGCTCACCGAGCGTATCAATAACCTCACCGAGCATTTCAAGACCCACAAGAAGGACGTGCACTCGCGGCGCGGGCTTCTGATGATGGTCAGCAAGCGCCGCCGCCTGCTCGACTATCTGAAGAAGAACGACAGCGCGCGCTACGACGCGCTGATCCAGCGCCTGGGTCTTCGCAAGTAAAGGACATGGCCGCAGCCGCGAACAGGTTCGCTGGCGGCCGTAACCGGTCACGACTTTTCGCGCCCGTCCCCGGCAATGAAACCCGGGGGCGGGCGTTGGTTTTATGGCGTGGGCCGGAAAAGGCCGATGGTCGGGATGGGCTCGACGATCGGTTCGCCGCGCAGGGCTGAGGGTTCGGTCCTGCCGGCCGGGCGGGAGGCGATGGGCGCCGTCCCGCCGGGCTCCGCGATCAGGGATCGCGGCGCCTTAGAAGGAAGAAGGTAGCGATGTTCAATATCCACAAAACCGAATTGATGTGGGGCGGGCGCAAGCTCGTCATCGAAACGGGCAAGGTCGCCCGCCAGGCCGACGGCGCCGTGATGGTGACCTATGGCGAAACCACCGTGCTCTGCACGGCCGTAGCCGCGAAATCGCCGAAGCCGGGCGTCGATTTTTTCCCGCTCACCGTGAACTACCAGGAGAAGGCCTTCGCCGCCGGCAAGATTCCGGGCGGCTTCTTCAAGCGTGAGGGCCGCCCCAGCGAGAAGGAGACCCTGGTCTCGCGCCTGATCGACCGGCCGATCCGGCCGCTGTTCGCCGAAGGCTTCCGCAACGAGACGCAGGTCGTCGCCACCGTGCTGTCGCATGACATGGAGAACGATCCCGACATCGTCGCCATGGTCGGCGCATCCGCCGCGCTGACGCTGTCGGGCATCCCCTTCATGGGCCCGATCGGCGCCGCCCGCGTCGGCTATATCGACGGCCAGTTCGTGCTGAACCCGACCGCCAAGCAGCAGGACGACAGCAAGCTCGACCTCGTCGTCGCCGGCACCTCGGAAGCCGTGCTGATGGTCGAGTCGGAAGCGCAGCAGCTGCCGGAAGACGTCATGCTCGGCGCCGTGATGTTCGGCCACAAGATGTTCCAGCCGGTCATCGAGGCGATCGTCGGCCTGGCCGAGCGCGCCGCCAAGGAGCCGATGGCGCTGGCCGACCGCTCCGGCTACGAAGCCTGCGTCAAGAAGCTGCAGGAAAGCGGCATCGAGGCCGATCTGCGCATCGCCTATCAGGAGAAGCAGAAGCAGGCCCGCTACGCCAAGGTCGCCGAGGTCAAGGCCAAGGCCAAGGCGCTGTTCGCCGAAGGCGAAGCCGATCCGGTCGACATCTCGGATGCGTTCAAGGATCTCGAAGCCAAGGTCGTGCGCTTCAACATCCTCGATACCGGTCTGCGCATCGACGGCCGCGATACCAAGACGGTGCGGCCGATCGTCGCCGAAGTCGGCGTGCTGCCGCGCGCCCATGGCGCGGCGCTGTTCACCCGCGGCGAAACCCAGGCGCTGGTCGTCGCCACGCTGGGCACCGGCGAGGACGAGCAGATCATCGACGCGCTCGCGGGTGAATACCGCGAGAGCTTCATGCTGCATTACAACTTCCCGCCCTACTCGGTCGGTGAAGCCGGCCGCATGGGTTCGCCCGGCCGCCGCGAGATCGGCCACGGCAAGCTGGCCTGGCGCGCCGTGCGTCCGCTGCTGCCCAGCAAGGAGCAGTTCCCCTACACGATCCGCATCGTCTCCGAGATCACCGAGTCGAACGGCTCGTCCTCGATGGCGACCGTCTGCGGCAGCTCGCTGGCGCTGATGGATGCCGGCGTGCCGATGAAGGCGCCGGTGGCCGGCATCGCCATGGGCCTCATCCTGGAAGGCGAGCGCTACGCCGTGCTGTCGGATATCCTCGGCGACGAGGATCATCTCGGCGACATGGACTTCAAGGTGGCCGGCACGGCCGAGGGCGTCACCTCGCTGCAGATGGACATCAAGATCGCCGGCATCACCGAGGAGATCATGCGGGTCGCGCTCAGCCAGGCGCGCGAAGGCCGCGTGCATATCCTCGGCGAGATGGCCAAGGCGATTTCCGAGAACCGTTCCGGCGTGAAGTCGACGGCGCCGCGCATCACCACCATCAACATCCCGAAGGACAAGATCCGCGAAGTGATCGGCTCCGGCGGCAAGGTGATCCGCGAGATCGTCGAAAAGACCGGCACCAAGATCGACATCGAGGACGATGGCACGATCAAGATCGCCTCGGCCGACACCGCCGCCTCGGATGCGGCCGTGCAGTGGATCAAGTCGATCGTCTCCGAGCCGGAGGTCGGCGTGATCTACAAGGGCAAGGTGGTCAAGATCGTCGATTTCGGCGCCTTCGTGAACTTCTTCGGCAACCGCGACGGCCTGGTGCATGTCTCGGAGATGGCGCCCAAGCGGGTCAACAAGCCGAGCGACGTCGTTTCGGAAGGCCAGGAAGTGCGCGTCAAGGTGCTCGGCATCGACGAGCGCGGCAAGGTGCGCCTGTCGATGAAGGTGGTCGATCAGGCCACCGGCGAGGATCTGTCGCTGAAGAAGGCCGAGCCGGCCGGCGAAGGCGAAGCCGCCCAGGCGGAGTAAGCCGGCGGATATATCCGTTGCCGCCGCGCGGCGGCAGAATGCGAAAGCCCGGGAGCAATCCCGGGCTTTTTCGTTCATGCGCCGTTCCAGGCATTGCATGAAGCGCGAGCGTCACAATATTAACACTGGCCGCGCGCCAGATTCTTGCCGTTTTTTCCCTATCTGCTTGTCGCAATGCCACGGGGGTCAGTCAGAATGAGGCCAGGAAGGCCGGAGAGGAGCGGTGCCATGATCGAGCGGTGGGCCAGCCCGTTCCGAAATAGCGTCGCAGCGACGGTGCTGATGGCCGGGTTGGGTCTTGCATCGCCGGTTTTCGCCCAGATTCAGTTCGGACCGACCAGCGATCCCGGCGCCGGCGAGGATGTCGAAGCCGGCGCGACCATCGTGCGCGGCCATTATGAAGGCGATGGCGCGCAGACCGATTGGGAAGCCGCGATCCGCGACGGCCAGCCGGAACGCGTCGTCGAATGGCGCAGCTATGGCGCCGACGGCCAGGCGAACGTGATCTTCAACTTCTATCAGGGCAAGCTGATGCATTACGCCATCGACTCGCAGCGCCGCCGCGCCGGCGCCGGCCAGTCGGACGGCCTGGTGAGCACCGAAATCGAATTGTTCTTCGATCAGGGGCGCTACAGCCGCGGCCACAAGACGGTCGACGGCCGGGCGGCGCAGCCGAACGACGAGGATGTCCGCACGGCGCAGATCCAGGCCGATGCGGCGCTGCAGCGGGTCACGGTCGCGAAACCGGCCTGGCAGCAGACGCAGAAGGGCACGACGAATTTCAGCATGGTCACCGTGCCCGACACGCAGGGTCCGTCGCCGGAAACCCGCCGTCTAGCCGGCGAAGGCGAGCAGATCGTCTTCCGCTGCCAGGACGACAGTCTATTCGCCATTCTCGGCGCCAAGGCCGATGTGCTGGTGGTGGCGCCGCCGGGCCAGGATCCGGCGGTGCTGGCGCGCCAGCCGCGCGGCTCGCGGTACGACTATCTCGGCAATGGCTGGGCGGCGGAGCGCCGCGGCGACGATCTGCGCCTGGAGCAGGTCACCGGCCGCGCCTATCTGTGTCATCATCCGAATTGACGGCCCGACCTGCGGCGCTAGCGCGGCCGCGTCTTGCCGACGATCTTGAAGATGCCGGTCGCCCGGCAGACGACCAATGCGCCGATGCGCAATTCGCAGCGGATCGTCACCGTATCGCCGGTCCGCTCCATGCCGACGAGATGGCCCTGCAGCCAGGCGCCGACCGCCGCCGGCCGGCGGTATTCCATGGTCAGGCCGGTCGTCCACATGCCGCCGATCTCCGGCAACTGGCGCTGGATGAAGGCGGCCATGAAGGTATCGGCCAAAGTCGCCAGGAAGCCGCCATGGCCGGTGCCGTGACGGTTGGCATGTTTCGGCCGGACATGCAGGCCGAAGACCGGCGGGGCGCCGTCGCCGCCCTCCTTCACATAGGTGCGGCCCAGCGTGCGGAAGAAATTCGAGCGCGGCGGCATGCGCACGAAGCCGGGCGGAATGGAAGCGGATGTACCGAAGGATTCTCTGCGCGCCATGCCGCTTGATCGCCGATCTGCCGGCGGAAGGCAAGGCGGGCGGCGGCTCCAAGGCGAAAGCTTGCGAAGGAAGCGGAAGAAAAAGAGGGGCGGCCTTGCGGACCGCCCCTCAGTCGGGGGGATTCATCGGGGAGGAAAAGTGGAAGCGAAAAGACGCTGCTTCATCGTTTCGTTCCACGCCTCTGAATATAGGAAGCCGACCGCCGGTTTACAGTGATCTTCGTCACGTCGGCGCAATTGTCATCATCATGGCAAAAGTGTGGGATGATGGCAGAAGTGTGGCGCGCCAAAGCCGCTTCAGGCCGGCAAGGCCACTTCCACCCGCGTTCCGCGGCCCGGCTCGCTGCTGATTTCCAGATGTCCACCATGCAGTTCGGCCAGGCTGCGACAAATTGACAGGCCCAGGCCGGCGCCGCTATTGGCGCGCACCCGATAGGCGTCCACCCGGTGGAACGGCTGCCTGGCGGCCAGGCTTTCGGCATCGCTCATGCCGATCCCGGTATCCTCCACGAGGATGCGCACCACGCCGTCGCTGATGTCCGCCCGCAATTCGACCCGTCCGGAAGGGCGGTTGAACTTCACCGCGTTGCCGAGCAGGTTCACCAGGATTTGCGTGAGCGCCCGCTCGTCGGCGCGCACCGTCAGATGCGTCGGTGCAAATTGCAGGGCGACTTCGGCCCGCTGCGCCTGCGGCTCCACCATGGCCAGGGCGGCGGCGGCGATCCGGTCGAAGTCGCAGCCGTTGATGTCGAGTTCGAGCCGGCCGCTTTCCAGCCGCGACAGGTCGAGGATGTCGTTGACCAGCCGCAGCAGATGCTCGCCCGACTGCTGGATATGGCGGGCATAGTCCTGCTGGCGCTCGCTCATCTGGCCGAGATAGCCGGCGCTCATCATTTCGGCAAAACCGATGATGGCGTTCAGCGGCGTGCGCAGTTCATGGCTCATATTGGCGAGGAAGGCGGTCTTCGCCCGGCTGGCCGCTTCCGCCGCCTCGCGCTGCTCGATCAGCTGCGTTTCGGTGTCCTTCAGCCGGGTGACGTCGATGCCGCAGGTAACGATGCCCTGAATGGCGCCGGTGCTGTCCTTGAGCGGCATCTTCAGCGCCCAGATCACGATCGGCCGGCCATTCGGGTCGGTCCAGCCCTGCTCCATATGCCGGGGTTCGCCCGTCGCCAGAATCTGGCGGTCCTGTTCCTCCACCACGGCGGCGGCATCGGCGCCGGCGATTTCCGACCAGGTGCGCCCGAGCAGATCGTCGCCGTAGGGGCGCAGGAACTGGCGCATCTGCCGATTGATGATGCGATAGCGCAGGTCGCGATCCTTGTAGGACATGGTCGCCGGCATGGTTTCCAGCACGGTTTCGAGAAACAGCCGGGTGGCGTGTTCCGTCTCCCGCGATTTCCGCTCGCGCGCGCGGGCATTGTCGAATTCGATCATGATCAGGCCGAGCCCGGTCAGCAGATTGACGAATACCGAAATGGCCAGGGCGACATCCAGATTGCCGTTCTGGCTGGAGAACAAAAGCGCGTAGAACAGCGCCAGGGCGCCGCGGCCGATCAGGACGATGCCGGTGGCGCTGAAAAGCAGCGAGCGGCGGTACAGCAGCAGCTCGATGCCGGCATAGAGCACGATCGCGCCGGCGACGGCGCTGGACAGACCGAAGGTCATCGATCGTCCGGCATGCTGCGCCACGGTGATGCCGGCGGTCAGCAGCAGGGCCAGCAGCAGGCTGTTGCTCAGGCGGCCCGGCTTGCCGGTCAGGACGCGGATGCCGGCGGCCAGCGACACGGCCCAGAACTGGGCGCCGGCGGTGGCGATGAGGACGCCCTGCCAGGGCAGGGCATGCCAGGGCATGGCGTGCATGGCCGTGATCGCCAGGAAGGACATGGCCAGGGCGGCATGGCCGATGGCCCAGAAGGTGAGATGGCGGCCCTCGCCGAGATTGCGCTGTACGAACAGGCAGGTCGCCGACACGATCAGGGGCGCGGCAATGGCAATCACGGCGATGGGAGCGACCATGGTCTGTGTCCGCAGGGCTGTCCCCGCATCTTCCGATTTCATTTGGCTCCATTTCAACTGAAAACTGTATTCACCCCGGAGGGAAGGGCCGCTGCCGGGGCCGCCGGCGCTTGAAAGCCACCCACCTTCTCCTCAAAGTGCCGGCATGACGATGCAATGGTCCCGGCTTCTATCGGCGCGGCGGCTCGGCCATCAGGGCGCCGAGCCAGTCACGCCCGCCCGCAATCCGTTCCAGAAGGACTGGGACCGCGTCGTCTTCTGTTCCGCCTTCCGCCGGCTGCAGGACAAGACCCAGGTCCATTCGCTGCCCGAAAGCGACTATGTGCGCAACCGGCTGACCCATTCCCTGGAAGTCTCCTCGGTCGGCCGCTCGCTCGGCGCCCAGGTCGGACAGACGATCATGCAGCGTCACGGCAAGGACCTGGCCGGCCTGAGCGCCGCCGAATTCGGGCATATCGTGGCGGCCGCCTGCATCGGCCACGATATCGGCAACCCGCCTTTCGGCCATTTCGGCGAGGCGACGATCCAGGACTGGTTCCGCTCCGGCCCGGGCGCGGCTCTGCTGGCGGGTTTGAGCGAGCCGCAGCGCCGCGACTTCCTGCATTTCGAAGGCAACGCCCAGGGTTTCCGGGTGATGGCGCGGCTGCAGAACTGGCGCGATGCCGGCGGCCTGCGGCTGACCTGCGCCACGCTTGCCACCTTCATGAAATATCCCTTCGGCTCGATGGCGGCCGATCCGCTCAAGCGCAAATTCGGCCATTTCGTCGCCGAGGAGGCCCTGTTCGAGGAGATGGCCCAGGCCGTCGGCCTGCTGCCCCTGGGGCAGGATCGCTATGCGCGCCATCCGCTCACCTATCTGGTCGAGGCGGCCGACGACATCTGCTATTCGGTGATCGACATCGAGGACGGCTACAAGCTGGGCCGCATCACCTTCGCCGAGGCGGAGGAACGGCTCTGCAGCCTGCTGCGCCGCATGCCGCCGCGCTACAAGGAGATCGCCGACGAACCCTGGAAGATTGCCTATCTGCGCGCCAAGGTGATCGGCGATCTGATCGACATGGCGGTCGAGGTCTTCCTCGAGCGCGAGGCGGATATCGTCGCCGGCCGGATGGCGGGCGATCTCATGGCCGAAACCCCGGTGGCGGGACAGCTCGAGACGATCGCGGCCTTCACGCGCCAGCGCATCTTCGAAACGCGCGAGCGTTTCCAGACCGAAGTGATGGGCGGCGAAATCCTGACCAGTCTGCTGGACGCCTTCTGCGGCGCGCATCTGGCGTTTGAAAACAGCGGCTGGCGCGATGACGACCTGGGGCCGCGCCAGCGCGCGCTGCTGCGCCTGATGCCGCAACCGCCCGCCGCCGGCGCCAGCCGCTATGAATGGCTGCTCAGCGTGACCGATTTCATCAGCGGCATGACCGATTCTTACGCCCTGACGCAATTCCAGCGCCTGCGCGGCCTGCAATAGCGCGCCGGCTCTTCAATCCGGGAGGAAACATGGCTGCCCGTATCGATTACTACTTCGTCCCGATCTCGCCCTGGGCCTATCTCGGTGCGCCGCGCTTCAATGCGATGGTCGAGAAATACGGCGTCGATGTGCAGGTCATGCCGGTCGATTTCGGCAGGATCTTCTCCGTTTCGGGCGGTCTGCCGCTGGCGAAACGGCCGCCGCAGCGCCAGGCCTATCGCCTGATGGAACTGAAGCGCTGGCGCGAGCATCTGGATATGCCGCTCGTCCTGCAGCCGAAGGGCTTTCCGATGGATTCCGGCCTTGCCTCGCGACTGATCATCGCTGCGCGCATGGTATCGCAGAAGGATGCGCTCGATCTCGCCTATGCGCTCGGTCGCGCCGTCTGGGCCGAGGAGCGCAATATCGCGGATGCGGAAATTCTCGAAGAGATCGTCACCGAGTGCGGCCAGGACCCCGCCAAGCTGTTCGCGGCCGCCGACAGCGCGACGACGCAGGCCGCGTTCGAGGCGGATACCGAGAAGGCCATCGCGGCCCAGGTCTTCGGCGCGCCGACCTACGTGCTGGACGGTGAATTGTTCTGGGGTCAGGACCGGCTCGATTTCCTGGAGCGGGCCCTGCAGCGCAGGGCGTAGGCGATTGCCGGCCTGCATCCGACGGCTTGCGGGCGTCCTGGTCCTGGCGCTGGCCGCCAGCGGCGCGCTCGCGGCGCGGGCGGCCGAGCCGGAGCCGCAACGGCCGGATGCGGAGATGCGCTGCCTCGCCCTCGCCGTCTATTGGGAAGGCCGGGATGAAAGCCATCTCGGGCAGGTCGCCATCGCCCATACGGTGCTGAACCGCACCAGAAGCCCGGCCTTTCCGCAATCAATCTGCGCCGTGGTCAAGCAGAGGAACGCACCCGGCAAGAAGGGCTGCCAGTTTTCCTGGTGGTGCGACGGCAAGGCCGACAAGCCGCGCAACGAGGAGCAATGGAGCGACGCCGTCGCCGTCGCCGAGGGCGCCATGGCCGGCCGCTCGCATGATCCGACCGGCGGCGCGCTGTTCTTTCATTCCGCCCGGATCAGGCCGAACTGGACCGGACACCGCAAGCGCCTGATCCGGATCGGCAACCACGTCTTCTACAAGTAGCCGCGCCTTCTGCAAGGAGATGGCCCGGCCATGACGGCGGGCAGCGGACTCAGTCGGTCTCCTCGATGGCCGATTTCAGGATCTCGAACATCTGGTCGATATGGCCCTTGTTCAGGATCAGCGGCGGCGACAGCGCGATGATATCGCCGGTGAAGCGTACCATCAGGCCCTTCTGGTAGCATTTCAGGAAGACGTCATAGGCCCGCTTGGTCGGGCCGTCCTCGCGCGGCTGCAGCTCGATGCCGGCGATGATGCCGATATTGCGCAGGTCGATGACGTTCTTGGTGCCTTTCAGGCCGTGCACGGCGTTTTCCCAGTAGGGCGCCAGCGCCTTGGCATTCTCGAAGATGCCCTCGTCGCGATAGACGTCGAGCGTCGCCAGGCCGGCGGCGCAGGCCAGGGCATGCGCCGAATAGGTATAGCCGTGGAACAGCTCGATCATGTGCTCGGCGCCGGTCATGAAGGCGTCGTAGATATGCTTGCGGGCGAAGGTCGCGGCGGCCGGCACGGCGGCATTGGTCAGCCCCTTGGCTACCGTCATCAGGTCGGGCAGCACGCCGAAAGTGTCGGCGCCGAAAGCGTTGCCGGTGCGGCCGAAGCCGCAGATCACCTCGTCGAAGATCAGCAGGATGCCGTGCCTGTCGCAGATTTGGCGCAGCTTCTGCAGATAGCCCTTGGGCGGGATCAGCACGCCGGTCGAACCGGCGACCGGCTCGACGATCACCGCGGCGATGGTGCTGGCATCGTGCAGCGCGACGATGCGCTCGAGCTCGTCGGCCAGTTCGGCGCCGTGTTCCGGCTGGCCCTTGGTGAAGGCATTCTTGGCCGGCAGATGGGTATGCGGCAGATGGTCGACGCCGTTCAGCAGCGGCCCGAAGGCCTTGCGGTTGGAGACGATGCCGCCGACGGAGATGCCGCCGAAGCCGACGCCGTGATAGCCGCGCTCGCGGCCGATCAGGCGGGTGCGGGTGCCCTCGCCGCGGGCGCGGTGATAGGCGATGGCGATCTTCAGCGCCGTGTCGACCGCCTCCGAGCCGGAATTGGAGAAGAAGACATGGTTCAGATCGCCCGGCGCCAGATGGGCGAGGCGGGCGGCGAATTCGAAGGCCTTGGGATGGCCCATCTGGAAGGTCGGCGCGAAATCCATTTCGGCCGCCTGTTTCTGGATCGCCTCCACGATCGGCTTGCGGCAATGGCCGGCATTGACGCACCACAGGCCGGCGGTGCCGTCGAGGATCTGGCGACCGTCATGGCTGGTGTAATGCATGTCCTTGGCGCCGACCAGAAGGCGCGGGGCGGCCTTGAACTGGCGATTGGCGGTGAAGGGCATCCAGAAGGATTCGAGATCGTTCGGCACGGTGGCAGTGGCGGGGGCCATGACAGCTTCTCCAGACGGCAGACGGCAATTGCGATGCGCCATCATCGGGGAGTTTGGGATGCCGAAACAACGCTTTTTGTTTCGGCGGCTAAACTATTGATCGTAAACGGCGCGGCCGGCAGAATGTTGAATATCTTGAACAACGAAACAGCCCAGACGCGGAAATCGGGAGCGCGCCATGGAGATCGATATCGGCACACGGCTCAAATCGGTGCGCCAGAGCCGCAAATTATCGCAGCGCGAGCTGGCGCGGCGCGCCGGCGTGACCAACGCGACGATCTCGCTGATCGAGTCGAACCAGGTGAATCCCTCCGTCGGCGCGCTCAAGCGCGTGCTGGACGGCCTGCCGATGAGCCTGGCGGAATTCTTCGCCATCGAGGCGGCGCCGCCGCGCAAGGCCTTCTACAGCGCCGAGGAACTGGTCGAGGTCGGCAAGGGCAAGATCAGCTACCGCCAGGTCGGCGCCGATCTGAGCGGGTGCGCCCTGCAGATTCTGGTCGAGCGCTATGCGCCCGGCGCCGATACCGGCCGTATCATGCTGCGCCATGAAGGCGAGGAAGGCGGCATCGTCATCCGTGGCCGGCTGGAGATCACCGTCGCCGGCCAGGCGCGCCTGCTCGGGCCGGGCGATGCCTATTATTTCGAAAGCCAGCAGCCGCATCGCTTCCGCAATACCGGCAAGGAGGTCTGCGAAGTGATCAGCGCCTGCACGCCGCCGACCTTTTGAGGCCCTCTGCAGCGGCCGGTCTGGTCGATCCTCGATCTGCTGAACCTGTTGCGGGCGGAGCTGCGGCCGCGGGCTTTTTGACCCGCCGCCGCGCTTTTTTCTCAGCCCGCGATGCCGATCATCTTGGCTGGCAGCCAGGTGGCCAATTCCGGGAAGAAGAACATCAGCGCGACGGCGACGCACATCAGCAGGAAGAGCGGGAAGGCGACCCGGCCGATATAGGTGATCTGGTGCCCGGTCATGCCCTGCAGCAC
>NZ_DASVCJ010000018.1:0-5430 GCF_036381655.1 Ferrovibrio sp.
CGGCAGTAAGCCGGAAATCACTTCCCACTGCCGGTCGGTCAGTCCATATCGCCGCATCGGTCGCCCCCTCGCTTCAGGCGACCTCCTATGAATCATTCATTCAATACTTTGGGAATCCCATAATTGACGACACACCCTAGGACGCTGAACGGCCCGGCCCGCCGACAGGCGCGCCGAAAAAATCCTCCTTGACTTTATTCCTTATAAATGTACATCTTATGTTCCGTTCCCGCTGTTGTCAATCGTGGATCGGAAACAAGGCCCGCGGCCGTCGGCGCCGCCGGTGCGGCTTTGCTATGGCATGGGCATCCCGCTGGCAGGGAATGGCGCTTCATTGGCCTCGAAGCGGTATCGAATTGGCCGGGCATTGGTCGGGAATTGGCCTCAATTCGCTGCAATTGGCTCGCAACTGACGGCCATCAGCCCCTGGAAGGCAAGCCAGATACCAGCGGGATCAAAGACTTGATCAGCCGCCCTGGCCGCCGGCGGCCGGCTTCCGGCGCAGATCGCTGGTGCCGAGCAGGGCGCCGATGACGATCAGCCCGCAGGCGGCGGCCACCGGCCAGGTGAGCTGGCCCTGGCCGAACAGGATCAGCAGGAAGGTCGACAGCAGCGGCGCGGCATAGGCCATGCTGCCCAGCGCGCGGATATCGCCGCGCTTCATGCCATGATCCCAGAAGAAGAAGGCGAGCCCGGCCGGCCCGAGGCCCAGCCCCAGCACCGCCAGCCATTCGATCGGGCCGGCGTCGAGCACGGTGGTCTCGAAGGCGAAATGCAGCAGCCAGGAAAGCAGCGCCGTCGCCATGCAAAAGCCGCCGACCGCATCGGTCGGCACGCTCGCCAGCCGCCGGCTCAGCACCGAATAGCTCGACCAAGTCAGCGCCGCCGCCAAGGCCGCGCCATAGCCGGCCAGGTGCGCCGGATCGAAGGCGATGCTGCCCTTGCTCAGCACCAGGTTGACGGTGCCGGCCAGGCCGAGCGCCGCGCCGGCGACATGGAACCAGCGCAGCCGCTCGCCCGGCAGCAGGCCCGACAGCACCACGATGAGCAGCGGCCAGAGATAGTTGATCAGGCTGGCTTCCAGGGGCGGCGCCAGTTTCAGCGCGGCGAAATACAGCGCGTGATAGCCGAGCAGGCCGCCGACCCCGAGCGCCCAGGCGCGCGGCGGCTGCTTCAGATGCCCGGCGATGCTGTCGCCGCGCACCCGCCACAGGATCAGGGCGGCGATGCTGGCGACGGTGAAGCTCATCGCGTTGACCTGCAGGGCCGGAAAGGACGGCGTATAGGCGGTCAGCACCGCCAGCGCGGCCCAGAGCAGAATGGCGAGCGCCCCGATCAGGGTGGCGCGCTTGCGCTGCCCGGCCGGAGGGACGGCTTGCGCTGCGGCGGCCGTTGCCGCGGGATCGTTTGTCATGCTTGCGGCAAACGTCAGGCGCTGCGCGCGCCGTTCGGGCCGGATGCGAAGCTGGACAGAGGTTGACGGCGATGCATGGCGGCCCCGGAGCGACGCTGAAACGGTAAATCCTGTCCCTGTTGTAGTCCAAACCGGGCGCGCCGCAAAAGAGCCGCCGGCGCAGGTCTAGCCGTGCGGCAGACGCACGAGCGGTCCGCCGGCGGCCGCGGCATCGGCGGCATCGTGGGTGACCAGCAGCATGGGCAGGTCGCGCGCGCGGGCATGGTCGAAGACGAATTGCCGGAAGCGCTGGCGCAGATCGGCATCCAGCCTGGCGAAAGGCTCGTCCAGCAGCAGCACGGCCGGCTCCGAAAGCAGCGTGCGCATGAGCGCGACGCGGGCGCGCTGGCCGCCGGACAGCGTGGCCGGATCGCGGTCGGCGAAGCCCTCCAGCTCGGCTTCGCGCAACGCGGCGGCGATGCGCGCGCGCCGCTCGGCCCGGCTGCCGCCCGGCCTGAGGCCGAAGCCCAGATTGGCGCCGACGCTCATATGCGGAAACAGCAGCGCATCCTGGAACAGGATACCGGCGCGGCGCCGGTGCGGCGGCAGGCGGGTGATGTCGGCGCCGTTCAGCAGGACGCGGCCGCTGGCGGCGAAGGCCGGGGCGAGATAGCCGCCGATATAGGCGAGCAGGCTGGATTTGCCGCTGCCGCTCGGCCCCATCACGGTGACGATGGCGCGCGGCGGAATCG
Organism: Ferrovibrio sp.; assembly: GCF_036381655.1. Classification (GTDB taxonomy): domain Bacteria; phylum Pseudomonadota; class Alphaproteobacteria; order Ferrovibrionales; family Ferrovibrionaceae; genus Ferrovibrio. The sequence continues at coordinate 2,146 of NZ_DASVCJ010000018.1, forward strand.
TCAGGCTCAGATCGCGGATCAGCGTCGTGCCGCCGATGGCCAGGCCGATGCGCCGCAATTCCAGGCCCGTCATGCCGGCATCCTCATCGCGGCGCGGCGGCGATGGATCAGCGCCGGCAGGCCGAGCGCCAGCGCGAAGCCGAGCAGCGGCAGCGCCGCCTGCGCCAGCGCGAAGACGGCGAGGATGCGCCGGTTGCTGCCGCCGGACAACGTCACCGCCTCGGTGGTCAGGGTGGCGATGCGGCCGGCGCCGGCGAACAATGTCGGCAGATACTGCCCGACGCTGACGGCGAAGCCGATGGCGGCGGCGAACAGCAGCGGCCGCAGCAGCAGCGGCAGCTTGATGCGCAGGAAACGGCGCCAGGGTCCGGCGCCGAGGCTGGCGGCGGTCTGGGCAAGGCGCGGATCGAAATGCCGCCAGGGATCGGCCAGGGCGAGAAACAGATAGGGCAGCACGAAGGTCATGTGGCTCCAGGTCACCGCCAGCAGCCCGCCATCGAGACCGAGCCGCACCAGCAGCACCTGCAGGCCGAACAGGAACGCGGTCTGCGGCACCAGCAGCGGCAGATACAGCAGCCACAGGGCGCGCTGCGTCGGCCGCACGCCATGGCGGGCTTCGTGTTCGAGGCAGGCCAGCGCCAGGCAGAGCGCGGCGCCCGTCGCCAGGCCGCCGATGAGCAGCGTGCTGCCTAGCGGGTCGGCCAGCGCCACCGCCTGCGCCAGCCAGGTCCGCAGGCTCCAGCGCTGCGGCAGGGCGGCCGGCCAGGGCCAGGCGGCGGCACAGGACCACAGCATGAGCGCCAGCAGCGCCAGCGCGGCGATCAGGGCGATGCCGCCGGCAAGGCCGCGCCAGAGCGGGATGGTCAGGTCGAGCAAAACGCCGCGGTTGCCATCGCCGATGCGGCGGCGGCCCAGCACCGATGCCAGCCCTTCCAGGCCGCGCAGCAGCGCAATCGCCAGCAGCACGATGCCAAGCTGCAGCATCGCCGCCGCGGAAGCCGTGAAGCTGCGGCTCAGATCGGGATCGCTGGCCCAGGTCAGGATCTGCGGGCCCAGCGGCGGCGGCGCGCCGGGGCCGAGGATGATGGCGACATCGACCACCGACAGCGCGAAGGCGAGAACGGCATAAACCGGCAGCCGGATCTGCGGATAGAGCTGCGGCAGGATCACCTTCAGCCAGGCCTGCAGGCGGCCATAGCCCAGGCTGCGCGCGACGATCAGCTGGCGCTCCGCGTCGATCTGGTTGAGTCCCGCCAGGACCATCAGCAGAAGATAGGGCGCCTCCTTCAGCACCAGGCCGCAGGTCAGGGCCAGTCCGAGCGGGTCCTGCAGGATCAGCCAGTCCGGCGGCTGCGCCCAGCCGGTCAGCGCCGGCGAGACCAGGCGCGCCAGCCAGCCGCTCGGCGCGACGAGGAAGGCGAAGCCGATCGCCATCGCCGCATGCGGCGGCGCCAGCAGGAACGGCAGCGCCGATTGCGCCCGGCGCAGCAGCCGGCTGTGCTGCGCGGCCGCCGCCAGGGCGAGCGCCAGCGTCAGCGCTATGGCGGTGGCCAGCAGGCCGCTCGTCACCGTCAGCCGCAGTGCGCTGACCAGGCCCGGCCAGGCGAAGAGATCACGCCAGGGCTGCAGCGACAAATGCATGCCGCCCAGCGCCGGCAGATAGCCGAAGGCCGGCAGCAGGGTGCCGGCCAGGCCGGCCAGCACCGGCAGCAGGAAGAGCGCCAGGGTCAGCGGCGGAGCAAGGCGCAACGGCACGTCGCTCAGCGGCTGTAGCGCCGCTCCCATTCCGCGGCGATGCGCGTCATCCAGGAGGGATGCGGCTCCAGCAATGGCCTGCCGAGTTCGGCATTGCTCAGGGTCGCCGCGCCGCGCGGCAGAGCGGCGAAGCGCCTGGCATCGGCGGGCGCAAGCCCGTCCAGGTCGAGCACGGTGAGCGCGCCGAGGATGTCCGGATCCTGCATGCGCGCCTGCGCTTCCGGCGAGAGCAGGAAATTGGCGACCACCATCGCGCCCTCCTTATGCGCGGCGTTGAAGGGAATCGCGACGAAGCTGGCATTGCCGATGGTGCCGCGCTTCAGCACATAGCTGCGCACGCTGGGCGGCAGCGTGCCGTCTGCGATGGCGCCGGAGGCCTCGTTGGGATTGAACGAAAGCATGATGTCGATCTCGCCGTCGTTCATCAATTGGCGCTCCGCCGGGCCATTGGCGGGGAATTGCCTGCCGCCGCGCCACAGATTGGGCTTCAGCGCCTCGTACCAGGCCCAGAGCGGCGCCGTGGCGGCGGCGAAATTCGCATCGCTCGCCGGCTGCTGCAGGATTGCCGGATCGGGCGTGAGTTCATACAGCGCCTGCTTGAGGAAGGTGGCGCCGAGGAAATTGCTCACCACGGGATGCGTCAGCCGCCCCGGATGCGCCTTGGCCCAGTCCAGCATCGCCGCCATCGAGCGCGGCGGCTCCTTCACCCGCGCCGCATCGTAGATGAAGACGATCTGCGCCATGGCCCAGGGTGCGGCCATGCCGTCCACCGGCAGGGTGAAATCGATCACCGTGGCGGGCTTGCCCTGCACATCGACCAGCCGGAAATTCGGCAGGCGCTGCGTCACCGGGCCGTACAGCAGCTTCTGCTGCTTCATCGCCAGCAGGTTGGGGCCGTTGATCCAGATCAGGTCGACGCTGCCGTCCTCCGTCTTGCCGGCCGCCTTTTCGGCGACGACGCGGGCGACGGCCTCCGCCGTATCGCGCAGCTTCACATGCCGGATCGCCACGCCGTAACGCATTTCGGTCTGCTCGCCGGCCCAGCGGATGAAGGCATTGGTGCGGTCATCGCCGCCCCAGGCGTTGAAATAGACGGTCTGGCCGCGTGCCGCCCGCAGCACCGCGTCCCAGTCGGAATTCTGAATTTCGGCGTTCTGGGCCGCCGCCGGGCCGGCAATCGCGGCAAGAGCGGCCGCGGCGAGGGCGGCGGCGGCAAGGACGAGCGGCAGATGACGGCGCAGCATGCGATGGCCTCCTGATTCGGGCCCCTGGTCGGGCCATTGTGCACGATGGCTGCCGCCGCGCCACAGGAGTCGGATGCTCACTTTGACGTGAAAGGCCGCCGCGCAAAGTAAAACGCCCGCCGGATCGACCGGCGGGCGCCAAGTTAAAGCTAGAGCGTAGTTCGATGTCTCTGAATCGTGTCTTGGGACCTGTTTGAGACGGTGGTGAGTCCTTTGTGAGTCGGCGCCGGTTTTGGGTTTCGGGTTTTCGACGAATCAGATTCACCATCCCTGCTGGTAGGAGGTC
>NZ_DASVCJ010000019.1:0-1427 GCF_036381655.1 Ferrovibrio sp.
CCTTCGGGGCCGTTTCCATTTTCAGGGGGACAGTGATGAGCCATGACGACCAGAAGGAACTGATGAAAGAGGCATTTCGCGAGGCCGCCAAGGAGTTCATGCAGGACCAGATGGCGAAATTCGGCCGATGGTCGCTGCACACAATCGCGGCGGCCGGTGTCGTGGCGCTGCTGTATTTCATTCTGCAGATGAGCGGGTGGCACCGATGAGCATACGCGAACGCTTCGACCGCTTCTGGGCGGCGGTGAAACCGTGGGTGCTGTTGCGCATCCAGCAGCCCTCCACGTGGGCGGGCCTGATGCTGAAGGCGGGCGCCATCGCCGGTTTCGTGGTGACGGACTCGACAGCATCGCACATGGGCGAGCTACTGGCGGTGATCGCGGGCGGCCTGTTGGTGGCGTACAACCAGGGCGGGGGCCATGAGCCGCCCCATTCCTGAAGCTGCGCTGGCGCTACTGCGCGAGTTCGAGGGCTGCCGGCTGGACGCCTATCAGGACTCGGTGGGCGTCTGGACAATCGGCTACGGCCACACCAAGGGCGTGAAGGCCGGCGACTCGATCACGCAGGAACAGGCTGAAGCCTTCCTGCTGGACGATGCTCAGGACGCCGCCGATGGCGTTCTAGGCGCCGTGAAAGTACCGCTGACCGACGGCCAGTTTGGCGCCTTGGTCGACTTCGTGTTCAACCTCGGTGCGGGCGCGCTGGCGAAATCCACGCTGCTTCGCAAGCTCAATGCCGGCGACTACGCGGGCGCGCAGGCCGAGTTCGCCAAGTGGTGCCATGCGGGCGGCAGGTTCTACGCGGGCCTGCTGCGGCGGCGCAAGGCCGAGGCCGCATTGTTCGGGAGTTGACATGTTCCTATTGACCAAGCTCAAGGCCTGGGCGCTGGGCCTGATGGCTGCTGTGCTTGCCGTTGCCGGCGCCTACCTTGCCGGCCGCTGGAAGGGGTCTAGCGCCGCCAAGGTGAAGGCCGAGGTCTCCCAGCAGCGCGCGCAGATCCACGCGCAGGACGCACAGGCACGAATCGACGCCGAGGTTGATCATGAAACTGCCAAGCTGCCAGACGCTCCGGCTCAGCGCGTGGGCGATGCTGACCCTGCCACTGCTGCTGGCCGGCTGCGCACCGATTGGATGCGCTAAGCCCGACCCGTGCGCCGTGATGCGCGCGATCTACGTCAGCCCGGACGACGTGCTGACGGACGGGACCGCCAAGCAGATCCTTGCGCACGACCGCCGCTGGGCCGCGCTGTGCAAGGCGCGCTGATCCTGTGGGCCGGCATCGCCGCCGTGCTGTTGCCGCCGTGGCGGCGGCTGTTGCGCTATACGCAACGTCGCGGCGAGTGCGTACAACGGCGTGCCCGGAATGGGCGCGGTCGTACCCGGAATGGCACGCTTCGACCGACCCGATAGCACTGTGCCAACTGTGC
>NZ_DASVCJ010000020.1:0-93352 GCF_036381655.1 Ferrovibrio sp.
CGAAAGGCAGCTGAACGCAGTGTCGAGGCAACATGGCAACGTATCGGAAGCCTGCTGGACCGCTTCCCGCCACAGGAATGCGCAAACTATCTCAGGAACGCTGGCTATGCTTCGATCTAACGGGATTCCGGTCTAGGCGCCTACGCCGTTACCAGCTTCAGCCCGACGATGCCGGCGACGATGAGCCCGATGCAGGCAAGGCGCAGCAGGCTGGCCGATTCGCCGAACAGCACGATGCCGAGCATGACGGTGCCGATGGTGCCGATGCCGGTCCACACCGCATAGGCGGTGCCGAGCGGCAGCTGCTTCAGCGCCAGGCCGAGCAGCCACAGGCTGACGAGCATCGCCGCCGCCGTGCCCAGGCTGGGCCAGAGCCGGGTGAAGCCGGCGGTGTATTTCAGCCCGATCGCCCAGCCCACTTCCGCAAGCCCGGCGAAAACCAGGATCAGCCATGCCATGACAACCTACTCCGCTATGCTGCGGCGAGGCCGCCCCCGCCGCGTCTGTGCTTTCCATCCGAAGGCCGGGCGGTCAATCCGCCGCGGCCATGATCTGCGCCGACAGCACCATGTCGGGCGTCTCGCCGTCGCTGGCAAGCGGCAGGATGAGGCCTTCGAAGCGCGAGACCATGCCCTGCTCGCCGACGGCATCCACCTTGGCCCAGAGCGGCTGGCGGGCGGCGACCGCCTGCAGATAGGCCAGATGCGCCCGCGCGCCGAAGGCGCCGTCGGGATGCTCGTCGATGCAGCGGCCGGTGAGATCGAAGCCGCGCAGCCGGGCGATGGCGCTGCCGAACAGGCGGTAGCGGAAGCGCGGCCCCGCCTCGGCGCCCTCCGGCGCCAGGATGTCGAACAGGAAGAGATGGCCGAGCAGATACGAGAGCGTCTCGGGCGCGAAGGAGGCGCGCGGCGGCAGCGGCCGGCCCTGGCGCCAGGAATCCCAATCCCGCAGCAGCCGCAGCAAGCGCAAATCGGCGATGCGCTCCGCCAGCGCGGCCGGCGCATCGCAGGCGACCTCGACCCCGGCCGGCATCCGGCTGATGCCGTCCGCCGGGCCGAGCATCTGGTTGAACATGCCATGCATGATCATGTCGATGCGGCTGCCGTCGCCGGCGAGCGGCAGGGTGAGCGCTTCCGATGCCAGCGCGCTGCCGTCGCGCAGCCGGTAGCGGCCGCGGGTGAGCAGGGGCTGGCGCATCGCCATGACGCGGCGCAGGCCGTGCAGCGCCAGGCGGCGCATCACCGGATCGGGAATCTCGTCGAGCCGCTTGCCGGTCATGTCGCCGCCGCGCGCGAAGGCGAAATTGCTGCCGTAGAGCCGATAGGTCGCGGTCAGCGGCTCCGGCGAGACGTCCCAAAGGATGAGGTTGCCGAGGATGTAGCGCAGCCGCTCGGGCGAAAAATCGCCGCGCGCCGGCAGCCGGCGGCCGCCGTCGCTTTGCGCCGCCCAATCCGCCAGCAGGCGGGCGAGCATGGCATGGCGGATGCGCGGCGCGACCAGGTCCGGCGTCGCGCAGATGAATTCCTCCATATCGGCCAGTTCGGCCGGAAACGGCTCCATCGGCCCCCTTCGGCTCGTCGGCTCAGAATTCCTGCCAGTCGTCATCGTTGTTGCGCGGCGGCATGGCAGCCGGCTTGGCGGCAGCCGGTTTGGCAGGGACTGGCTTTGCAGCAGCCGGCTTGGCGGCGATGGGCGTCGCGGCCGTCGCCTTCATGGCGGCCGGCCTGGTCGCCGCCATGGCCTCGCCGGCGGCCAGCTTGAAGAAGCCGACCAGGTTGGCCAGTTCGGCCGCCTGGCCCGACAGCGACTGCGCCGAAGCCGAGGTTTCCTCCACCAGCGCGCCGTTGCGCTGGGTCATCTCGTCCATGCTGGCGACGGCGGTGTTGACCTGCTCCAGGCCGGTGGCCTGTTCGCGGCTGGCGGCGGCGATCTCGCCGACGATATCGGCGACTTTCTTCACCGCGCTGACGATCTCGGTCAGCGATTCGCCGGCCTGGTTGACCAGCGCGGCGCCGGACTTGACCTGCGCATTCGAAGTGGCGATCAGCGCCTTGATGTCCTTCGAGGCATTGGCCGAACGCTGCGCCAGCGCGCGCACCTCCTGCGCCACCACGGCGAAGCCCTTGCCGGCCTCGCCGGCGCGCGCGGCCTCCACGCTGGCATTCAGCGCCAGCAAATTGGTCTGGAAGGCGATCTCGTCGATCAGCGAGACGATCTCGACGATCTTCTGCGCGCTGTCCTCGATGCCGTTCATGGCGCGCACCGCCTCGCCGACGATGCCGCCGCCCTTTTCCGCCGTGCCGCGCGCCGCCGCCGCGAGCTGGTTGGCGGCCTGGGCGTTGTCGGCATTCTGCTTCACCGTCGCGGTGATCTCGTGCATCGAGGCGGCGGTCTCCTCAATGGAAGCCGCCTGGCTTTCGGTGCGCTGCGCCAGATCCTGGCTGCCGGTCGAGATTTCCGCCGAGGCCTCGCGCACCGCCGCGGCGCTGCCGCCGAGACGGCCGGCGAAGTCGCGCAGCCGGGCGACGGTGTCGCGCGCCGCCGCAGCGAGCGTGCCGAAGGCGCCGCGATATTCGCCGGCGGCGGAACGGGCGAGATCGCCCTCGGCCAGGGCGCGCAGCACGCGGCCCAGATCGTCCAGCACGTTCTGCAGGGTATCGGCCAGGCCGTTCATCTGCTGCGACAGTTCGCGGAAGACGCCGTCCTTGCCGGCCAGATCGATCCGGCGGGAGAAATCGCCCTCGCCGACCGCGGCGCAGAATTGCGCGATCTCGCGGCTGATCGCCGCCTCGCGCTCGCGCTGCGCCGCCATGCGGGCCTGCTCGGTTTCGGCGCGGCCGCGCTCTTCCGCTTCCAGCTTGGCCTTCTCCTCGGCATTGCGCTGAAAGACGACCAGCGACTTGGCCATGGCGCCGATCTCGTCGCTGCGTTCGGCATAGCCGATTTCGGCCTGCTCGCCGCGGGCGATGCGGCCCATCGTGTCGGTCATCACCCCGAGCGGACGCATGGCGCGCAGGATGAAGAAGACCGCGCCGCCGGCCAGCAGGATCAGGGCGATGAGGGAGATCGAGGCGACGGTGGCGAGCTGGCGCGTGCGTTCGCCGATCAGGCGGTCGGCCATGCTCAGGCTGTCCTCGATCGCCGCGTCGCGCATATAGCCGGCGGTATAGAGCAGCGGATTCTGCTGTTTGCGGAAATCGGCCATGCTGAAGGGCATCGCCTCGCCCTTGTCGGCGGCGGCATGGACCGCGGCATAGAGTTTCGGCAGGCCGACATAGAAGGCCGTCTTGGTGGCCTCGGCCTTCTCCTTCAGCGCCGGCGAGGGATCGATCATGCCAAGCGTCATCACGATGCGGCCCCAGATCGCATCGACCCGGCCGGTATATTCGGCCAGCTTCTGCTTGGTCGCCGCCGACATCGGGCCGCCCGCGGCCACGACGTTGACCGTGGTGGTGCCGCGGATGCTTGCTTCGGCGCGCATGTCGGCGGCAAGCCGCGCGATCACCATCGGCATCGCCACGTCGTTGCTGGCATGGCTGATCGCCGCATCGGTGCGGTTCAGCAGCGGCGTCAGCAGATTCACCAGATTGGCCAGAGCCGGCACATAGCCGTTCATCACCTCCGCCGGCCGCTCGCCGATCGGCTTGCTGACCGCGGCCTCGACCTTCTTGCGCCAGTCGGCCAGGGTATCGCGGATCTGCTCGATGATGCGCAGATCGCCGGCCGGCAGGCCGGCCAGGCGCGCATTGGCGATGGCGGCGGCAAGCGTCGCGTCGCTGGTCTGGCGCGGCTTGGCCAGGAAATCGCCATTCGGGTCGGTCGTCTTCTCTTCGCGCAGGGCGGCATTGTATGCGCCGCGCTCGATGCCGATCAGTTCGAGGAAGCGCAGCAATTCGCCCTGCGTGGCGGCGAGCTGGCGCGCCTGCACGGTGTCTTCGCGCGCCATATAGGCTTCGCGTACCAGCATCCCGGCCAGGCCGAGAACGATTGCGCCGATAATACCGACGAAAAGCAGAAAACTGCTGCGGATACGCATAATACCACCCGATCATCCGTAGTAAGATGAGCGCGGTGGTAGCACAGAGTGATCGCGACGTCCCCGATTTTTCCGGTAAGGTCTTGAAAATCGCCATTCCTGGGCCGGCAGCCGGCGCGGCGTGGCCGCCAAGCGGCACGCGCTGGTTGCAGCGCAGGAAAAAGGGTGCCGCCTGGGAGGCGGCACCCTCGGGGCTATCCGGGCGGAGGGGCGGAAGGCCCGGATAGAACGGCATTCTCCGGGGAGACAGTTGCCGAAAGACGGTTGCCGAAAGACGGTTGCCGAAAGACAGCTTCTGACGCGCCCCGCGTTTGTCTAAAGCCCGGTTTTTAGAGCGCCGGGCCGGCGCGCATCATTCCGCCGCCTGGGCAAGGCCGCCGCCCTGCATGGCCGCTTCGCCATCCAGCACGGCGGCGACCGCATGCACCACGGCGGCGATGCGCACCGCCTGCTGGATCTGCTCTTCGCTGAGGCCCGCCTGGCGCAGCTGCGCCTCGTGGCTTTCGACGCACATGCCGCAGCCATTGACGGCGGAGACTGCGAGCGACCACAGCTCGAAATCGACCTTGTCGACGCCGGGCTTGCCGATCACGTTCATGCGCAGCCTGGCCGGCATCGCCTTGTAGTTGGCGTTCGGCTCATGCGCCATCATATGCACGAAGCGGTAATAGATGTTGTTCATGCCCATGATCGCCGCCGCCGCCTTGGCGGCGGTCAGCGCTTCGGGCGCGAGTTTCGGGCCGAATTCGGCCAGCAGATCCTGGATCACCACCGGCTGGCGCGCCGCCAGGGCCGTGGCGATGAAGGTGCCGGCGCGCTGCTGCTCGCTCAGGCCGGGCTCGGCGGCGAGCGAGCCCAGGTTCAGCTTGAGGTCGCGGGCGTAGTCCGGCAGACGGTTCTTCAGGCTTTCGAGGCTCATGGGAATCTCCTGTTCTTCTGGTCCGCTGTTGCGCGGCATCCGCCGCCGCAATCGCGCGGCGGCGGGCCGCTCTGCGCCGCGGATTAGGCGGCCTTGAGGACGTCCTCGCCCTTCTGCCAGTTGCAGGGGCAGAGTTCGTCGGTCTGCAGGGCGTCGAGCACGCGCAGCACTTCCTGCGGATTGCGGCCGACATTCAGGTCGTTGACCGAGACGAAGCGGATGATGCCCTCCGGGTCGACGATGAAGGTGGCGCGCAACGCGACGCCCTCGTTCTTGTCGAGCACGCCGAGCTGCTGGCTCAGCTCGCGCTTGATGTCGGCGAGCATCGGGAACGGCAGCTCCTTCAGGTCGGCATGGTTGTTGCGCCAGGCCAGATGGACATATTCGCTGTCGATCGACACGCCGTAGATCACGGCATCGCGGTCGTTGAACTCGCCGTTCAGCTTGCCGAAGGCGGCGATCTCGGTCGGGCAGACGAAGGTGAAGTCCTTCGGCCAGAAGAAGACGACCTTCCACTTGCCCTTGTCGCTGTCGTTGCCGATATCGGCAAAGGCCTGCTTCGGGTCGGTGGAAACGGTGGCTTTCAGGTTGAAAGCGGGAAACTTGTCACCAACGGTCAACATAGGGATACGCTCCTCTCTTGGTTCTCGGGTCTGGGGCATACGGGCCTGTTTGCGCCCGCTGAGCCGTAGATAGGCCCTTTGCTTTGATCGTTCCAACGCATTATTCCGTTGAAACTGATCGGCTTTACCGATTATAATCCGGGCATGATCAACACCCCCACCCTGCGGCAATGGCGCTATCTGGTCGCCCTGGCGGAAATCCGCCATTTCGGTAAAGCGGCGGATGCCTGCTTTGTCACCCAGTCGACGCTGTCGGCCGGCATCCAGGAGTTGGAAACACAGCTCGGCGCCGCTTTGGTCGACCGCACCAAGAGAAAAGTCGTGCTCACCCCCCTGGGCGAGGACCTGGCCGGCCGGGCGCGCGAATTGCTGCGCGAGGCGGAGGAGATGGTGCTGCTGGCGCGCGCCGCGGCGGCGCCGCTGACCGGCCCGCTGCGGCTCGGCGTGATTCCGACGATCTCGCCCTTCCTGCTGCCGCGCGTGCTGCCGGCCCTGCGCAAGCGGTTCCCCGAGCTGAAGCTGTATCTGCGCGAGGACCTGACCTATCGCCTCATCGATCAGCTGCAGGCCGGCAAGCTCGACCTGCTGCTGCTGGCCTTGCCGTTCGAAGGCGGCGCGCTGGATACCCTGCCGCTGTTCGACGACGAATTCCTGCTGGCCTGCCGCGCCGACCATCCGCTCGCGCGCCGCAATGCCATCAAGCTGGAGGATCTGGCCGAAGCGCCCCTGCTGCTGCTCGAGGACGGCCATTGCCTGCGCGATCACGCGCTGGCCGCCTGCCGCCTGCCGCCCTCGCCGCGGCGCGACGGCTTTGCCGCCACCTCGCTGCCGACGCTGGTGCAGATGGTCGATAGCGGACTGGGCGTGACGCTGCTGCCGCAACTGGCGCTGGATGCCGGCATCCTGCGCGGCACCGACGTGGTCACGCGCCCCCTGGGCAGCGCGCGGAAAGCCGATGCGGCGCGCCAGATCGGGCTGGCCTGGCGGCGCGGCACCCAGCGCGCCAAGGAATTCACCCTGTTCGGCGAGGCCCTGGTGGCGGCGGCGAAGGCGACGGCGGATCACGCGCCGCAGACAGAGGCGCGCAGTGCAGAGACAAAGAGCAGACCATGACGAAAACCCTGATCCGCCCCGCCACGCCGGCCGATGCCGGAACCATCGTCGATCTGGTGAAGGCGCTGGCGATCTACGAAAACGAGCCGCTCTCCTCGGTGAAGATCACGCCCCAGGACGTGCTGCGCGACGGTTTCGGCGAGCAGCGGCGCTTCGAGGCGCTGATCGCCGAACTGGATGGCGCGCCGGTCGGCTTTGCCCTGTTCTTCCACAACTACTCGACCTGGGAGGGCCGCGCCGGATTGTTCGTCGAGGACCTCTTCGTGCTGGAACGCGCGCGCGGCCATGGCCTGGGCAGGCAGCTGATCACCGCCCTGGCGGCGATCGCCGACGCGCGCGGCTGCAAGCGCCTCGATCTGAACGTGCTGGACTGGAATCCGACGCGGGAATTCTACCATCGCCTCGGCATCCGCCATCTCGAATCCTGGCTGCCCTACCGCATGGTTCAGCCGGCGCTCGCCGAACTGGGCGCGCAGGCCGATCCGGCCTGGTTCCCGGCGCGGCCATCTAGAAAAATCTAGTAGGAAGCCGCCACCCTGTGCGAGACTCGCCCCGGGGGAATTTCCCCGGGAGATAGAACGGCATGACGGCACCGGTTCCGAAAAGCCGGATGGGCGGTATCTCGCGCGGCTTCCTCGCAGGGATCATCGCGGTCGTCCTGCTGCTCGTCTTTACCGGCGCCATGGCCTTGCTGCTGCTGCGCGACCTGCGCGATGCCGAACGCAGCCGCGAGGCGCAGCGGGCCGGCGCCGTGGCCGCCAGCCTGGCGCAACTGGTCGAGCGCCAGATGCAGATGGCCGACCTTTTGCTGCAATTCGCCAATATCGAGATCGGGCGCGGCCTGCCGCGCGGCATATTGCCGAGCGATGCGCTGAATAACCTGCTGACCGAACGGGTCGAGCTGCTGCCCAATATCGAGGCCGTGCATGTCTTCGACCGGCGCGGCGATCTGTGGTTCGTCGCCGGATCGGCGCCGATGCCGCTGAACATCGTCGCCACCGATCTGTTCCGGCGGCACCGCGAGGGCGCCAGGCGGCTGCTGACGGCCGACAGCGCCCCGATCGCGCCGCGGCTCTGGCTCAGTCGCCGCATCGACACTGCCGAAGGCCAGTTCGACGGCGTGCTGATCGCCTCGCTCTCGCTGCAGATCAGCGACCTGCTCGAGCGCGAAACCTTCGGCACGCCGGTGGATGCGCTGGCGCTGGTCTACGAGGACGGCCGGCCGATCGCGGCCCGGCGGACCGACCGCCTCGCCGAATTGCTGCCCCATCGCAAATTGCAGACCGGACCGTCCGGTGCGGCGACGATGGCAGACGGCGCACAGATCTACTGGGCGCGCGTGCACGATTTTCCGCTTTACATACTGCTGAAGCTGCCGCCGCATGCCGGCGAAAGCGGCTGGCGCCGGATCACGTCGGGCTATTTCCTGCTGCTCGGCATGGTCGGGCTCGGCACCGTCGCCGCGCTGGGGACGATCTGGCGGCAATTGCGCCGGCGCGCCGCCTCGGAGGCGATCCTGCGCGGCCTGATGGACAATCCGCCGATCGTCATCGCGCTGCTCGATCCGGCCGGCCGCTACCTGATGGCCAACCGCTATTATTGCGAGGTGCTCGGCGTCGCCGAAAAGGACCTGATCGGCCGCACCGCGCAGGAAGTCATGCCGCCCGATGTCGCCGCCCGCTTCGAAAAGCAGCTGGCCGAGACGGTCGCCGCCGGCCATGCGCTGCTGTTCGACGCCGAGGAGCGCCGGCGCGAGGGCAAGCGGCGCTATTACATGCTGATGCGGTTTCCGATCTACGACGACCGCGGCGACCTGCTGGCGACCGGAGCGATCGCCATCGACATCACCGAGCGCAAGCAGCTCGAAGCGGCGCTGCGCGAACAGCGCCAGCTGGCCGAGACCGCCAATCGCGCGAAAAGCGAGTTCCTCGCCCATATGAGCCATGAACTGCGCACGCCGCTCAATGCGGTAATCGGCTTCGCCGACATGATCGCCAGCCGGATGCTCGGCGCGCAGTCGCCGAAATATTTCGAATATGCCGAGGATATCAGCCGCAGCGCGCATCACCTGCTGGGCGTGATCAACGACATCCTCGACGTATCGAAGATCGAAAGCGGCCGCTTCGAGCTGGACCGCGCGCCGCATGATCTGCGCGGCCTGGTCGAGGACGGCCTGCGCCTGGTGCAGGGCCGCGCCCGCGAAGGCGGCGTGAAGCTGGCCAACCGGCTGGCGCGCGATCTGCCGCAGGTGCATGTCGATGCCCGCGCGATCAAGCAGATCCTGATCAACCTGCTCAGCAATGCCGTCAAGTTCACGCCCAGCGGCGGCATCGTCACCGTCGACGGCAGCGTCGCCGCCGATGGCAGCGTGCGGCTCGTGGTGCGCGATACCGGCGCCGGCATCGCGCCCGAGCATCTGCCGCGCCTGTTCGAGCCCTTCTGGCAGGCCAATGCCGGCATCCGGCGCAGCGAGGGCAGCGGCCTGGGCCTGAGCATCTGCCGCAAGCTGGCCGAGCTGCATGACGGCAGCATCAGCGTCGCCTCCGAACCGGGCAGCGGCACGCAGGTCACCGTGCTTTTCCCGCCGGGAACGGCGGTGCCGGAGGCGGTGCAGTAGATTGCGGTGGACGGACCGGCTTTTTCCGGCCGGCTTTTTCCTGGCCGGGCTTACCGCGAGGGCTTGGTCTCCGCCGGCTGGGTCTCGATGGCGCCGTCGGCATCGGCCGACTGGCTGACCGTCGGCGAGACCGAGGGGCTGGCGGAGCGGCGGTTGCTGATCTCGTCGGCGCGGCGCTGGCGATAGACGCTGCGCAGCGTGACATAATAGTCGAGCGAGGTGCGCTCGAGATTGTCCAGCGTATCGAGCAGGCCGGCGCGGGTATCGACGCCCGCCAGGCCCATGCGGGCATAGATCCACCCGTCGCGATGCGTGTTGTGCAGATACCAGTTCAGCGGATCGGCGACCGAATCGACGGCCAGGCCGGCGAGGTCGCGCGGATTGGACGGACCGATCACCGGGATGAACAGATAAGGGCCCTCGCCGACGCCCCAGACGGCGAGCGTCTGGCCGAAATCCTCGGTATGCGGCGCGATGTCGAACCATTTGTCGGCGGCGTCATAGAGGCCGAGCACGCCGACCGTGGAATTGATCGCGAACCGCTGGACGGTGTCGCCGGCGCGGCCGGTTTCGCCCTGCAGCAGATCGTTGGCCAGGATGATCGGGGCGCGCAGGTTGAGCAGCGCGTTATGCACGCCGGTCTGCAGCGGCTGCGGCACGAAGATCGTGTAGCCGAAGGCAACCGGCTTGAGCAGGAAATTGTCGATCACCTGATGCAGCTGGAACAGCGCACGGTTGACCGGCTCGAGCGGATCGTTGACGGCTTCGAAATCGGCGCGGGCCTGGGGATCTTCCGGCGCCGTCGCGCAGCCGGCCAGCAGACCGGTGGAAAGCAGCACGGCAAGGGTGAGGCTCTTCCACTGGGGCCGGCACAAGGCGACGATCATGGTTCTATGACCTCATTATTTTCTTAGCCTTAGGTTATCCGGTATCCGCCCAGAACTGGCAAGAGCGATCCCGGTGACCAAGCGGCAACCATCACAGACCAGCTAAGTTTTGTCTGAAAGTGGTGCAATTCTGCAACAAAATCCGGAAGGTTAATGGAGGTTGTCGGAGGGCTGGGCAGCCTCCTCAGATTCGTCGGGGTCGTCTTCCTCAACCGCCGGTATGGCGTAGCCGCCCTTCAGCCAGCGATTGAGGTCGACCTGGGCGCAGCGGTGCGAGCAGAACGGGGCGTAGCGGGCGGCCTCCTCGGCCGGGATCTTGCCGCAGATCGGACAGGGCTTGGCGGTCATGGCAATGCTCTTGAACGTCAGCGTCCCTGCCGGGTCACCTGGAAGGATTCGCGGCGCCGGCCGGCTTCCGGTTTGACATGAACCATGGCGCCGATCTGCCGTTCCAGCCGGTTGCGCAGATCGGCATCGAGCAGCGCCGCCACGTCGGGCGCGCAGGCGATCTCGAGCCGTGCGCCGGGCGGGCTCGACGCGGCCTCGCGCCAGGCGCGGCGCAGCAATTCCGCCAGCACCGCCGGCAGCGAGGGCAGCCGGCCGTCGCCGTCGCAGGTCGGGCAGGAATCGAACAGGCGCGCCGACAGCGGCTCGCCGACGCGCTTGCGCGTCATCTCGACCAGGCCCAGCGCCGACATGCCGAGCACCTTGACCGGCGCCGGGTCCCGGGCCAGCGCCTGGCGCAGCGCGTTGACCGTCTGCGCGCGGTAGGCGGCGCTTTCCATATGAAGGAAGTCGATGACGATGATGCCGCCGATGCCGCGCAGGCGCAGCTGGCGCGCGATCTCGGCCGCCGCCTCCAGATTGATCTTCAGCGCCAGTTCCTCGAAGGCGGCGCCGCGCGCCGAGGCCTTGCCGGAATCGACGTCGATGGCGGTCAGCGCCTCGGTCTCGCCGAAGATGATGGCGCCGCCGGATTTCAGCGCCACGCGCCGGCTCAGCGCATCGGCGATGTCCTGCTCGATGTCGAACAGGTCGAACAGCCCGGCCGGATCGTCGAAACGCTCCAGCCGGCCGACATGGTCCGGCGCATGCTCGAACAGCCAGGCGCGCGCCTCGGCGAAGCCCTGCGCGGCATTCACGCGGATGCGGTCGAGCTTGGCGCCGACATGATCGCGCAGCGCCCGGCCGACCGGGCCCATCTCGCGCCACAGCTCGGCCGGCGCGCCGCAGGTCTTGCTCGCCTTGCTGCGGCGTTCCTCGATGGCGATCCAGCGCGCGCGCAGGCGTTCGAGGTCGGCGGCCAGTTCGGTCTTGTCGGCGCCCTCGGCATTGGCGTTGACGATGCAGCCCATGCTCTTGCGCCGGTCCTCGCCGCTGCGGCGGTCCGCGCCGTCGTAACGCGCCGGCCGCGCCGAGCGGCGGTCGCCGGCCCGGCGCTGCAGCCGCGCCGTCACCTTTAGCGGCGTCTGGTCGGCCAGGGCCAGCAGGCTTTGCATCACGGCGGCCAGCCGCATGCGTTCGGCATCCTGGCTGATCCGCTTGGTCACCCGCACGGCCGGATCGAAGGGGGTAAGCGACAGGAAACGGCCGGGCAGCGCGATCTGGCAGGTCAGCTTGACGCCCTTCTCGCCCACCGGATCGCGGATCACCTGCACCAGCACGGTTTCGCCTTCATGCAGCCGCTGCTCGATCGGCAGGTCCCGCACCGGCACCAGGTCGTCGCGCCCGAGAAAGCCGTCGCGGCTCAGGCCGATATCGACATAGGCCGCCTGCAGGCCCTTCTCGATGCGGCGCACGCGGCCGAGGAAAATCGCGCCCAGGGCGGAATCGCGCTCGGGGCGTTCGAGATCGAGATGCACGAGGCGGTCGTCCTCGACCAGGGCGACGCGCGTCTCGGTCAGTCCGACATCGATCAGAAGCTCGTTGGCCATCGAATCACTATAGCCAAGATTGCGGCCAAAGCGGATAGCCAAAGCCGTCCAGCAGCTGCGCGGTCTCGGCCAGCGGCAGGCCGACCACATTGGAATAGGAGCCGCCGAGCCAGAGGACGAACTGTTCGGCGCGGCCCTGGATGGCATAGCCGCCGGCCTTGCCCAGGCCCTCGCCGCAGGCGAGATAGGCCTCGATTTCGGCCGGCGCGAGGCGTTTGAAGCGCACGACGGTTTCGACCAGCCGGCGCGCCGTGCGGCCATCGGGATGGCGCAGGCAAAGCCCGGTCAGCACGCGATGGCGGCGGCCGGACAGAAGCTGCAGGCAGCGGCGGATATCGGCATCGCTGTCGGCTTTCGGCAGGATGCGGCGCCCGACGGCGACGACGGTATCGGCGGCAAGCACCAGCGCATCGGGCCGCTGCGGCGCGACGGCGGCGGCCTTCGAGGCGGCCAGCCGCGCGGCCAGCGCGCGCGGCGCTTCGCCCGGATGCGGGGTTTCGTCGAGGTCGGCGGCGAGAATGGCGTCCGGCGTGATGCCGATCTGGCGCAGCAGATCGCGCCGGCGCGGCGAGGCGGAGGCCAGCACGAGAGGCAGCATGGCCAGGTCCGCCCGCGGCAGGGACTTACTTGAAACGGAAGGTGATGCGGCCCTTGGTCAGGTCATAGGGGGTCATTTCCACCATGACCCGGTCGCCCGCCAGAACACGGATGCGGTTCTTGCGCATCTTGCCCGAGGTATGAGCCAGCACCTCGTGACCGTTGTCCAACTTGACCCGGAACATCGCGTTGGGCAGCAATTCATCCACAACGCCGGGAAATTCCAGCAATTCTTCCTTCGCCATTCCGCCTCTGTAAAGCAATGCCGCGCCGGGGATCGGCGCGGCGTTGGAACATGCGCGCGCAATTGTGGAAAATCAAGCCGGGAGGGCGGACTTGTGCGGTCCAACTAGAACGCACAAGGAACGGAGGCGGATACTACTCCACCTCGATGCGGATCGCCGACCACACCCATTTGGCAGCGTCCGCGCCTTCAGCTCGGGATAGCGCTTGCGCGGATAGACCACCCAGGCCGGGCCGCGGCCGCCGAGCCGAGCCAGCGGCCATCGGCCTTGAATGCCAGCAGGATCGGGTATTTGTCGATCTCGGCCATCGGGATCTCGGCGCCATAGCCGTCGAGGGCGAACACTTTCACGGCGCGGCCGCCATGCCGGGCATCCGGCGCGCCGGCCGCCTTGAGCACGTCGCGCAGCAAGGGGCCCCCGAAACGAACGGCCCTCGGCCAGGTGTCGTAATGCGCCGCCAGCTTATCATGCCGAGCTTCTGCAGCATGGCGAGATCCAAGCTTGCCGCCTTCCCGAAGCTGGCATTGCCCACCTTGAAGAAGGCGTCGTCGAACTCGTCCAGCGCGCCGCGATTGCTCGTGGCGACATGGCCATGCACGGTCAGCACGACGGGCCCGGTCGGCCCGGCCAGGTCGGCGGCAGCGCGGCGAGCGCGAAGGCGAGACCGGCGCCGAGAGCGAGCAGGATTGTCTTCAGGCGACGCATCGTTCCCCCCATTCCATCCGCGCCGCTTACCATATCACGCTTCCCGCAAGGGGAAGACCATGGTCGCCGTGGTGCCCTCGCCCAGCGCGCTTTCGATCAGCAGCCGGCCGCCATGCAGTCCCATCAGGCGGCGCGAGATGGTGATGCCGAGCCCGGTGCCCTGGCCGCGCTGGTTCTTCGGCCCGGCCTGATAGAAGGCCTCGCCGAGCCGGACGAGATCGCTGTCGGAAATGCCCGGCCCGTCATCGACGACGCTGATCTGGATTTCGCGCTTCTTCACCGCGCCCTGCACGACGATGCGGCCATTCTCGGGGGTGAACTTGATGGCGTTGGAGATCAGATTGAGCAGCACCTGGCGGAAGGCGCTGCGGTCGGCATCCAGCGGCGGCAGCGCGTGCAGCGAGGCGTCCATCACCAGCGACTGGTCCTTCTGGCGCGCCTGCGGCAGCAGCAGCGAGATCACCGCATCGGCCTCGTCGACGATGGTCAGGCGGTCCAGCGTCAGCGTCATCTTGCCGGCTTCGATGCGGCTGAGATCGAGGATGCTGGAGATCACCTCGAGCAGATGCTCGCCCGCCTGGCGGATCAGGCCGGCATAATCCTTGTAATGCGCATCGCCCAGCGGCCCGTAGGTCTCGCTTTCCAGCAGGCCGGCGAAGCCGATCACGGCATTGAGCGGCGTGCGCAGCTCGTGGCTCATGAAGGCGAGGAATTCGCCTTTCGAGCGCGAGGCCAGCATCGCCTCCTCGCGCGCCATCTCGGTTTCCGCCAGGGCGCGGTGCAAATCCAGCGCATCGCTGGCGAGCGCCGCCAGCGCCCGCAGCTTTTCGCGGTCGGCCGCATCGAAGCGGCGCGGCAGCGTATCGAGCACGGTCAGGGCGCCGATGCGATAGCCGTTCTCGGCGATCAGCGGCGCGCCGGCATAGAAACGCAGCCACGGCTCGCCGGCGACGCGCGGATGATCGGCGAAACGCCGGTCCTGCCGCAGATCCTCGACGACGAAAACCTCGTCGCTCAGGATCGCCCAGGCGCTGAAGGCATTCGCGCGCGGCAAATCGGACAACTGGATGCCGTATTGCGCCTTGAACCATTGCCGGTCGGCATCGATCAGCGTCACCGTCGCCGCCTGGGCGCCGAAAATCTGCGCCGTCAGCGCCACCAGGCGATCGAAACGCGGATCGTTCGGCGTATCGAGAATGGCAAAGCGTTCGAGCGCGGCGAGGCGGCCAGCCTCGTCCGGCGGCAAGGGTGCGGGGGTAGGCAACGAGGATCCCTTTCGTGCCCTCTTTGATAGAG
The DNA here is from genome assembly GCF_036381655.1 of Ferrovibrio sp. GTDB lineage: Bacteria > Pseudomonadota > Alphaproteobacteria > Ferrovibrionales > Ferrovibrionaceae > Ferrovibrio. Next base: position 14,973 of record NZ_DASVCJ010000020.1, read on the forward strand.
AGTGCCCGTTCGGCCCGCAAGCCCCGGTTTCCGCCAACTCACTGCCAAGTGACTGGCCGGCTTGACGATTTAAGCCGCCGCCCGGCGCGGCCGAGGCGTCAGTCGCGGCGCAGGATCGCCTCGCCGCTCACGTTGACGCTGACCGTCTGCTCGCCGGCGGCGGCCACCGGCGGCGCGGCGGCCGCCATCGTCTCGGCGCGCATGGCCTTGAACATCGGCTGCGGCGGGACGACGCCGCCATTGATGCCGACCCGCGCCCAGCCGTCGAAGCGCAGATGCAGCGCCGCGGCGGCCTTCTTCGCGCGCGCCTCCAGGCGCTGCAGCGCTTCCGCCGTCAATTCGTCCTGCAGGCTGCGCTGCTGTTCGCGCGATACCGTATAGCCGAGTTCCTGCAGCAGCAGGCCGTCATTCTGCAGCGCGCCGACCGCTTCCAGCAGCTTCGCGTCGTCCTTGGAGATCACGACGAGGCTCTGCTGCGCGCGCCATTGCGCCGCCGGCGGCTTGGTGCCGGGCGGCAGATTCTGCGGCCGCGGCGGCGTCTCCTGATAGGTGCTGTAGCCGCCGGTCTCGACCTCGAGCCCGAGCGCGCGCGCCTTGGCCAGCGCCTTGGTCATCGCCGCGTTGACGGCGTTCTGCGCCACCGCTGCCTGTTCGGAACTGACCTGCGCCAGCAGGCGCGCGCGGATCGTATCGGGGGTCACGTCCCGCTCCGCCGTCTCGCTCAGATTCAGCAAGGTGGCGTCGGCAGGCTGGCCGCCCTGCGGCTGGGCCATGGCGCAGCCGGCGGCAAGCAGGGCGATGGCAAGGGCGGCGGACGGCAGCGGAAGGCGGAAGGCCATGCGTTTCTCCAGGGTCGTTTCCGGCCAGCATAGCCGAAAAACCATGGCGACTTTGCGGCAATCCGGCGCCGCTACGGGCTGGCGACGACCGGCCGCACGAACCGGGCGCGGATGCGCTTGTGCAGCGTGTCGCGCACCTCGCGATAGGCGGCCAGGCGCTGCTCGCGCGTGCCCTCCACCACGGTGGGATCGAAGGTGTGCCAGAATTCCACGTCGCAGGCCATGGTGCGCGTCATCTCGACGGCCGTATGCTGCGCCTCGGGGGAGAGCGAAATGATCAGATCGAAGGAGCTGTCCTCCAGATCGTCGAAGCCTTTCGGCCGGTGCCTGGCGATGTCGATGCCGATCTCGTCCATCACCTCGACGGCGAGCGGATCGACCGCCGCCTTGCGCACGCCGACCGAGTCGACGAAGATCTGGCGCGGATAGAGCGCCTTGAGAATGCCTTCCGCCATCGGCGAGCGCACGCTGTTCAGGGTGCAGCAGAACAGCACGCTAGCGGGAAGCCGATCGCCCATCGCCGGCTACCGGATATGCAAGACGCAGATCAGGGTGAACAGCCGCCGGGCGGTGTCGAAATCGGTGTCGATCTTGCCCTTGAGCCGCTCGCGCAGCAGTTCCGATCCTTCGTTGTGGACGCCGCGCCGCGCCATGTCGAGGGTTTCGATCTGCGAGGGACTGGCGCGCTTGATCGCCTGGTAATAGCTGTCGCAGATCGCGAAGTAGTCCTTGACGATGCGGCGGAAGGGCGACAGCGCCAGGATGATCCGGCCGAGCTGCGCGTCGTCCTCGGCGCGGATGTCGAAGACCAGCCGGTTCTCCTCGATCGCCAGGCCGAGCTGGAACGGCCCCTGGCCCTCATGCGCGCCGACCGGCGAAAAGACGTTCTGCTCCAGCAGGTCGAAGATCGCGACCTTGCGCTCGTGCTCGATATCGGGCGAACGGCGCACCACGCTGCGCTCGTCGAGTTCGACTCCGACGAGCCGGTGATTGGCCGGCGGCGCCTTTTCGCTCATGCCGCTCCGCTTTTCAGGCGGATGGCGACCGACAGGGCATGGCCGTGCAGGCCTTCCGCCTCAGCCAGGGCCACGGCGGCGGGACCGATCTTCTCAAGCGAGGCCTGATCGCATTGCACCAGCGTGGTGCGCTTCATGAAATCGAGCAGATTGAGCCCCGAGGCGAAGCGCGCCGCGCCGGCGGTCGGCAGCACATGGTTGGGGCCGGCGACGTAATCGCCGACCGCTTCCGGCGTATGGCGGCCGAGGAAGATGGCGCCAGCATGGCGCACCGAAGCCGCCAGGGCCTGCGGCTCGGCGATGGCGAGTTCGAGATGCTCGGGCGCAATCGCGTCGATCAGCGGCGCGGCATCGCGCAGGGTCTTCACCGTGATCAGCGCGCCGAATTTCTCCCACGAGGCCGTGGCGATGGCGCTGCGCGGCATGGTCGAAAGCTGCTGGCGCACCGCGGCGCCGACGCGGCCGGCGAAGGCGGCATCGTCAGTGATCAGCACCGACTGCGCGACTTCGTCATGCTCGGCCTGCGACAGCAGGTCGGCGGCGATCCAGGCCGGATCGTTCCGGTTGTCGGCCACGACGAGGATTTCCGACGGCCCGGCCGGATTGTCGATGCCGACCTGGCCGAAGACGAGGCGCTTGGCGGTGACCACGAAGCTGTTGCCGGGGCCGGTGATCTTGTCGACCGGCGCGATGCTTTGCGTGCCATAGGCCAGCGCGGCAACGGCCTGCGCACCGCCGACGCGATAGGCCTCGTGCACGCCGGCGAGTTTCAGCGCCGCCATCACCAGCGGATTGAGCTCGCCGCCCGGCGTCGGCACGGCGACGACGACGCGGCGCACGCCGGCGACGATCGCGGGGATCGCGTTCATCAGCACCGAGGAGGGATAGGCCGCCTTGCCGCCCGGCACATAGAGCCCGACGGCGTCCAGCGGCGTCCAGCGATGGCCGAGCTTCACGCCCTGCGCGTCGGTATAGAAATCGTCCGCCGGCTTCTGCCTGGCATGGAAGGCGCGGATGCGTTCGGCCGCGACGTCCAGCGCCCCGAAGGTCGCCCTGTCGACCTGCGCCGCGGCGGCATCGATCTCGGCCTGGCCGATGCGCAGGCCGAGCCTGGCCGAATCGACCTTGTCGAATTTCAGGTTGAGTTCGTGCAAGGCCGCATCGCCGCGCTTGCGCACATCGGCGACGATCGCCGCGACCGTGGCGGTGACATCCGCTTCGGCATCGCGCTTGGCCCTGATCAGCGCCTCGAAACGGGCGGCGAAATCCTGATCGGCGGCGTTGAGTTCAACCGGCATGGGCCACCTTCTTCTCGACGACGGCGCGGAACTTCTCGAGCCAGCCGCCGACCTGCTCGGGCCGGGTCTTCAGCGCCGCGCGGTTGACCACCAGCCGCGAGGTGACCTGGGCGATCACTTCCACTTCGACCAGCCCGTTCGCCTTCAGGGTCGCGCCGGTCGAGACCAGATCGACGATGCGCCGGCACAGCCCCAGGGTCGGCGCCAGCTCCATCGCGCCGTTCAGCTTGATGCATTCCGCCTGCACGCCGCGGCGGGCGAAATACTGCTGCGTGACATGCGGATATTTGGTGGCGACGCGCACATGGCTCCAGCGCCTGGGGTCGTCCGACTTGGACAGCTCGGCCGGCTCGGCGACGCTGAGGCGGCAATGGCCGATATCGAGATCGAGCGGCGCATAGATTTCCGGATAGTCGAATTCCATCAGCACGTCATTGCCGGCGACGCCGAGCTGCGCCGCGCCGAAGGCGACGAAGGTGGCGACATCGAAACTGCGCACGCGGATCAGCTCGATATCCGGCTGGCTGGTGGCGAAGCGCAGCTTGCGGGAGTTGTCGTCGCCGAACTCGGCTTCCGGCTCGATGCCGGCGGCGAGCAGCAGCGGCATCACTTCCTTGAGGATGCGGCCCTTGGGCAAGGCCATGACCAGCTTGCCGTCGCTGGGCTTCAAATCGCTGGACATGACATTCATTCTTCGACCTTGTGTTGCGGAACGCGGCGGACCGGGAAAGGCTGGCCTATATCCTGCATCTGGGCGTCGATGCATTCGACGTCAAGCTGCACGGCGCCGCCGCCGGCGAAAACCAGCGTCAGCAGCGCCGCGGCATCCTCGCGCGGCTCGGCCATGATCGACAGCAATTCCAGCACCGTGCGGGCATTGCGGTCGAATCCCGCCGAGCGGACATGCAGCACGCCGCCGAAATGCAGGCCGGCGGCGACGCGGGCATGCGGCACGGCGCGGATCAGCCGCCGGCTGGCATCGGCGCGGCCTTCGTCTTCCCAGCGGAAGCGGTTGAGCACCAGGGCGAAGCGGCGCTGGCGCGGCTGATAGACCATGTCGACCGGACGCAGGGTGGCGTCCTGCAGACAGGCCGAGAGCACGGTCAGATCCTCGACATCCTCGGCGCGCAGGCGCAGGGGTTCGAAACGCGGGCTCTGCTGGCGCGGCTCGGCCATCGTCACCCCTTCAGCCGTTCGATCACCGCGCCGCAGGCGGAGAGTTTCTCCTCCAGCCGCTCGTAGCCGCGGTCGAGATGGTAGACGCGGTTGACGATGGTCTCGCCCTCGGCGGCAAGACCGGCCAGCACCAGCGAGACCGAGGCGCGCAGATCGGTCGCCATCACCGGCGCCCCGGTCAGCTTGGGCACGCCGCGCACCAGCGCCGAGGCGCCGTGCACGACGATATTGGCGCCCATGCGGGTCAGTTCCGGCACATGCATGAAGCGGTTCTCGAAAATCGTCTCGGTGATCATCGCCGCCCCTTCCGCCACGGTCATCAGCGCCATCGCCTGCGCCTGCATGTCGGTGGGAAACCCGGGAAAGGGCTGGGTGAGGAAGTCAACACCACGCAGACGGCTGCCGTTCCGCGCGATCCTGACGCCGCGCGGCGTCTCGTCGACATCGCAGCCCGCCTCGCGCAGCTTGTCGGCGACCGATTCGATGAGATCGAGCCTCGTGCCGACGAGTTCCACCTTGCCGCCGCAGATCGCCACGGCGGCGGCGAAGGTGCCGGTCTCGATGCGGTCGGGCACGATGTGATGCCGGGCGCCATGCAGGCTGGGCTTGCCGTGGATGGTCAGATGCTCGGTGCCGACGCCTTCGATCGCCGCGCCCATGGCGATCAGGCAATGGCAGAGGTCGGAAATCTCCGGCTCCCGCGCGGCATTCTCCAGAACGGTCGTGCCCTCGGCCAGGGCGGCGGCCATCAGCAGATTCTCGGTCGCGCCGACCGAGACGGTCGGGAAGCGGATCACGGCGCCCTTCAGGCCGGTCGGCGCCTTGGCCTTGATGTAGCCGGCCTCGACATTGATCTCGGCGCCGAGCGCCTTCAGCCCCATGATATGCAGATCGACCGGCCGCGTGCCGATGGCGCAGCCGCCGGGCAGGCTGACCTCGGCCTCGCGGAAGCGCGCCAGCAGCGGGCCGAGCACCAGCACGCTGGCGCGCATCTTGCGCACGATGTCGTAGGGCGCCAAGGTCGAGGTGATCCTGGCGCCGTTCAGGTGGATGGTGCGGCCTTCCGGGGTTCCGTTGCCCCCGTCCATCGACACGTCGACGCCATGTTGCTGCAGCAGATGCGCCATGGTGGCGATGTCGGCCAGATGCGGCACATTGGACAGCGTCAGCGTCTCGCCGCTCAGCAGCGCCGCCGCCATCAGCGGCAAAGCGGCGTTCTTCGCCCCACCGATTGCGATGCTGCCTTCCAGCGGCCTGCCGCCGACCAAACGAATGCGATCCATAAGCTCTTGATTCCAAAGGCCATCGACGCAAGGCCGAGGGCGCGGAGCACCAAATCACGCTTGTCTAGCGCAAGCCGGCCCGAATCGCCAGTGCGCGAGGGCGGGACGGACGCCATTGCCGCGCGGCGTTGCGGCGGGCGAGCCGATGGCCGACCGGTGCGGCGATGCCGCCGGGTGGCGGCATCGCGCCATCCTCTATACGGAGGATGCGGCGTTATGGAGCGCTGCCTATAGGGATGATGCCCGTCCGGCGCAGCCGGCGATTCAACGCATCCAGAGGAGGCAGATCATGCGTTATTCACTTCCCGTTGTAGCCGCCGTCATGGCGATTTGGTTCGGTGCGGCGGCCGAGGCGCAGACCTTGGCGCTCGCATCCAGCCCGGCGCCGGCCCAGGATCTGAGCGCCATGAAGGCCGATGCCAACCGGGTCGTTTCCAATCTGCGCAGCGCCATGCCGCTAGGCTTTCTATGCTTCCGCGGCGAGGACGGCGTCCGCCGCACCGTGACCGCCGCTTTCGACGAGCTGACGAAGGCGGACCAGGAAGCGGCCAGGAAGGCAAACCGTTCCTATATGCTGTCCTATGACCGGAAGCAGGCAGAAGCACTGGTCGGCGATGCCATGGTGGCGCACTGCGTCGCGTCCTATGTCGCGACCGATTCGGCGCGTTATCCGAGCTTCTGAGCCGCGGACTCTCGATCGTCGGGCGCCGCGTGATCTCCCGCACGCGGCGCCGCCCCGACCCCCGTTATTCGTCAGTAAGCTGATAACTTGGGTTCAGCCACAAAACCTCTTGCATCCTTCAAATGGAGGATGCGGGATATCGGCCGACGCGCTATGCGCGGAACGGGCATGATGACGGCCTGATCTCAGGCCGGCTTTTTCGATGATCTCCAGGGGGGGATGGAGACATGGAGAAACTCGATCAAGCAATTGCGGGCCTCTATGAGGCAGCCGCGGAGCCGGCGCTCTGGACCGACGCGCTGGACCGCATTGCCAAAGCGGCGGGAACACCCAGTGCGATCGTGTATACCGCGGGCCGGCGTCCGGAGGATGGCGGGATCTGGGCCGGATCGGCCGCCGTGCTCGAAATGATGGAGGATTTCACCAATTACTACGTCGACCACGACGTCTGGCGGCAGGCACTGCTCAAGGATTTTGGCGGCCGTCCGGGACTGTATCTCAGCGACGAGATGTATCCCTGCGAAGAACTGGTGAAGACCGAATTCTACAATGACTTCCTGCGGCGCCAGGAGGTCGGCCGCCTGGTGGCGATGACCCACGAGGACATCATCATCTCCGTCCACCGCCGCATCCGCGATTCCTGCTTCGAGGACGAGGTAGTCGACATCTGCCGCGCGCTGCGCCCGCATATCAAACGGGCCTATCAGCTGCACGACCGCCTGCATGCCGCCAGACAGCGCTACGCGCTGCTGGAGGACGCGCTGAATGCCGATCCGGTAGCGCAGTTCCTGGTCGACGGCAGCGGGCGCATCCTGCACATGAACGGTGCCGCCAGCCTGATGATGGTCCGGCGCGACTGCATCACCGCGGTTCAGGGCCGGCTGGTTGCGGTAAGTCCGTCGAAGGCGCCGGTGCTGGCGGCGATGATCTCGGCCGCGGCCCGCGCCACCTGCCGCCGGGGCGATGCCATCGCCGTCGCGAAGGAACATGGCCGCCCCTATCAGATCGTGATCGCCCCGCTGGGCGACACCCGTGGCGGCCAGGTTCTGGTCACGGTCAGCGATCCCGATGCGCAGGCGACGCCGGATATGAGTGCCATCCTGCAGAAACTCTATGGCCTGACGGCGGCAGAAGCGCGGGTCTGCCTTGCGCTGCTGGAGGACCTTTCGGTGACCGAGATCGCCGAACGCTTCGGCGTGTCACGCACGACCGTTGTCAGCCAGTTGCGCAGCATCTTCGGCAAGACGGAGACCAGCCGGCAATCCCAGCTCGTTCGCCTGCTCCAGACCGTTCCGAAACGCAGCCGCGCGGCGCGCTAACGCCGCGCCGCGCAGGCTACAGCTTCGGCAGCGTGACGCCGCGCTGGCCCATATATTTGCCGGCGCGGTCCTTGTAGCTGACCTCGCAGGGCTGATCGCCCTTGAGGAACAGGAACTGGCAAGCGCCCTCGTTGGCATAGATTCTGGCCGGCAGCGGCGTGGTGTTGGAGAATTCCAGGGTCACGTGGCCTTCCCATTCCGGCTCGAGCGGCGTGACATTGACGATGATGCCGCAGCGCGCATAGGTACTCTTGCCCAGGCAGATCACCAGCACGTCGCGCGGGATGCGGAAATATTCCACCGTGCGGGCGAGCGCGAAGGAATTCGGCGGGATGACGCAGACATCGGTCTCGCGGTCGACGAAGCTGTTCGAGGAGAATTCCTTCGGATCGACCACGGCGCTGTCGACATTGGTGAAGATCTTGAATTCGCGGGCGACCCGCGCGTCGTAGCCGTAGGAGGACAGCCCGAACGAGATCGTGCCCTCACGCTTCTGCTGCTCGACGAAAGGCTCGATCATGCCGTGCTCCTTCGCCATCCGGCGAATCCAGATATCGGACATCACGGACATGGGCGCGCCCCCTTTTCGAGCCGGCGAAACATCGCACCGGGCTTACGCGGGCGTTTTGCCGCGGTCAAGGCTTTGGCTTGCCCGCGCCTGTGCCCGTGCCCGTGCCCGGCGCGGCCGTCTGCCGGGAGCGGCTTTGCTGCTTGCGGCGGGCCAGGTTGGCGCGCAGCTTCGCCGCCAGGCGCTCGGCGCGGGCGGCCTGGTCCAGCTCGCTCCAGTTGCCGCTCTGCCCGGCGGCGGGTTTGGGCTTGTCAGGCGGCATCGCAGGCATCCGGCCCGGGCATGGCGCCATCGGGTATGGCGCGGTCCGCCTCCCGCAGCAGGCGGCGCACGGCCTTGTCCAGTTCGGGCGGCGCCGGCGGCGGCATGTCGCTCGCGCCGGCCTGCGCCAGTGCGGCATTGCGATAGCGCGGATCGGCGGTCACCTCGGCGCCGAGCCAGTCCGGCAGATCGAGCGGATAATCGGCGCGCGGCAGCTCGATCTCGGCGAGCCACAGGCCGTCATGGCGGCCGCGGAAGCGGTCGATTTCCCAGGCCAGGTCCGCGCCATCCGCATAAGGCCGGCGGTAGCGGATCTTGCTGACCAGCTGCGCCGCCGGCAGGCCGGCGAGGAGCTGCCGGGCGAGATCGACCGGCAGGGCGCCTTCGATCTCCTCGCGCACGGCGCCCGGCTGCTGCGATTTCAGGTTCAGCCAGGCGGTCGCGTCGGTTTCTTGCGTCTGCGCCGCGGACAGCCGCACGCGCACCGACCAGCCGTCGATCGGCGCGAAATAGCCCTGGGTCAGCGCGCGGCCGGACAGGCCGGCAATGACGGCGGCGGCAGCGGATTCGCGCAGCAGGAATTTGCGCTCGATCTCCGCTTTGCGCTCGATCTCCGCGCCGGCCTTGCCGGGCTCTGCACCGATCATGTCGCCGATCCCGTAGGAGAGATGGGAGGATGAAACCGGCGCCAGCGATAGCCAGGCCCGGGCCCCGGAGTCAACCGCCGGGTCAACCGCCGGGTCAACCGCCGTTTCGCCCGCCCCCCTGCGCCGCAGGCGCTGAGACGCCAAAAGACGCCGGAAAGACGGCAAAAATCCCGGCGGAAAAAGCCGCCATCTCCGGCTTGCGCGGGACGGCCGCCTGTGGCAGTTTCCGCGCCCGACGCCATCCCGCCCGGCAAGAGCCGGGATGGCGACCGTTTTTGGCCATGCAGGCGCGAGCGGGACTGCTCCGATCGCGCCCGGCGCATTGAGACCGGTGCGTAAAGACCGGTTCACTGAAACTGGCCAATCGGGGCTGCCGTAGCTCAGTGGTAGAGCACTCCCTTGGTAAGGGAGAGGTCGACAGTTCAATCCTGTCCGGCAGCACCAGCCATAAATTTCCGGCAAAGTAGTATGGTCGCGCCGCCGCCCGCCCTTAACGGGCAAGGCGATTTCCTTTAGGGTTATCGCCCTGATTCACCGCCGCATCCTACGCAGAATGCTTCAAAGACGCCATCTTCGGACTGCCCTGCTTGCTGTCGTGTCGTTGGGCGGACTGGCCGGCGTCCTCTATTTCTTCGACTTCTCCGCCATCGCCGCCTCACTGGACAATCTGCGGCTGACGACGCTTGGGCTGGCCCTGGCGCTGATCGTCGCGAATTCGCTGCTGGCGCTGCTGCGCTTTCGTTCGGTTCTGAAGTCCTTCGGCTACCGGCCGAAATGGCGGGATATCTTCTTCGCCTTTTCCATCGGCCAAATCTCGAATTACCTTCTGTTCAACGTCGTCGGCCAAAGCCTCAGCCGGGCGACGGCGCTGACCAGTGCCGGCGTGCCCTTCGCCGCATCCGTGATGGTGACCTACTGGGAACGGCTGCTGGCGGCGGGGCTGCTGTTCCTGCTCAGCATCGGCGGCGCGCTGTATCTTTTCCTGAGCATCCAGATCGATCTGGAGGCCGGCGGCGCGTATTTGATCTCGCTTCTCGCCGCCATGGCGGTGACCAGCGGCGCGGTTCTCTGGCTGGTGATCCACAAGACCGATTTCGAGCTTTCCGCCGCCGGGGCGTTGCGCCAGCTGGGAAGGCTTTGGCCCAGCATCGCCCTGACGCTGGCCGCCCAGGCGCTGATGCTGGCGGCCTATCTGGCAATCCTTGGCGATCTCTTCCTGCCGAACATGACCGGCGATGTCGTTGCTGCGCTCACCATCGTCATGTTCTCGGCCAGCCTGCCGATCAGCTTCTCGGGCTGGGGCATCCGCGAACTCAGCGCGGCCAAGGCATTGGGGGCGCTGGGACTGGATCCGGCGGCGGCCGTCGCCGGGGCGGTCGCGATCGGCCTGTTGTCGATGGTGGCCCTGCTCGGCTTCGGCCTGGTCGGCACGATTTTGCTGTTGCGGCGCCGGCCGGGCGGCAGCATTGCCGCGATGCCTGTCTCCATGGATGGCAGCGTCTCCCGCTGGAGCAATGTCATGGTCGCCGGCAGCGCCATTCTTTGTGCGGTGCTGCTCTATTTCCAGATCCGCATTCCCCTCGAGGGCGGCGAAGTGACGGCGAATGCCGGAGACATCCTGGCCCTGACCGGCTTGGGCTTTCTGATCTTTTTCATGTGGTCGCGGCAGAGCCTGACGCCATTGCCGTGTTCCCTGGTGATCGGCCTGTGCGCCATTTCAATACTGCTGTTCGCCAGCCTGCTGTTCGGCTATGCCCGTTTCGGCTCGAATAGCTGGGCTCTGGTCAATCGCGGCTTCGGATGGCTTATCATCCTGGGCTATGTCGCAGTCGGCGCCTCGACCGCCCTGGTGCCGGAAAGATGGGGCAGAAGCCTGCTGCTGACCACCTTCGTCGTTGCGGGCGCCAGCGTCGCCGCGATTCAGCTCGGCCTGCTGATTTTGACGTTGTTCGGCCTCTCCCTATCCAAAGACGCCTTTATCATCCCCTTGCGCGGCTACGCGACAAACTCGAATGCCTTCGCCTTTCAATTGATCATGACGGCGGCTTGCGCGATCACCGCCAGCCGTATCGGCGCGTTCGTCAGACGCGAGGCGGCACTGCATGGCATCCTCGCCGTCATCGCTGTGGCAATCTATTATTCGCATTCACGCGCCGGCATGGGCATGCTGATCATCACGCTGATCATGATGATCGTCTTCAGCCGCCGGGAGCAGCGCCGACAGGCGATAATGGCCTGCGGCACCGTTTTGGCTGCGCTGCTGGCGGCACTTGCGCTTCCGTTCATCATCGACGGGCTTACGGCGATTGCCAGAGCCTTGCTCGCCAACAAATCCGAGCTTCTGGTAAGTCCCGGCGTGATGCAGTATCTCTCGCCGATACTGGAACGCGCCTATGATGCCGGCGACCGCTGGAGCAGCATCGTCCAGGGCTGGCAGTTATGGCTTCAGCACCCAATTTTCGGCGGCGGCCTCGGCTCCTACATCCAGATGCGCGAGGAAATGCACCTGCCTTTCCTGATCATCCATTCCATCCCCGTATGGCTGCTTGCGGAAATGGGATTGATCGGCTTCGTCGTGGTGGCCGCTATCCTTGTCAAGCTTGCTTCCAGCGCCTTCCGGATGCTCAGGCAAGACGATAACCACGGCTGGGGTCTCGGGCTGCTGATCATTCTCACCTGCATCACGGCCTCTGGCCTGGTACATGATTTCTTCTACCAGCGCACATTCTGGTTCCTACTCGGCCTTTTCCTGGCAACTCCACTGCAGCGCGGCGAAAAGACCGCGGCCGCGGCCGATTCAGCCGGCAATCGCATTGGTGGAGAGGCGGCAACTTCTCTATAGTCCCCTATACTACTGCGCATCCTGGGGGGTGAGCCGTGCCAGAAGGCACCACGCAACCGATCTTTGCCGACGAGCCGATCTTATCGGAGGTTGCCCGCTACTGGGCCGCCAAGCGCAACGGGCGCCTGATGCCGGACCGGACGGATATCGATCCGCTGCAGCTTCGCCCCGGCATATGGCCCAATCTCCTGATCACCGAGCCGGTGCCGCAGTCGACGGCGATGCGCTATCGCCTGGTCGGCTCGGCCCATGTGCAGCGCTATACCTACGATTTCACCGGCAAGACCACCGCCGATATCATGCAGGGCAGCTATCGCGACTATATGGAGCGGATCTACGGCACCGTGCTGCAGCAGGCGCTGCCGGTCTATTCCGAAAGCCTGTTCCGCTGGGACAATGCCGACAGCATCCTGCAACAGGCTTTCACCCGCCGCCTCATGCTGCCGCTCAGCCGCGGCACGCCCGACGTTGCGGCCATGGTGCTCAGCGTGCAGGTCTGGCCGACGGCGATTCCCTACGAGCCGCGGTCGATCTCGGAGCTGAGCGGCAGCGGCGGCTTCAGCCAGGGCGATTTCGTGCCGCTCGATCGCGACCGCTTCACGCCGCTGTCCTAGCAAGGCCCCAGATCGAGGACCCCCAGTTCAAGGGCCCCTCATCAAGGGCCGTGGAAGGTTTCCATGTAGCGCGTTTGCACGATCAGCGGCACCGGGCCGGTATTGCTGACGCTGGTGCCGGCGCGGCCGAAGGCCTCATAGATGTCCGCCTTGCCACCAGCCGGAACATCGACCACGCGGCCGGAACCGGCGAAGCGAAGCCGCCCCGCCTCGGCGCCGGCATTGCGGATGGTGACGGTGGTGTAGTTGCCACGCTCGCCGGTATCGATCGTCGTCGTCGCGCCGGGCGCGAGGCTGAACTGGCCCGCCGCTGCGGTATCGGGCCAGGTCACGGCGAGGCTGCCGAGCAGCAAGGCGCCGGCACAGACCTGCCGGGCGGTGGCAATCCAATCCGGGGCAATCCAATCCGGGGCGATCAAATCTGTCCGTTCTGTCACTTCGCGGCCTCCATCTGGAATACCCCTCCCGCCCAGCAGGGTAGGACGGCGCCGGCCGGGCGGTAGTGGCGGAGATCACAAAGCGCATCGATTCCCAGGATCGCCCGCGGCGATCAGGGGTGAAAAACGCGCGAAAGATCAGAATCGATCAGGAGCGGATCGCGGGTCCCGGCGCCGGCGTCTGGGTCTCGGCGGCGCCCAGGCAGTGGCGCAGATCGGCGCCAGCGAAATTCGCCCGCTCCAGCTTGGCATTGCGCAGATCGATGTGATCGAGCACGGCGCCGCGGAAATCGGCGCCGGACAGATCGGCGCCGGACAGGATGGGATAGATGATGCGGCCGGTCGCCTGCTGGCTGGCGCTGAACAGCGGCGCCCCGGTCAGCTTGGCGCCACGGAACGTGGCGCCGCGCAGATCGGCGCCGGTGAAGTTGACCCCGCCCAGATCGGCCTGATCGAAATTCGCCTTGACCATTTCGGCGCCGAGGAAACTGGCGAAGAGCAGCTGGGCATGGGTGAAGCTGGCATTCTGCAGATCGCAGCCATGCAGCTCCGCGCCGCGCAGATCGCAGCTCGAGAAGTCGCAGCCGGCGAGCCGCTTGCCGCTCAGGATGGCGCGCTGGCCCTCGGCGCCGCCGGTGGCGATCCAGCGGCTATGGGCATGCAGCAGAACCTCGATCTCGGTCGGCAGGCTGGCCGATTTGCGGTGCACCGCGCCCGACAGGTCGACGCCCTTCAGATTCACCTTGGAGAGATCGACATTGCGCAGATTGGCGCCCTGCAGATCGGCGCCCTGCAGCAGGACGCCATCCATCTTGGCGCCGACCAGATTGACGTCGCGCAGACGCGCCGCGGTCAGGTTGGCGCCGCTCAGATCCGCGCCGGCGAGGTTGACCGCGAACAGGCTGGCATTGGAGAAATTCGCGCCCGTCGCGGAGGCGACGGCGAGATTGGCTTCGTCGAGCTGGGCCGCGCGCAGATCGGCGCCGTCGATCTTGGCCTCTTTCAGGTTGGCCGCCTGCGACTTGATCCCGCCATCCCCGGCCACGATCTGGCCGGGCCGCAGATCGGCCTGATTCAGCGAGGCGCCGCGCAGGATGGCTTTCATCATGTTGGCGCCGCGCAGATCGCTGCGATCCATGACCGCGCCCGACAGATCGGCATGCATGAAATCGCCGGCGAACAGATCGGCGCGGCGCAGCTCCGCCTTGACCAGCGAGGCGCCGACGAACTGGCAGCGCGACAGAATCGCGTCGTTGAGCTTGGCGTTGTCCAGCCGCAGGAAGCTGAAATCCTCGCCCCGGCGCTGCAGACGCTCGCCGTCGCTGCGTCCGTTCGCCCAGGCGGCGTGGCGGGACAGCGCAACGGTCAATTGCGATGACGGGAAACGCAGTTCTGCCATTGGCTGGCAACCCTCACAGAGAGAATTACTTTGGAATGAAATCTAGCAAAACAGCCTAGGACGCCGGCTGGGGACGGACAAGGGACTAGCCGCGCCGCCGAAGGGCGAGGGGAAATCCTGCCCATCCTTGGCAGGGCCGGCAGACGGCGGCGAGTTAAGACTCGGTAACGCAACTGAAAGACTTGGTAACGCACCGGCCCGCCGTCTTCGGCTATTTCCGGCCGCTCGGGATGCCGACGCACTGGCGCAGTTCGGCGCCCTGCAGGTTGGCGCCGTCCATCACGGCAGTGGCGAAATCGATTCCTTCGAAGACGGCGCCGCGCAGATCGGCCCTAGCGAGATCCGCCTCCTCGAAACGAGGATAGACGACCTTGCCGGTCTTCTGGTTGCGCCCGTTATAGATGTCGACCCCGACCGCCCGCGCGCCGCGCCAGCGGCTTTCGGCCAGGCAGGTCTTCGTGAAATTGGTGCCGCTTAGATCGGCCAGATCGAAGGTGACCTTGCGCAGGTTGGCGCCGACGAAGCTGGCGAACATCATCTGCGCGTTGGAGAAGTCGGCGCCTTCCAGCGACGCGCCGTGCAGTTCGGCGCCGCGCAGATCGCAGCCCGCGAAATTGATGCCATCGAGCTTCTGCCCGCTGAGCACCGCGCGCTGGCCTTCCGCGCCGGCGGTCGCGATCCAGGTGCTGTGCTGCTTCAGCACGGTTTCGATCTCCGGCGGCAGGCTGTCGCCCTTGCGATAGATCGCGCCCTGCAGCGAGACGCCGTCGAGATCAACCTGGCTGAGATCGACATTGCGCAGATTGGCGCCGCGCAGATCGGTGCCCTGCAGGCGCGCGCCGGCGAGATTGGCGCCGATCAGGTTGGCGTCCTTCATCTTCGCCCCGGCCAGATTGGCGCCGGAGAGATCGGCGCCGGCAAGGTTGACCGCGTACATGCTGGCATTGCTGAAGGAGGCGTTGACAGCGGAGGAGACCGCCATGCTGGCATTGTCGAGCTGCGCGTTCTTGAATTCGGCGCCGTCCAG
This sequence comes from Ferrovibrio sp., assembly GCF_036381655.1. GTDB lineage: Bacteria > Pseudomonadota > Alphaproteobacteria > Ferrovibrionales > Ferrovibrionaceae > Ferrovibrio. Next base: position 30,381 of record NZ_DASVCJ010000020.1, read on the forward strand.
CTTGGCGCCGTCGAGATTGGCGGCGACTTCCTTGCTGCCGCCCTGCTCGACCAGCATGAGCTGGCCCGGACGCAGATCCACCTGCGCCAGCGAGGCCTGGCGCAGGACGGCGCGGCCGAGATTGGCGCCGCGCAGATCGGCGCGGTCGAACACCACGCGCGTCAGATCGGCATGCTGGAAGTCGGCGCAGAACAGATCGGCGCGGCGCAGCTGCGCGCCGGCCAGCGAGGCATGGCTGAACTCCGCACGCGGCAGGATGGCATCGTCCAGCTTGACGCCGTCGAGCTTCAGCTTGCCGTAATGGCCGCCGGCATTCTGCAGTCGGCTGCCGCCCGGCCGACCGGCCAGGAAGGCGGCATGGCGGGAGAGAACGATCTGCACCTCATGCGGCGGTATCATGTGATCGGACATCGTGTGCGTCCAAAGCCGCTATTGTCGTTCAACTGAGGATGGTGAGAGAACGCTAGTTATCGCAACATGTTAATGCAACCAGAAAATGCCGGTTGCCAGAATTGATAAGATTCGCAATTAGTTATGGAGTTACCGGCGTTTAGCCGCGGCGGCCGCGCAGCCCGGTGCACTGGCGCAGGTCGGCGCCAGCGAAATTCACCTTCTCGAAAACCACCCCGGCGAAATCGACGCCCTCCACGGTGGCGCCGCGCAGATCCGCGCCGGTCAGGTCGGCATTGTCGAAGCGCGGGAAGATCACCTTGCCGGTCTTCTGGTTCAGGGCATTGAAGATTTCGACGCCGACAAGCTGCGCGCCGCGCAGGGCCGCGCCGGCCAGCAGCGCGCCGGAAAAATTCGCGCCGCCCAGGCTGGCCTGATCGAAATTCGCCCGCCGCAGATCGGCGCCGATGAAGCTGGTGAACAGCAACTGGCTCTTGGTGAAGAAGGCGCCGGCCAGATTGGTCTCGTGGAAAACCGCCGCGCGCAGATCGCAACTGGAGAAATCCATGCCCGGCAGCTTCATCTTGCTGAAGACGGCGCGCTCGCCCTCCAGGCCGTTCGAGGCGATCCACTTGCCATGCGCGGCCAGCATCGCTTCGATCTCCGGCGGCAGTTTCGCCTGGCCTTCGCGGTAGATCGCGCCCTGCAGATTGGCGCCGCTCAGATCGACGCCGCTCAGATCGACGCTGCGCAGATTGGCGCCGCGCAGATCGCAGCCGGCCAGCTTGGCGCCGTCCAGATTGGCGCCGACGAAGCTGGTCTCCTTCATGCGGGCGCCGGAGAAATCCGCCCCCGAAAGATCGGCGCCGGTCAGGTTGACGGCGAACAGCGAGGCGCCGACGAAGGTGGCGCCGACCGCGCTGGAATTGCTCATATTGGCATGATCGAGATGGGCATGGCCGAGATTGGCCTCCTGCAGATTGGCGCCCGACAGGTTGACCGGCACGTCCTCGCGGTTTTCGTCGCCCTCCTTCTCATGGCGCACGATCTGGCCGGGCCGCAGATCGGCCTGGCGGAACGAGGTCTGCTTGAGCTTTGCCATCAGGAAATTGGCGCCGCGCAGATCGGCCCGGTCGAACATCGTATTGGACAGGTCGGCGCGGCTGAAATCGACGCCGAACAGATCGGCCCGCAGGAACTGCGCGCCCTTCAGCGACGAGCCGGCGAAACTGCAGCCCGGCAGGATGGCATCGTCGAGTACCACGGCATCCAGCTTGAGATCGGCAAAATCCTCGCCGCGGCGCTGCAGGCGCACGCCGCCGGGTCGGCTGTTGAGATAGGCTTGATGACGCGACAAGGCCCAGACGACGGGCTCGGGCGGCAAACGCACGGACATGGAATTCTGCTTTTGGTCGGTCGTGAATCTTTCGTTGCCACCGGCAGTGTAAAGAAAGCGGCTCTGCGCCGCCATGCTTTTGTCGGACAGGAGCCGCTCTTATTCACGCTTCCCTTGCCGCGGCGGCGCCGCTAGTGTGCAGGCAAAGACGGGGGAGATTCGGTTCAATGGCCGCTGACAAAGCCGCGAGTGCCAAAAAGACGATCGTGAAAGCATCCAGGAGCAAGACGTCCGGCAAAACGACGCCGGGCAAGAAGACCAAGGCCGCGGCGGACACCGCCAACCGCCGCCGCTTTCAGCGCCGCGATACCAGGATCATCGCGCGGCTGGAGCATGGCGCGACCGAGACCCCCGGCGCGGTGACCAACCTGTCGCTGCAGGGCTGCCTGTTCACCCCGCGCGTCGACCTTGCCGCCGGAACGCGCATCAGGCTGTGGCTGGCGAACGAGACGAAGCCGGTCGCCGCCACGGTGAAAGCCGTCAGCGCCCGGGGCGTGCATTGCCTGCTGCATGCCGGCGGCGCCACGCTCAGCCGCCTGTCGGCCGATCTCGACGACATGGCCCTGCTGATGCTGAGCGCCGGGCGGCCGCGCTCCAATCACCTGCCCGGGAAGCCGGCCGCGAAGAAGCGCAAGGCCTGACGCCGCAAACGGCGCGAAAAAAGGCCGCCGGGAGAACCCGGCGGCTTGCCGTGCATGCGGCGATCGTCCGGTCAGGCGAGCAGCACGTCGAAATGCAGATGCCCGCTGTCGCTGCTGCCATCCTTGTCGGCGATCGCATAGGCCACCGAATCATGGCCGGTGAAGCCGGGCTTCGGCGTGTAGATGCCGGCGCCCTTCGCCGCATCCCAGGCGACCTTGCCGCCCTCTGCGGTGACGCTGTCCATGCCGGTGATGTGCAGGCCGCCATCGGCGCCCTTGTCGTTCATCAGCAGATACTTGCCGGCGAAGTAATCCTTCGTGCCGGCCTTGATCCGGTGATAATCGTCGCCGACCGAGACCGGGTTGCCGCTGCCGCCAGTGGCCGGCGGGGCGGCACCGGCCGCGTCCGAGCCCGAACCGGAGCCTGAACCGCCGGTGCCGGTGCCGGTGCCCGTTCCCGTGCCAGAGCTGGTGCCGCTGCCGACCTGCACATGGATCGTCGCCGTATCGCTGCTGCCATCGGCATCCTTCAGCGTGTAATCGAAGGAATCCTTGCCCTGCCAGCCTTTCGGCGGGATGTAGCGCACCGTGCCGTTGCTGGCATCCCAGGTGATGGTCGCGCCGGCATCGCTGTGGGTTTCGACATGACTGACATGCAGGCCGCCATCGGCGCCCTTGTCGTTCCAGGTGAGATACTTGGTGTTGAACCAGAGCGACTTGTCGGGATCGATCTTGTAATTGTCGTCATAGGCGAGGACCGGATTGCCGCTGCCGCCCGAGGCCGGCGGAGCCGAGCCGGCATTCGTACCGCCTGACGTGCCACCCGACGTTCCGCCCGATGTGCCGCCGGCAGGATTGGCGGCCTTGGCGTGATCGAGGTGCATGGCGAAATCGTGGTAGATCTCGCTCTGGTGCTTCTGCACGGTTTCCGAGCCGTAAAAGCTGCCATTCATCAGGCTGGGCGCCTTGTTGTCGGACCAGTAATGGTCGCCGTGGCCGGTCTTCACATAGGCGCCGCCCCAGCTATCGGCGGCCGGATTGTTGTTGTCGGCATTGTCGATGAGATAGAGCAGCGAGGGCGTATCGCCCATCTTCAGGCCCCAGGGGCGCGCGTGGTAGAAATACTCGCCCAGCGCGCCATGGCCCTGCGCGTCGCTCATGCGCCAGCTATTGTTGCCGGCGCCGCCGTCATCGACATACATGCCGCGCATCGTGGTGTTGCTCTCGATCCACCACAGATCCTTGAAGGTGTTGTAGATGTAGTCGCGGGCGGCGGTATCCTGCTGGGTATTCCAGGCCCCCAGGCTGTAAAGCCTGATCTTGCCGGCGATGGACGGATCGTCATGCAGCGCCTGGGCGACATCGGTCAGCGCGCCCCAGGCGAGCACCCAGAGCGGCTCGGCCGAGGCCTTCGCGGCGGCGACGATCTGCTTGGAGCCTTCGGTTGCCGTCGAATAGCCCTGCGCGGGCGCGACATGAACATTGCCCTGCTTGGTGATCGAGCGCAGGTAATCCGGCGTCGCATAATCGGCCGACCAGGTCTTCAGCTTGCCGTAATCCTGCGCATAGGCGTCGATCACCTTGCGGATATCCGCCGTGCTGCCGGAATGGCCGGTCGGCGTGGAGACCAGGCCGACCAGGTTGACCTTGTCGCCATAGAGCAGGGCATGAACCATCGACTGGGCATCGTCGGGATCCGAGCCGCCGATATCGGTGGAGATGAGTACGCGTGGCTTGGCCATGAGGGGTCCTTTTTACGCTAGGGATATTGCAAACCGGGTAATGTGCGTAAGGTGCGTGATTTCCGATCTGCGCCTCAGCTTTCGTTCATGCTCTGCCGCAGCGAGTCGATGAGGGGCTGGGTCAGATAGCCGAGCGCGGTGCGCGTGCCGGCCATGACCATGACCTCGGCGGGCATGCCCGGCGTGAGTTCGATATCGGGCGCCAGCCGGGCGAGCTGCGCGCGGTCGACCTCGACGCGGACCAGGTAATAAGGCTTGCTGCTGTTGGGCTCGACGATGCGGTCGGCCGAGACGCTGCGCACCCGGCCCTCGATGCGCGGCTGGTTGCGCAGCTTGTAGGCCGAGAGCACCACGCGGGCCGGCAGGCCTTCATGCACGATGTCGATGTCGTTCGGCGCGATATGCGCCTCGATCAGCAATTCGTCGTCGCGCGGCACGATGTCGAGGATCGGCTGGCCGGCGCCGACGATGCCGCCGATGGTGCGCGCCTTCATCTGCACGACGGTGCCGGCGACCGGCGCGATGACCACGGTCCGGCGCAGCACGTCCTCGGCCGCCGCCAGCTTGTCGCGCGCCGCGGCGATCTGCCCGGTGACATCGGCCAGTTGCGTGCTGATCTCCTCCTGGCGCTGCGATTCCATCGTGCTGATCTGCACATCGGTTTCGGCGATGGTCTGCAGCGCGCGGGCGATGGCGGCCTCGTTGGCGCCGCGCGCGCCGACGATCTCGGCCTGGGCGCGCTGCAGCGCCAGCAGCCGCGGGCGGCGCTCCAGCCCCTTTTCCAGCAGCGTGTTGACGCCCTTCACTTCCTCGGCGATCAGCGCGAGCTGCCGGGTCTGGCCGGCGATCTGCGCGCGCAGGCCGGCGATCTCGTCATCGACCTGGGCGCTGCGTTGCTGCAGCAGGGTGCGGCGCTGCTCCAGCGCGGCGCGGCGCTGCTGCATCAATTCGCGTTGCGCCGTCAGCAGCGCGGCGACCTCCGGCTCGGCGGCATGGCCGCGCAACTGCTCGGCGATGCGCGGCTCGCCCTCGCCGGCGCGCTCGGCCAGCAGGCGGCCTTCCACCGCCAGCAATTGCCGCAGATCGCCCAGGGCGAGGTCGCGGGCGGCGCGGGCGGCCTTGTCGTCCAGCACGATCAGCGTGTCGCCGGCCTCGACATGGCTGCCATCCTGCACCAGCAGCTGCCTGACGATGCCGCCTTCGAGATGCTGCACGGTGCGGCGGTTGCCGTCCGGACTGACGACGCCCGGCCCGAGCGCGGCGGTGGCGAGCGGCGCCAGCGCCGACCAGGCGCCGAGGCCGCCGAAAAAGGCGAGGCAGACCAAGGCGCCGGCAATGAGCGGGCGGCGCAGGCTGGCTCGCAGGTCGGGCGCCCCGATCTCGCTGAGATGGGTCATGAACGGATCTCCTGTAAGAAAATCAGACGGTGCGGATGGCGGCCTTGCGGGCGGCGGGCTGTCCGGTCACCAGCGGCCAGACCTCTTCGATCGGACCGAAGGCCTGCGCCATGCCGTCGCGCAGGAACAGCAGCATGTCGCTATGCTCGAGCATGCTGGGGCGGTGATTGACCATGATCACCGTGCAGCCCTGCTGCCGGGCGGCCTTGAGCGCGGCCAGCAAAGCCGCCTCGCCTTCGCCGTCCAGATGCGCGTTCGGCTCGTCCAGCACCAGCAGCTTCGGATTGCCATACAGCGCGCGGGCCAGGCCGATGCGCTGGCGCTGGCCGCCGGAGAGCTGGCTGGCGCTGGCATCGAGGCGCGTCTCGTAGCCCTGCGGCAGGCGCAGGATCATCTCGTGCACATGCGCCTGCCGCGCCGCCGCGACGATCAGCGCCGGGTCGATGCTGTCATTGCCATGCCCCATGCGGGCGATGTTCTCGGCGACGGTGCCGGCGAACAGGGTCACCTCCTGCGGCAGATAGCCGAGATGCGGGCCGATTTCGGCGCGGTTCCAGGCGGCCAGATCGGCATGATCGAGCCGCACATGGCCGGCGCTGGGCGGCAGCGCGCCGATCAGCAGGCGGCAGAGCGTGCTCTTGCCGGCGGCGGACGGCCCGATGATGCCGAGCGACTGGCCCGGCCTGAGCGCGAAGGAGATGTTGCGCAGCACCGGCTTTTCCGCGCCCGCCGGCGCATAGGTCAGTCCTTCGACCGAAAGCGCGCCCTGCGGCTGCGGCAGCGGCATCGGCGGCGGCGCCTGCGGATGGCGGTTGAGCAGAACGGCAAGACGCTGCCACGAGTGGCGCACGCCGACGAACTGCTTCCAGCTTCCGAGCAGCTGGTCGATCGGCGCCAGCGCCCGGCCCAGCAGGATGGAGGCGGCGATCATGCCGCCCGAGGTCAGCTCGCCGCGCACCGCCAGCCAGGCACCAAGGCCGAGGATGGCGGTCTGCACGAACATGCGCAGCGCCTTGGTCAGGCCATGCAGCCGCAATGTGCGGTCGGCGGCATTCTGCTGCGCCGTCAGCGCGCGATCCTGCGCGCCGCGCCAGCGGCTCAGCAAGGCCGGCAGCAGGCCGAGCGCGCGGACCAGTTCGCCGCTGCGCAGCGTGGCGTCGGCCAGCGCATAGGCGTTGACCTGATGCGCTTCGCCCTCATGCACCGCGCGGCGGGTGAGCCATTCGCCCGCCACCATCAGGGCCAGCAGCAAAAGGCCGGCGCCGAGCGCGAAGCCGCCCAGCCAGGGATGCATGATCCACAGCACGGCAAGGAAGACCGGCGTCCAGGGCGCATCGAAGAGCGGCGCCATGGCCGGCCCGGTGAGAAAGCCGCGCACCTGTGCGAGATCGCGCAAGGGCTGCGTGCCGGTCGGCGTGCCGCTGGCGGCCGCATCGAGGCCGGCGGCGATCAGGCGTCCGGCCAGCGCGCGGTCGAGCCAGGCGCCGAGGCGCGACAGCAGATTGCTGCGCACCGTCTCCAGCGCGCCGAAGGCCATATAGGCCGCCGTCGCCATCACCGTGAGCCAGATGAGCGTATCAAGATTGGAACTGCTCAACACGCGGTCGTAGACCTGCATCATGTAGAGCGGCGAGGTCAGGACCAGCAGGTTGATCGCCAGACTGAAGCCCGCCACCGCGAGCAGGGCAAAGCGGAACGGGCCGGTCATCAGGTGGAACAGCGATGCGGGTATTGCGGCTCGGGCAAAACTCATCGGACGGTGTCTCCTTCAACGATGCGGCAGACACCATGTTCAGTTCCGGTTGTAAACCTGGGTGGGAGCGAGGGTTATCGGGTGGTAAGCAGCGCGCGCGAGCTTCTCACAGCGATGCCACATGCAGGCTTCCGCCATCACAGGATTCGCCCCCCGCCGATCACAGCAGCATCACAAGCCTTACCGCGATTTTAAGGCTTTGGCGAAAAACCGCCGCGCGGGGCGAATCAATCCGGCGCGCCGGCGCCGCGGGCGAGACAGGCCTCGAGCGCGTCGAGAAACGGGAGCTGGTTCTTGTGAATGCGCCGGCGCGCCGTCGCCAGGTCGAACCAGGCCGCCCGGTCGGCTTCGGGAAAATCGCGCATTTGCCCCGAGCGCGGCGGCCATTCCATGCTGAAGCTGTTGCTGCGCAGCCTGGCCGGATCGCAATCGCCTTCGATGGCCCAGGCCTGGATGATTTTCTGCCCGTGCTTGTAACGGCCGAGAGCGATGGCCGCGCCGGAGGCCGCGACCTCGGCGGGCGCAAAGCCGGTTTCCTCGGCAAATTCGCGCTGCGCCGCAGCCAGGGCATCCTCGTCGGGGTCGATCTCGCCTTTCGGCATCGACCAGGCATGCGCGTCCTTGCCGGCCCAGAACGGCCCGCCGGGATGCACCAGCAGAACCTCGATGCCGGCGCCGTGACGGCCGGTTTTGTCGCGGCGATACAGCAATAAGCCGGCGCTGTGCTTCATCATGACAGTCAAACGACGGTGCCAACCTTAATCCGGATCGCCAATTTTAATCTGGATCAATGCCGCCGTCTTCGTCCTGCCGATAATCGGAAGATCACATGCGGAAGGAGAGCGGAAATGGCGATGGTGCATCAACGCGAACCCGGCAAGACCGCCGAAACGGACAATCTGCTTCCCGGAAAGATGTTCGAGGCCATGACCGGCGCGATGGAGGCTTTCTGGTCCAACCAGCATCGGATCCTAACGCTCTACGGCGATTTCGCCAGCCACTGGGTGGAGCGCCGGCAGCAGGCCGCGCAGACGGGCCTCGACGCGATGCGGGAGATGCTGGCCTCGAACGGCCAGCCGGCCAGGCTGCCGGAAATCGCCAATGCCTGGCTGCGCGGCAGCTTCGAGCGCGTTTCAGCCGACATGCAAAAATACCGGGAATGCTGCAGCGCGATTGCCGCCGCGCTGCAGGTCGCGCCCGCGCAAGGCGGCAAGCCGGCCAGGCATTGACGCCGTTGCCAGTGCGGCCGCGGCGGATGCCTTCGACCTCAGTCAGCGTAAGAGGATTTTGCCATGACCGTGACCGGCCTGCGCGGTTTCGACACCACGGCGCACGAGACCAGCCAATGGCTGAGAAGCCTGATGGCGTGCCTGGAAACGGACGACCGGCATCTGGCCTATGCCGCCTTGCGGAGCATGCTGCATGCCCTGCGCGACCGCCTCGGCTGGAGAATGCGGCTCATCTTTCGGCGCAACTGCCGATGCTGATCCGCGGCCTGTATTACGAGGGCCGGCGTCCCGGCCGGCAGAAGCCGAGGGAGCGGCACCGCGAGGAATTCCTGCAGCAGAACTCGCCGCCGCCAAGGCGCCGCTGGATCCCGAGGTCGCCGCCATCGCGGTATTCGATGTGATGGCTGCGCATCTGGATCCCGGCGAGACGGTCAAGGTGCTCGGCCTGCTGCCGGCGGAACTGCGCGACCTGCTCTGACAGGAGGAACCGTAGCCGGGCGCGGCCGCCCTACCTCCAATTCGCAGCGCGTCCGGCTGAAGCAGGCAGGCCCTGCGCTGCGTCTTTCCTGGCATAGTGGGCCGGACGAGGACAACGCCATGCACCTGCCGCTGCAGATTTCCTTCCATGGCATGGACCATTCCCATGCGGTCGAGGCGCGCATCCTCGAGAAGGCCAGGGCGCTCGAACGATTTTACCGCGGCATCTCGTCCTGCCGGGTGGTGATCGACGCGCCGCAGCGCCAGCAGAACAGCCGGCAGCCGCAGAAAGGCCGGCTTTACCGCATCCGCATCGACATCACGATGCCCGGCGGCGAGCTGGTGGTCGGCCGCACCGCCGATGACGGCCATGCCCATGAGGATATCCAGGCGGCGATCCGCGATGCGTTCGATGCTGCGGCCCGTCTGCTGGCGGACCGGGCCAGGGCGCAGCGGCATGGCCTGCGGACGCGCGAAAGGCGGCAGCGGCAGGAATGATCATCGGCACGGCCATGCGAGACGGATTGCGGCCACAAAAATACCACTGGCGGGCGAAGCGACTTCCATCACGATGGTGGACCTGCCGGCCGCCGCGACCGTGGCGGGGCCGATCATCGGGATAGCGATACCGCCCACGCTTGCTGGTCATGTCGGAAAGAAAGGCACAGCTTCGCTTCCGGGAAGCCTTCCGCATCATCCTCGTCGATGCCGACGAGGATTACCGCGATGCCGTCTGCAGCGAGCTGGCCGATCAGGGCTTCATCGTCCGCAGCATGGGACATGGCGCCGCGCTGCTGGACTATTTCGCCCAGGGCGGCAGCGGCGAGATCGTCGTCATGGACTGGCGCCTGCCGGGCCTGTCGGGCGCCGCCCTGCTGGCGCAATTGCGCCAGCGCGGCATCGGACTGCCGGTGATCTTCCTGACCGGACTGACCGACATCGCGCATGAGAGCGAGGCGCTGGACAGCGGCGCGCTCGATTTCGTCTCCAAGTCGCGCGGCAGCGCGATCCTGGCCAAGCGCATCCGCCTGATCCTTGCCTCCGCGCACCCTGCGGGCCGGCGGCGTCCGCCGCAGGATTGCATCCGCCATGGCAACCTCACGCTGCGGCCGCAGGCCAGCCGCGCGCTGTGGTGCGGCCAGGATGTCGGCCTGACCGTGGCGGAATACAACATCGTGTATCTGCTGCTGCGGAATCTGGGCGAATACGTCACCTACCGGGCGATCTACGATCGCGTCCACCATGCCGGCTTCATGGCCGGGCATGGCGATGACGGCTACCGCACGAATGTGCGCTCCTCCGTCAAGCGCATCCGCAACAAGTTCCGCGCCGTCGATCCCGGCTTTTCGCAGCTGGAGAATTTCGCCGCCTTCGGCTATCGCTGGCGCGACGACGAGCTGCGCCCCGCCGCCGGTCAGCCGCAATCGGCAGAGCGGCTGGAAGGCTGACGCGCGCCTGGCGGCGGGCCGAATCCGCGGCCCGCCGCTGCAGCGCGACGCCCAATGCGGCATCAGGCCGCCGGCTTGACCTCGATCCTGCGCGTTTCCGGCTTGGCGCCGGCTTTCTTGGGAATGACGAGGCTGAGCACGCCGTCCTTGCTGGTGGCGGCGATCTTCGCATCGTCGGCATCCTCCGGCAGGGCGAGCGAGCGCTCGAAACCGCCATAGGCGCGCTCGACGCGGAGATAGTTCCTGCCCTTCTCTTCCTTCTCGCTGCTCTTCTCGCCCTTGATCGTCAGCACGCCGTTGGCCACGGAGACCTGGACGTCCTTGGCCGGAACGCCGGGCAGTTCGGCGTCGAGCTGATACTCCTTCTCGGTTTCCTTGAAGTCGATCTTCGGCGCTTCCAGGCCGTTCCTGAAATGCAGCCGCGGCAGCGAGAAATCGTCGAAGAAGCTGCCGAAGAGGCGGTCCACCTCCTGGTGCAGCGTCGCGAGCGGGTTGGTCGGAATGATCTGCTTGTTGGTCATGGTCATGCTCCTGAAATGAACGGAGGGAATTGACGCGGGCATGACGCTAGGCGGGACAAAATGTCTTTTCCTTAATCTAGGTCAAAGTCAGGACACAATCCGGCCGGCATAGTGCCATCGACGACGACGAATTGGTGGTAGCGCGGCGCAGCGCAGCAGGAGGCGAGATGGCAAAGCAGAATCCGATCCTATCCGAACCATCGCTCCAGGACGTGCTGGACGATGCCATCGTGGCGCTGCTGATGGAGCGCGATCATGTCGATCGCGAGCAATTCTGCCGCCTCGTCCGCCGGATGCGGCGGCATTTGCGCACCGGCCCGCCGGGAACGGCGCCGGAGCGCCGCGCGGACAGGCTGGAAGGCTGACGGCCGGCGCAAACGCCGGGGGATTTTCCGCCAAACTCCGAGCGCGAGACCGGCGTGCGTTATTTCGCGTCAGTGGCGCTTGAATTTGCGGCCGGCATAGGTCGCGGCCAGCACCATGCCGGTCGACAGCAGGATCATGACGATCCCGAGCGCCGACAATTTGCCCCACAGGCCGTCATCGGCGAAATTGAGGATGCGCACCGCCAGCACCTCGCTGCCCGGCCGCGACAGCACCACCGAGACCGAGAGTTCGCGGATGAACATGGTGGCCATCAGAATCCAGGCCGAGACGATGCCCGGCAGCACCAGCGGCGCCACGATGCGCCGCATGGTGGTCAGCGGCGGCGCGCCGCAGACCTGCGAGGATTCCTCCAGATGCGCATGCACCTGCACGAAGGCGCTTGTCAGCGGCCGCACGCCGTAAGGCAGATAGGCGGCGATATAGGCGAGCATCATGGCGGTCAGCGTCGCATAGAGCGGCGTCTGGACGAAGAACCACATGAAGCCGATGCCGATGACGATGCCGGGGAAAGAAAACGACAGGAAGGTGAGCATTTCCAGCAGGCCCGCCGCCTTGGTGCGCAGCTTCACGGTGACATAGGCGGCGAAGAGCGACAGCAATACGCCGAGCGATGCGCCGACGATGGCGAGGATCAGGCTGTTCTGCAGCGCCCGCATTGTGATGTCGTCATGGACCATCTCGATCCAGTTCTGCCAGCTCATCAGCGCCAGGGCGCGGGCGCCAGGCACCATCGAATAGGGCAGCAGCGAGGTATAGAACAAAGCGCCGACCGGAATGACGATCATCAGCAGGCATAACAGGGCGACGACGACGAAAAGCGGCAGGCGCGCGCCTTTCAGGTCGATGATCGCCGGCTTGAAGCCGCGGCTGGATATGGTGACGAACTTGCCGCCCTCCGCGGTCAGCGCGCGGTAGAGCACGATCAGCAGGATGGAGGCCGACAGCACGCTCATGCCGAGCGCCGCGGCCTGGCCGTAATCCGGCGCGAAGCCGGTGGAGATCATCTCGTAGAGATAAGTCGCCAGCACGTCGACCCGGCCCGGCGTGCCCAGGGCGCGCGGCACCGCGTAGGAGGCGAGCGCCCGCACGACGCAGAGGGTGAAGGCGGCAAGGATCGCCGGCCGCAGGATCGGCAGGGTGATGCGGCGCAGCGTCGTCAGGGTGCCGGCGCCGCTGACCCGCGAGGATTCCTCGAGCGAAACGTCGAAGGCGCCCATCGCCGGCGCGATGACCAGATAGGCGATCGGCAGGTTCAGCAGGCCTTCGACGAAGATCATGCCGCCGATCGAATAGATGTTGATCGGCGACTGCTCGAGCCCGAAGGCGCCGCGCAGAACGAGGTTCATCAGGCCGTTCGACGGATTCAGCAGCAGCGCCCAGCTGATGGCGAACAGCAGATGCGGAATCATCATCGGAACGATGGACAGCAGGGTGAAGGCGCCCTTCCAGGGAATGTTGGTGCGGGTGTTGAGATAGGACAGGAAGATCGCCAGCACCGTGCTGAACAGCGAGGCGCCGAGGACGAAGACCAGCGTGTTGACGATCACCCCGGCCAGCGCCGGATCGGTATAGGCGGCGACGTATTTATGCGCGGTGAAGGCGCCGAAGGCGGTCAGCCCCTGCGAAAAGCTGCCGGCCAGCAGCATCAGCACCGGGCAGAGCGTGAGGAAACCGACGATGGCGATCAGCAGCCAGACGAGCTGCGCGCGGGTCCTGGTCATCGCGGGCGGCCCGTCACGCCGACAGCAGCAGGCAATGGGCCGGATCGATCGCCATCCGCACCGTATCGCCCTGGCGCACGGCGACATCGGGATCGATCCGCGCCAGCAGCCGCTCGCCGGCGACGGCGATTTCCGCCTCGTAGACCTCGCCGACGAATTCGAGCGCTTCGATCCTGCCCTCGAGCGCGGTCTTTCCCTCCGGGGCGGCGGCGCGGCTGGTGATATGGATGAATTCCGGGCGGATGCACAGCGTCGCCCGGCTGCCCGCGGGCAACTCGCGCCGCTGGCAGGCGATGGTGCCCATGCCGGTCTCGGCCAGGGTGATGCCGTCCTCGTGCCGCAGCACCGTCGCCTCGATCTGGTTGGCGCGGCCGATGAAATCGGCGACGTAGCGATGGCGGGCGTTGAAATAGATGTCCTGCGGCGTGCCCATCTCGACGATCCTGCCGGCGCGCATGACCGCGATGGTGTCCGACAGCGCCAGCGCTTCGACCCGGTCATGCGTGACGTAGATCGCGGTGATGTCGAGTTCGTCGAGGAAGCGGCGCAATTCCCTGCGGGTCTCCTCGCGCAGCTTGGCGTCGAGATTGGACAGCGGCTCGTCGAACAAAATGACCCGGGGTTCGGCGACGAGCGCCCGCGCCAGGGCGACGCGCTGCTGCTGGCCGCCCGACAGCTTGGTGGCGGAGCGGCGCTCGACGCCTTCGAGCTGCACGAAGCGCAGCGCCTTGGCGACCTTCTCGCGGATCAGCGCGGCATCCATCTTCCGCACCTGCAGCGGATAGGCGATGTTGTCGAACACGCTCATATGCGGCCAGATCGCATAGGTCTGGAACACCATGCCGAGGCCGCGCTTTTCCGGCGGCACGAAGATGCCCTTGCGGCTGGACCAGACGACCTCGCCGCCGATGCTGATCTCGCCCTCGTCCGGCGTCTCCAGGCCGACGATGCAGCGCAGCAGCGTGGTCTTGCCGCAGCCGCTCGGCCCGAGCAGGGTGAAGAAGGTGTTGGCGGGAATGCTCAGGTCGACATGATCGAGGGCGGCGACCGTCTTGCCGTCGGAGGTGAAATACTTGCACAGGCCTTCGATTCGGATGTCCATCTTTGCCATCCCCATACGCCATCAACGGGCGCGATGAACAGGCGCAACAAACAGGACGGCGCGGGCGGGTTTCCGCGACCGCGCCGCCTGCCGGCGATATCGGTTTCGATCGTCAGCGCGTCGCGAAGATCGCGGCGAACTCACGTCCCCAGGTCTTGAATTCGTCGTCGGAGAGATCGCGGACCGGCTTCACTTCCACCTTGTCGATCCCCTCGATCTGCGGGAACACGCCCGGCGCCAGCACGTATTCGCCGACCTTGCTGGCCAGTAGCTGCATCGCCTCCTTGCTCAGCCAATAGTCAATGAACACCTTGGCGGCCTTGGGATGCGGCGCGTTCTTGGTCAGCGCGATGGTGCGGGCGGTGCCGAAGAGCGGGCCGGAACGCGGACCCCAGTCGAGCGGCGCCGGCGCCTTGGTGACGATGTATTTCGGCATCGAGATGCCGATCAGCCGCTCGCCGCTGGCGATCGGCGCGGGCGTCGGGCCGAAGGATTCGACGAACATCGGCTGGTTGGCGGCGAGGCCCTTGAGGAATTCGCGCCACTTCGCTTCCGACTTGAACACCTGCTCCTTGAGCGCCACGAGCCAGCCGATGGTAGAGGCATGGGTGGCCGGATTGGCCATGACGATCTTGCCCTTCCATTTCGGATTGGCAAGATCCTCGTAGGTCGCGGGCGCGTCGGCCTTCTTCACATGGTCGGTATTGTAGAGATAGGAGACATACTCGACCCCGAAATGGGTCATGGTCTCCTTCTCCGTCGCCCAGGCCGGATAGCCCTTGGCGGAGGGCGAGCGATAGGGCAGCAGAACCTTGTTCTGATCCAGCAGCTCGATCATCGGGCGCGGCGCCTGCACGGCATCGGCCAGCAGCTTGCCGGCGCCCGCCTCGGTCAGGATGGTGGGGATGAACTTGGAGCTGGAGATGCGGGTATATTCGCCCTTGACCCCGGTCGCCTTGGCAAAGGCCGCCATCACCGCGTCGACGCCGGTGATGTTGGCGTAGAACACCGCCCGCCCCTCCGTCTCGGCCGCCATCGCCTCGAAAGCGAGCGGCGACAGGCCGGACAGACCGGCGGCGCCGGCGCCCGCCGCCGAAAGCTTCAGAAATTCCCTGCGATCGAACACGGTCATCGTTTTCTCCCCTGACTTCAGCCTGCCTGCGGATAGTCAGCCGGCCGACCCGAATGTTTTGTCAAATGCCGCGGCAGCCTAGGTTTTCCGGTTTTCGAGTGTCAATCCTTTTATCGCCGGCGCGGCGCGGCGCAACCGGCTCTTCGCGGCATGGCCGCGCGATGGATGAAAGCGTGCGACGACCGCGCTTCGCGCGATGGTGGAAGCCATCCTCTGCGGCGCTCTCTTTGGCATGTGCCGATGCTGCGCTCCGCTTGGACGATGCAATTGGACGATGCGGCGGGCGGCCCTCGGCGCCGCCGAAGAGCGATAACCCCGGGTCATTTATTCAGCGCCGGCATTCCACGTCGTCATTCTCTGGAGCCGGATTCTCTGGGGCCCGGATTCTCACGTCATTAATTCCCTGGAGCCGGCATTGTCGTAAAAGCGCCTGCGCTGCGGCTTCCGCCTGCCGGGCGCGGCTTTTTTATGCCGAAACCGGGATCCGGCCCTGCATCGCCCTTTAAATAACTGAAAAATAATGATATATTGTCACTTTCGTACCCGGCGAATGTTGCAGGCGAGATGGATGGCCCCGATAGCGGGGCCGGGGCGCTTTTAACGCGGTAAAAATGGCCCAGCTTTAGCTAAACCCCTGGCACAAAAAGCCTCTTGGGGTGTATGTCATTAAATTGTAATAATTCTGCAACGTTCGCCCCGCGCCGGGGATCCCCGGCTTTGGAGAGGCTCTGATGGAATCGTATGGCGCCACTGAATTGCTGCTTGATCTGATGGCCGGAGTGGCGCTGCTGCTCTGGGGCGTACGCATGGTGCGCACCGGCATGACGCGCGCCTTCGGCGCGCAGCTGCGGCGCTATCTCGGTCAGGCCCTGCGCCGGCCGCTGCAGGCCTTCGTCGCCGGCATCGGCGTGACCGCCCTGCTGCAATCGAGCACGGCGACGGCGATGATCGTCTCGTCCTTTGCCGGCCGGGGACTGATCCGCGGCGTCGCCGCCATCGCCGTGCTGCTGGGCGCCGGCATCGGCACGTCGATCTCGGCGCAGTATCTTTCGCTCGACCTGCATTGGCTCGGTCCGCTCTGCCTGCTGGCCGGCGTGATCGGTTTCTTCAGTTTCGAAGGCGGCCAGCCGCGCCATATCGGCCGGCTGCTGATCGGGCTCGGCCTGATGCTGCTGTCCCTGCAGATGATCTTCGCCGCCTCGGCGCCGCTGCGCGATTCGCCGGCGCTGACGCTGGTCCTGCAGCCGCTCGAACAGGCGCCGTTCCTGGCCGTCATCCTGTTCGCGCTGCTCACCTGGCTGTCGCACGCCAGCCTCGCCACCGTGCTGCTGGTGGCATCGCTGGCCAAATCCGGCACCGTCGATGCGCCGCTGGCGATCGCGCTGGTGCTCGGCGCCAATCTCGGCACGGCGATCTCGCCTTTCGTCGCCGCCAGCGGCCAGCCGCCGGCGGCGCGGCGCGCCCAGCTGGCCAACCTGATCGCCCGCGTCGTGCTCGTCGTCGCGATGCTGCCGCTGCTGCCGCAAATGCCAAGCTGGCTCGGCGTATTCGGCATCGACCCGGCGCGCCTGACGGTGAACGCGCATACCGCCTTCAATATCGCCATGGCCGTCGCCTTCCTGCCGCTGCTGCGCCCGCTGGATTACCTGGCGCGCCGCCTGCTGCCCGACCTGCCGGCCAGCGACGACAGCCTGCGGCCGCGCTATCTCGACGAATCCGTGCTGGATACGCCGAGCGTGGCCCTGGCCGCAGCGGCGCGCGAGACCCTGCGCATGAGCGACATCGTCTCCCGCATGCTGGACGAGACCATGATGGTGTTCAGCCGCGACGACGCCAAGCTGGCCAAAGCGGTGGAGCATAGCGACGACACCGTCGACCGCCTGCACGAGGCGATCAAGCTGTATCTGACCGAGGTGTCGAAGCACGGCATGGACGAGGCCGAAAGCCGCCGCTATGTCGATGTGCTCACCTTCACCACCAATCTGGAGCATATCGGCGACATCATCGACAAGAACCTGATGGAGCTGGCGCAGAAGAAGATCAAGAACAAGCTGGCCTTCAGCCGCGAGGGCCTGGCCGAGCTGACCGCCTTCCATCACCGCGTCGCCGCCAATCTGCAGATGGCCTGCAACCTGTTCATGTCCGGCGACGTGAAGCTGGCGCGGCAGTTGCTGCAGGAGAAGGCGAGCATCCGCGAAGCCGAGCAGACCGCCGCCGAGCATCATTACCAGCGCATCCGCGAAGGCCGCGCCGAAACCATCGAAACCAGTTCGATCCATCTCGACGTGATCCGCGATCTGAAACGGATCAACAGCCATCTGACGGCGGTGGCCTATCCCATCCTGGAACAGGCCGGCGAACTCAGCGCCACCCGCCTGCGCGGCGCCGACCAGCCGCAGCCGGCCAGCGACGAGACCGGCGACGAGACCGGCGACGAGACCGGCGCCGAGGCCGGCGCGGACGAGGCGGTGAAGCCCGGCAAGTCCGGCTCGGCGCGCCTGGCGTGACGATGGCGTAGCTGTCGAAGCCGCGCCCGCCGCCCAGGCGGGCCGCCGGTATTCAGTCGATCAGATTGCCGTTCGCATCGAAGAATGGATGCGGCCCGTCGTAATCGCCGATCACCGCGGTATGGGTGACGAGCTGCCCGTCATGCCACCAATGCAGCATGAAGCCCGGCGGCTCCATGCAAAAGCAGCTCGGCGCGTTTTCATCGATGTCGAGGGCGACCTGATGTGCCGGGCTGGGACAGGTCAGCGCCGGCCGGCCGCCGACATCGGCGCGGATCACCCGGTGCAGATGGCCGCACAGGATGAGCTGCACCTGCGGATGCCGCGCCATGATCTCGGCGAAGCCCTCGCGGCCTTTCAGGCCGATCTTGTCCATATGGCCGATGCCGGTGACGAACGGCGGATGATGCATCATCACCAGGGTCGGCGCATCGGGCCGCTGCGCCAGCGTCCGGTCGAGCCAGCCGAGCCGTTCGCCGCAGAGTTCGCCGCCGCCCTCGCCCGGCACCAGGGTGTCGAGGCCGACGATGCGCAGCGGATAATCGTCGTCGATGGCGAATTGCAGGAAGCCGTCCGGCGGCAGATAGCCTTCCGGCGCGAAGGCGGCGCGCATGCTGTCGCGGCTGTCATGGTTGCCGGGGATGGCGATGATGCGCTGGGGCAACGGCGCGAGGATTTCCTTCAGATGGGCATATTCCTCGGGCCGGCCGAGATCGACCAGGTCGCCGGTGAACAGGATCAGGTCGGGCTGCGGCTTCAAAGCCTGCAATTCCGCGACGCAGCGGCGCAGCATCGCGGCGGTATCGACCTTCTTGTAGGCCAGCCGGCCGGGCAGCTTGATATGGGTGTCGGTGATCTGGGCGATCAGCATGGCGCTTCCTCACAGCACGAGCAGGTTCTGCGCGGCGATTTCCAGGCCGACCGCCTCGCCATGGGCGAAATCGCGCCGCTCGCTGCTCTCGACCACCAGCGGCTGCGCCTCGCCGACCTCGACGAACAGGCGGGTCCGGTCGCCGAGGAAAAAGGCGGCGGCGACGGTGCCGCGCAGCGGCGCCGCATCGGGCGCGGCGATGCGGATATCCTCGGGCCGGAACAGCACTTCCACGGCGCCGGCCGGGGCCCCGGCCCAGGCGAAGCGGCCGGCGGCGCAGACGAAGGCGCCGCCTTCCGCGCGGCCGCTCAGGCGGTTCATCGTGCCGATGAAATCGGCGACAAAGCGCGAGGCCGGCTTGCGGTAGATGTCGCGCGGATGCCCGACCTGGGCGACGCGGCCATGTTCCATCACCACGATGCGGTCGCCCAGCGCCATCGCCTCGGCCTGATCATGCGTCACGTAGATGGCGGTGATCCCCAGACTGCGCAGCAAGGTGTCGATCTCCAGCCGCAGGGTATCGCGCAGCTTGGCGTCCAGGGCGGTCAGCGGCTCGTCGAGCAGCAGCGCGCGCGGCCGCACGGCAAGCGCGCGGGCAAGCGCGACGCGCTGGCGCTGGCCGCCGGAAAGCTGGTCGATATTGCGGTCCGCCAGCTTTTCGATGCGCATCATCGCCAGCATTTCGGCGGTGCGGGCGCGGATCTCTGCGGCCGGCAGCTTGCGGATGCGCAGGCCATAGCCGATGTTTTCCGCCACCGTCATGTTGGGAAACAGCGCGTAGGACTGGAACACCATGCCGACATTGCGCTTCTCGATCGCCAGGCCGGTGACGTCCTGCCCGTCGAACAGGACGCGGCCGCCGGCATCGGGCGCCTCCAGGCCGGCGATGATGCGCAAGGTGGTGGTCTTGCCGCAGCCCGAGGGCCCGAGGAAGACGACGGTCTCGCCGGCCGCGATCTCGAGATTCAGCGGCTCCAGCGCACGGGTGCCGTCGGCAAAGGTCTTGGCGCAATGCTCGAGGCGGATTGCCAGCGGGCTCTGGTTCGCAGTCATCATTCACTCTCCGGCTTGGCGTGCACTTGGCGGCGCGGTCGGCTGAACCACTGCAGCGCAATCAGCAGCGGCACGATCATCAGGAAGAAAACCAGGGTATAGGCGCTGCCGACCTCGAGGCGCAGCGAGGCATAGGCATCGGCGAGGCCGACCGGCAGCGTCTTGGTCAGCGGCGTATGCAGCAGCCAGGTCATGTTGAACTCGCCGACCGACAAGGTCACCACCATGAGCGCGCCGGCGAGAATCCCGTTGCGGCAATTGGGCAGCACCACGGTGAAGAAGCGGGTCCAGAAGCCGGCGCCGAGCGAGGCGGCGCCTTCCTCCAGCGTCTGCAGGTCGATGGCGCTGAGCACCGCCAGCACCGAACGCACCATGAAGGGCAGCGTGAACAGCACATGGCCGACCAGAATGAAGGTCCACGACGTGCGGAAGCCGGACAGGCCGCCATAGGCGACGATCAGCGCAAGCGCCGTGGCAAGGCCGGGAATCGCCACCGGCATCACCATCAGTTCCTCGATGGCGCGGGCGAGCGCGTTCTGCCGCTTGGCCAGCACGTAGGCGGCCGGTATGCCGAGGAGCAGCGTGCAGACCAGGCAGGCCAGCGCAATGCCGATCGAGCGGAAGATGGTGTCGCTGTAGCCCGCCCAGACCTGGCCGACCCAGCGCAGCGTGAAGCCGCTGGACAGGCCGGTGAAATAATTGTTGGTGACGCCGGCGAGGATGGACAGGATCACCGGCACGATCAGGAAGGCGCAGACCAGCAGGGTGAAGCCGAGCTGCAGCCAGAACAGGATGCCGCGTTTCTGAGCCATGCCGCCCTCCCTCAACCGGCCGCCGCGACGGAGGAGCCGGCCGCCGTCCGCGCCAGCGCCAGCACCGCCCAGGTCACCGCGCCGAGCACGAAGCTGAGCGCGGCCGCCATGGCGATGTTCGCCGACAGGGTGAATTCGGTATAGATCGTCATCGGCAGCACATTGATGCGAGTGGCCAGCGTGAAAGCCGTGCCGAAGGCGCCCACGGCGGTGGCGAAGCAGATCGCGCCGGACGACAGGAAGGCCGGCTTGAGGCCCGGGATGATCACGTCGAGCACGACGCCCAGCGGCGAGGCGCCCAGCGAGCGGGCGGCCTCTTCCAGCTTGGGGTCCAGCTTCTCGGTCGCGGCCATCACGGTCAGGATGACGCGCGGTATCGAAAAATAGACATAGCCGGTGAACAGCCCGGCCATCGAATAGGCGAAGACCAGCTTGTCGGCGCCCAGCATCTGGCTGATATCGCCGAGCAGGCCCTGACGGCCGGCCAGCATGATCACCATGAAGCCGACGACGACGCCGGGAAAGGCGAGCGGGAAGGTCAGCATCGCCACCAGGGCGGCGTTGCCGGGAAACTTGTGGCGCTGCAGGAATACGCCGGCGATGCCGCTGATGACGAGCGTGGCGGCCGTCGTGGCGGCGGCGACGCCGAGGGTGGCGAGCAGCGAGCCGAAATAATTCGCGTTGGTGACGATGGTGGCATAGGCGGCCCAGCCGAGCGTGCCGCTGCCGCCGATCAGGAACAGCCGCACCATCGGCAGCAGAAAGAAGGCGGCGAAGAAGATACCGGCCGGCAGCATCAGGGCCACCAGCATCGGGGTATCGCGCTGCATCTTTCCTGGTTTCGCCGGCATCGTCGCTCCTGACTGTAGGGAAAAAGCGGGGCGATGGCTGGCCATCGCCCCGTCCGGTTCAACTACCCGGTACTTCCGAGCATGCCCCGACGGCTCAGTGCACTTCGGCGCCGTAGCGGTCGACGATCGCCTTCTGCGCCGCGGCCAGCTTCTTCAGGTCGACCGCCTTGGCACGGGCATATTCCGACGCGGGCAGGAATTTCGCCTTCGCCTCGGGCGACAGCTTGTCGGCAAAGACGGGGCGCAGGAAGGCATTGCCCCACATCGCCTGGCTCTTATCCGACAGCACGAAGTCGAGCACCTTCTTGCCGGCTTCGGCATGCGGCGCCTTGTTCACCAGGCCCATCACATAGGGGAAGGTCAGGGTGCCTTCCTTGGGGATGACGAATTCGACGGGCGCCTTGTCGATATACTGGCCGCGATAGGCGTTGAAATCGTAATCCATCAGGATCGGAATCTCGCCCGAGATGACGCGGGCATAGGAGGTCTGCTTCGGCACGATCGGATCGTTCTTGGCCAGCTCCTTGAAATACTTGATCGCCGGATCGAGGTTGTCGTAGGTGCCGCCGAGCGCGAGGTTCACCGCCATCACGCCGAGCTGGCCGACCGAGGCCGAGGTCGGATCGAGATAGCCGACCATGCCTTTGTATTCCGGCTTCAGCAGGTCGGCCCAGCTCTTCGGCACCGGCTTCTTGCCGAGCGCCGCCTTGTTGACGAACAGGCCGAGCGTGCCCGAATGGATGGTGAACCAGTAGCCGTCCGGATCCTTCAGGTCGGCGGGGATCTTGTCCCACCCCTTCGGCTTGTAGGGCATCAGCACGCCGGCATCCTTGGCCGGATCGGCGACGATGCCGCCCAGATAGGTCACGTCGGCGACCGGATTGGCCTTCTCGGCGATCAGCGCCGCCATCGCCTGGCCGGAATTCTTGTTGTCCGGCGGAACGGTGATGTTCAGCGTTTCCTGGATCGCCTTGAGCTGCGAGCCCCAATCGGCCCATTGCGGCGGGCAATTGTAGCAGATGGCGGCCTCGCCGGCTTGCGCCTGCGCGGTTCCGAACAGCATCGACGCGCCGAGCGCCGCGCCAAGCATTACACGTTTCATCATGATCACCCTCTCCTGCCGGTTGGCTGTGCTGCGTTGGAAGAGTCGTCCGGCCAGACGACGAGACGGACGCCGGCGGCGCGCAACATGGCGGCGATGGCGTCGGGCACCGGGCGATCCGTGAACACGGCCGTCGCCTCGGTGATCCGACCGCCGCGCACGGTGGCGCCACGGCCGAATTTGGAATGATCGAGCACGAGGAAGCGCTGGCGGCAATGCCGCACCAGGCTCTCGCGCATATGCACTTCATCGACGCTGAAATCGAGCAGGGTGCCGTCATCGGCGACGCCGCCGACGCCGTAGATGCCGATATCGACGGAGAAGCGGCCGAAGAAGCCATGCGCCTCGCCGGCCACGACGTCGCGGTCGAGATTGCGCAGCCGGCCGCCGGCGATGGTGATCTCGCAGGCCGGATTGCGGCTCAGGGCGATGGCGACGTTGAGGTTGTTGGTCATCACGCGCAGACCCGGATGGTCGGCCAGTGCCAGCGCGCATTGTTCGGGCGTGGTGCCGATGCCGAAGAACAGCGAGGCATTCTCCGGCACCTCGGCGGCAACCAGCTGGGCAATCAGCCGCTTGGCCTCGATATTCAGGACCTGTCGGGCCGGATAGGCAAGATTCTCGCCGTCGGGCGGCAATTCGACGCCGCCATGGCGCCGTCGCAGCAGGCCGCGGTCGCAGAGCAGGTTGACATCCCGCCGGATGGTCTGGGGGGTGACGCCGAAACGCCCGGCAAGACCATCGATGGCCTGAAAGCCTTCGCGCCTCACGAGGTCCACGATCGCTCGGGCGCGGTCATCCGCTGGCAGCATCCCCGTTCCGTCCGTTTCCTGTCCCATCCGGCTGTCCGACGTCTGAGATGTTCGTTCGAACATCAGCGGCGGTTGTTTCCGGTGATGCGACTTTCACATGAAAATTCCCTGTCGTCAAATGAACGCGCTTAAGTGGAGGCGGCCGCCCCGGACGACAACTGGAGGGCCCCGTTCCGGGGCGATTGCAGCCGGCATGGCTGCGGCGGGGCGGGAGATGAAAGATCCGGCGCCGCGGGCCGGCGGGGTTGCCCTAGACGGCGGCGGCCAGCCGGCCGCGCCACTGGCGGCGCAGCAGCACAAACGCGATCGCCATGTTGGCGATATTCCACAAAATGCCGTTGAGCAGCGCCGCCTGATACGAGCCGGTGAGATCGTAGATCGCGCCCGACATCCAGCCGCCCAGGGCCATGCCGGCCATGGTGGCCGAGATCGTCAGGCTGACGCGGAAACCGGCCTGGCTGGCCGGAAACAGCTCGCGGACGATGAAGGCATAGCTCGGCACGATGCCGCCCTGCACCAGGCCGAAGATCGCCGAGATGACATAGAGCGACATCAGGCCGTCGAAGGGCAGATACAGCGCCAGCGCCATGGCCTGCAGGGTCGAGCCGAGCAGCAGCGTCGGCAATCCGCCGATGCGGTCGAGGATCCAGCCCGATGTCAGCCGGCTGACGATGCCGAAGCCCAGCATCAGCGACAGCATCTGCGCGCCGCGCGCCGGGCCGTAGCCGAGATCGACGCAGTAGGCGACGATATGCACCTGCGGCATCGACATCGCCACGCAGCAGCCCAGTCCCGCCAGCACCAGCAGGCCCTGTACCAGTTGCGGCGGCCATCCGAGCGGCCGGCTGCCGAAGGCCGGCTGACCGGCATCGGCGCTGACCGGCGCCGGCTGGATGGTGGCGCGCCGGCGCAGCACCAGCAGCAGCAGCGGCATGGTGACGAGGCAGAAGATGGCGATGCCGATATGCGTCGCGCGCCAGCCGGCCTGGGCGATGAAATGCTCGATCACCGGCGGCCAGAGCGTGCCGGCGAAATAATTGCCGGCGGCGGCGAGGCCGATGGCGAGGCCGCGCCGCGCCGAGAACCAGTGCGAGATATCCGCCATCAGGGGCGCGAACATCGCCGCGCCGCCCAGTCCGACCAGGGCGCCATAGAGCAGCGCGAAGGAGACGATGCCCGGCGCAAAAGCCGTGGCGAAATAGCCGGCGGCGAGAAGCACCACGGCGCCCATCGCCGGCAGCATGAGGCCGAAACGGTCGGAGAGGCGGCCGATCACGACCGTGCCGCACATAAATCCGATCATCGTTGCCGTGTAGGGCAGCGATGCCTCGCCGCGGTCGACGCCGAATTCCGCCTGCACGGCGGGCATGGCCACGACGATCGACCACATGCCGACGCCGCCGATGGTGCCCAGGGCGACGCTGGCGGCCAGCCGCGCCCAGGCATAGGGCGATTCGATCTCGCGCGCGGCCATGCTCATCGCCGTGGCGGCTCAGTCGACGATGAAAAGCTTGGCGCCGGCCGGGCCGGTGCGCGAGCGGTGCGGCTCGGCATTGTCGGCGACCTGATAGCTCTGGCCGGGCTTGAGCGTGAAAACGCGGCCGTCCTTGAGCTCGGTGACGAGTTCGCCTTCCAGCACGAAAAGGATATGGCCCTTCTGGCACCAGTGATCGGCCAGATAATGCGGCGAATATTCCACCAGGCGCACGCGGATCGCGTCGAAATTCTGGGTACGCCACAGCGCCTCGCCGGTCTCGCCGGGATGGCGGGTCGGCGCCACCTTGGACCAGTCGGTGGTGCCAAACGGGATATTGGACATTTGCATAGGGCGGACTCCGAAACGGACATCCTGTTCTAGGCCCGCCGGCCGGCCCTGGCCAGCCTTGAATTGTGTCGGGACAATCTTGCGGAAAACCGGCTTCAGTGGCTGCCGATCACCGCGCCGGCGATGGTGACGAGCGCGGCGCCGAGCAGGAGGATGTGCAGCCGGAACATCCGGGTGAAATCCGGCGCGGTGTTGGCGTCATGGCGGCGGCGGTGCAGAAAGAACGGCTCGACGATGTAGAGCATCACCGCGAAGAGCAGCCACAGCCCGACCATGGCATGCATCCACCAGAAGCCGGGTTCGCTGAAGCGGTACCACAGCGCGCCATTGCGCAGCATCCACAGGCCGCTCAGGCCGGCGAGGGCGACGGCCCAGCGGGCGATGCGGCTGAACGGGCCTTCGATGGCTTCGAACAGGGCGCGCTTCTGCGCCATTGTCGGCTGGCGGCGCGCCAGCGGCAGGCCGATCAGGGTGACGAAGGCCACCCCGCCGATCCAGATCACGATCGACAGAACATGCAGGGCACGGGCGATGAGAAGATCGTTCATCGGCGATAGATTAGACGACTCTGCCAAGCCGCAATTTGAGGGAAATCAAGTTGGCATTCTTTAGATGCCGGCCTAACTACCGGGGACTGGCTGCTTTACGCCGGACGTCGCCGTGGCTTTCCCTGCCGCAACGAGCGCCTTTCGCATGTTTTCGTCTTCGATAAACTGTTGCATTACGTTCGTCAGGGCGTCTTCCAAGGCGACTTTTGCATTACTGCCTGTCGCCATTTGAATATTCCTGTTCATACCTACGCCCCTGCAGCCGCGACTATAGATATAAGAGCCGTCGGAGCGGGTTACAGTAAAATTGAAGGCAACCTCAGCAACAGCATCACCGGAGAAGAAGCCGTTTTTAAAATCATTGCAGAAAGTCTGCAATTCGATCTTAGCCTGCAACCCACCTGGGCCGACTTTAAAACCTAGCGACTCAAGCTCATGCTCGACCGCCTTTTGCATCAAGACAACAATGTCATTCTCCGCCTTAATGGGCGCGGTCTCTATGCCATAGCCATTCTTTTTGCTGCTGATTCGGTCTTTATTCGAAGCACGTCCGTCCACAGGCCTTCAAGCTGATCAACGCGCTGCGCCTGTTTTATTATATAATTCGCTCATCGAGAACAACTCTAAAAAGAATTAATCACCACCCCATCTGACGGCTCGCCAGATCCTTCATGATCTCCTCGGTGCCGCCGCCGATCGCATTGACCTTCACCTCTCGGTAGATGCGTTCGGACTTGCAGCCGCGCATGTAGCCGGCGCCGCCGAGAATCTGCACGGCCTCCGAGGCGCAGAAGGCCAGGGTCTGCGTCGCCTGGTTCTTCAGCATGCACAATTCGGCGATCGGGCTTTCGCCCTGATCGAGCGCCCAGGCGATGCGTTCCAGCATCGCCTGCGATGCCGCGAGGCGCTGCGCCATGTCGACCAGCTTGTGGCGGATCACCTGATGCCGGATCAGCGGCTGGCCGAAGGTCTCGCGCAGCTTCGCGTAATCCAGCGCCTCCTCGTAGGCGGTGCGGGCGAAACCGATGGCCGAGGCGGCCAGGCCGAGCCGTTCGTCGTTGAAGTTGAGCATGATGCCGCGGAAGCCAGCATTCTCCTCGCCGATCAGGTTCTCGGCCGGCACGCGGCAATCGTCGAAATGCAGGCTGGCCGTATCGGAGGCCCACCAGCCCATCTTCTTGAGCGGCGTGCGCGAAAAGCCGGGCGTATCGCGCTCGATCAGCAGCAGCGAGATGCCGCCCATGCCGGGCCCGCCGGTGCGCACCGCCACGGTATAGAAATCGGCGCGCAGGCCGGAGGTGATGAAGGTCTTCTCGCCGCGCACGATATAATGGTCGCCGCCGGCGTCATGTACGCGTTTCGCCGTGGTCTTCAGATTGGCCACATCCGAGCCGCCGCCCGGCTCGGTGATCGCCAGGGCGGAGATCTTCTCGCCGGCCAGCACCGGGCGCAGCACCCTGTCCTTCAGGCGCTCCGAGCCGAGCCTGGCGATCGGCGGCGCGCCGATGGTGTGGCTCATCAGCGAGGCGGCGACGCCGCCGGCGCCCGCCCGCGCCAGTTCCTGGCTGGCGATGATGGCGTAGAAGCGGTCGGCCGCGATGCCGCCATAGGCTTCCGGGAAGTTCAGCTGCAGCAGCCCGACCGCGGCGGCTTTGCGGTAAAGCGCGCGCGGAAATTCGCCCGCTTCGTCCCAGGCATCGGCGTAAGGCGCGATCTCCTTCTCCACGAAGCGGCGCAGCTGCGCGCGGAAAGCCTCGTGTTCGGGCGTGTAATAGGGCGATCTGGCCAGCATGCTCAGCCGCCATTATTCGCCTGCGGCGGACGCAGGCGGGCCATGATGACGATGTCGTCGTAATGCTGGTCCAGCTTGCGGGCGCGCACGCGCACGCCCTCGGTGACGAAGCCGAACTTGCGATAGAGCGCGATCGCGCCGCTGTTGCTGGCATAGACCTGCAATTCGATGCGCTCCAGCCCGATGCGCTGCGCCCAGTCGAAACAGACCTGCAGCATGCGCGTGCCGAGCCCCTTGCCGCGCCAGCTCTCGTCCAGCCCCATGCCGAGCTGGCCGGCATGCTGAAAGCCCGGCCGCAGCGGATTGTCCGGCGGCACATGGATGTCGCACCAGCCGATCACGGTGTCGGACGGATCGACCGCGACGACGAAGGGCAGGCCGCGCTGCACCATCGCCTTGATGAAGAATTTCGCTTCCGCCGCCGAGGGCGCCTCGGTGAAGGCCAGATACAGCCGCTCGCGCGCCACCCGATCCAGGCAGGCGCGATAGGACTCGGCATCCGCCTCGCGGATCGGCCTGATCTCGGCGGGCAACGGCTTGCCGTTCATCCTCGTTCCGCCTCCAGCGGCTGCAGCGCCGCCAGCAACTGCCTGCTGGCGACCTGCTCGCCGACCTTGACCGGCAGCGCCTCGACCAGCGCATCGGCCCGCGCGACCATTTCATGCTGCATCTTCATCGCCTCCAGCACGACCAGACGCTGGCCCTTCTTCACCCGTTCGCCCGCCGCCGCCAGCACGGCGACGATCCTGCCGCTCATCGGCGCGCGCAATTCCCGCTCGGCTGCGGCCTCCGCCTGGCCGGAGGGCCGATAGAGGATATCGCGGCAGGAGAAATCGGCGCCGGCGCAGGCGACATGCAATCTACCATCGGCGAAGACGAAAGCGAGATCGCTTTCGGCGCCATGCGCCGCCACGCGCAGACGGCCATTCCCGCGCGCCAGGATGCGCAGGTCGAGATCGTCGATGCGGTAGCGGCCTGGGTAGCGATCTGGGCCGAGTACGGCGACCTGCTTCCTGCTCGTGCCGCCGGCATGCTCGAGCAGGACCGGCCAGGCCAGGCTGCCGCTGGAGCACCAGGCGCGGGCCGGATCATGGCCGTTCGCCGCCGCATCCGCCTCGAAAAGCAGGATGGCCGCCGCGGCCAGCAGCAGATCGCCGGGCTCAGCCGCTCGCACGGCGGCGAAACGGTCGGCGATGAAATGCGTCGTCGTCTTGCCGGCGGCGACATCCGGATGCGACAGCAGGTCGATCAGGAAGCCGCGATTGGTGGCAAGCCCCAGCGCCACCGTCCGCTCCAGCGCGCGCAGCAGCCGGCGCCGGGCTTCCTCGCGGCTGGCGCCATGCGCGACGATCTTGGCGATCATCGGATCGTAATGCGGCGTGATCTCCTGCCCGGCCGCCAGGCCATGATCGACGCGGATGCCCGCGCCCTCGGGCGGCTGCCAGGCGGCGAGCTTTCCCGCCTGCGGCAGGAAATTCTCATGCGGCGCCTCGGCATAGAGCCGCGCCTCGATGGCATGGCCGGCGAAGGCGACATCCTGCTGGCGGAGCGGCAGAACCTCGCCCGCCGCCACCCTGATCTGCCAGGCGACGAGATCGAGGCCGGTGACGGCTTCGGTCACCGGATGCTCGACCTGCAGCCGCGTATTCATCTCGAGGAAATGGAAATCCCGGCCATTCGCATCGAGCAGGAATTCCACCGTGCCGGCGCCGGCATAGCCGATGGCCCGGGCCGCCGCGACGGCCGCCGCGCCCATTTCCGCGCGCAAGCGCGCATCGACGGCGGGCGATGGCGCCTCCTCGATCACCTTCTGATGCCGGCGCTGCAGCGAGCAGTCGCGCTCGCCGAGATGGATGACGTTGCCATGGCTGTCGGCGAAGACCTGGATCTCGATATGGCGACCGGCGGCGACGGCCTTCTCCAGGATCAGCTCGCCCGAGCCGAAGGCGGCCGCGGCCTCGGCGCGCGCCGCCTGGATGGCGCCCGGAAGATCGGCGGGATCGCGCACCAGCCGCATGCCGCGCCCGCCGCCGCCGGCCGCCGCCTTGACCATCAGCGGCAGGCCGATCCTTGCGGCGGCCTCCAAGAGTGCCGCGTCGGATTGATCCTCGCCCTGATAGCCCGGCAGGCAGGGCAGGCCGGCCTCGATCATGCGCCGTTTCGCGGCGGCCTTGTTGCCCATCGCCGCGATCGCCGGCGCCGGCGGGCCGATGAAGACGAGGCCGGCATCGGCGCAGGCCTGCGCGAAATCCGCGTTTTCCGATAGAAAGCCATAGCCCGGATGCACCGCCTGGGCGCCGGTGTCCTTCGCCGCGTTCAGGATCGCGTCCATGCTGAGATAGCTCTGCTTCGCCTCGGCCGGGCCGATGCAGATCGCCTTGTCTGCCTGCAGCACATGCGGCGCGCCGGCATCGGCTTCGGAATAGACCGCCACACTGCGATAGCCCAGCGCGCGCGCCGAGCGGATGATGCGGCAGGCGATCTCGCCGCGATTGGCGACCAGAATGTCGGTGAAGCCCGACATTATTCCACCGCCCCGCAAGCGTCATGGCCGGACGTGTTCCGGCCATCCACGCATCTGCCGCAAACGTTCGAAAGAAAGGCGCGGCCGCCCGGGATCAGCCCGGGCATGACAACTTTCTTTTCAACCATCGTCATCTTCACTTCCGCTTGCCCGGCAGGATGCCCATATGCTTGGCGATGATCCCGAGCATGATCTCGTCGGCGCCGCCGCCGATGGAGGCCAGCCGGCTGTCGCGATAGGCGCGGCTGATCGGGGTTTCGTTCATGAAGCCCATGCCGCCGAAATATTGCAGGCAGGCATCGGTGATCTCGCGGCCGAGCCGGCCGGCCTTCAGCTTGGCCATCGAGGCGAGCATGGTGACGTCCTCGCCCTTCAGCATCAGATCGGCGGCGCGGTAGCTCAGCGCCCGCAGCAGCTCGATCTCGGTCTTCAGTTCCGCCAGGCGGAAATGCACGACCTGATTGTCGAGGATCGCCTGGCCGAAAGCCTGGCGCTGGCGGGTATAGTCGATCGTCTGCTCGATATGGCGTTCCATCGCCGCCAGGCTGGACAGGGCCGCCCACAGCCTTTCCTCCTGGAACTGCATCATCTGATACATGAAGCCATGGCCTTCCTGGCCGATACGGAAGCGCTGCGGCACGCGCACGTCGTCGAAGAAGATCTGCGCCGTGTCGGAGCTGCGCATGCCGAGCTTGTCGAGCTTGCGCGCGATCTGCACCCCCTTGGTCTTCATCGGCAGGCAGATCAGCGACTTGTTCTGATGCACCGGGCCCTCGCCGGTATTGGCCAGCAGGCACATCCAATCGGCCTGCGTGCCGTTGGTGGTCCACATCTTGCCGCCGTTGATGACGTAATCGTCGCCGTCCTTGCGCGCCGTCGTCTTGATGCTGGCCACGTCCGAACCGGCGCCGACTTCCGACACCCCGAGACAGGCCACCCTGTCGCCGCTGATGCTGGGGACGAGGAACTCCTTGCGCAGTTCGTCCGAGCCGAACCTGGCCAGCGCCGGCGTCGCCATGTCGGTCTGCACGCCGATCGCCATCGGCACGCCGCCGCACTGGATCTGCCCCAGCGCCTCGATCATCACCATCTGATAGGAGTAATCGAGACCGAGGCCGCCATACTCGACCGGCTTGTTGATGCCGAGCATGCCCAGATCGCCCAGCTTCTTGAACAGCGCATGCGCCGGAAAGATGCCCGCGCGCTCCCACTCCTCGACATGCGGGTTGATCTCTGTGTCGATGAAGCGGATCAGGTTGCGCCGGATCGCCTCATGCTCCTGGGTGAACTCCATGACGCATCCTCCTCCACGCCGAACCGCCGGTTACGCCTTCTGTCATGGCCGGGCGCGGCCCGGCCGGCTACGTCCTGAACCGGCCATGTCCTGGACCGGTCACACCCTTGCAATCCCGAACGCGTTGCGTTTCGTCGCGCGCGCATCGGCCTCGCGGCAGATATCCAGGCAGAAGCCGAGCACGCGGCGCGAATCGCGCGGATCGATCAGTCCGTCGTCCCAGAGCCGCGCGGTGGCGAACAGCGCCGTGCTTTCGGCTTCCATCTTCTTCACCACCTGCGCCTTCATCTTTTCCAGCGCCGCCATGTCGGGCTCGGCGCCGGCTCGGCGGAACTTCTCCTCGGCGACGATGGCCAGCACGCCGGCGGCCTGTTCCGGGCCCATCACGGCGATGCGGTTGTTCGGCCAGGCGAAGATGAAGCGCGGATCATAGGCGCGGCCGCACATGCCGTAATTGCCGGCCCCGAAGCTGGCGCCGATATGCAGGGTCAGTTTCGGCACGCGCGCATTGGTCACCGCCTGGATCATCTTCGAGCCATGCTTGACGATGCCGCCGCGTTCCGCCTCCCTGCCCACCATGTAGCCGGTGGTGTTCTGCAGGAAGACCAGCGGCATGTCGGCCTGATCGCAAAGCTGGATGAACTGCGCGGCCTTGGCGGCGCCTTCGGTATCGATCGGCCCGTTATTGCCGATCAGCCCGACCGCCTCGCCTTCGATCGAGGCCTGGCCGCAGACGGTATGGCCGCCATAGCCGGGCTTGAAATCGACGAAGTCGCTGTCGTCGACCAGCCGCGCGATCACCTCGCGCACGTCGTAGGGCTTGCGGTAATCGATGGGCACGATGCCGCAAAGCTCGTCGATGTCGTAGCGCGGCGGCCGGCTCGCCTTCTTGCGCAACTGCGGCCCGCGCTCGTTCCAGGGCAGCTTGGCGCAGATCTCGCGCACGATGCGCAGGGCATCGGCATCGTCCGCGGCGAGATATTCGGCAACGCCGGAGACCTGCGCATGCATCTCGGCGCCGCCAAGCTCTTCATCGGTGGCGATCTCGCCGGTGGCGGATCTGAGCAGCGGCGGCCCGGCAAGGAAGATCTTGGCGCGGCCCTTCACCACGACGACGTAATCGCTCATCCCCGGCACGTAGGCGCCGCCCGCCGTGCTGGAGCCATGCACCACGGTGATCTGCGGGATGCCGGCAGCCGACAGCCGCGCCTGGTTGGCGAAGCCCTTGCCGCCCTCGACGAAGATTTCGGCCTGGTAATTCAGATTGGCGCCGCCGGATTCGACCAGGTTCACCACCGGCAGCTTGTTCTGCAGCGCGATCTCCTGCGCGCGCAGGCTCTTGCGCAGACCCATCGGCGCGATCGTGCCGCCCTTGATGCCGGAATCGGATGCCGCGATCATGCAGCGGATGCCGGCGACGTAGCCGATGCCGGCGATGGAGCCGCCGCCCATGATGTTCTCGGCGCCGTCGTCGTCGTGCATCCTGTAGCCGGCCAGCGTGGCGATCTCCAGGAAGGGCGCGCCGCGGTCCAGCAGATGCGCGATGCGGTCGCGCGGCGAAAGCTGGCCGCGTTTCTCGAAGACCGGCCGGCGCGCATTGGAGGTATCGCGCACGCGCCGCTCCAGGGCGCGGAAGCCCTCGATCAGCGCCAGCATCTCGGCGCGGTTCCGCCGGAAGCTTTCCGAGGCGGGGTCGATCTGCGTCTGCAGGACCGCCATCGCCTATTCCTCCCGCAGCACGTTCGGCGTCGTCGCGCGATGAAAGCCGTTCCAGGGCTGCGATCGGTCGTGCTTGGGCAATTCGTAATTGCGCCGCGCATTCGGCACCGCGCCGTCGACGCGGAGGCAGTCGCCGGTGATGAAGGCCGCGGCCGGCGAGAGCAGAAAGACGATGGCGGCCGAGACTTCCGATTCGGTGCCGAGCCGCTGCAGCGGCACTTCGCGTTTCATGCCGCGGATGACCGGCGTCATCCAATCGGGATAGGTGTCGATGCCGCTCGATGCGATCCAGCCCGGCGCCACGGCGTTGACGCGCACGCCGCTCGGCGCCCATTCCACCGCCGCCGTTTCGGTGAAGTTGACCATGCCGGCGCGCGCCGCGCCGGAATGGCCCATATTCGGCATGCCGCCCCACATATCGGCGACGATGTTGACGATGGCGCCGCCGTGATCGGCCATCCATTGCGTGTAGCATTCGCGCGCCATCAGGAAGCCGCCGGTGAGGTTGTTGCGCACCACGGCGTCCCAGCCCTTCTGGCTGATCTGGCTGAGCGGCGCCGGGAACTGCCCGCCGGCATTGTTCACCAGGCCGTCGATGCGGCCGAAGCGCTTGACGATCGCGGCGACGGCGGCGCGCACCGCTTCCTCTTCGCGGATATCGCAGGCGAAGACATCGACATCGGCACGGGCGTTGTCCGCGCGCAGTTCGGCGGCGACGGCATCGAGCTTTTCCTTCTTGCGGCCGATCAGCGCGAGCCGGGCGCCGAGATGGCAGAGTTCGTGCGCCGTGCAGCGCCCGATGCCGGAGCCGCCGCCGGTCACGATCATCACCTGGCCGGCGAACAGGCCGTCGCGGAAAACCGAGCGGAACGATCCGCCATCGCTCTTGCTCGTCGGAGCGGCATCCATCGCGGCGTTTCTCCCTCGCAGCTTTATACTGCGTCGCATGGTCTTATGTGGTTTTTATGCGCTGCAGCGACGCTACTTGACGCTTACGTTAACGTCAATATAGGGTGCCGCCGGATGCAAGCAGCGTTGACGCAGCGTCAACATCAAGAGCCTGGGAGGCCTCATGTCGCTCGAACAGATCACGCAGCAGATGAGCCAGCGCGTGCAGCCGGGCACGCTGGACGCCACGGTGAAATTCGATTTCGGCGATGACGGCAAAATCTTCGTCGACGGCCCCGCCGGCAGCGTCAGCAACGACGACAAGGATGCCGACTGCACCATCACCATATCGCTGGACAATTTCAAGTCGCTGGTCGCCGGCGATCTCGACCCGACCACCGCCTTCATGATGGGCAAGCTGAAGGTACAGGGCAGTATGGGCGTGGCGATGAAGCTGCAGTCGATCCTCGGCTGAGCGGCGGCGCCGTCCGGATAAGCCGCCCGCCGCGCCTCAGGCGGCGGTCGGCATCAGGATGCTGACGATGGTGCCGCGGCCAAGCTCGCTTTCGATCGACACCTTGCCGCCCTGCAGCTCGACCAGCGAACGCACGATGGCCAGCCCGAGGCCGGCGCCGTCATATTGCCGGCGATAGATGTTGTCGAGCTGCGCGAACGGCTTCATCAGCTTGGGGATGTCCTGCGTGGCGATGCCGACGCCGGTATCGGCGACCCAGATGCGCATGCCGGCGGCGCCATCGGCGGCGAGGCCCAGCGTGACGCGGCCGCCCTCGGGCGTGAACTTGATCGCATTGGACAGCAGGTTGAGCAGTATCTGATGCATCGCGCGTTCGTCGGCGCGCAATAGCGGCAGATCGGCGGCGACCTCGCATTGCAGCGTCAGGCCGGCCCGCGCCGCCTGATCGCGCACGGTGCCGATGGCGCGGTTGGCGACATCCTGCATCGCCAGGTCTTCCAGGGCGAGGGCGAATTTGCCCGCCTCGATCCGCGACAGATCCAGCAGGTCGTTGATGATCTTCAGCAGATGCAGGCCGCTGGCATGGATGTCGGCCGAGTAGGAGGTCACCAGCGCGCGGTTCGAGATGTCGATGATGCCCGCGGCCATGGCTTCCGAGAAGCCGATGATGGCGTTCAGCGGCGTGCGCAGCTCGTGGCTCATATTGGCGAGGAAGCGGCTCTTGGCCCGGTTGGCCTCCTCCGCCTCGACCTTGGCCTGCCAGAGCATTTCGGCATGCACCACCCGCTCGGTGATGTCGCGGTTGGTGCCGATCAGCTTGACGGCGCTGCCGTCGGGCGCGCGTTCGACAAGGCCGCGCACCTGCAGATGCCGCACTTCTCCCGACGGGCGCAGGATGCGGTGTTCGATCTCGAACTGCTCCTGCGCCGTCACCGCCGCCTTGAGCTGCTGCTGCAGCATCGCCCGGTCGTCGGGATGCACGCGCGCGGTCCAGGAGTCGACGTCGTAATCGAAATGTTCGGGATCGATGCCCCAGAGTTCGAGCACGCGCGCATCGGCGGTCAGGCTGGTGGTCGCCAGATCGCGTTCCCAGATGCCGATGCCGCTGGCGGTGACGGCAAGCTGCAGATGGCGGACCAGTTCCTGCAGGTCGGCCTCGTGCTGCTTGCGGGCGGTGATGTCGGTGATCTGCACCACGAGGTAATCCGGCGCGCCGGCGGCGTCGCGCACCAGGCGGCGGTCGACCAGGCCCCAGACATAGCGGCCGTCGCGGCGCCGGTAGCGTTTCTCTTCCTGGAAATGCTCGATCTCGCCGCGCTGGAAGCGCTCGAATACCCGCTCGGCCCCGGCCCGGTCGTCGGCGGACATGACATCGCGGAAGGCCAGCGTCTGCATCTCGTCATGGCTGTAGCCGAGGAAGTCGCACATGGCGCGGTTGGCGCGCAGGCAGCGGCCATCCAGGGCGGAGATCACCAGGGCGACGGGCAGATGGTCGATGGCGGCCCGGATCAGCGGCACATCGCCCGCCGGCGCGGCGTCCGGGGGCTCCGCCGCATCGGCGGGCGCATCGGCTCGCGCACCTGAATCCTGATCCGCTTTGTCGACGTCGTGTTCCACGGTATCCGGCATATCCCGCAAGACTGGCGTTCAGCCGATCATGCGCGGCCCAACAGCATTGGATGAGCCTGTCATCCTGCTGACAGACCGGTAACCAATTCCTAAACGCGGCCCGAAAAGGCCGCCCGGACAGCCGGCCCGGAAACTTACGCCTCGTCGGCGCCGAAATAGGCCTTGATCGCGGCAATGGCGGCGGCATCCTCGCTGCTGTAGCGCACCGCGACATACTCGCCGTCGATCCTGGTGACGGTGCCGGTGCAGCGGAAATTCAGCACGCCGCGGTCGGTCGCCACCCGCACCTGCAGCGGCAGTTCCGCCCCCATGGCCGGCGGACGCGCGAGCGGACCGAAGAACAGGCCGATGCGCGACCAGTTGCGCAACGGCACCGTCGCGCCCTGCAGCGTCACGGTATCGCCCGGGCCCGCTTCGTGGCGATGCGCCTGGCGATGCTCGGCATGGCGCGCGCCGAGCTGGAAGAAGGCGACCAGTTCGGCCAGGCCCTGGGCCATGTTGGCGAGCGACTGCGCCGAGGCATGCGTCTGCTCGACCAGGGCCGCATTGCGCTGGGTGATCTCGTCCATCTGGCCGACGGCGATGTTCACCTCGTCGAGCCCGCGCGACTGCTCGTCGGAGGCGGTGGCGATCTCGGCGACGATGGCGGTGACCTTCTCGACCGCAGCGACGATATCGGCCAGCGCCTGGCCGGCCTGATGCACCTGGCGGGCGCCGTCCTGCACCTGGGCGGTGGAGGTCTGGATCAGCGTCTTGATGTCCTTCGAGGCATTGGCCGAACGCTGCGCCAGCGCGCGCACCTCCTGCGCCACCACGGCGAAGCCCTTGCCGGCCTCGCCGGCGCGCGCAGCTTCCACGCTGGCATTGAGCGCCAGCAGGTTGGTCTGGAAGGCGATCTCGTCGATCAGCGCGACGATGTCGGAAATCCGCCGCGCGCTGTCCTCGATGCCGCCCATCGCCGCCACCACGCCGGCGACCACCTCGCCGCCGCGATGGGCGGTGCTGCGCGCCGCCGCCGCCAGCTCGTCGGCCGCCTTGGCGTTGTCGGCATTCTGCTTCACCGTCGCGGTGACCTGATGCATGGCGGCCGCCGTCTCTTCCAGCGTCGCCGCCTGGCTTTCGGTGCGATGCGCCAGATCCTCCGAGCCGGCGGAGATTTCCGCCGCCGACTGGCGCAGGGTCGCCGACGAGACGGAGAGTTCCTCGGCGAAGCCGCGCAAGGTATTCGCCATGCCGTTGGCGCTCTGCTTCAGATCGGCGAAGACGCCGTGATATTCGCCATGCACGGCGCGGGAGACGTCGCCGTCCGCCATGCCGTGCATGACGCCCGCCAGCTCGGTGGTGATCTGCTGCAGCGTCGCGGTCAGGCTGTTCAGCCGCCGGCTGATAGCGAGCAGGAAGCCTTCCTTGCCGGCTTCGTTCAGGCGCGTTTCGAGACGGCCATGCACGATCTCGTCGCACAGCGCGGCGATTTCGGCCGCCGCCGCCGCTTCGCGCGCCGCGCGCTCGCTGCGCTGGGCCTCCGCCGTCTGGCGCATCGCCTCGGCTTCGCGCTGCAGCCGGTCGTTCTCCAGGCCGTTGGTCTTGAACACCTCGACGGCGCGGGCGATCGCGCCGACCTCGTCGCCCCGCGCCGTATGCGGCACGCTCACCGACCAGTCGCGTTCGGCCAGCCGGCCGATGGCGGCGGCCAGTGCCTGCAGCGGCCTGGCCACGGCGCGCGCCAGCAGCCAGCCGAAGAAGACCAGCAGCAGGCCGTTGGCGGTGACCGCGACGCCGGTCTTGACGATCTGGTGTTGCATCGCGGCATCGACATCGTCGAGATAGACGCCGCTGCCGATTACCCAGCCCCAGGGCGCATAGGCCTTCACGAAGGAGATTTTCTCCACCGGCTCGCTGCTGCCCGGCTTCGGCCAGCGATAGCGCAGCACGCCCTCGCCCTTCTCGCGCGCCAGCCGCGCGAATTCGACGAAGATCCGCTTGCCGTCCGGATCGGCGTAGCGGCTGACATCCTGGCCGACCAGCTCCTTGGCGAAGGGATGCATGATCAGCACCGGCGTCTGGTCGTTGACCCAGAAATACTCCTTGCCGCCGTAGCGCAGCCCCTGCAGGGCGGCCAGGGCCGCCTGCTGCGCCGCCGCCTGGCTCAGGGCGCCGCTTTCGGCCTGGGCGGCGTAATGCTGCACCACGCCATAGGCGACCTCGACCAGCTCGCGGGTCTTCGCCGCGCGGTCCTCCAGCAGGGTGCCGCGCAGATGGAACAGGTCGACGCCGAGCTGGACGATCAGGCTGACGATGGATATGCCGATGATGGCCATGATGCGCACGATCATCGGCAGGCCCGGCGGCGCGCGGGCCGGGCTTGATGGGCCATGG
This sequence comes from Ferrovibrio sp., assembly GCF_036381655.1. Lineage (GTDB taxonomy): Bacteria > Pseudomonadota > Alphaproteobacteria > Ferrovibrionales > Ferrovibrionaceae > Ferrovibrio. The sequence goes on from NZ_DASVCJ010000020.1 coordinate 68,795, forward strand.
CCGGTGCGGTAAGGGGAACGGACATCGGCATACGCAAAAGCCTCTTTATTCGTCTGGGGCAGGAAACGGGAAAGCGGATGTGAAAGCCGGCAGGACCGTAGCAAAATGGCCGTCCGCAGGATTGATCCTGGTCAATTTCCGCCGCCGCGCGGCGGGCGGATGGCCGCCGGCCGCCGCCTGCCTCGGCGCCGCCGCTTTCCGTGGCGGCAATTAACCGAAGGACATACGAGGAACGAGGTTTGGAACACGACACTGGCATTCCCTATCTGCGCGAACTGGTCGTCTTCCTTGCCGCCGCGGGCATCGTGGTGCCGATCTTCCAGCGCCTGCGCGTCAGCCCGGTGCTGGGCTTTCTGGTCGTCGGCTTCCTGATCGGCCCGAACGGGCTGGCGCTGTTCGCCGACCGGCTGCCCTGGCTCGGCTTCGTCACCATCGGCGATATCGAAGGGGTCCGGCTGCTGGCCGAGTTCGGCATCATCTTCCTGCTGTTCATGATCGGGCTGGAGATGTCGCTGCAGAAGCTGTGGCAGATGAAGCGGCTGGTGCTCGGCCTCGGACTGGCGCAGATCGTGGCGACGGCCGTCGGCATCGCCGGCGTCGCCGAGCTGTTCGGCAACCCCGCCTCGGCGGCGGTGATCCTCGGCGCCTGCCTTTCGCTCAGCTCCACCGCCATCGTCATGCAGCTTCTGATCGAGAGCCGGCGCAGCGCCACCCAGGTCGGCCGCGCCAGCTTCGCCATCCTGCTCATGCAGGACCTGGCCGTGGTGCCCATCCTCTTCCTGGTCAGCGTGCTGGCCACGCTGGAAAACGGCGGCGGCGCCAGCGAACTGGCCTGGCGGCTGGGCGAGACGCTGGCGATCGCCGCCGGCACCGTCGCGCTGATCGTGCTGATCGGCCGCCGCCTGCTCGGACCGCTGTTCCGCAGCGTCGGCGCGGCGCGCAGCCCGGAGCTGTTCATGGCGCTGACGCTGCTGGTCGCCATCGGCATGGCGATGGCCACCAATGCCGTCGGCCTCTCCTTCGCGCTGGGCGCCTTCCTGGCCGGGATGCTGCTGGCGGAAAGCGAATACCGCCATGCCGTCGAGGTCAGCATCGAGCCCTTCAAGGGCCTGCTGCTCGGCCTTTTCTTCATCTCGGTCGGCATGGGAATCGATGTCCGTCTCGAACTGTCGCAGATCGGCCTGGTGCTGCTCTCGGTCGCCGGCCTGTTCCTGCTCAAGGGCGGCATCATCGGCGGCCTGGCGCTGGCCTTCGGCTTTTCGCGCGCCGCGGCGCTGGAGATCGGCTTTCTGCTCGGCCAGGGCGGCGAATTCGCCTTCGTCGTCATCGCGCTGGCCAGCCGCCTCGAACTGCTGGCGCCGGAGGTGGCCGCCTTCATGCTGCTGGTCACCTCGCTGTCCATGCTGGCGACGCCGCCCGTCGCGCGGCTGGCGCAGCGGGCGGCAAAGCGGCTGGAAAGCCGGACCGCATCCGACCGGCTCGGCGTCGCCCAGGCCGAACCGCACGAGGATCACGTGCTGATCTGCGGCTTCGGCCGAGTCGGGCAGACCGTGGCGCGGCTGCTCGACGCCGAGGAGATCCCCTGGCTTGCGCTCGATTTCAACGCGGTCAACGTCGCCGAGCATCGCGGCCGGGGCCGGCCAGTGCATTTCGGCGATGCCAGCCGCATCGAACTGCTGGCCCGGCTGGATGCCGACAAGGCCTCCGCCCTGGTGGTGACGCTGGACGATCCGGCCGCCACCCGCCAGCTTGTCGCCACGGCGCACCGCCATTGGCCGAAACTGGCGATCTTCGCCCGCGCCCGCGACCGGCAGCAGGTCGAGATTCTGCGCCAGGCCGGCGCCAAGGGCGTCATCGCGGAAGCGGTCGAGACCTCGCTGCAGCTTGGCGCCCTGGCGCTGAGCCAGGCCGGACTGCCCGAGGATGCGGTGCTGGCCCGGCTCGACCGCGTCCGCACGGCGCTGGCGGGACAGCATGGGCGCCCGGACGAGCGGGATTGAAAGACTCCGCACAAGTCATTGTTCATAAAAGGCTTATCCACCTTGGCGGGAGCCACGCTTTGGGCTAATCTCCGGCCCAATCGTGTGTCGTGTCCGTTACGCCCCTGCCCCATCGGTTGCGGCGTCGACCGCCTCGCCAGCTAGCAAAATTGATATTTTTCGAGGGGATTCATGTCGCAATCGCAACCGCAGATGGCCGGCCAACTGATGCAGGGACGCCGCGGCCTGATCATGGGCGTGGCCAATGACCGTTCGCTGGCCTGGGGCATCGCCAAGGCGGTGCATGCCCAGGGTGCGGAGCTGGCATTCACCTTCCAGGGCGAGGCGCTGGAAAAGCGCGTGCGGCCGCTGGCCCAGTCGGTCGGCGCCAAGCATCTGCTCGAATGCGACGTGACCAACGCCGCCTCGATCGACGCCACCTTCGATGCGCTGGCCGAGGACTGGGGCAAGCTCGACTTCCTGGTGCATGCCATCGGCTTTTCCGACAAGAACGAGCTGAAGGGCCGCTATCTCGATACCAGCCCGGAGAATTTCGCGCTGACCATGAATGTGAGCTGCTACAGCTTCACGGCGGTGCTGCAGCGCGCGGAAAAGCTGATGAGCGAGGGCGGCTCGGCGCTGACGCTGACCTATTACGGCGCCGAGCGCGTCATGCCGCATTATAATGTCATGGGCGTCGCCAAGGCGGCGCTGGAAGCCAGTGTGCGCTATCTCGCCGTCGATCTCGGCCCGAAGGGCATCCGGGTCAACGCCATCTCGGCCGGCCCGATCAAGACCCTGGCCGCCAGCGGCATCGGCGATTTCCGTTATATCCTGAAATGGAACGAGCTGAACGCGCCGCTGCGCCGCAACGTCACCATCGAGCAGGTCGGCGGCGCCGGATTGTATCTTCTGTCGGAGCTCGGCGCCGGCGTCAGCGGCGAGGTGCATCACGTCGACAGCGGCTATCACAGCGTCGGCATGGTCGCGGTCGATCAGGCGGCGCAGGTGGCCGATCTGCTTCTCTCGCTGGGCGGCAGGAAGCCCGAATAGGATTCCCCATGTCGGATAACAGTTTCGGCCGGCTCCTGCGCGTCACCACCTGGGGCGAGAGCCATGGCCCGGCCCTGGGCTGCGTGATCGACGGCGCGCCGCCGCGCATCGCCCTGGCCGAATCCGACATCCAGCATTGGCTGGATCAGCGCAAGCCGGGCTCGTCGCGCTTCGTCACCCAGCGCCGCGAGCCCGACAGCGTGAAGATTCTCTCCGGCGTCTTCGAGGGCGAGACCACCGGCACGCCGATCATGCTGATGATCGAGAATGTCGATCAGCGCTCGAAGGATTACGGCGACATCAAGGACAAGTTTCGCCCCGGCCATGCCGACTACACCTACTGGGCCAAATACGGCATCCGCGACTATCGCGGCGGCGGGCGCTCCTCGGCGCGCGAGACGGCGGCGCGCGTCGCCGCCGGCGCGGTCGCCCGCAAGGTGCTGTCGCATATCCTCGGCCCCGGCGTGACGATCCGCGGCGCGCTGGTGCAGATCGGCGAGAAGAGCATCGATTACGCCAACTGGAACTGGGCCGGCACGACGCAGAATCCGTTCTGGTGCCCCGATCCGAAGATGGCGATGGAGTGGGAAGACTATCTCGACGGCATCCGCAAGGCGGGATCGAGCGTCGGTGCCGTGGTGGAAGTGCATGCCAGCGGCATTCCGGCCGGCCTGGGCGAGCCGATCTACGGCAAGCTGGATGCCGAGCTGGCGGCGGCGATGATGAGCATCAATGCCGTCAAGGGCGTCGAGATCGGCGCCGGCTTCGCTGCCGCGCGGCTCAGCGGCGAGCAGAATGCCGATGAGATGCGCCGCGACGAGGATGGCCGGCCGCGCTTCCGCTCCAACCATGCCGGCGGCATCCTCGGCGGCATTTCCTCGGGCCAGGACATCGTCGTGCGCTTCGCCGTCAAGCCGACCTCGTCGATCCTGAATCCGCGCGAGACCATCGACCGCTTCGGCAGCGAAACCGAAATCGCGACCAAGGGCCGGCACGATCCCTGCGTCGGCATCCGCGCCGTGCCGGTGGGCGAAGCCATGATGGCTTTGGTGCTGGCCGACCACCTGCTGCGCCATCGCGGCCAGGTCGGCGGCTTCCGCGCCGGCTTTGACCGGCGGTAATTTGACCGGCGGCAAGCCGTCTCGTCGCTCCCGCGGAAGCGAAGCCGGAGCCGGAGCCCAAATTTAAAAACCGGATTCCCGCCTGTGCGGGATTGATCAGGCCTGGCTCAATGCACGCCCGGCTTCATCGCATCGAGCGCCGCGCGGCAGACCCGCTCGCAATTTTGGCAGGTCTCCATGCAATGCCGGCAATGCTCATGCTCCCCGGCATGGCGGGCGCATTCCTCGCCGCAGAGCCGGCAGGCTTCGATGCAGGCCTCCAGCGTCATGCGCATCACCGCCTGGTTGTTGCCGGTGCGTCGCGAGGCCATGGCGGCAGCGGCCGCGCACAGATCGGCGCAGTCGAGATCGAGCCGGATGCATTGCGTAAGCTGCGCCACCGTCTTTTCGCCCAGACAGGCATCGGCGCAGGCGGTGCAGGCCTGGGCGCAGTCGAGGCATTCCTCGATGCAATGGACGATGGCGTCGTGCGTTCGGCCCTTTGCCCCCGGATGGGTGGCGATCATCTGCTGGACATGCATGGCGGCCTCCTTGCGCTCGGTATGGCCGAACCCCCGCCCGCCGCCATTGTTCCGCCGCATGACGCGGGGAAATTTTGCTCCTAGACTGGCGGCGATACGGAGGAACGCATGTCGCAACCCAAACGCATTCACGCCCTGGATATCCCGGTTCCCGCCCGCAGCGAGCTCGATCCCGATACGCAGGCCTATTTCGCCAAATGCGACGAGAAGATCGGCTTCGTGCCGAATGTGCTGCTCAGCTACAGCTTCGATGCCAAGAAGCTGCGCGGCTTTACCGAAATGTACAACGAGCTGATGCTGGCGCCTTCGGGCCTGTCGAAGCTGGAGCGCGAGATGATCGCCGTCGCGGTCAGCAGCATCAACCACTGCTTCTATTGCCTCACCGCGCATGGCGCGGCGGTGCGCCAGTTGTCGGGCGATCCCAAGCTGGGCGAGCTGATGGTGATGAACTGGCGCAGCGCCGAACTCAGCGACAAGATGAAGGCGGCGCTGGAATTCGCGGCGAAACTGACCGAAAGCCCCGACAAGATCGTCGAGGCCGACCGCGCAGCGCTGCGTAAGGCGGGCTGGAGCGACCGCGACATCTGGGACATCGCGGCGACGGCCAGCTTCTTCAACATGTCGAACCGCATGGCCGCCGCCATCGAGATGATGCCGAACGAGGAGTATCACGGCATGGCGCGGTAAGGCGGCCCGGCAAGGCTGCGGCGGGGTCCGGGCGGAGGTGCAGGCGGGAGGGTCAGGCGAGAGGATCAGGCCCGCGGAATGCCAAAGCGGCATGAGGATTTCTGCCCCGGGAAGGCCGGGACGGCCGCGCTGCTCAAAAACGCGCCAGCGGGCCGATTGCCTGTGGCTTAGGCGCAACACTTCGATTTAATTCGCGCCTGCACAATTGCAGGCCGGCGAACATTCTGTCGCAAAATCCTGGATTCCCAGTCAGAAAATGACCTAAGCCCATGAAATTGCAGGTGCGACGTTTTTTCCTCACTTTCCTCTTGCACTGCACCCGAGACAAGACTACATTGTGCATCGCAACAAGCTTTCCGGTTTGTTGCATGCCCTTCTCGGGCGTTTCCTCCCTAGACTTGGGCCGCACTCGCTGCGGCCCTTTTTTTTGCCCGCTTGTCTTTCGGAACTGGTATCGACCCGATACTGCCTGATCCGGACCGTCCGATCAGATCTCCCAGCCGGCATCTTCCTCTGCGGCAGCCTCCGCCCTGGGCGGCACCGCCAGCACCTTGTCGATGCGCCGGCCATCCATGTCCATCACCTCGAAACGCCAGCCGTTCCAGTCCACGCTGTCGCCGGCAGCGGGCAGGCGGCCGAAGCGGTCGAGCAGGAAGCCGGCCACCGTGTGATGCCCGTCCGTCTCGGGCAGCATCAGGCCGAGCCGCTCGCCGAGCTCGTCGCGCGGCAGTTTGCCGTCGATCAGCCAGCTGCCATCGTTGCGCTGGACGATGCCGGGCAGGTCCGCCTCGCCCGGCAGGGCGAAATCGCCGGCGATGCTTTCCAGGATGTCGCTGGCGGTGACCACGCCTTCCAGGCTGCCGAACTCGTCGACCACGAAGGCCATGCCGCTGGGCGAGCGCTTGAGCAGCGCCAGCGCATCCAGCACATCGGCGCTTTCATGCACCGCCGGCACCGGATGCACCAGCGCGGCGAGGCCGTTCTCGCCCGGCTGGGCGCCATGCGGTTCGGCGGCATCGGGCTTGGCGGTATCGGAGGCGAGCAGATCGTCGGCCTGCAGGCGGCGATCCAGCAGCGCGTTCAGCACATCCTTGACGCCGACGCTGCCGATCGGCTCGTCGATGCTGCCATGCGCCGCCGGCAGGCGCAGATGCATGGTTTCGCGCAGGATCTTGAGCTGCTTTTCGCGCGGCGCATCGAGATCGATCCAGTCCAGTTCGCGGCGCGGCGTCATCACCGCCCGCACCGAGCGGTCGCCCAGCTTCATCACCGCCGCGATCATCTTGCGCTCGGCCGGCTCGACCGTGCCGGCGCTTTCCGCCTCGGCGACGAGCTGGCGGATTTCCTCCTCGCTGACGGCGCCGCGGGCGACGCCATGCCCGCCGGTCAGCCGCAGGACGAGCTGCGACGACTTGTCGAGCAGCAGCACCAGCGGCCCGGCGATCCCGGCCAGGGCGGACATCGCCGGCGCCACCGCTGCGGCGATCGCTTCCGGATTCTTCAGCGCGAGCTGCTTGGGCACCAGTTCGCCGATAATCAGCGACAGATAGGTCACGCCGCCGACCACGACGGCGAAGGCGACGGAATCGGCCGCGGCCGGCGCCAGCCAGCCATGCCCGGCCAGCCACAGCGCGAAGCGATGCGCCAGCGTGCTGCCGGAAAACGCGCCGGCGAGAATGCCGACCAGCGTGATGCCGATCTGCACGGCGGAGAGGAAACGGCCGGGATCGGCGGCAAGCTGCAGCGCCCGGCGCGCGCCCTTGCGGCGCAGGCGCACCATCGCCTGCAGCCGCGCCCGGCGTGCCGAAACGACGGCCAGCTCCGACATGGCGAGCAGGCCGTTCAGGACGATCAGCGCCACGATCAGCGCGATTTCCAGCGCTAGGGTCATCGGTGGCGCGGCGTTACTGGCCGGAATGGCTGTCCAGCACCCGGTCTAGGTCGATCCGGCATAGCGGGGAAACTATACGAAACCGCCGGGCCGGCCGCCAAGAGGCCTGGCAGGCGGCTGATGCGATGCAGCGGCGGCCTGCGGCGCCGCGCTAGCGGCCAAGCGACAACGCCGTGCCTGTTGCGTGAGAAACGCATCGGCTTTGCGCATCGGCGCTCGGCCAGGGGAACCCGCCATAGGCCGCGGTGTTCTATGTCAGGCGCTGCAACCGCAGCGCGGCATCATTCGCGCATACAGGAGGCATAGGAGGAGAGCCGACATGGAATCGACGACCAAGGATCGCCTGCAACAGAAAGCCGATATCTTCACCCAATATCCGGCTGCGGCCGGGTTTGCCGGCCGGCGCCGCGCGCTGAACCAGCAGGAGCGGCTGCATCGCTGGAACGAATTGCTGCGCCGCCACCAGGAGCGCGCGCTGGCGACGTTCTTCGAGATCGAATATCTCGAACCGGAATTGCGCGACCGCACGCGCTGCGACAATTCCGCCATCAGCGTCGCCTTCGAGGATCCGGTGCTGCGCGCCGACGGGCTGACCGACGACACCTACGGCACCGCGAAGCGCTATTTCGGCCTGACCGACCGGCAGATGCATCGCATCGTCTGCTACTGCCATCACGGCGCGACGGCCTATGCCGGCGGCGTCGCCTATATGGTGCGCGCGGCCTATCACAGCAGCCGGCCGGCGCAGCCCGGCCCCGTCGCGCGTCTGTGGCGGGCGCTGATGAGCTGGTGATCGAGGTAAATCAGGCGCAGTGCGGCGGGCGGCAGTGCGGCGGGCGGAAGGCAGGCTGAGCCCGGATCGTCTCCGGGCTCCCCCGCATCGTGTCAGGTCAGCGCTTACGGCCGCGCCGCCCGCAAGGGCGGCTTATTGCATGCGGCGCGACCAATCCTCCACCTGCCGCTCGGCTTCTTCCTTGGCGACCCCGTAGCGTTCCTGAATCCGCCCGACCAGCTGGTCGCGGTTGCCGGCGGCGCGCTCGACATCGTCGTCGGTCAGATCGCCCCATTGCTCGCGCACCTTGCCCCGCATCTGCTTCCAGTTGCCTTTCAGTTGATCCCAGTTCATCGCTTGCTCCTTCATCGCGCCCGATGCGCGCGTTGGAAAAACATCCGACGAAGGGCGGGTGTTCCTCGCGGGCGGCGAGGGCGCCTATTCCGTCCGGGCGCCTTTGCGCCGCTCCATCTCGCGCCGCAGGCTGTCGCGCCATTGCGCGCGCAATACCGCCGGGCGCTGCGGATAGCGCTCGTCGAGGAATTCGGCGGCAAGGACGCGGTCGGTGCGGAAATGGCGGAAATCCTGCCGCAACTCGCACCAGGCGGCGACGATGCGCACCGTCTGCATGAAACCGAGCGTGACCGGCCAGATGACGCGCCGCGTGGTGCGGCCCTCGACATCGGCGTAATCCAGCGCCAGCTTGCGGCCGAGCCGGATCTGCGCGCGCAGCTGCGCCAGGTCGATGCGGTCCGGCGGCCGCGGCTCGCCCGATTGCGAAACGATGGAGGCCGGCTCGGCCAGATAGGGCCGCAGCTTCTCCGGCACCGCGGCCTCGATCTTGGCGATCAGGTCCTGCGCCGCCCGCGCCAGCGCCGGATCGCCCTGGCCCGCCACCCATTGCGCGCCGAGCACGGCGGCCTCGATCTCGTCCGGCGTCAGCATCAGCGGCGGCATGTCGTAGCCTCCTTCCAGCACGTAGCCGAAGCCGGCTTCGCCACGGATCGGCACGCGCTGGCCGATCAGGTCGGCGATGTCGCGATAGACCGTCCGCAACGAGCATTCCAGCTCGGCCGCGATTGCTTCGCCGGTCAGCGGCGCCCGTGCCCGGCGCAGAATCTGGATGATCTGGAACAGGCGGTCGGCGCGGCGCATGGCGAAATGTCCTGGGATCGCATCCTGGATGGCGGCTCCTGACAGCATGCTGTCAGCAGGACGGGCGTACAAGAGGGCAACGATGCTGAACAGGAGAGAGTGTGATGACCGCCGCGATCCCGGCCGATGCGAGACAGAGCGACAAGACCCCGATCATCCTTTACGGCTTCGGCCCCTGGATGGGCCTGCCGGATGCCAGCCATTATACGGTCAAGACCGAAATCCAGCTGCGCATGGCGAAGCTGCGATATGTGAAGGACGTCACCGGCTTTGCCGCCGCGCCGAAAGGCAAGCTGCCCTATATCCGCGATACCGACGGCAGCGTGGTGGCCGATTCCACGTTCATCCGCGCCCATATCGAGCGCAGCCGCGGCCTCGATCTCGATGCCGCGCTCAAGCCGCGCCAGCGCGCCGAGGCCTGGGCGGTCGAGCGAATGCTGGAGGATCATCTCGGCTGGGCGATCGCCTGGTTCCGCTGGGTGCCGGAAGAGGCGTTCCAGGCCGGCCCGGCGCGCTTCTACGATGCCGCGCCGGCGGAACTGCAGGACGATCTGCGCAATGCGGCGCGGGCGCGGGTGATCTCCAATCTGCAGGCGCACGGCCTGGGCCGGCATGCCTATGACGAGATCGCCGAACTCGGCCTGCGCTCGCTGAATGCCCTGGCCATGCTGCTGGGCGGCGGCGACTATCTGTTCGGCAGCGGCATGAGCGCGGTGGACGCCACCGCGACGGCCTTCCTGGCGACGCTGACCGTTCCGCCGCTGGCCTCGCCGCTGCGCGACCGCGTCCTGCAGCTCGACAACCTGACCGACTACACGCAGCGCAACATGGCGCGCTTCTTTCCGCCGGTGCCGAAACCCGCCGCCATGCCCGCGCTGCACGGCGATGCCGAACGGGAACTGATGGCGGCGGGCTGAATGCCCTGCGCCAGCCGGCCTGCGTCAGCGGCCAGGCGCCGTTTCGCCCGCTGTATCGGTCGCCTATTCGGCCGGCTCGAAGGCCTTCGCCCCGATTTCAGGCGTCTTCGCTGCAGGACTGCCGCCCGGCCCGGTTGACGGTCCGGTTGACGGTCCGGCTTGCGGCCTGGCCTCCGGCCGGGCCGCCTCGGTTTCGGCCTCGCGCGAGGCGTTTCCACCATGGCGATTCCACGCCGCGACACATGATCAGTCTCCTTTCGATAAGGACGACTGTCCCGCGATATGGACCGAGGCGGCCGTCCTATCAAGCCGCGGCAGCCGATGCGCCCTGTTTGCTCTGCCGCAACGAAACAACGCTGCGGGAATGCTCTACCACGCCTCGCTTCCACGCAGATGCGGCAGGCGATGCGGGCCGCAACCAGAACCCTGTCAATGTCCTATTTGCGGTTGTCTTGACGATTTAAAAGGCGCAAGAATGAAACAGCTTGAGAATGGCGGAGCGCGTTTTGCCTCCTGCAGCAGTGTTGAAGCCGAGTCCGTAGACGCCTGGATTGCCGAAGCCTGGGTCATCCCCCCTTGCTTCCCGAACGCGGAGGACTTCACATGAACAGCACCAAGACGCTCTGGGGTCTTCTGGCCGCCCTTCTGATCGCCTCCTTCGGCGTTCTGCTATGGACGGGCGAGCAGATCTATCAGAAGGCGCCGCCGATGCCCGAGCGGGTCGTCTCCGCCGACGGCAAGGTCGTCTATACCCGGGACGATATCGAAAAGGGCCGCCAGGTCTGGCAGTCGATGGGCGGCATGCAGCTCGGTTCGATCTGGGGCCATGGCGCCTATGTCGCGCCGGACTGGAGCGCCGATTTCCTGCACCGCGAGATCATGGCGCTGCTCGGCGCCTGGGCGCAGCGCGATTTCGGCAAGAGCTACGATGCGCTTAACGAAGAGCAGAAGGCGGCGTTGCAGGGCCGCGTGAAGGCGCGCATGCGGGCGAATACCTATGATGCAGCGACGCAGACGATCACGCTGGGCGCCGACCGCGCCGCCGCCATCGCCGCCGTCGCCTCGCATTACGAAAGCCTGTTCGGCGACGATCCGCAGACGGCGCAGCTGCGCGACGATTACGCCATGAAGGACAACACCGTGCCGGACGCGGAGAATCGCCGCGCGCTGACCGCCTTCTTCTGGTGGACCGCCTGGGCCGCCGGCACCGACCGGCCCGACGACGACATCACCTATACCAACAACTGGCCGAGCGAGCCGCTGATCGGCAACGCGCCGCCGCCGAGCACCTTCCTGTGGTCGGCCTTCAGCGTGCTGTTCCTGATCGCCGGCATCGCCCTGCTCGGCTGGCATTATGCGGTGACGCATGACGCCGGCGCCGAGCCGCAGCGTTTGCCCGATTTCGATCCGATGCGCCATGTGCAGGCGACGCCGTCGATGCTGGCCACGGCGAAATATTTCTGGGTGCTGCTGGCGCTGTTCCTGGTGCAGATCCTGTTCGGCGCGATGACGGCGCATTACCAGATCGAAGGCCAGTATGTGTACGGCTTCAAGCTGGCCGATCTGCTGCCCTATTCGATCACCCGCACCTGGCATACCCAGCTCGCCGTGCTGTGGATCGCGCTGGCCTGGCTCGGCACCGGGCTCTACATCGCCCCGGCGGTGTCCGGCTACGAGCCGCGCTTTCAGCGCCTGGGCGTGAACGTGCTCTGGCTCTGCCTGCTGGTCATCGTCGTCGGCGCCTTCGCCGGGCAATGGCTGGCGGTGATGCAGAAGCTCGGCCTGCCGAACAACTTCATGTTCGGCCATCAGGGCTGGGAATATGCCGATATGGGCCGCTTCTGGCAGTGGTTCCTGTTCATCGGCCTGATGCTGTGGCTGTTCCTGGTCGGCCGCGCCCTGTGGCCGACCCTGCGCGGCCAGTCGGAAGCGCGCTCCATCGTCATGCTGCTGTTCCTCTCCACCGTGGCGATCGGCGTCTTCTTCGGCGCGGCGCTGATGTGGGGCGAGCATACCGCGCTGTCGGTGGTGGAATACTGGCGCTGGTGGCTGGTCCATCTCTGGGTCGAAGGCTTCTTCGAGGTGTTCGCCACCGCCGTGATCGCCTTCCTGTTCACCCGCCTCGGCCTGCTGCAGGTGAGGATGGCGACCGTCGCCGTGCTGTTCGCCACCATCGTCTTCAGGGCCGGCGGCGTGCTCGGCACCCTGCATCACCTCTACTTCTCCGGCACGCCGACGCCGGTGCTCGCCCTGGGCGCCAGCTTCTCGGCGCTCGAGGTGGTGCCGCTCGCCTATATCGGCTTCGAGGCCTACCACACCTACCGGCTGGGCGGCGCGACGCAGTGGATGCGGCGCTATCGCTGGCCGGTGATGTTCTTCATCGCGGTGGCCTTCTGGAACCTGGTGGGCGCCGGCCTGTTCGGCTTCCTGGTCAACCCGCCGCTGTCGCTCTACTACATGCAGGGCCTGAACCTGACCCCGCTGCATGGCCATACCGCCCTGTTCGGCGTCTACGGCATGCTCGGCATCGGCCTGGTGCTGTTCTGCCTGCGCGGCATGAAACCCGACCTCGCCTGGCCGGAAGGCATCCTGAAGTTCAGCTTCTGGTGCTTCAATATCGGCCTGGCGCTGATGGCTTTGCTGACGCTGCTGCCGCTCGGCACGCTGCAGCTCTTCGCCGCGCTCAAGCATGGCTATTGGTATGCCCGCTCGGAAACCTTCATGCAGCAGCCGATCATCGACCTGCTGGTCTGGATGCGCGTGCCGGGCGATACCATCTTCGCCATCGGCGCGCTGGCGCTTGCCGTCTTCGTCATCGGGCTGTGGGTCTTCCCGCGCCGCGAGGGCGAGCCGGCGCGGCAGGACGGCGGTGAGGCGACGCGGACGGCGCGGCGCGGCGCGGCCGAATGAGCGCATGCTGAGCCCCTGCCCGGCGGGCGCTGAGCGGATGCGGTTGCGGTAAGGGCGGGCCGGATGGCGGTATTCTACCCGGAGATCCGGCTCGTCCATATCGCCGCCATCTCGCTCATGGGCCTGCTGTTCCTGCTGCGCGGCGCGCTGGCGCTGCGCCATGGCGGCGCCGCCTGGCTGCGCTATCTGAGCTACAGCGTCGACACGGTCTGGCTTACCGCCGCGCTGATGCTGATGACCATCCTGCAGCAATATCCCTTCATCGACGCCTGGCTGACGGTGAAGCTGCTGCTGGTGCTGGTCTTCGTCGCGCTGCGTCTGTTCGCGTTTTCACCAAGCGTGCCGCGCGCGCGGCGCATCGCGCTCTGGATCGCCGGCGCCGCCGTCTACGGCTTCATCGTCTCGATCGCCCGCACGCATGATCCGTGGGGATTTCTCGGCGGGATGATGGGATAGCGGCGCCGGCCGCCGCAAGGCCGCCAGCCAACCGCCGGCGCGGGCGGCGTTGCCATCAGGCATCAAGACTGCTCAGCAACTGAAGAAATTCGCAAAATGGCTGCGCGAAGACCCGCGCCGCACCAAGGTGAGCGGCCGGGTGTCCGGCGACCTGTTGCGCGCCGCCAAAAAGAAGGCCGCGTGACGAGTGACAGCGAGGTCATCAACCTCGCCCTGGCCCGGCTTGCCCTGGACGACAATGTCGGCGCCAAACTGGTCGCCCGAAAGGGCCGTCTACCGGCAGATCTGCCGCTCGCCATCGAAGATTGACCGGGAAGCCGCAGCGTTCGGGGACCTATGCGACTTGAGGAATTGGCCGCCATCGTTGGGACCGATCGCCCGCGCAACGGCGCCTATCCTATCGCCCGATAGGTGCCCTGCCCTATCGGACCGACCCGGCCAGCGTCCCGGAAGCGTTGCTGCTGTCTGCATATTTGATCTATATTTGTTCTCACCGTTGCTGTCCAGCGTGAATCCCTCCGCAAGGGCCGTTTAGGCGGCCTGTCAGGGGCGCGCCTGCGCGGCATAGGTAATTTGTGCAATGCCTTGAAAAACCGCGGGAACCGCCGGGCCGCGCGCGAAGAGCCAAAATAAGCCGGAATAGGCCGAAACAAGACGGAAATAAGCGCGAATGGTTCAAAATGGCGCAAAACGGTTCGGAATGGCGCAAAACGGTCCGCCGCGATCCGCCGCCGGCCCGGAATGGGCGACAGCGGTGCATAACGGCCGGCCATCGCGCAACAGCCGGCCATCGCAACGACTGGCCGCGGGCCGCAGCAAAATCCGGCGGCCGCCAGGACATCCCTTAAGACGTCCTTTTGAGCCATGCCTTGAGCCCGGCGCGCAACGCCGTCGAGAAAAACGCAATGCAGACCGGAGCATAAGGGGTTTACCGCCCCGCGGCGCCTCGCTACCGTGCCGGCTTCCGGGGCGACAACAAGGCCGGGCGGATCGCCGCCATTCGGCCAGAGGGAGGAAACCGGTGGCCGCCAGTGCCGCAACGTCACAATCGGGACCGCAATCCGCCGCGCCGCAGACCGCGCCCGCGCCGGCCCGGCCCGGCCTTGCCGGCTGTCCGGCCGTGCGGCTTTCCGGCCTGGAGATCACCTTCGGCGCCGGCTCGCTCCAGCGCCATTGCGCCGTGCGCGACATCGACCTCGCCGTGCAGCCGGGCGAATTCATCGCCATCGTCGGGCCGACCGGCTGCGGCAAGAGCACCCTGCTGAACGCCACCGCCGGACTGCTGACGCCGAGCGCCGGCACGGTCGAGATCGACGGCGCGCCGCTGGCGGGACTGAACGCCAAGGCCGGCTATCTCTTCCAGCAGGACGCGCTGATGCCGTGGAAGACCGCGATCGACAACGTAGCCGTCGCGCTGGAGCCGCAGGGCGTGAAGCGCGGCGCGGCGCTGGCCCGCGCGCGCGACTGGCTGGGCCGGGTCGGCCTGGCGGCTTTCGTCGACCGCTATCCGCATATGCTCTCCGGCGGACAGCGCAAGCGCGTCGCGCTGGCGCAGATGCTGATCCGCGATCCCGAGATTCTGCTGATGGACGAACCCTTCGGTCCGCTGGATGCGCAGACGCGCCAGATCATGGGCAACCTGCTGCTCGACCTCTGGGCCGCGGAAGGCGGCGCCAGCGGCGACAAGAAGGCCTGCATGTTCGTCACCCACGACCTGGAAGAGGCGATCGCGCTGGCCGACCGCGTGGTGGTGATGTCGGCCGGGCCGGCCGCGCGCATCGTCGGCGACTACAGCGTGACGCTGCCGCGGCCGCGCGACATCGCCGAAATCCGTATCGAGCCGGCCTTCCACGAGATCCACAAGGCGATCTGGGCCACCTTGCGCGTCGAGGTGCAGAAAGCCTACAGCCAGGGAGAGATACAGCCGTGAGAAGCCGCGCGCTGCTGATCGCCACGCAGGTGCTGGTCGCCGTTGCCGGCCTCGTGCTCTGGCATCTGCTCACCACCGTGCCGATGGGCGACGGCAAGCCGCTGGCGCCGCCCTTCTTCTTTTCCACACCGCTCGAAGTGCTCGGCCGCACCTGGAAGGACCTGACCGGCCCGGAGATCTGGGGCCATATCGGCATCACCCTGCTCGAAACCGTGCTGTCCTTCGCCATCGGCGCCGCCGGCGGCATCGTCGTCGGCTTCGCCTTCGCCCGCCGCGCGCTGCTGGCCGCCATCTTCGACCCCTATGTGAAGGCGGCGAACGCCCTGCCGCGCGTGGTGCTGGCGCCGATCTTCGCGCTGTGGTTCGGCCTCGGCATCTGGTCGAAGGTGGCGCTCGGCTTCACGCTGGTCTTCTTCATCGTCTTCTTCAACGTCTATCAGGGCGTGAAGGAGGTCAGCCCCACGGTGCTGGCCAATGCGCGCATGCTCGGCATGAACGAGCGCCAGCTGATGCGCCATGTCTACTGGCCGGCGGCGCTGACCTGGATGTTTTCATCGCTGCATACATCGGTCGGCTTCGCGCTGGTCGGCTCGGTGGTCGGCGAATATCTCGGCTCGGCGGCCGGGCTCGGCTACAAGATTCACGAGGCGGAGGGCGTCTTCGACGTTACCGGCGTGTTTTCCGGCATGCTGGTGCTGTCGCTGTTCGTCATCGTCATCGACATGGCGGTGTCGCTGATCGAAAAGCGCCTGCTGGTCTGGCGGCCCGAGCCGGCCGCGCGCACGACGTAAACAGGCTTTTTATCAACGGAGGGAACGATGAAGGTGAAGATGTTGATTGCAGCGGCGGTTGCGATGCTGCTGCTGGGCGGCGGCGCCAGCCAGGCCGCGCCGGAGAAGAGCAAGCTCACGCTCGGCGTCGGCGGCAAGCCGCTGCTGTACTATCTGCCGCTGACGATCGCCGAGCGGAAAGGCTACTTCAAGGAGGAAGGCCTGGATGTGACGATCAACGATTTCGGCGGCGGCTCGAAATCGCTGCAGGCCCTGATCGGCGGCAGCGTCGATGCGGTGACCGGCGCCTACGAGCACACCATCCGCATGCAGCAGAAGGGCCAGGATATCCGCGCCGTGATCGAGCTCGGCCGCTTCCCCGGCATCGTGCTGGCGGTGAAGAAGTCGCATGAGGGCAAGGTCAAGACCGCGGCCGATTTGAAGGGCATGAAGATCGGCGTCACCGCGCCGGGCAGCTCGACCAACTTCTTCGTCGATTTCCTGATCGCCAAGGCCGGCGGCGATCCGAAGGCCTCGTCCTATATCGGTGTCGGCGGCGGCGCCTCGGGCGTCGCGGCGATGGAGAAAGGCGAGATCGACGCGATCTCGCATCTCGATCCGGTGATCTCCAAGCTGCAGGCCGACAAGGCGGTGTTCATCCTCGCCGACAGCCGCACCGAAGCCGGCACCAAGGCCATCTTCGGCGGTTCGAATCCCGCGGCGGTGCTTTACCTGAAGGAGGAGTTCATCCAGCAGAACCCGCAGACGGTGCAGGCGCTGGTCAACGCCTTCTACAAGGCGCTGAAATGGATCGACAAGGCCAAGCCGCAGGATGTCGTGGCCACCGTGCCGGAGAGCTACTATCTCGGCGACAGGGCGCTCTACGAGCAGGCGGTGCAGAATTCGCTGGAGACCTATTCGCGCACCGGCATCATTCCGGAAAGCGGCATGAAGAGCGCCTACAATATGCTGGCGCAGTTCGACGAGGCCCTGGCCAAGGCGAATATCGATCTGAAGAAGACCTTCGACGATCGCTTCGTCAAGAAAGTCTCGAAGTGAGATTCCGTCAGAATTGATCTGAGGATAACTTGATTTTCGTCACGGCCGGGGCCTCGCTCCGGCCGTATTCTTTTGGCGCTCGCACAGGAACCGCATTATGATCGCGCCATGGATCTGCTCGACCGCCTGCCGTCGCCGCTGACGGCCAACAGCCGCCGCTTCTTCACGATCTGGGACCGCTGGCGGCGCGGCCGCAAGCTGCCCGAGCGGCGCGACATCTCCGCCGCCGCGCTGGGCGATCTTGCCGATTACTGCCTGCTGCTCGACATCCGCGGCCGCGACGAAATCCGCATCGCGATGGTCGGCCGCATGATCACCGAGCGGCTCGGCTTCGATCTTGCCGGCATGAACTATCTCGATCTCACCAGCCGGGAGAACCGCGCCTGGCGCGCGCATCTGACCGTGGCCCAGGCGGCCCAGCCCTGCGGCGTGGTGATCTATTACTGGCTGCGCTTCGCCGACGGTTCGGTGCTGCCGGTGGAGTTTTCCGGCGCGCCGCTTTGCGAGAACGGCGCCGAGGCGGCCACCCTGATCCTGTGCTGCGCCACCGGGCTGACCAAGACCATGACCGACAGCAGCGTGCTGGATCCGGATTCCTATGAAGAAGGCGACGGCATGCGCTTCATCGATCTGGGCTACGGCGTGCCGCCGCTGGTGCCCAGCCAGCGCCAGGAACCCCGCCCGGTGCAGTAGCGCTCAGCCTTCCAGCTCCTCGCGCAGGATTTCCAGTTCCAGCCATTGTTCCTCCGCCGCCGCCAGATCGGCTTCGGCCTGCGTCAGACCCTGCGACGACGCCGCGAATTTCGCCGGATCGCGGCTGAACAGCTGCGGATCGGCCAGCGCCGCCTGATGCCGGGCGATGGCGGCGCGCAGCTCGTCCATCCTTTTCGGCAACGTTTCCAGCGCGTGCTTTTCCTTGAAGCTGAGCTTGCGCTTGGGCGCCGGCTTCTGTGTCGGCTTCTGCGCGGCCTTCTGTGCCGGCTTGTCCGCCGGCGCGGTCTTGGCCTGCACGCCTGCGCCGCGCTGCGCCGCCATGTCGGAATAGCCGCCGGCGTAAAGCTGCCATCTGCCGCCGCCCTCGAAGGCGAGGATCGCCGTGCAGATGCGGTCGAGGAAATCGCGGTCATGGCTGACCAGCAGCACCGTGCCGGGATAATCGCTCAGCATCTCCTGCAGCAGATCGAGCGTCTCCAGATCGAGATCGTTGGTCGGCTCGTCCAGCACCAGCACGTTGGAGGGCCTGGCCAGCGCCCGCGCCAGCATCAGCCGGCCGCGCTCGCCGCCGGACAGCACGCGCAGCGGCGTGCGCGCCTGTTCGGGCGCGAACAGGAAATCCTTCATGTAGCTCATCACATGGCGCGGCTGGCCGTTGATGGCGATGCGGTCGCTGCCGCCGGCGAGCGCCTGCTGCAGGGTCGTTTCCGGATCGAGCGCCTCGCGCTTCTGGTCGAGCGTGACCAGTTCCAGATTGACGCCCTGCCGCACGCTCCCGGCATCCGGCTTGAGCTGGCCGGTGAGGATGTTGAGCAGGGTCGTCTTGCCGGCGCCGTTCGGGCCGACGATGCCGAGCCGGTCGCCGCGCTGCAGCTTGACGCTGACATCCTTGAGAATGACCTGGTCGCCATAGGCCTTGTCGATGCCCTTAGCCTCGGCGATCAGCTTCGAGGACGTCTCGGCCTCGCTCACCGTCAGCGTCACATTGCCGGCCAGCTTGCGCTGCTCGCGACGTTCGCGGCGCAGGTCGATCAGCGCGCGCACGCGGCCCATGTTGCGCTTGCGCCGCGCCGAGATGCCATGCCGCAGCCAGTCGGTTTCGGCGGCGATCTTGCGATCCAGCTTGTGGCGCTCGGTCTCTTCCTGCTCGATCAGCGCGTCGCGCCAATCCTCGAAGGCGGCAAAACCCTGCTCCAGCCGCCGCGTGCTGCCGCGATCCAGCCAGATGGTGGCGCGGGACAGATTGCTCAGGAACCGCCGGTCGTGGCTGATCAGCACCAGCGCCGAACGGATGCGCCGCAGCGCGCCTTCCAGCCATTCGATCGCCGGCAGGTCGAGATGGTTGGTCGGCTCGTCCAGCAGCAGGATGTCCGGCTCCGGCGCCAGCGCCCGCGCCAGGGCCGCCCGGCGCGCCTCGCCGCCCGAAAGCCGCTGCGGCGCTTCGCCGCCGGTCAGGCCGAGCGCCTCCAGCAAGGTGCGCGCGCGATGCGGATCGTCGCCCGGCGCCAGGCCGTCGAGCACGTAGGCCAGCGTGTCCTTGAATCCGGACAGGTCCGGCTCCTGCGCGAGGTAGCGCATGGTCACGCCCGACTGCACCACGCGGTCGCCGCTTTCCGGCTGCACCATGCCGGCGGCGACCTTCAGCAGGGTCGATTTCCCCGAGCCGTTGCGGCCGACCAGGCAAAGCCGGTCGCCCGCGGAAACGGACAATTCCGCCCCGTCCAGCAGCGGATGGCCGCCGAAGGTAAGATGGATGTCGCGCAGGATCAAAAGCGGAGGCGCCATGGAATACCCTTGTTGCGCGCGTTCATAGCAACCCGCATGGCGCGATGAAAGGCACAGGCGGAAGGCCGGGGAAGCCTCCCCTGGTTGCACCGGGATATCGACTCGCTCGAATCCGGACACGTTAATGCTTTTGTAGATGCTTTTCGCCCCGAAACGGCTTCAACTGGGCATCGGCGGGTCGCTTCGGATCCGCAGGCGGTGGGAGCCTTCACAATGTACAAGAGCAGGAAGCGCCTGGCCTGGCGGCTCTGGGCCATTCTGGCTGTCGCGATGGTGGGCCTGGTGCTGGTGGGCGCGCAGGGCCTCAACCGCCTGTACGGCTCAATGATGGCCGACCGCCAGGTCAAGACCCGCAACGTGGTCGAGATCGCCTACGGGATCGCCGAGCATTACCACAAGCGCGCCCAGGCCGGCGAATTGAGCGACGCCGATGCCAAACGCCTGGCCCTGGCCGAGATGGAGACGCTGCGCTACGAGGGCCAGGAATATTTCTGGGTGAACGACATGACCCCGGTCATGATCATGCATCCCTTCGCCAAGCAGCTTCTCGGCAAGAATCTCTCCGAGATGAAAGATCCGAACGGCAAGCGGCTGTTCGTCGACTTCGTCACGATGGTGAAGCGCCAGGGCGCCGGCTTTGTCGACTATCTCTGGCCCAAGCCCGGTTTCGACAAGCCGGTACCGAAGGTCTCCTACGTGAAAGGCTTCATGCCCTGGGGCTGGGTGATCGGCTCGGGCATCTATCTGGATGACGTCGCCGCCAATTTCCGGCGCGAACTGGCGGTCAGCGGCGGCATCGCGCTCGTAATCGCGGTCATCGTGCTCGGCCTGGGCTGGGTGATCATCCGCGGCATCACGCGGCCGCTCAACACCCTGACCGTCACCCTTGGCCGCCTCGCCGAACGCGACTGGGATGCCGAAATCACCGGCGCCGAACGCGGCGACGAGATCGGCGACATCGCCCGCGCCGTGGCGGTGCTGCGCGACAGCGGCATGCAGGGCGAGACGCTGCAGCGGCAGGTCGAAGACGAACGCCGCCGCAACGAGGATGGCCGCACCGCGCAGGAAGCGCTGCTCGATCAGGCCATCGGCCAGATCGTCACCGCCGCGAATAGCGGCAACCTGGCGCAGCGCATCGATACCGGCGCCCTGCAAGGCACCATGGCCACCGTGGGCGGCCGCGTGAACGACCTGCTGGAAACCATCGCCGGCGTGATCGCCAATATCAAGCAGGCCGTCGCCGGCCTGGCCGCCGGCAACCTGCAGGCCCGCATGGCCGGCCGGTATGAGGGCGATTATGCGTTGCTGCAGAGCGACCTGAACGGCATGGCGGACAAGATCGCCGACGTGATCCGGCGCATCATCGAAGCCGCCGAAACCCAGAGCAGCACCGCGGCCGAAATCTCGACCGGCAGCCAGGATCTGGCGAGCCGCACCGAGAGCCAGGCGGCGAGCATCGAGGAAACCGCCGCCTCGATGCACGAGATCACGGCAACGGTGAAGCAGAATGCCGATAACGCCCAGGCCGCCAATCAACTGGCCATGGCCGCCCGCGATACGGCGGAAAAGGGCGGCAGCGTGGTCAAGGACGCCGTCGCCGCGGTCAGCCGCATCGAGGACAGCGCGCAGAAGATCGCCGATATCGTCGGCCTGATCGACGAGATCGCCTTCCAGACCAACCTGCTGGCCTTGAATGCTTCCGTCGAGGCCGCCCGCGCCGGCGAGGCCGGCAAGGGCTTTGCGGTGGTGGCGCAGGAGGTGCGCGCGCTGGCGCAGCGTTCGGCCAATGCCTCGAAGGACATCAAGACGCTGATCAACGAATCGAATGCGCAGGTCAAGACCGGCGCGGAACTGGTCAATCAGACCGGCGCCTCGCTGACCGAGATCGTCACCGCGATCAAGAAGGTTTCGGACATCGTGGCCGAGATCGCCGCCGCCAGCCGGGAACAGGCGGGCGGCCTGGAGCAGGTCAACACCGCCGTCGGCTCGATGGACGAGATGACCCAGCGCAACGGCGCCCTGGTCGAGCAGACCTCGGCCTCGGCGCAGGCCTTGTCGCAGCAGGCCATGGAACTCGCCGACCTCGTCGCTTTCTTCAGAAGCGAGGCCGGCGCAACGGCGAGTGCAGCCGCCGCATCGCGCGCTCCGGCGGCGAAGCCGGCACTAGCGAAAGCTGCGCCGGCTCCATCGACGCCGGCCTCACCGAAGCCGGGCCCGGCAAAGCCTGCAGCCAGGCCCGCGGCGGCCCCCAGGCCTGCCGCGGCCGATGACGACGATTGGCAGGAATTCTAGCGCCAGCGAAATGACAAGCTGGTGAACGGCTTGCTGGCGACCATGCTGATCTGATTTGATCAGTGTAGGGAACGCAGCGAGAGGAAACCTCCATGAATGGGGCCGAGAGCCTGGTCCGGAGCCTGCTGGCATCCGGTGTGACCACCTGTTTTGCCAATCCCGGCACATCGGAAATGCATTTCGTTGCGGCGCTCGACCGCGTGCCGGGGGTGCGCTGCGTGCTCGGCCTGTTCGAGGGCGTGGTGACCGGCGCGGCCGACGGCTACTGGCGCATGGCCGACAAGCCCGCAGCCACCTTGCTGCATCTGGGGCCGGGCCTCGCCAATGGCGTCGCCAACCTGCATAACGCGCGCAAGGCCAATTCCGGCATCGTCAATGTGATCGGCGAGCACGCTACCTATCATCTGCAGCATGACGCGCCGCTGACCTCGGATATCGCGGGCATCGCGCGGCCGGTATCGCATTGGATCGGCCGCGCCGAAACGGCAGGCGATGTGGCGCGGCTGGGCGCCGAAGCCGTCGCCGCCGCCATGACCGGCGCCGGCCAGATCGCCAGCCTGATCCTGCCGGCCGATACCGCCTGGACCGAACCGGCAGAGCCGGCTGCGCCGATTGCAGCGCCGGCGCGGCGGAAAGCCGATGCGGCGGCGATCGAAGCCGCGGCCACGGCGCTCAAGGCCGCCGGCGGCCATGGCATGCTGATGCTGGGCGGCATCGCCCTGCGCCGGCATGGCCTCGAACTGGCGGCCAGGATCAGTGCCGCTACCGGCTGCAAGCTGTCGAATTCCGGCTACAGCGCCCGCATGGAGCGCGGCGGCGGATTGCCCGAGGTTGGCCGCGTGCCTTTCATGGTCGATCAGGCGCTGGCCTATCTGAAGGAGGTGCGCCAGCTCGTCCTGGTCGGCGCCCGCAAGCCGGTGGCCTTCTTCGCCTATCCCGGCAAGCCGAGCCTGCTGTTGCCGGAAGGCTGCGGCATCGTGCCGGTGGCGACAGTGGATGACGATCTGATCGATGCGCTGGAACGGCTCGCCGATGCCCTCGGCGCTCCGAAAGCGGCGCCCGCCGCGCCGTCCCTGCCGAAACCGGCTGTCCCCGATGGCGCGCCGGCGCCGGACAAGATCGCCGCCGCGATCGCGGCGCTGCTCCCGGAAGGCGCCATCGTCGTCGATGAATCGATCACCTCCGGCCGCGGCATCTTCGCCGCCGCTGCGGCTTCGGCGCCGCATGACTGGCTGAACAATATGGGCGGCTCGATCGGCTACAGCCTGCCGGTCGCGGTCGGCTGCGCCATCGCCCGGCCCGAGCGCAAGGTGGTGGCGCTGACCGGCGATGGCAGCGCCTTCTATACCCTGCAGGCGCTCTGGACCATGGCGCGCGAGAACCTGAACGTCACCATGGTGGTGTTCGCCAACCGCTCCTACGCCATCCTGCGCAACGAACTGGCCAATGTCGGCGCGGCCAATCCGGGACCGCGCGCGATCGACATGCTCACGCTCGATCGTCCCGACCCGGACTGGGTGGCGCTGGCCAAGGGCCATGGCGTGCTGGGCCGGCGGGTCGAGGATATGGGCAGCTTCGCCAAGGCTTTTTCCGCCGCCCTGGCCGAGCATGGGCCACAACTGATAGAGCTTCGCCTGTAGCAGACCCCAAAAAGCAGGATCGCAGCTTAAGCCTTGGTAACCGTGGGGCGAATTCAGTTGCAGGCCCGATGCAACTCTGCCTTAATTGAGGCGGTACCCTGAAGCAGCCGCGATGTTACCGCGGCTGCCGGTCGGACCACCGAAGGGGCCGCAAAACTCGAAATCCCATCCCATCGGGCCAGCGCCGTCCTTGTTACCCGGGACGGCGTCACGGGCCGAAAGAATTCCGGCCGAGCGATCGACCTCGACAGAAAGTGTGAGCGCCATGAGTGTTCCAGCCGCCATGCCGAACGGCAAAGAGGCCCAGCCCGCCGCGGCAGCCCATGCCAGCCAGGAAGTGCTGACCTTCACGATCGACGATCAATCCTATGGTCTCGATCTGCTGACGGTGCGCGAGATCCGCGCCTGGACCGATGTCACGCCTCTGCCGAACACGCCGCCCTTCGTGCGCGGGGTGATCAACCTGCGCGGCGCCGTCGTGCCGATCTTCGATCTGCGCGTCCGCCTCGGCGGCGGCGCCACCCAGCCGACCAGCGCCAACGTGGTGATCGTCGTCGAGATCGGCAGCGAATCCTGCGGCCTGCTGGTCGATACGGTTTCCGACATCCTGGCGCTGGATACCGAGGCGCTGCAGCCGGTTCCGTCCACGGCGGGCGACAGCGAGCAATCCTTCGTCAGCGCACTGGCGACCCATGAGGAACGCATGGTTGCGCTGATCGACGTGAACCGGCTGTTCAATCGCGGCGTACCGGCTCTGCCCGACGCGGCCTAGGGTGTGTCGTCAATTATGGGATTCCCAAAGTATTGAATGAATGATTCATAGGAGGTCGCCTGAAGCGAGGGGGCGACCGATGCGGCGATATGGACTGACCGACCGGCAGTGGGAAGTGATTTCCGGCTTACTGC
>NZ_DASVCJ010000021.1:0-11166 GCF_036381655.1 Ferrovibrio sp.
GCAGTAAGCCGGAAATCACTTCCCACTGCCGGTCGGTCAGTCCATATCGCCGCATCGGTCGCCCCCTCGCTTCAGGCGACCTCCTATGAATCATTCATTCAATACTTTGGGAATCCCATAATTGACGACACACCCTAGGCCATACCGGACTGATCCGCCTCCAGCACCAGCGCCGCCCCCGGCTCGATCTTCACCCGCACCGTTGTGCCGGCAGGCGGCAGATGGACCGCGGGAATGACGGCCTCGATGGCGTGCTCGAGGCCGGCAAGGGCGAGCGTGATGCGGCTGGCGCGGCCGAGCAGCCGGGCATCCAGGACGGTTGCCGTTGCGGCATCACCCGTTGCATTCAGCAGCAGGCTTTCCGGCCGGAACAGCAATTCGACCGCCGCCCCCTCGGCGAGTTCGCCGGCCGGGAAGCGGCCGAGCGGCGTCTCCACCGCGCCGGCGGCAACGCGACCGCGCAGGCGGTTCACCGGCCCGAGCAGGGTAGCGACAAATCCGCTGGCAGGTTTCAGATAAAGGTCGGCGGGCGTGCCATGCTGCAGAAGCCGTCCCCCGGCCATCACGCCGATCCGGTCCGCCACCGCCATCGCCTCTTCCGGATCGTGGGTGACAATCAGCGTGGCCACGCCGGCCTCGCGCAGTATCCGTAACGTATCGTCGCGGACGGCAGCGCGCAGGCTTGCATCGAGCGCCGAGAAGGGCTCGTCCAGCAGCAGGACCTGCGGCGCGGGCAGCAGGGCGCGCAGCAGGGCGCAGCGCTGCTGCTGTCCGCTTGAAAGCATGTGTGGATAGCACTCGGCATATTCCTCCAGACCGAGCCGGGCCAGAGCCGCGCGCGCCGTCATCCGCGCCGCGGCACCATCGCGTCCGGCAAGGCCGAAGGCGACATTGTCAACCACGCTCAGATGCGGAAACAGCGCATAATCCTGGAACATCAACCCGACCCGCCGGCGCTCCGGCGGCAGATGCAGGCCGGCGGCGGCATCGGCGACGCTGCGGCCGCCGATGGCAACCTGCCCGTCATCGAGCCGCTCCAGCCCGGCAACGACGCGAAGCAATGTCGTCTTGCCGCAACCCGAGGGCCCCAGCAGGCAGGCGACTTCGCCGGGCGCAACGGAGAACGTGACGCCGCGCAGTATAGGCCGGCCATCATAGGCATGGCTCACCCGGTCCAGGCTCAGGCCCATGGCTTGTCGTCCTTGAAGCTCAACATCGGGAAAGATTGCTGCCGGCCTGAAGCGATCGCGCCAGCAAGAGCGCCGGCACGGTTCCGGCCAGCACGATCAGCAGCGCCCCGGCGGCGCCTTCGGCGAAACGCTCATGCGCGGCATATTGATAAACCTGGGTCGCGAGCGTTTCGAAGTTGAATGGCCGCACCAGCAACGTCAGCGACAGTTCCTTGATGGTATCGACGAATACCAGCAGCCCGCCGGTCAGCAGGCTGGCGCGCAGCATCGGCAGATGCACGCGCCGCAAGACGCCGCCGACGCCGCAGCCCAGCGTGCGCGCCGCGCCATCCATCGACGGACGGATGCGGGCAAGGCCGGCCTCGGCACTGCCGAGCGACAGCGCCAGAAAGCGCGCGGTATAGCCGTAGATCAGCGCGACGATGGAAGCCGACAGCAGCAGGCCGGTGGAAACGCCGAGAAGCTGCCGGGCTACGGCGTCGAGCGCATTGTCGAAGGCAGCGAGCGGCACGAAGACGCCGACGGCGAGCACCGCGCCGGGCATGGCGTAGCCGATCGCCGCCACCCGGGCAGCGATGCCGGTCGTCTTGTCGCGGCTCAGGCGGATCGCATAGGCGAGAAACATGCCGATCGCGACCGCGACCGCGGCCGTCAGCGCCGCGAGCAGGGCGCTGTTGCCGAGCGCCTGCAGCATCCCTACCCCGCCCAGCGCGGAACGCGCCCGCAAGGCCGCCGAAACCAGCGCGATCACCGGCAGGACGAAACCAAGCAGCACCGGCAGACTGCACACGGCCGCCGCCGTCCGGCCGCGCCAGCCGCCGAGACGCAGGCCGGGGATGGGACGCTGCCGCGCCGTGGCGGCATGAAAGCGGCGGTCGCGGCGCGCCAGACGCTCGATGCCGATCAGCGCGAGCACCAGCGCCAGCATCACCAGGCTGAGCTGTGCCGCGCCGGAGGTGCTGCCCATGTTGAGCCAGACGTCGTAAACCCCGGCGGTGAGCGTGGCGACGGCGAAATAGTCGACCGTGCCGAAATCGCCCAGAGCCTCCATCATCACCAGACTGACGCCGACCACGATGGCCGGACGGGCGAGCGGCAAGGCGACGCGGCGCAGCGCGGCGGCTGGTCCCAATCCGAGAGTGCGGCTGACTTCGATGGCGCAGAGCGACTGCGCGGCGAAGGCGGCGCGGGCCAGCAGATAGACGTAAGGATACAGCGCCAGCGTCATGACGAAGATCGCGCCGCCGAGCGAGCGGATCTCGAAGAACCAGTAGTCGCGCTTGCTGCTCCAGCCGAACAATGCGCGCAGGCCGGTCTGCACCGGCCCGGAATATTCCAATACGTCGGTATAGACATAGGCCAGGATGTATGACGGCACCGCCATCGGCAGCATGACCGCCCAACCGAGCAGCCGGCGGCCGGGAAACCGGTACATGACGACGAGCCAGGCGATGGCGATGCCGACGATGCCGGTGGCGAGCCCGACGCCGGCCAGCAGCAGCGCCGTATTGGCCGCATAGCGCGGCAGCACGGTCGCAGCGAGATGCCGCCAGATGCCGTCATCGGGCGAGACGGCAAGCCAGCCGATCGCGACGCAGGGCAGGATGATGATTGCGGCGGCGATCAGCGCGCCGATCCGCCACGGCTCGCACCAACGCCGGATCGACTGCGCCAATCCTGCTGCCGCAACGCCCGTCGGCATAGCGGCGTCGGGCTTGGCGCTCACGTGCCGGGGCCAGCGTCGTAGTTGACCCGGTCGACCAGGCGAGACGCAGCGGCCCGGCGTTTCGCCACAGTGGAGAGGCCGATGGCATCAGGCTTGAATTCGCCCCAACCGGCAACCACCGGGCTCAGCTTCACGCCGGGCTTCACTGGATATTCGAAATTCTTTTCGGCATAGAGCGCCTGGGCAGCATCGCTGCTCAGGAATTCGATCAGCCGGATCGCATTCTGCCTGTTCTTCGCCGCCAAGGTGACGCCGGCGCCGGAGATATTGACATGCGTACCGTTCCCGTCCTGATCCGGGAACACGATGGTGGATGCCGCCGCCCAGGCCCGCTCGCCTGGATTGTCCGCCCCGGTTTCCATCAGGCCGTAATAATACGTGTTGATCAGGGCGACGTCGCATTCGCCCTCGGCGATTGCCTTCACCTGGCTGCGATCGCTGCCCTGCGGCTTGCGGGCGAGATTCGCCTTCACTCCTTTGAGCCAGGCCTCGGTGGCGGCCTCGCCCTTATGCGCGATCATCGCCGCGATCAGCGAGACCATGTAGACATGCTTGCCCGAGCGCGTGCAGATGCGGCCGCGCAGTTCCGGCGAGGCGAGATCCTCGTAGCTGCGCAGGCTGCCGGGCTTCACCCGCTTTCTCGAGGCGACGATGACCCGGGCGCGCATCGACAGGCCGAACCAGCGGCCTGCCGGATCGCGGTACTGCGCCGGGATGTTGGCCGTGATCGTCTCGGACGCAACCGGCTGCAGCAATCCGGCCTCGACCAGATCATTGAGATTGCCGACATCGGCGGTCAGCACCAGGTCGGCCGGGCTGTTCCGTCCCTCGGCCTTCAGCCGTTCGAGCAGACCGCTGGCCGCGTGGACGATGTTGACCTTGATCCCCGTCTCTTTGGTGAAAGCCTCGAGCAGCGGCTGCATCAAAGCCGGCTGGCGGTAGGAATAGAGATTGACCTCCTCGCTGGCCCGGGCCGAGGCGGAAAAAGCGGCCGCCAGCACCAGCGCGCCGAACAGAACGGATCGGAGGAACAGCTTCGGCGCCATGCTCGATATCTCCTGCTGATGATATTGCAACGCATTATCATTTAGCAGCGCTCTGCTTGCCTGGCAACTCCCAGCCGCGGGCCCTCACAACCGGACCGGACGGTCCGCCTAGGCCGCCCTGAGGCTGAAATCCTGCTCCGGCACCGCCACATCCCGGCCGGCGATCCTGGCGGCGATCATTTCGGCCGAGCCGAAAGCCAGCGTAAAGCCGAGCGCCCCATGGCCGACATTGAGCAGCAGGTTGTCGATGCCGCTGGCGCCCAGGATCGGCAGCCCTTTCGGCGTCGCCGGCCGCAGGCCCGTCCAGGGTGTCAATGCATGCCAATCCGAGGCGGCCGGAAACGTCTCCCGCGCCTGCCGCGCAAGCTGCGCCAGCCGGTCGGGATCGATGGCGCCATCCTCGCCGACGATATCGGCCATGCCGGCCACCCGCAGGCGGTCGCCAAGCCGGGCATAGACCACCTTATGCGCGCTGTCGGTGATCGAGATGCGCGGCGCGGCATCGTCGTTGGCGATCGGCAGCGACAGGCTATAGCCCTTGATCGGATAGATCGGCAGATCGAGGCCGGCCGTAAGCCCCAGCCGCCGGCTGGCGACGCCGGCCGCCAGCACATAGGCATCCGCCTCGATCACGCCATCGGCCGTCTCGACGCCGAGCAGCCGGTTGCCGGCCCGCAGCAGGCGCAGCACCTTGCGGCTATAGGTGAACCGCACGCCGCTGTTGTCGCCGGCGAGCAGCGTCTCCAGCCCGCGGCAGAGCTTGTACGGATCGGCCGCCTCGTCGTCGGCGGTATAGACGCCGCCGAGGATGCGATGGGCGATGGCCTTGAGCGCCGGCTCGATCGCCAGGCAGCCGTCGCGATCCAGCAGTTTCTGCACGCTGCCGCGATGGCTTTGGAATTCCGCCTGCCGCTGCGCCGCCGCCAGGCCTTCGGCACTGCCCTGCAGGACCAGCTTGCCGGCGCGGCGCCAGACGAAATCGAGCGCGCGGATTTCGGCGGCCTGATGCAGCACGTCGCGGCTCAGATAGGCCAGCCGCAGCAGCTTCTCGGTCGTCGCCAGAGCCTCGCGCCGCCTGCAGGCGGCCAGGAATTTCAGCAGCCAGCGATACTGGAACAGTTCGAATCCCGGCCGGAATCGCATCGGCGAATCCGGGCGCAGCAGCAGCTTGGGCAACTCGAACCAGACCGAGGGGCTGGCCAGCGGCGCTACATAGGAATAGCTGAGCTGGGCGCCATTGGCGTGGCTCGCCCCCAGTCCCGGCGCCGAAGCCCGGTCCAGCACAGTGACACGATGGCCGTCGCGCGCCAGCCGCCAGGCCGTCGTCATCCCGACCACACCGGATCCAATTACCGCGATATCCATAACCGCTCCATCCCAGCCTCGCGCTGCACCGGACGGGCGGCCAGGAGGCTTTCCCGGTAAAGTTATGGCCTGCCGGACCGGCCAGCCACTGCGGATCGGCATGCAGGTCATAACACCGCGTTATGCCGCCTCTTGGGCCGGCCAGACAGTCCGGCTACAGTGACGCGCAGTTCCGCGGGGGATCGTCATGCAGTTGCGCCATCTCGAAATCTTTCATGCCGTGATGCTGACCGGCACGATCACGGCCGCTGCCAAGCTGCTGAATATCTCGCAGCCGGCCGCCACCCGGCTCCTGCTGCGCGCCGAGGATCAGCTCGGCTACAAGCTGTTCGACCGGGTCAAAGGCCGCCTGATGCCGACCCGCGAGGGCGAGGTCCTGCATGCCGAAAGCGAACGCATCATCAGCGGCCTGGAAAACCTGCGCAAACTGTCGCGCAATCTCGGCGCCGCCACCAGCGGCCATCTACGCATCGCCGCGGCGCCGGCGCTCTGCATCGATCTGGTGCCACTGGCGATCTCGCGCTTCCGCCAGAAGCATGCCGATGTCAGCTTCGAGGTGGAGACGCGCCAATATGCCGACCTGGTCCGTGTCGTCCTCAATCACGAGGTCGATATCGGCATCGGCTTCGACATTCAGGCCCATCCCGGCCTCGATGTGCAGCCGCTCGCCTCGGCGCAGTTCTACGGCATCTTCCCCAAGGCTATGGAGAATCGGCTTCCTGCAACTGTGAAATTTGATTGGTTTCGCAAACATCCCTTCATCGGCCTGCGCAGCGACGATCCGCTCGGCTCGGCCTTCAGCACGGCACTGAAACTGTCCGGGGTCGATCTGCAGCCCATCGTCGAGGTGAAAACCAACCAGATCGCGCTCTCGCTCGTTGCCCGCGGCGCCGGCACGGCCATTGTCGATCAGTATACCGCCGCTGGGCATGACCCGAAGCAGGTGGCGGTCCGCATGCTCAGCCCGGCGATTGATTTTGCAGTGCACACTATACGCGCCAAGCATCAGCCGGCCTCGGTTTTAGCGCGCAAATTCATCGCCATGCTGGCACAAACGGAAAAAACCGTTTCCGCATCGCTTCCAGCGTCCGTCAGACCGTGACGAGACTTGACGAATCGATCCGCTCCGGTCTCCATACCGCAAGGTTATGGAATCGGTACCGATACGCATGGCGGTTGGCCTCGGCTTTCCGCTATCACAGGGGGCGCGCGGTCCGGCCATAGTCTGAGGACCGGGCGCGCCCCGGTGCAGCCGTCGTAACGGCAAACCGCAGCAATCCACGGAGGAGAATAAGAATGACGCAGTTCACAGCGAAGCGCATGCTCGGGGGAGTCCTGGGTGCGGCTCTGCTGATCGCCCTGCCCGGCACGGGCATCGCGCAGCAGAAATTCATCACGATCGGCACCGGTGGGGTGACCGGCGTGTACTACGCGGCCGGCGGCGCGATCTGCCGTCTGCTCAACAAGGACCGCAAGACCCACGGCATCCGCTGCTCGGTCGAATCGACCGGCGGCTCGGCCTACAACATCAACACGATCAAGGCAGGCGAACTCGATTTCGGCATGGCCCAGTCGGACGTGCAGGCCAATGCCTATGAAGGCCATGCGCAGTTCAAGGACGGCGGCCCCTTCAAGGATCTGCGCGCCGTCTTCTCCGTGCATCCGGAGCCGTTCACCGTGCTGGCCCGCAAGGATGCCGGCGTGACCAAGTTCGAGGATTTCAAGGGCAAGCGCTTCAACGTCGGCAACGCCGGCTCGGGCACCCGCAATTCGCTCGAAGAACTGCTGGCCGCCATGGGCTGGAAGCTGTCCGACTTCTCGCTGGCCTCGGAGCTGAAGGCCGACGAGCACGGCCCGGCCTTGTGCGACAACAAGATCGACGGCTTCTTCTACGGCGTCGGCCATCCGTCGGCCAACATCCAGGATCCGACCACCGCCTGCGGCGCCAAGCTGATCCCGCTCCAGGGCCCGGCCGTCGACAAGCTGGTAAAGGCGCATTCCTACTACGCCTACGCCACGATCCCGGGCGGCATGTACGCCAACAACCCGAACCCGACCAAGACCTATGGTGTGCTGGCGACGCTGGTCACCTCGACCAAGGTTGACAATGAAGTCGTCTATCAGCTGGTCAAGGCGGTGTTCGAAAACTTCGACGACTTCAAGAAGCTGCATCCGGCCTTCGCCAACCTTGATCCGAAGCACATGGTCAAGGACGGCCTGACCGCCCCGCTGCATCCGGGCGCGGTGAAGTACTACAAGGAAAAGGGCTGGATGTAATCCGCCCGGTTTCGAGGGAGGCGCCATTGGCGCCTCCCTTCTTATTACGCGTATAGGTTCGTTTGCATACAGGGATGGGGGTAGCCGTGGCACAGGATAAAAAGACCGGCGGCGCAGAGTTCGACATCGACAAACTCAACGAGATGGTCGCCGAGGCCGATACCGGCGGGCGCAAGCCCAAAGGCGCGGCGGCGCGCATCATCTTCATCGTGGCCGTCGCCTGGTCGCTGTTTCAGCTCTGGTATGCCTCGCCGCTGCCCTACATTTTGAATTTCGGCATCATCACCGACAATTTCGCCCGTTCGATCCACTTGGCCTTCGCGCTGTTCCTGGCGGCGACGACCTTCCCCGCGTTCAAGCGCTCGCCGCGCGATCGCATTCCGCTCACCGACTGGCTGATCGGCATCGCCGGCGCCTGTGCATCGCTTTATCTCATCGTCTTCTATTACGACCTGATCGAGCGGCCCGGCCTGCCGAATACGGCCGACATCGTCGTTACCGTGATCGGCGTTCTGGTGTTGCTGGAAGCGGCGCGGCGCGCCGTCGGCCCGGCCATCACGATCATCTCGCTGCTGATGATCGTCTACATGTTCGCCGGCCCTTATCTGCCGAGCCTCTTGTCGCATAAAGGCGCCAGCCTGTCGCGCGCCTCGTCGCAGATGTGGCTGACCTCGGAAGGCATCTTCGGCGTCGCGCTCGGCGTGTCGACCAACGTGGTGTTCATGTTCGTGCTGTTCGGCACGCTGCTCGAGCGTGCCGGCGCCGGCGGCTATTTCATCCAGCTCGCCTTCTCGCTGCTCGGTAAGTATCGCGGCGGCCCGGCCAAGGCCGGCGTCGTCGCCTCGGGCCTGACCGGCATGATTTCCGGATCCTCGATCGCCAACGTGGTGACCACCGGCACCTTCACGATTCCGCTGATGAAGCGGGTCGGCTACAGCGCCACCAAAGCCGGCGCCATCGAATGCGCCGCCGGGGTCAACGGCCAGATCATGCCGCCGGTGATGGGCGCCGCCGCCTTCCTGATCGCCGAATATGTCGGCATCCCCTATTCCGACGTGGTCAAGCATGCCTTCTTCCCGGCGCTGCTGACCTACGGTTCGCTGTTCTACATCGTCGACATCGAGGCCATGAAGATGGGCCTCAAGGGCCTGCCGGTGAAACAGCGCCATCCCTTCACCACGGCGCTGATGCGCAGCCTGATGGGCATTTGCGGCTTCATCGTGCTGGCCGGCCTGATCTATTTCGGGCTCGGCTGGATGAAGGCTGTCTTCGGCGCCGCCGCGGCGCCGATTGCCGGCGCGCTTGTGCTGGCCTGCTATGTCGGGCTGGTCGCCTACCGCGCCAAGCACCCCGACCTGCCGTTCGACGACCCCGAGAAGGGCTTCCTGGAAGTGCCGAATTTCGCCGAAACGGCACGGACCGGCCTGCATTTCCTGCTGCCGGTCGGCGTGCTGATCTGGTGCCTGATGATCGAGGAACTGTCGCCCGGCCTGTCCGGCTTCTGGGGCACGGCGACGCTGATCCTGCTGCTGGTCACCCAGCGGCCGCTGACCGCCTTCTTCCGCAAGCAATCCATTCTGGGCCAGGAGTTCCGCAAGGGCGTCGTCGAGCTGATCGAGGGCCTCGAGGCCGCGGCCCGCAACATGACCGCCGTCGGCATCGCCACGGCGACGGCGGGCATCATCGTCGGCGTCGTGCTGCTGACCGGAATCGGCCTTGTCATGACCGAGCTGGTGGAATTTTTGTCCAACGGCAACATCATCATCATGCTGCTGCTGACTGCGGCGATCTGCATCGTGCTCGGCATGGGCATGCCGACGACGGCGAGCTATGTGGTGGTCGCCACCCTGATGGCGCCGGTGATCGTCAACCTGGCGGCGCAGAACGACCTCGCCGTGCCGCTGGTCGCGGTGCATATGTTCGTCTTCTATTTCGGCCTGATGGCGGACGTTACACCGCCGGTCGGTCTGGCGGCCTATGCGGCGGCGGCAATCTCCGGCGCCGATCCGGTCAAGACCGGCTTCCAGGGCTTCAAATACGAAATCCGTACCGGGCTCCTGCCGTTCATCTTCATCTTCAACGGCACGCTCCTGATGATCGACATTCCCGGCCCGGTCGAACTCGTGATCGTGCTCGGCGGCTCGATCCTGGCCATGATGGCCTTCGTCGCCGCCACCCAGAACTGGTTCCTGGTCAAGAACCGCTGGTATGAGACGGTGGCCCTGCTGCTGATCTGCTTCACCCTGTTCCGGCCGGGCTTCTGGCTCGATCGGATCAGCGAGCCCTACGTCGCCAAGCCCGCTTCCGAGGTGATGGCCGAGGCCGAACGCACACCGACGGGCCATCCGCTGCGGCTGCGCATCGAGACGCAGGACATGAAGGGCGATACCGTCCAGAAGCTGATCCGCATCGATATGGGCAAGGGCAAAACCGGCGTCGAGCGGCTCAAGGCGGCGGGCCTCACCCTCAGCAGCTTCGGCGGCGACGTCACCGTGATGAATGTCAGGCTCGGCAGCCCGGTGGCGAAGAATGGCATCCTGCCCGGCGACAAGGTTCTGTCGGTGGCCGTGCCGTCCGACCGCCCCTCGCGCAACTGGTTCATGCTGCCGGCGCTGCTCCTGCTCGGCGTCGTTGTCTGGCTGCAGATGCGGCGCAGAAAGAAAGCCGTCGGCGCCGCTGCAACCGCTGCAGCGTAAGTCCATATAGGGGGGATGAAAAACACCCTCGTCCTCTGCTCCGGCGGCATCGATTCGGTGACGCTGGCCTACAAAGTGGCGGCCGAGCGCAAGCTCGGCCGCCTCGTTTCTTTCGACTACGGCCAGCGCCACCGGCGCGAGATCGAGCATGCCGCCCGCATCGCGGATCGGCTCGGCGCCCGCCACGATGTCGTCGACATCAAGGCCCTCGCCGGCTTCCTGACTTCGTCGGCGCTGATCGGCGGCTCCGAGACTGCCGTGCCGGACGGCCATTACGCCGAGGCCAACATGAAGGCCACGGTGGTGCCGAACCGCAATGCGATCATGCTGTCGATCGCCTTCGGCATCGCCGCCGGCGCCAAGGCCGATGCGGTCGGCATCGCGGTGCATAGCGGCGACCATTTCATCTATCCCGATTGCCGTCCGGCCTTCGTCGATGCCTTCCGCGCCATGCAGGCCTGCGCACTGGAAGGGATGTGGGAGATCGAGCTTTACGCGCCGTTCGTCGGCATCGACAAGGCGGGCATCGTCCGCGAGGGGGTGCGCCTTGGCGTGCCGTATGACTTGACCTGGAGCTGCTACAAGGGCGGCGAGCGGCATTGCGGCCGCTGCGCTACCTGCGTCGAGAGGCGCGAAGCCTTCCATCTCGCCGGCATGCCGGATCCGACCGCCTATGAGGACCCGGATTACTGGAAAGCGGCGATCGGCAAAAGGATGGCGGAGCGCGACTAGACCGGAATCCCGTTAGATCGAAGCATAGCCAGCGTTCCTGAGATAGTTTGCGCATTCCTGTGGCGGGAAGCGGTCCAGCAGGCTTCCGATACGTTGCCATGTTGCCTCGACACTGCGTTCAGCTGCCTTTCGGA
>NZ_DASVCJ010000022.1:0-54143 GCF_036381655.1 Ferrovibrio sp.
ACAGCGCGCTCAGATATCCAGATTCACCACGTTCAGCGCATTGCTCTGGATGAAATCGCGGCGCGGCTCGACCACGTCGCCCATCAGCGTCTCGAAGACGTTGTCGGCATCCTCGGCATGGTCGATCTTGACCTGCAGCAGGCTGCGCGCATTCGGATCGAGCGTCGTCTCCCAGAGCTGGTCGGGGTTCATCTCGCCCAGCCCCTTGTAGCGCTGCATGCTGATGCCCTTCCGGCCGGCGGCCTGCACGCGCTCGAGCAGGTCGATCGGGCCGCGGACGGCATGCACCTCGTCCTTGCGCCGCAGCTCGGCGGGGCTGAGATAGGTCAGTTGCAGCTCGCCGGTCATCTCGTTCAGCCGGCGCGCCTCCGCCGCGCGGAAGAGCTGGCCGTCGAGGACATAGGTCTCGGTATAGCCGCGCAGGCTGCGCTTGACGGTGAGCGTGCCATCGCCGGCGGCCTGGCAAGTCCAGCCGCGCTCCAGTTCCGGCGTCAGGGCATTGAGCCGCCGGGCGAGGTATTCCGCCGCCGCCGCGGCCTTCGCCGCGTCGCCCATCACGTCCGGCTGCAGCATGCCGAGGATGGCGGCCTGCTCCACGATCCAGGGATTGTAACGCTTGCCGATCGCATTCAGTAGCGCGCGGGCGATGCGCGCATGTTCCAGCAGCAGCTTGAGGTCCTGGCCGGCGCGCTGGCTGCCGTCGTGCAGGTTCAGCACCGCCCCGTCGATGCCTTCGCTAATCAGATATTCTTCCAGCGCCGCCTCGTCTTTCAGGTAGCGCTCCGACTGGCCGCGCTTGACCTTGTAGAGCGGCGGCTGGGCGATATAGAGATGCCCGGCATCGATCAGGGACCGCATCTGCCGGTAGAAGAACGTCAGCAGCAGGGTGCGGATATGGGCGCCGTCGACATCGGCGTCGGTCATGATGATGATCTTGTGATAGCGCAGCTTCGACAGATCGAAATCGTCATGTCCGATCCCGGTGCCCAGCGCCGTAATCAGCGTGCCGATTTCCTGCGACGACAGCATCTTGTCGAACCTGGCGCGCTCGACATTCAGGATCTTGCCGCGCAGCGGCAGCACCGCCTGGAAGGCGCGGTTGCGGCCCTGCTTGGCCGAGCCGCCGGCGCTGTCGCCCTCGACCAGGAAGAGTTCCGCCTTGCCCGGATCGCGCTCCTGGCAATCCGCCAGCTTGCCCGGCAGCGACGAGACGTCCAGCGCCCCCTTGCGGCGGGTCAGTTCGCGCGCCTTGCGGGCGGCTTCGCGCGCCGCCGCCGCCTCGACCACCTTGCCGATGATCATGCGGGCGTCGGACGGATGCTCCTCGAACCAGGCGGCCAGCATTTCGTTGACTAGGCCTTCCACCGCGGGGCGCACTTCCGACGAGACCAGCTTGTCCTTGGTCTGCGAGGAGAATTTCGGATCCGGCACCTTGACCGACAGCACGCAGGTCAGGCCCTCGCGCGCATCCTCGCCGGACAGCGACACCTTCTCCTTTTTCAGCATGCCGCTTTCATTGGCGTAATTGTTCACGCACCGCGTCAGGGCGGCGCGAAAGCCGGCCAGATGCGTGCCGCCATCCCGCTGCGGGATGTTGTTGGTGAAGCACAGGACGGTCTCGTGATAACCGTCGTTCCATTCCATCGCGATCTCGATGCCGATGCCGTCGCGCTCGCCGCGGATCGCCACCGGCGGCTTGTGCAGCGCCACCTTGGAGCGGTCGAGATAGGATACGAAAGCCTCGACGCCGCCCTCGTAGCGCAGCTCGACATGCCTGGGCTCGACGCCGCGCAGATCCTCCAGAACGATCTTCACGCCGTTATTGAGGAAGGCCAGCTCGCGCAGCCGATGCTCCAGCGTGGCGAAATCGAATTCGGTCTTGGTGAAGGTCTCCGGCGAGGGCAGGAAGGTCACTTCCGTACCGCGCTTGCCGTCCGCCACGCCCACCTCGGCGAGCGGCGCTTCCGGATCGCCGTTGGCGAAACGCATGAAATAGGCCTTGCCGCCGCGCCAGATGCGCAGCTCCAGCCAGATCGACAGCGCATTCACCACCGAGACGCCGACGCCATGCAGGCCGCCGGACACCTTGTAGGAATTCTGGTCGAATTTGCCGCCGGCATGCAGCTGGGTCATGATCACCTGCGCCGCCGAGACCCCCTCCTCGGGATGGATGTCGACCGGAATGCCGCGGCCATTGTCGCGCACCGTGCAGGAGCCGTCCGGATTGAGCCCGACATAGACCTCGTCGCAAAAGCCCGCCAGGGCCTCGTCGATGGCGTTGTCGACCACCTCGTAGATCATGTGGTGCAGGCCGGTGCCGTCATCGGTATCGCCGATATACATGCCCGGGCGCTTGCGAACCGCATCCAGTCCCTTCAGCACCTTGATGGCGGAGGAATCGTACGTTTCGCCATTGTTGCGCGGCGCCACTGCTTCACTCATTTCCGTGTTACCTCGACATTAGGCGTGGCCTGGCGTCACGACGCCATCCATCACCGTGAAAAACTCGGCCCGCCCTTCGAGATCCGAGAACAGGGTCTCGTCGGTGCCGGTCAACCATGCCTGCCCGCCCAATGCGAGCAATTCTTCGTACAATGCCGCCCTGCGCCGGCCATCGAGATGCGCCGACACCTCGTCCAGCAGCATCAGCGGCGCCATCTGCCGCCGCGCCCTGATCAGGCGGGCATTCGCCAGCGTGATCGCGATCAGCAGCGCCTTCTGCTCGCCGGTCGAGCATTGCTCGGCGGCCTGCGCCTTCTCGGCATGCCAGACCGCCAGATCGCTGCGATGCGGCCCTTCGGTCGCCGCGCCGGCATCGCGATCGATATTGCGCCGCTCGCGCAGCATGGCGCGGAATTTCTCCTCCGCCGCCAGGGCCGGCATCTCCTCGAGCCAGGCCTCGATGGTGCCCCTGACCGCCAGCCTGGCCCGCGGAAACGGACCCGCCGCCAGAGCCATGCCGGCTTCGATCCGCGCCAGGCCGTCCCGCCTGGCGGCCGCCACGGCCAGCCCATGCTCGGCCATCTGGCCTTCCAGCGCCGTAAGCCAGGCCGGATCGGCGCCGCCCTGCTTCAACAGCCGGTTGCGCTCCCGCATGGCCCTTTCGTAAGCCGCCAGTTGCCGGGCGTAACCGCTGTCCAAGCCATAGACCAGCCGGTCCATGAACCGGCGCCGTGTCGAAACGCCCTCGACGAACAGCCGGTCCATCTGCGGCGTCAGCCAGACCACGTCGAGATACTCGGTCAGTCCCGCGGCACTCGCCGCCGGCTCGCCATTGATGCGCACGATGCGCCGCTCGCCGCCATCCTCGGCGCCGGCCGGCTCCGCCAGCCCGGTGCCGATGGCGATCGGCCCCACCGCGCAGGCCACCTCGGCATGGGCCGCCCAGCAGCCTGTGCCGGCATGCCGGCTCACCTCGGACAGGCGGGCCCGCCGCAATCCGCGCCCCGGGCTGAAGAAGGACAGCGCCTCCAGGATATTGGTTTTGCCGGCGCCGTTTGGACCCGTCAGCACCACCGGCCTGCCGGAAAGACGCAGTTTCAGCGCGGCGTAATTTCGAAAATCGCGCAGGCCCAGGGACAAAATGGCCGTACTGCCCGCCGCCGTAGTTTCCAACGACCTGTCCGCAATGAGAACCGCGCTGCTCACCAAGCTCAGACCCGCATGGGCATCAGCACATACAGCGCCCCGTCGTCGCTCGGATCGCGGACAAGCGTCGGCGCCAGTGCATCGGCCAACAGGAAGCGCGCATTCTCCCCTTCGATCTGGCTGGCAATGTCGAGGAGGTAACGCGAATTATAACCGACCTCGAGCGGCGCGGCGCTGTAGGCCGCCGTCAGCTGCTCGGAAGCCGAGCCATGATCCGGACTGGTCGCCGACAGCTCGATGCCGTCGGGCTTGAGCGACAGCTTCACGGCGCGGCTCTTTTCGGTCGAAATCGTCGCGACACGGTCGACCGCGGCGGCAAAAGCCTTGCTGTCGACTTCCATGACCTTGTCGTTGTCGCGCGGAATGACGCGCTCGTATTCCGGGAAGGCGCCGTCGATCAGTTTCGAGACCAGCACCAGTTCGCCGAAGGTGAAGCGGATCTTGGTGTCGCTCAGTTCGATCTTGACCTCCGCCGAGCCGCCCTCGAGCAGCTTGCGCAGTTCGGTCACGGTCTTGCGCGGCACGATCACGCCGGGCATGCCGGCGGCACCGGCCGGCAGCGGCACTTCCACGCGCGCCAGACGATGGCCGTCGGTCGCCACCGCCCGCAGCATCGGCACGCCGGCGCTCGAAGCGGCATGCACGTAAATGCCGTTCAGATAGTAACGGGTCTCTTCCGTCGAGATGGCGAACTTCGTCTTGTCGATCAGCCGCCGCAACTGCTCGGCCGCCAGCGCGAAGCTGTGCGGCAGATCGCCGGTGGCCATGACCGGGAAATCCTCCTTCGGCAGGCAGCTCAGCTTGAAGCTGGAGCGGCCGGCGCGCAGATCCAGGCGCTGCTCGGCGGCGGTGAATGTCAACTCGACCTCGGCGCCGTCAGGCAGTTTGCGCACGATATCGTAGATCGTATGCGCGGCGACCGTCGTCGCGCCCGGCTTGGCCACCTTCGCCGGCAGCTTCTCGACGACCGCGATATCGAGATCCGTCGCGGTCAATGCCAGCCGGTCGCCCTCCGCCTCGAGCAGCACATTCGACAGGATCGGGATGGTATTGCGGCGCTCCACCACGCTTTGAACATGGCTCAGGGCGGTCAGCAAAACAGCGCGCTCAATGGTGAGTTTCATGGTTGAAAACCGACGATGTTTTTCTTTGTTTTCGGCACTGTTACCGAATCTCGCAATTATACCAAAGCCCCCTATCGGAGGCGAGGGATTTGGGGCTTTCCGGCCCCCTTTTTGCAAAAGCGAAAGGCCGCCTCGCGGCGGCCCCAATAGTATGATAAGATATTGAAATTAATGATAAACTCACAAAATCAGCCTTCCAATTTGCGGCGCAGCAAATCGATGTCTTCGGCGAAGGCGGCGTCGATCTCGCGCAATTCCTCGATCTTGCGCACCGCATGCATCACCGTGGTGTGGTCGCGGCCGCCGAACTTGCGGCCGATTTCGGGCAGCGAACGCGAGGTCAGCTGCTTGGCGAGGTACATCGCCACCTGCCGCGGACGCGCCACCGCGCGGGCGCGGCGCGGCGAATGCATGTCGGCGAAGCGGATCGAATAGTGTTCCGCGACGCGCTTCTGAATTTCCTCGATCGTCACCTTGCGGTCGTTGGCGCGCAGCAGATCCTGCAGCACTTCCTGCGCCGAGGTCACCGTCACCGGCTTGCCGACGAGGCTGGCATAGGCGGAAATCCGGTTCAGCGCGCCTTCGAGCTCGCGCACATTCGACGTGATGCGCCGCGCGAGGAATTCCAGAACCTCCTGCGGGATGTTGCTCAGGCCGTTCTTCTCGGCCTTGGCCTGCAGGATCGACAGCCGCAATTCGAAATCGGTGGGATGGATATCGGCGACCAGGCCCCAGCCCAGGCGCGAGCGCATGCGCTCCTCGATGCCTTCCAGGTCCGAGGGCGAGCGGTCGCCCGAGACGATGATCTGCCGGTTCTGATCGCACAGCGCGTTGAAGGTATGGAAGAACTCTTCCTGGGTGCTTTCCTTGCCGGCGATGAACTGGATGTCGTCGATCATCAGGACATCCACCGAGCGGAACTGCTCCTTGAACGCCATCGTATCCTTGAAGCGCAGCGCCCGGATGAACTGGTACATGAACTTCTCGGCCGACAGATACACCACGCGGCGCTCGGGAAAGCGCTGGCGGATATGCCATCCGATTGCATGCATCAAATGCGTCTTGCCCAGGCCGACGCCGCCATAGAGGAACAGCGGGTTGTAGGTCACCGTCGGGCTTTCGGCGACGCGCAGCGCCGCGGCGCGCGCCAGCTCGTTCGACTTTCCGGTGATGAAGCTGTCGAATGTGAAGCGCGGATCGAGCGGCGCGGACAATTCGCGCTCGACATCGTCCATCTCGCGGACCTGCAGGCCGGCGGCCGCCATGCGGTCGGCCATGGGAGGGCGCCCCGCCACCGGCAAGCTGTCCCCGAGCGGGGCGACCTTGGCCTGCGGCGGCTGCGTGGCGCCGGTCGGCCGCACATGGATGACGACCCGGCGCACCGAGGCGTTTTCCAGGCGCCAGATCTCGCGCAGGCGCTCGCTGTAATGATTGGCCACCCAGTCCCGCATGAAGCGGGTCGGCACGGCGAGATGGACGTCGCCATCCTGCGCCAGGCCTTCATCGGCAAGCACGACGGGCTTCAACCACGAATTGAACGCAGCATCGCCAAATGACACTCGCAACCGGGCGCGGACGCGCTGCCATTGCGCATCCAGCGCATCGCCTGCGCCGGCGCTGTGCGCCATCGCTGACAGGGAGACAGGTTGCGGCTGAGGTTGAGACGACTTCGACATGGCCAGGCCCTCAACTCTGGACCCAGGGAAGGCCCGCCGCCTTCCAGCCGCCCAACTGCCCCCGATGCTTGTCGGCATCGAGATCGCCCTCAAACCCGCCCGCGATATTGTAGCAAGGCCCGAAGCCGGCGGCCGTCATGGCCTTCGCCGCAGCCCGCGAGCGACCACCCGAACGGCAGAGGAAATACAGCGCCTGCCCGGCCTTGATACCGTGGTCACGCAAATCATCAATAAAACGCGGGTTCGGGCTCATCTCAGGATACAGCTGCCATGACACAAACAAGGTCCGCTTCCCCAGCCTGCCCAGATCGGGCATGCCGACGAAAGTCCATTCTGGTTGGGTACGGACGTCTATTAGTTGAGCGTTCGGATCGTTCGAAAGTTGGTTCCAGGCTTCGGTCGTCGCAACATCACCTGCATAGTCATCGTCCCCCGCCTTCACCGAAGCCAACATCCCCAACCTCGCGCCACGTTTGTTTGTTATTCAATCTTGATATTCCGTCACGCGTCCTGTCGCCCAATCCCACCGGTTCTCTGGCTCGCTCCACGCAACAATTTTGCGCCTCGCCATCATTCGCCGACCAGCTTTCACCGCGCGACAGCGGAGGCATTAAAGGGAAATCGAAGGGGCCACGCAAGCGGACAGATGAAGACTCCCCGAAAAATTTTTTCCATGTTGCAGAATTGGAACTTGCCAAACGCAGTTCGTCGCCATGGAATGGAGCATGGATTAATCACCTTTGCGAAAACGTACGCGAACGCACCGTCGTTTTTGCCGCGTTTCGCACGCGCATAAAAAAGCCCGCGCCTAAGAAAGCATGCGCATAAAAAAACATCGCCTCGCTCCTTCGAGCGAGGCGACGTCGACGCACAAAAATCGATTGCGCTCGGCGCGGTCGCCGAGGCTCAAGCCATAGACTTGATGCGAGCGTTCAGCCGCGACAGCTTGCGCGAGGCAGTGCGACGCTTCACAGCGCCCTTGCTCACGCTCTTGTCGAGCGCCGGCTGCGCTTCCTTGAAAGCGGCCTGGGCCGCCGTCTTGTCGCCGCTCGCGATTGCGGTTTCGAGCTTCTTCACTGCCGTCCGCACCTTGCTGCGGCGAGCGCGATTGACGACCGTGCGCTTCTTGGTCTGGCGGGCGCGCTTCTCCGCGGACTTATGCTGAGCCATGCTTTGCGATTTCCGATGGTTGACGTTGCCTTGCGGCGAAATCGAGGCGGGGGTTATAGCCCCCGCCCCGGCACCCGTCAACCCCGCCGCATGGGCGGTTTTTCGCCTGTTCATCGATGCTTGCGGCGATAATCGGGGCTGGCCATAGTGCCGGCATGCTCAGTATCGCCCTGATCGCTCAGGCCGCCTATCTGGCCGGCGGCATTGCCTGTCTCATTCTCGTGGCGCGCAGCTCGCTGCCGGCCGCCCTGTTCTGGGGCGTCGGCGCCGTCCTTTTCACCGCTGTGGCCGCGGCGGAATTCACCGATATGATCGGCCTGTCCGCCTTCGCGGGACTGGAAGGGGATCTGCGCTATCTCGCCTTCACCGCCGGCGCGTTCGGATTGGCGCTTGGCGCCGTCTTCAGCCTGATCCTGCCGCCGAGTTCGCCGCGCCTGACCATCTTCACCGCCGTCGCCCTGGCGCTGCTGGTGGCGGTCGCGGCGGACCGCATCCCGATGGGACGCCTGCCGGTCCCGCTCATATTGCTCGGCGTCATGCTGATCGCCGCCGTCATCGGCCTGCGGCGGCGGCCGGCGCCGGGGCGCTGGCTTCTGCTCGGCACGCTGGCCTTCGCCCTGGCCGAGTTCGCCCGCTACCGCTATCTCGGCTTCATTCCGGTCGCGCCCGGCTATCTCGCCCGCGCCTGCCTCGGCCTGGCGCTGATCGGGTTCGGCCTGACCGCCCATCGCGCCCGCTAGCCTCGGCCGGCTCTCCTTGTCAGCCGGAATTATTTTAGATATAAAATAATTCCGGCGCAGGCAGGCGCCTGTGCCCTGCGATCCGACGAGGAATGCCATGCGCGTGACGATTGTCGGCGGCGGCCCGGCCGGCCTCTATCTCGCCCTGCTGATGAAGAAGGCAGATCCCCGGCACGAAATCGCGGTGCATGAGCGCAACCGCCCCGACGATACCTTCGGCTTCGGCGTGGTCTTCTCCGACGAGACGCTGAACCAGTTCCTGGCCGAAGATACCGAGACCTATCACGCCATCCGCGACAGCTTCTCCTACTGGCACGAGATCGACGTCCTCGCCGGCGGCGAGCGCATCCGCTCCGGCGGGCATGGCTTCTGCGGCCTGGCGCGCAAGCGTCTTTTGCAGATCCTGCAGGAACGCTGCCAGGCGCATGGCGTCGAGTTGCGCTTTCAGAGCGAACAGGCCGATTTCGAGCGGCTGCGGCGCGACTGCGATCTGCTGGTCGGCGCCGACGGCATCAACAGCGCGATCCGCGAGACCTGGAAGGATCGGTTCCGGCCCAGCCTGGACTGGCGGCGCAACAAATTCGTCTGGCTCGGCACGACATTGCCGCTGGATACCTTCACCTTCATCTTCGAGGCCAGCCGGCATGGCCTGTTCCAGGTGCATGCCTATCGTTTCGAGAAGGGGCTGTCGACCTGGAT
Organism: Ferrovibrio sp.; assembly: GCF_036381655.1. GTDB lineage: Bacteria > Pseudomonadota > Alphaproteobacteria > Ferrovibrionales > Ferrovibrionaceae > Ferrovibrio. The sequence goes on from NZ_DASVCJ010000022.1 coordinate 9,058, forward strand.
CGTCGAAACCACCGAGGAGACCTGGCAACGCGCCGGGCTGGACCGGGCGAGCGAGGAGGACACGCTGGCCTATTGCCAGACGCTGTTCGCCAGGCATCTCGATGGCCATAGGCTGCTCAGCAACCGCTCGATCTGGCGGACATTCCCCACCATCAAATGCGAGCGCTGGGTGCACGACAATGTGGTGCTGATCGGCGATGCGGCGCATACGGCGCATTTTTCCATCGGCTCCGGCACCAAGCTGGCGATGGAAGACGCCATCGCGCTCAACCGCGCCCTGCATGGCGGCCATAATTCGCTGCCGGCGGCGCTGCGGGCATTCGAAGAGGCGCGGCAGACCGAAGTTTCGATCCTGCAGCATGCGGCGCAGCTGTCGCTCGAATGGTTCGAGCATACCGATCGCTATCGCGGTTTCGAGCCGATCCAGTTGGCCTTCAGCCTGCTGTCGCGGTCCAAGCGCATCACCTACGACAATCTGCGCCTGCGCGATCCGGCTTTCGTCGCCGCGATCGACCGCTGGTTTGCCGAAAAGGTGCAGCGCGAACAGGGCCTGAGCCTGCCGCCATCGCCCGCGCCGCCGCCGCCGATGTTCACGCCGTTCAAGCTGCGCGGCCTGACCCTGGCCAACCGCGTCGTGGTCTCGCCGATGTGCCAGTATTCGGCCGAGAACGGATTGCCGAACGACTGGACCCTGGTGCATCTGGGCAGCCGCGCCATCGGCGGCGCGGGGCTGGTGATGACGGAGATGACCGACATCGCGCCGAAGGCCCGCATAACGCCCGGCTGCGCCGGCCTGTGGAGTCCCATGCATGCCAAAGCTTGGCGGCGCATCGCCGATTTCGTGCACGCGCATAGCGAGGCGAAGATCGGCATCCAGCTTGCCCATGCCGGCCGCAAGGGCGCCACCTGCCTGCCCTGGTCGGGCGGCTATGACGAGCCGCTGCCGCAGGGCGCCTGGGAGATCGTCGCTCCCTCGCCGCTTGCCTATCTGCCGCATAGCCAGGTGCCGCGCGAGATGAACCGGGACGACATGGACGCGGTCCGCGACGACTTCATCGCGGCGGCGCGGCACGCCATCGACGCCGGCTTCGATCTGCTCGAGCTGCATATGGCGCATGGCTACCTGCTCTCCAGCTTCATCTCCCCGCTCAGCAACCGGCGCGGCGATGCCTATGGCGGCAGCCTGGAAAACCGCATGCGTTTTCCGCTCGAGATCTTCGATGCGGTCCGCGCCGTCTGGCCGGCCGAGCGACCGATCTCGGTGCGGCTGTCGGCGGTCGACTGGGTGCCCGAGGGGCTGACCATCGCCGATTCCGTCCAGATCGCCAGGATGCTGAAGGCGCATGGCTGCGATCTCGTCGATGTCTCCGCCGGCCAGACCTCGGCCGCGGCCAGGCCGGTCTATGGCCGCATGTTCCAGACGCCCTTCGCCGATGCGATCCGCCAGGAAGCCGGCATCGCCACCATGGCGGTGGGCGCCATCACCACGGCCGATCAGGTGAATACCATCGTGGCGTCCGGCCGCGCGGACCTTTGCGCATTGGCCCGGCCGCATCTGGCCGACCCGTACTTCACCCTGCATGCCGCCGCCGATTACGACTGGCGCGGCATCCACTGGCCGGTACAGTACCAGGCGGGCCGCGACCAGCTCTACCAGCGCAAGGCGCGCGAGCGCGAGGAAGCCGCCGCGGCGGATGCCTTCGCCAAACAGCGCGCCCGGCGCGACGACATCTAGCCGCGCCGTCCCGGCACCATTTTCCCGGCACCATTTTCCCGGCGCCATTTTCCTGGCGGGCGCCGGGGTGACGTTTTGTTGTTCGACTCCTGGCTTTCCATGACGGCGCGTCCGGCATAAGCTCCGGGTCCTGATCTTCCCCGGAGTCCCCAAGCCTCATGCGTGATCTGCAATTGCCTGGCCGCTCGGTCGTGATGGGCCGGAACGGCGCCGCCGCCACCTCGCACAGCCTTGCGACGCTGACTGCCATCGAAATCCTGCGCCGCGGCGGCAATGCCGCCGACGCCGCCATCGCCGCCTGCGCCGTGCAATGCGTGGTCGAGCCGGGCTCCACCGGCATCGGCGGCGACAATTTCGTGCTCTACGCGCCGGCGGGCACCGACATCACCAAGGGCGGCAAGGTCTATGGTCTGAACGGCTCGGGCCGCGCGCCGAGGGGCCTGTCCTGCGAATGGCTGCTCGAACAGGGCATCAAGGAGATCGGCCTGACCTCGGTCCATGCCGTGACCGTGCCGGGCGCGGTGGATTCCTGGAGCAAGCTGAACAAGCGCTTCGGCCGCATGCCGCTTGCCGATCTGCTGCAGCCCGCGATCCGCCATGCCGAAGAGGGTTTCGCCATCACCGAGCGCGTCGGCACCGACTGGCAGCGCAACGAGGCCAAGCTGCAGACCGACCCGAATTCCGCCCGCATGTGGCTGAAGGACGGCCGCGCGCCGAAGGCCGGCGAGGTCTTCCGCCAGCCCGAGCATGCCAAGGTATTCCGCGCCATCGCGGAGAAAGGCCGCGACGGTTTCTATACCGGCTGGGTCGCCGAGGACATGGTCGCCTATCTGCAAAGCCTGGGCGGCACCCATACGCTGGAGGATTTCGCCGGCCAGGAAGCCTATTGGGTCGATCCGATCTCGACGCGCTACAGGGATGTCGAGCTGCTGGAGATTCCGCCCAACGGCGTCGGCATCATCACTTTGCTGATGCTCAACATCCTGAGCGGCTTCGACCTGGGCAGATACGATCCGGTCGGCGTCGAGCGGTTCCACATCGAAGCGGAAGCCACGCGGCTCGCCTTCCAGGCGCGCGACACTTACGTGGCCGATCCCGCCTTCGCCGATGTGCCGATCGACAGGCTGCTGTCGATGCGCTTCGCCGACGAGCTGCGCGGCCGCATCGACCTCAAAAAGGCCATGGCCGCGCCGGGCCCGGTCGGCGGTTTCGTCTATCGCGACACGGTCTACATCACGGTGGCCGATGCCGAGGGCAATGTCTGCTCCTTCATCAATTCGCTGTTCTTCCCCTACGGGACCGGGCTGTGCAGCCCGAAGACCGGCGTGCTGCTGCAGAATCGCGGCTACGGCTTCCGGGTCGATCCGGCGCATGCCAATTGCGTGGCGCCCCTGAAGCGGCCGCTGCATACCATCATCCCCGCCATGGCGCTGAAGAACGGCAAGCCCTGGCTGTCCTACGGCGTGATGGGCGGCGGTTTCCAGCCGGTCGGCCAGGCGCATGTGCTGACCAATATCGTCGATTACGGCATGAACGTGCAGGAAGCGATCGACTGCGCCCGCGGCTTCCATATCTCGGGCAAGTTCGAGGCCGAGCGCGGCATCCGCCCCGAAGTGCTGCAGGGCCTCGCGGCGCTGGGGCATGAGATCAAGATGGCCGAGATGCCGCATGGCGGCGGCCAGGCGATCATGATCGATGCCGAGAACGGCGTGCTGCAGGCCGGCTCGGATCCGCGCAAGGACGGCTGCGCCCTGACGTATTGACCGGGGGCGTACTGACCGGGCTCAACCCGGCTCCTCCCGAGCCTTCATGGCACGGCGGATCATCGCCGCCCGCGCATTGGCGGAACCGCAGAGCCGGCGCGAACGGAACCAGGGACGGCCGTCATGGCGGCTCAACCCGGATGCGTCATCGGCGTCATGCGCTGTCCCTCATCCTGCATCGGCCGTCCTGAACGGAATGACTTTCGCCGTCGCATCCACCGGCCGCAGGCCGGAATTGCCGCTGAAATGCAGAAAGCGCCGCCTGCTCCTTGTTCTTCGGCGTGGCGTAGAAATCGACCTCGCCGACGCCGTGATGCGGCGGCCCCTGCATGGTCCAGACCGCAACGCCGAGCCGGAACCGCACCGTCGGATGCGGCGGCGGCGGTGCCATCAATCTGCCGCCGCCTGTCTGATCACGCCGGCATCGTCCGGCCGGAAAGCCCAACCGTTCGTGTTATAGAAAAACACCCGCTGCGGATCTTCCTTCGCCCAGCGGATCGCATCGTATCCGAGCCAGAACAGCGAGCCTTTCTTCTGCTCCGACCAGAATCTCCGCTCCGGCATCCAGAAGCTGGTCTGATCCCTGTTGGTCGCGAACTTGCCGAACAGGCGATAGAAACGCCGCGACAGCAGGTCATGCTCCTTGTTGCCCGGATCGCGGTAAAAGAAGATGTCGTTGTGCTTCATCGATGTCGCCGTCTTCAGCTGCTCCGGCGAATACCGATGCCACATCTGGATCATGAAACTGGGATTGTTCTCATTGTTGTTCACAATGGCCCATTGCTCTTCTCCCGGGCGGATCGAATTGGCGACGCGCCGGATGTCGGGCTGCCAGGTCTCGTCGAAAGTGCCGATCACGCGGCCGCCGGAGCGGGCGGTTTCGACATCGAAAACATGGCGATGGATGGTGATGTCGAGCGGCTCAGGCGAATGGATCTGGTCCCGTTTCGGGCTGGCATAATAGCGCAGCATCGGAAAAACTTTCGGCCGGGGCCGGTACCAGCGCAGCCGGCAGAACGGCTTCCTGCTGGCCCGGCTTCGTCATCGCCGGCTGGCCCTGCGCGCTCGGAGCCCGGCCACTCGCTGGCGTGCGCACGCCGACGGGATGCCTGGCCTGGCCGGTGTCGTCCGAAGCCGCGGTGGCGGGCGTGACGATGGTCGAGCACGGCGGCGCATCCGCATCGTTGCGCGCATGCGCGTCATGGAAGACGTCGACCTCCTCGGGCGGCGGCGCGTCATAGCCCTCTAGCCTGCCGCCCAGCCCGGCTTGCAGGGCCGCCAGCGTCTCGCCCGCGCCATCGGCGCCAACGCCGCCCTCCGGCAGGGGCAGCAGCACGCCGTCCGGCGCGACGCCCCGCGTCTTCTGATAGCGGCGGATGCCGCGCTCCAGTTCGCCGCCCGGCCAGCCGGTCGGCGCGCCGGGCTGCGGCAGATCGGGCATCGCACTGGCCTCGAATCGGCATGGAACTGGCGTCGCATTGGCCGGCTATTGGCCGGAATGGGCTGCAATTGGCTCGCACCGGATGGCGCGCGGCCGCCGCCGACCCGCCCAGCCAAACCAGCGGGTTAGGCTATTTCCGACTCATTATTTCTGGACGGTGAACTGGATGCCGAACCAGCGGAAACGGCCCTGCTCCTGCGTCGGCACCGTACAGCTGATCCGCTCGCGCGGCGGCGCGAAGGCCTTGGGCGGCGTCACGGCGAAGCGCTGCCCGCCCAGATCCGTGATCGCGACGGCCTCGCCCGGGCCGGTATAGCAGCGCATCTGCTTCAGCCGCTCGACGCCGGGCGCCACGGTGAAGCCGAGCACCGGCGGATTCGGCGTCTGGCCCAGCCTGATCAGCACGTCCTGCGGCGTGATATCGCTGACCGGCAGCGGCAAGGCCTCGACGGCCTGATGCAGGCGGTCGAGGCTGCCGTAATGCTCGTTCATCGGAAAGCGCGGCAGCCAAAACATGCCATGTCCCGCATAGGCCACGCCGGAATGCTGGCCGAAGGCCGCCGCATAGCCGAAGCCGCGCAGCACCGCCATGCTGGCGGCATCCCATTCGCCGAACGGCCAGGCGAACAGCTTCGGCGTTTCGCCCAGCTCCTCGCGGAAGCGCCGCATCGAGGTTTCCAGATCGGCCTGCATCGCTTCCGGCGTCATTGCCGGCAGGCTGGGATGGGCATTGCCATGGGCGCCGATAGTGACGCCCTCGGCCTTCATCCGACGGATCTGATCCCAGGTCAGATAGCCGCGCAATTTCTGATCGACCGGCTCGGTGGCGACGAACAGGGTGAATGGCAGCCCGGCCTTTTTCAGCCTTGGCCAGGCCTCGGTGAAGGACGAGGCATAGGCATCGTCGGCGCTCAGGCCCACGGTCCGGTCGGGCAAGGGCTCGCCCTTTTTCAGCCGGGCGACGATCTCGGGCAGGCCGAGGACATGGTATTTGCCCGCGGCGAGCGCGGCGAGCTGGGCGTCGAACTGCTCGAGCCGGATATTGGTCGAGGGAATGCCGTCCTCGCCGAAGCGGTGATACATCAGGATCACCGCATGGCTGGACATCGCCAGGGCGAGAGGATCGGCCGGCGGACCGGCGGCCGCATGGGCGGGGGCGCTGGCGAGCAAGGCGCAGAGAAGCAGAAGCTTTCGCATGGGAAAACCGGCAAAAAGGGGAAAAGCGGGCGCGAGGATTGCCGGCACTTTAGCCTTTCCCGATAATGCCGGCCAGAGGATCAGGCCGAAGGATCAGGAAACATCCTTGCATGGCTTCCGCCGCCCCGCCCGTTGCCGCCGCCACTGCAACCTCAGCGCCCGCGAAGAAGCCGCGCGATCTGCGGCTCGATTTCTTTCGCGGCATGGCGCTGTTCTTCATCTTCCTCAACCACATCCCCAACAACGTGGTGAGCTGGATTTCGAACCGCAATTACGGCTTCAGCGACGCCACCGAGATTTTCGTCTTCATCTCGGGCTATTCCGTGCTGCTCGCCTATCTGAGCGTCCGCTACAACGAGGCCCTGGCCGAGGAGATGAACATCGGCGGCTTCTTCGAGGCGCCGCAGATGCTGATGCTGCAGGCGCTGATACTCAAGTTCAAGCCGGTCAACATGGACGTGCTGCCGATGTATATCGCGCTCATGCTGGCCTTCCCGCCGATCATGTGGGCACTGCTGCGCTGGCCGCGCCTCGTGCTGGCCGCCTCCTTCCTTCTGTGGCTGGCGGTGCAGTTCACCCATTGGAACCTGCCGGCCTATCCGCGCGGCGGCTGGTTCTTCAACCCGCTGGCCTGGCAGTTCCTGTTCGTGCTCGGCGCCTGGTGCGCGATGCGCCGCGCCGATGCGCCCTGGCAGGGCCTGCCCAGGCGGCCGTTCGCCGCCGCGGCAGCCGGCTACCTGGCCTTCGCCTTCCTGATCGTGCTGACCTGGCTGCATCCGCCCTGGGCGGCCTACATGCCGCGCTGGTTCGCCCGCCTGATCTATCCCATCGACAAGACCGAGCTGGACCTGCTGCGGCTTCTGCATTTCCTCGCCCTGGCCTATCTCACCATCCTGCTGGTCCGGCCGGACAGCGGCTTTCTGCGCTGGCGCCTCGCCCGGCCGGTGATCCTGTGCGGCCAGCATTCGCTGCATGTCTTCTGCACCGGCATCTTCCTGTCCTTCGCGGCGCATTTCGTGCTGACCGAGATTTCCCCCGGCCTGCCGGCCCAGGTGATCGTAAGTTTCGCCGGGATCGGCCTGATGATCGCTCTCGCCGGGCTGCTGGGGGCCGAGGGCGAGGCGCGCGCCGACATCGCCGGGAGGACGGCCAAGACATGAGAGCGACGATCCTGGCGGTACTCTGCCTGCTGACGGGCGGGCTGCTGGCAGGGCTGGTGACTGGCGCGGCCCGGGCAGCGGATGCCGCCGCGGCCGGCGACCGCTGCGCGGCGCCGGAAAGCCTGACCTTCGTCGATGCGCCGCTGCCGGGCGTGGCGGCCCGCATCGCCGCCCATGAGGAAGTCCATGTCATCGTGCTGGGCAGCAGCTCGTCGGTAACGCCGGCACGCCAGGGCATGCCGAAATCCTATATCGCCAGCCTGCCCGCCGCGCTGGAGGCCAAACTGCCGGGCTTGCGGCTGAAGATCGACAACCGCTCGGCGCGCCGGCTGACCGCCGAGCAGATGGCGGATGGCATCCGGACCGGCATCGCCGCCGCGAAGCCCGATCTGCTGCTGTGGCAGACCGGCAATGTCGATGCGGCGCAGCAAATCGACATCAACCTGTTCGGCGCCGCGCTGGAAAACGGGCTGCAGGCGCTCAAGGCGTCCAATATCGATGTCGTGCTGATCGCGCCGCAATACCGCGCGCGCCTTTCGGCGCTGATCGACGCCGCGCCCTATGACGACGTCATGGGCCAGATCGCCGGCGGCTACAACGCCCTGGTGTTTCCGCGCTACGACATCATGCGGCATTGGGACGAAAACGACGTTTTCGATCTGCGTCATGCCGATCAGGCGATGCAGATGCGCGAGGCGGAAGCCGAGAATCGCTGCCTGGCCGAGTTGCTGGCCGGCCTGATCGTCCGCGCCGCGGCACCGGCCCGGGAGGGCGGCGGCCAGTGAGGCGCGGCATCCAGGTCTTCCTCCTGCTGCTGTTGCTGCCCGCCAATGTCGAGGCGGCGGACCTGGCGGCGACGCCGCGCTGCGAGACCCCCGCGGCCCTGCTCGATCTCGGCCAGCCGCTGCCGCATGTCGCCGCCCGCATCGCCCGCGGCGAAGCGGTCACCGTCGTCGCCTTCGGCTCGTCCTCGACGCAGGGCGCCGGCGCCAGCGACGCCGCGCATGCCTATCCCGCGCAGCTTGCCCGGCTTTGGCCGCGCTATCTCGGCATCGCAACGGTCAAGATGGTCAACCGCGGCATCGGCGGAGAAACGATCGACGACATGCGCAAGCGGCTGCGCCGGGACGTGACGGATCTGAAACCCGACCTCATCCTCTGGCAGCTCGGCACCAATGCGGTGCTGCGCTCCGACGGGATCGGGCGTTATGCCGGCGGCCTCCGCCAGGCGGTGGCCGAACTCAAGGCCGGCGGCGCCGATGTGGTGCTGATCGACCTGCAATATGCGCCGAAGGTGCTGCGCGATCCCGACCATGCGGCCATGGAGGCCCTGCTGCGCGGCGTCGCGGCGGAGCTGCAGGTCGGCCTGTTCCAGCGCTTCGGGGCGATGAAGCACTGGCAGGACTCGGGCCAGCTCCGCCCGGCCGACATGCTGGCACCGGACGGCCTGCATATGAACGATACCGGCTATGGCTGCTGGGCCGAGGCCCTGGCCCGGGCCCTCGCCGGAGCGCTGGCCCCGGGCCCCGGCGGAGTGCCGAATTCCGCGGTTTCCGCCCATAAATGACTCCATAAATGATTCCAACCGCCGCCAATCGACATCGCCGGAGGGGAGACTCCACCGGGCGTTTGGGCTATAAGCCCGGCCGATGACAAAAGCTGCCCCCCTTGCCCCCGTTTTCTGCGCCATCGACACCATTGAACTGGCCTATGCCGTGCGCTGCGCCCGCGCCGCCGCCGCCGCCGGCTTCGGCGTCAAGCTGGGCAAGGAATTCTTCACCGCGCATGGCCCGGCCGAGGTCCGCGCCGTGCTGCCGGCCGGAACGCCGCTGTTTCTCGACCTGAAATTCCACGACATCCCGAACACGGTGGCCGGCGCCGTCCGCTCGGCCGCGGCCGCGATGGGGCCGATGATGCTCACCATCCATGCGGCGGGCGGGCCGGCGATGATCAAGGCGGCCGTGGCAGCCGCCCGGGAAAGCCGCCAGCGCCCCCTGATCCTGGCCGTGACCGTGCTCACCTCGCTGGATGCGGGCGATCTTGCCGCCATCGGCGTGTCCGGCGATGTCAGCGCCCTGGTCGTGCGGCTGGCGAAGCTGGCGCAGGACAACGGCGCCGATGGCGTGATCTGCGCCGCCACCGAGATCGAGATGCTGCGCGCCACCTGCGGCCCGGATTTCAAGCTGGTGGTGCCGGGCATCCGCCCGAAAGGCGCGGCGGCCGGCGATCAGAAGCGCGTCATGACCCCGGGCGAGGCTTTCCGGCTGGGCGCCGATCACCTCGTCATCGGCCGGCCGATCACCGAGGCCGCCAGTCCCGAGGCGGCGGCGCAGGCGATCGCGCGGGAACTGGCCGAGGCGGCGTAGCCATGAGCGTTTTCACCAAGATCTGCGGCATCACCGACCATGCGGCGCTGCAAGCGGCGCTGGAGAACGGCGCCGATATGTGCGGCTTCGTGTTTTATCCACCCTCGCCGCGCAATCTGACGGCGGAACAGGCCGAGGACCTGCTGCGCGCCATGCCCACCGGCACGGATCGCGTGGGCGTCTTCGTCGATCCGGAGACCGATTTCCTCGACCAGATCCTGGCCAAGGCGCGGCTCGATCTGCTGCAATTGCACGGCGACGAGACGCCCGATCGCTGCCGCGCCATCAGCATCTATTTCGGCCTGCCGATCATCAAGGCGATCAAGGTCGAAACCCCGGCCGACCTCGCTATGGCCAAAGACTATCAGGATGCCGTGGACTGGCTGATGTTCGATGCGCGTCCGCCGAAAGGCGCGAACCGGCCGGGCGGCAACGCGGTCAGCTTCGACTGGACGATCATGCAGGGCGCGCAGTTCAACCGCCCTTGGATATTGTCGGGCGGCCTGACGCCGGAGAATCTGACCACCGCCGTCAAGCTGTCCGGCGCCAAGGCGGTGGACGTATCGTCCGGCGTGGAAAGCGCGCCGGGCAAGAAGGATCCGGCCAGGATCGCCGCCTTTCTCAAGGCGGCGAAAGGCCTGCAGTGAGGATGATCGCATGACGGCGCTGAATTCCTATCGCTCCGGCCCCGACGAGCGCGGCCATTTCGGCATGTTCGGCGGGCGCTTCGTCGCCGAGACCCTGATGCCGCTGATCCTCGATCTCGAGCGGCATTACAAGGCCGCCAAGAGCGATCCGGCCTTCAAGGCCGAGATGGATTACTTCCTGAAGGATTATGTCGGCCGCCCCAGCCCGCTCTATTACGCCGAGCGGCTCACCGAGCATTTCGGCGGCGCCAAGATCTATCTCAAGCGCGAAGAGCTGAACCATACCGGCGCGCACAAGATCAACAACTGCATCGGCCAGATTCTGCTGGCCAAACGGATGGGCAAGAAGCGCATCATCGCCGAAACCGGCGCCGGCCAGCATGGCGTGGCGACCGCGACGGTGGCCGCCCGCTTCGGCCTGCCCTGCGTCATCTATATGGGCGAAGTCGATATCGAGCGCCAGCAGCCGAACGTCTTCCGCATGCGCCTTCTGGGCGCCGAAGTGCGCAGCGTGAAATCCGGCTCGCGCACCCTGAAGGATGCGATGAACGAGGCGCTGCGCGACTGGGTCACCAACGTGCACGACACCTTCTACATCATCGGCACGGTGGCCGGCCCGCATCCCTATCCGATGCTGGTGCGCGACTTCCAGTCGGTGATCGGCAACGAAACCCGCCGGCAGATCATGGAAAAGGAAGGCCGCCTGCCCGACAGCCTGGTGGCCTGCATCGGCGGCGGCTCGAATGCCATGGGCCTGTTCCATCCCTTCCTGGACGAGCGCAGCGTGCAGATCTATGCGGTCGAGGCCGCCGGCGAGGGCCTCGATACGTCCAAGCACGCCGCCTCGCTGGCGCGCGGCGTGCCCGGCGTGCTGCACGGCAACCGCACCTTCCTGCTGCAGGATGCCGACGGCCAGATCACCGAAGCGCATTCGATCTCGGCCGGCCTCGATTATCCCGGCATCGGCCCGGAGCATGCCTGGCTGCATGACGTCGGCCGCGCCAACTACGTCTCGGCCACCGACGCGGAAGCGCTGGAGGCTTTCCAGCTCTGCTCGCGCCTGGAGGGCATCATTCCGGCGCTCGAGTCCTCGCATGCGCTGGCGCATGTCGCCAAGCTGGCGCCGACGCTGCCGAAGGATCACCTGATGGTCGTCTGCCTGTCGGGCCGCGGCGACAAGGACATCTATACGGTGGCCAAGGCGCTCGGGGTGAAGCTATGACGGGGAAGAATGACGCCGTGAGCCGCATCGAGAAACGCTTTGCCGCGCTGAAGGCCGAAGGCCGCGCCGGCCTCGTCACCTTCATCACCGCCGGCGATCCCGACCAGGAAACCTGCGCGAAGCTGCTGGCCGGCCTGCCGGCGGCCGGCGCCGATGTGATCGAACTGGGCATGCCGTTCAGCGATCCGATGGCCGACGGCCCGTCGATCCAGGCCGCCAATCTGCGCGCGCTTGCCGCCGGGGCCAGCCTGAAGAAGACGCTCGAGCTGGTCCGCGGCTTCCGCAAAGGCGACGACAATACGCCGATCGTGCTGATGGGCTATTTCAACCCGATCTCGGCCTACGGCGTCGACCGCTTCCTGGCCGACGCCAAGGCGGCCGGGGTGGACGGCCTGATCGTCGTCGACCTGCCGCCGGAGGAAGACGACGAACTCTGCATTCCGGCGATGAAGGCCGGCATCCACTTCATCCGGCTGGCGACGCCGACGACGGACGATCAGCGCCTGCCGGCGGTGCTGCAGAACACCTCCGGCTTCCTCTACTACGTCTCGATCGCCGGCATCACCGGGGCCGCCGCGCCCGATACCGCCGCCGTGGCCGCGGCCGTCGCCCGCATCAAGAAGCATACGCAAATACCGGTCGCGGTCGGCTTCGGCATCCGCGAGGGCCGCCGCGCCGCCGAGATCGCCGCTATCGCCGATGCCGCCGTGGTCGGCTCGGCCCTGGTGGAACGCATCGGCGAAGCGAAGGATAAGGGCCTCGATCCGGTCGAGCATATGCTGGCCCTGGTACGCGAACTCGGCAGCGCGGTGCGCAATGCGCGCAAAGTGGCCGCCTAAGATTTCAGGAGACTTGCGATGAACTGGTTGACCCGCACGGTCCTGCCGAAAATCCGCGACCTCACGCGCAAGAAGGACACGCCGGACAATCTGTGGACCAAGTGCCCCAATTGCGGGCAGATGATCTACGCCAAGGAGCTGGAAGAAAACCAGCATGTCTGCCCGAAATGCGACCATCACATGCGCATCGGGCCGAAGCAGCGTTTCGCCGCCCTGTTCGACAATGGCGAATACCAGACCATCGAACTGCCCGAGGTTCTGCAGGACCCGCTGCATTTCCGCGATTCCAAGCGCTACCCCGAGCGGCTGAAGGATGCCCGCGCCAAGACCGGCATGCGCGATGCCTTCGCCGTCGCCCACGGCACCTTGATGGATCAGGATGTCGTCATCGCGGTGCAGAACTTCGCCTTCATGGGCGGCTCGATGGGCATGGCGACCGGCGAGGCGCTGATCGCCGCCGCCAATCTGGCGATCACGCAGCGTGCGGCGCTGATCCTGTTCTCCGCCGCCGGCGGCGCGCGCATGCAGGAAGGCATCCTGAGCCTGATGCAGATGCCGCGCACCGTGATCGCCGTGCAGCGCCTGCGCGAGGCGCATCTGCCCTTCATCGTCGTGCTCACCGACCCGACCACCGGCGGCGTAACGGCCTCTTACGCCATGCTGGGCGATATCCAGCTGGCCGAGCCGAGCGCGCTGATCGGCTTCGCCGGCCCGCGCGTGATCGAGCAGACGATCCGCGAGACATTGCCGGAAGGCTTCCAGCGTTCCGAATACCTGCTCGATCACGGCATGCTGGACATGGTGGTGCATCGCCACGAGCTGCGCGAAACGCTGGGCCGCGTCGTGTCGCTGCTGCTCAGCCCGGCGCCAACGGCCGAGGTCGTCTCGCTGCCGCGCCCCGGCATCGAGATTCCGCCGACCGGGGAGATTCCGCATGGCTCTCCCGGCAAGCGCACCCTCTGACCTCGATGCCATCCTGCAGCGCCTGACGGCGCTGCATCCCAAGGCGATCGATCTTTCGCTCGACCGAATCCGCGCCCTGCTGGCCCGGCTGGGCGATCCGCATCTGCATCTGCCGCCGGTATTCCATGTCGCCGGCAGCAAGGGCAAGGGGTCGACCACGGCCTTCCTGCGCGCCATCGCCGAGGCGGCCGGCTATCGCGTGCATGCCTATACCTCGCCGCATCTGGTGCGCTTCAACGAACGCATCCGGCTGAATGGCCGGCTGATTTCGGATGAAAGGCTGCTGCGATTGCTCGAGCGCTGCGAGAGCGTCAATGCCGGACAGCCGATCACCTTTTTCGAGATCACGACGGCAGCCGCCTTTCTCGCCTTCGCCGAAGAGCCCGCCGATATCGTGCTGCTCGAAACCGGCCTGGGCGGCATCGCCGACACCACCAATGTCGTGCCCAGGCCTCTGCTGACCGCGATCACGCCGATCGGCATCGACCATATCGGCTTCCTCGGCGATACGATCGCCAAGATCGCCGTCTCCAAGGCCGGCATCATCAAACCGGAGGTCGCCTGCGTGATCGGGCCGCAACCGGCCGAAGCCGTGCCGATCATCGAGGCGGCGGCGGCGCGGAACCATGCGCCGCTGTTCCGGCACGGCCGGGAATGGAATGCGACACCGATGCCCACCGGCCTGTTATGGGAAAGCCGCATGCAGGCCTTTCGCCTGCCGCGCCCGGCCCTGCGCGGCCCGCATCAGATCGTCAATGCCGGCATCGCGATTGCCTGCGCCACGCAGCTCGACGGCTTCGCCATCCCCGAGGCGGCCATCGCCGCCGGCCTGCAGACGGTGGATTGGCCGGCCCGGATGCAACGGCTCGGCCATGGCCCGTTGCTGGACGCCATGCCGACAGGCACGGAATTGTGGCTCGACGGCGCCCATAACGCGATGGCGGGAGAAGCCCTGGCCGCGACCTTGCGGGAATTGCCGCCCAGGCCGACCTGGCTGATCGCCGGGGTGCTGAATACCAAGGATGCCGCCGGCCTGCTGCGGCCCCTCGCGTCGCTGCCGCTGATGCAGGGCGCCTGCTGCATCGCCATCCCGGGCGAAGCGAACAGCCTGTCGGCGGAAAATCTCGCCGCAGCGGCGCATTCGGCGGGATTGCAGGCTTCGACCGCCGAGAGTCCCTCCCGGGCGGCGCAGCGGATCGCAGACATGATCCGGGCCGGCGCAGCCATTCAAGCCGCGCCGGCCCGGGTTGTCATCACCGGCTCGCTCTATCTGGCGGGCCGGATCCTAGCCGAGAATGGTTAGATCGACGAATTCAGCCACTCGACGATGCGGCTCTTCGGCATCGAACCGACCTTGGTGGAGACCGGCTTGCCGTCCTTGAACAGGATCATGGTCGGAATGCCGCGCACGCCGAACTTTGACGGCGTCATCGGGTTTTCGTCGATGTTCACCTTGGCGACGGTGAGCTTGCCGGCCATCTCGCCGGCAATCTCGTCCAGCGCCGGGGCGATCTGACGGCAGGGGCCGCACCATTCGGCCCAGAAGTCGACCAGCACCGGGCTGGAGGACTTCAGCACATCGCTTTCGAAGGAGGCATCGGTGACTTTGGTCGGCGCGGACATGCGGAATCCTCGTTGATGGGGAAAGGCCGGAACGATTCCGGTGGTGGCGGTAAAGGTAAGAAGCCCACCCCGCAGCGTCAAGCAGGGCGCAAGTCACTGATTTATCATGTTAAGTTTACAAATTCGGCAGAAAACGAAGCTGGACAGGAGCGGCATGGCCTTGTTACAAACCGAAATAAGCTCGTGATCGGGCGCCCCCCATCATGCCTGAGAAATCATGCTCCGGGGGCGCGGTTTCGAAGAGGGGGTTCAATGGCCGGGGGGCCTGCCAAAAGTCTGCTGTCGTGGAGCCATTTTCTGGCCTCGAGCCGGAAGGCGGCCGTTGCCCTGGCGCTGGGCGCCAGCGTGGCGATGGCGCTCGCTCCGGCGGCCCAGGCCCAGCCGCGCGCGACCGGCGCCGCCCCGAAGCCCGCCAGCAAGCCGGCCAGGAAACACGCCCAGCGCCCGGCCCAGCACCCGGCCAAATCCGCCGAGCCGGCACGCCGCGCCGCCGAGGCCGAAGGCGCAGGCTTTACCATCAATGGCCGCCGGGTGCGGGTCGACGTGGTCAAGGCAGACGGGGATCAGACCGAAACGGACAAGTCCCCCGCCGTGCTGATCCTGCATGGCGCCCATGGCCTGGGCGACGGCGCGCTGTTCTACCCACAGGCGAAAGCCCTCGCCGACCGCGGCATCTCCGCTTTCGTGGTGCATTATTTCGACGGCATCCCACAAAGCCACAAGGCCTCGCCGCTGCTGCGCGACGAACGCGAGCGGGTGATCGAGGCCGCGGTCTCCTTCGTTTCCAAGCAGCCCTATGTCGATCCCGACCGCATCGGCATCTTCGGGCTCTCGCTCGGCGGCTTCCATGCCCTCAGCCTGGGCAGCCGCGATCCGCGCATCCAGGCGGTGGTCGATGTCGTCGGCGCCATGCCGGCGGAAGTGCAGCGCCAGGGCGTGCATCGCATGCCGCCCACCCTGATCCTGCATGGCGACCGCGATGGCACCGTGCCGGTGCGGCGCGCCTACGAACTGGCCAACCTGCTGCAGGAAGTCGGCGCCGAGCACGAGATGAAGATCTATCACGGCCAGGGCCATACCTTCCGGGGCGAGGCCCGGGAAGACAGCATCAGCCGCACGGTGGATTTCTTCGAGCGCTACCTCGGCGACCACGGCCTGCTGGACAAGGAATTGAAGGTCGATATCGTGCTGGCGCCGATCGTGCCGGAAAACGAAACCCTGCCGATCCGCCAGTTCACCATCGCGGATGAAAAGCTCGGCGTCGAAGCCGAAGCGGCCGGCGCCACAGATGGCAATAGCCTGGGCGGGCAATAGCCTGAGCGCGCAATACCTGGGCGAAAATCCACACAGATGCATTTCGTGCAGACGCATGAAGGCCGCCGGGCTACGGCGGCCCTTTTCACGATGTCAAGACGGCCGCCGCGGCGGCGGCCGGCCTGATCAGGCGGCGGTCGCCTCGTCCTGATCGGCGGCCTTGCCGTTGCTGCCTTCCGCGGGATCCAGCGCCGCCTCGAGTTCCATTTCCAGGCTCGGCTGCTCGCCATCGGCGAAAGCCTGCGACGGCTGCGGCTGGGCCGCCTGCTGTGCCGGCTGCTGCTGACCGCCGCCATTGGCGGCCCGCTGCATCGGCGTGACGCCCTGCGCCAGCATGATGCGATAGTAATGTTCGGCATGCTGCAGGTAATTCTCCGCGGCAACCCGATCGCCTGCGGCATTGGCATCGCGGGCCAGCTGGCAATACCGCTCGAAGATATGACTGGCAGTGCCGCGGATCTTCACATCGGGACCATTGGAATCAAAATTACGGTGGGTCCCGTTCATATTACCGTGCGGCCGACGGCCCTGGGGGCGGCCGCCACGTTGACGATTCTTATTCACAGCTTCATCTCGCTTTTTCGCAAATAGCGCATCCAGGCGAATTGCGCACACGCATCGCGACGCTCAACATCCGCGCGCGAAGCGGACGGCCTCTCGATCGAGCATTCACACCCGACATCCGTCGAAGAGGCGATGACGCCGCCTGCCTTATGCACCCCCGGGTTCAACGCTCTTTGGGCGAGATTCCTTGGGGCTGCGTCATCCCGGAAACCAACATAAGGGGGGCGGGGGCTGCTGCCAACCCCTTTTTGGCAGGAATCTAATTCGCCTGCCGGGCCAGAACGGCGCGGCCGATCCCGGCCAGATCGGCTTTGACCGCGATTTCTCCGAAACCGGCAGCCTCGAGCAAACCGGCAACTGCGACATCTTGTCCCTGCCCCACTTCCAGCGCCACCGCGGCATTCGGCGCGGCCAGGCGCGCAAGATCGGGAATGAGCCGCCGGTAGGCGGCCATGCCGTCCGCCCCGCCGTCGAGCGCCAGGCGCGGCTCATGATGCGCCACTTCAGGCTCCAGGCCGTCGATCGCGGCGGTCTCGATATAGGGCGGGTTGGCGATCAGGATGTCGAAGCGTCCGTCCAGGCCCGCGCCCCAGTCGCCCTGCCGGAACCGCGCGCGTGCCGAAAGGCCAAGACGCGCGGCATTCGCTTCGGCGATTGCGAGCGCCGCCGCCGAGCGGTCGATGCCAAGGCCGGCGGCCGCCGGCAATTCGTGCAGCAAGGCGAGCAGAAGGCAGCCCGAGCCGGTGCCGAAATCGACGATCCGCAGCGCCGCGCTGCGTTCCGCGATCCGCTCCAGCACGGCGGCGATCAAAGTCTCGCTGTCCGGCCTGGGATCCAGCACATCGGCGGTGACGCAGAATTCCAGACCCCAGAATTCGCGCCGGCCGAGAATATGCGATATCGGCTCGCGCCGCAGCCGGCGCGCAAGCATTGTCCTGAAGGCGGCTTCCGCCTCGCCGGCGACCGCCCGATCGAGATCGATGCGGATGCGATCGGCGCTCAGGCCGGTCGCTTCGGCGAGCAGCAGGACGGCACCCAGCCGCGGCGCATCGACGCCGGCCGCCTTCAGTTGCCGTGTCGCCTCCAGCAGCAGTTCGCCGATCTGCATGCTCAGCTGTTGAGTTCGGCGAGGCGGCTGGCCTGGTCCTCGGCGATCAGCGCCTCGATGATCTCGTCCAGGGCCTCGCCGGTCATCACCTGCTCGATCTTGTAGAGCGTCAGGTTGATGCGATGATCGGTGACGCGGCCCTGCGGGAAATTGTAGGTGCGGATGCGCTCGGAGCGGTCGCCCGAGCCGACCTGGCCCTTGCGGTCCGCCGCCCGCGCGCTGGCGGTGCGCTCGCGCTCGGCCTCGTAAAGCTTGGCGCGCAGGATCTTCATCGCCTTGGCCTTGTTCTTGTGCTGCGAGCGTTCGGTCTGCTGCGCGACGACGATGCCGGTCGGAATATGGGTGATGCGGACGGCGGAATCCGTGGTGTTCACATGCTGGCCGCCGGCGCCCGAGGACCGATAGACATCGATGCGCAGATCGCTTTCGTTGATCTCGATATCGACATCCTCGGCTTCCGGCAGCACCGCCACCGTCGCCGCCGAGGTATGGATGCGGCCCGAGGCCTCGGTTTCCGGCACGCGCTGCACGCGATGCACGCCCGATTCGAATTTCAGCCGGGCGAAGACGCCGCGGCCGGAGATGGTCGCCACCGCTTCGCGGAAGCCGCCCAGTTCGGTATCGGCAATGCTGTCGACCTCGAAACGCCAGCCATGCTGGGCGGCATAGCCGCGATACATCTCGAACAGGTCGCGCGCGAACAGCGCCGCCTCGTCGCCGCCGGTGCCGGCGCGCACCTCGAGGATCGCGTTCTTCTCGTCGGCTTCATCCTTGGGCAGCAGAAGGATCTTCACCTTCTTCTCGGCCTCGGGCAGCGCCGCCTGCACCTCCCGCCATTCCGCCTCGGCAAGCGCGCGCATCTCCGCATCGGCGGACGGATCGTCGCGCATGGCGGCCAGATCGGCCAGGTCGCGGCGCAGCTTGCGCCAGGCCTGAATCGCCTGCACCAGCGGCTCGATCTCGGCATATTCCTTCGACAGCTTGACGAAGGCGGCCGCATCCTGGCCGCCCGACGCCATCTGCGCCTGCAGCATGTCGTAGCGCTCGATCACCCGATCGAGCTTGGCCTCGGGCAGGCCGGAAACCTCCATGGTCAGCCCTGCAGCCGAACGAGCTGGGCGACCAGCATGTCGCGCGGCACTTCCGTCTGCTCGCCGCTGGCCAGATCGCGCAGCATGACGGCATTCTTGGCCATCTCGTCGCTGCCGATCACCACGGCGGCGAAGCAGCCCAGCTTGTCGGCCCGCTTGAAGCGCTTGCCGGCATTGCCCTTGTAGGCAAGCTCGACCGGAATATCGTTGCGGCGCAGTTCCGTGGCGATCTTCACCGCTTCGGCCTCCGCCTCCGCGCCGATCGGGATCACGGCGATCATGCGCCGCTGCATCGGCAGCGGATTGCTGAGCAGCACCAGGCGCTCGATGCCGCCGGCCCAGCCGATACCGGGGGTGGACGGCCCGCCAAGCTGCTCGATCAGGCCGTCATAGCGGCCGCCGGCCAGCACGGTGCCCTGGGCGCCCAGAGCCGTGGTGGTGAATTCGAAAGCCGTATGCGTGTAGTAATCAAGGCCGCGCACCAGACGCGGGCTGACCTCGAAGGCGATGCCATTGGCGCCGAGGCCGTCCTTGACGGCGGCGAAGAAATCGCGCGCCGCCGGCGTCAGATATTCCTCGATCAGCGGCGCGTTGGCGACCAGCTTGCGGTCGCCCTCGTCCTTGGAATCGAGAATGCGCAGCGGATTCTTCTCCAGCCGGCGCCGGCTGTCTTCCGACAGCTTCTCGACGTGGTCGCCGAAATACTTCACCAGCGCCGTGCGGTAGACGGCGCGGCTTTCCGGATCGCCCAGCGTGTTCAGCTCGAGCGCGCATTTGTCCAATATGCCGAGCCGGCGCAGGACTTCGGCGGCGACGGCGATCACCTCGACATCGGCCTCCGGCTCGGTGGCGCCGATCACCTCGACGTCGATCTGATGAAATTGCCGCTGCCGGCCTTTCTGCGGCCGTTCGAAACGGAACATCGGTCCCCAGGCGAATGCCTTGAACGGAACATGCTGCTGCAGTCCGTTGGAGATGAAGGCGCGGCAGATGCCGGCGGTGTATTCCGGCCGCAGCGTCAGCTCCTCGCCGCCCTTGTCGGTGAAGGAATACATCTCCTTCGAGACGACATCCGAGGTTTCGCCCATCGAGCGGGCGAAGACATCGGTGAATTCGATGATCGGCGTCGCCATCTCGCGATAGCCGAACAAAGCCGCGGCATGGCGCGCGGTCTCCACCACCGCACGGAAGCGGGCATATTCATCGGGCAGAATGTCATGCGTGCCGCGCACGGGCTGCAACTGGGCCACGGCGTGTCTCCGTTGTAGATGTAGTGGGCTAAGAGGCGGCGTCAGCCGCCTGATCGCCGGCCTGCTGCGCCTTGGCGGCCTCGATTTCGCGCGCCTTGGCTTCCACCAGCTTGACCAGATGGTCGACGATGTCTTCGTTCTGCAGGCGATGTGCGGTCACACCGCTCAAATAGACCTGATGCGTGCCATTGCCGCCGCCGGTGAAGCCGATATCGGTCTCGCGCGCCTCGCCCGGACCGTTCACCACGCAGCCGATCACGCTCAATGTCATCGGCGTGGTGATATGGGCAAGCCGCTGCTCCAGAATCTCGACCGTCTTGATCACGTCGAATTGCTGGCGCGCGCAGGACGGGCAGGAAATCACGTTGACGCCGCGATGCCGCAGGTTCAGCGATTTCAGCAGCTCGAAGCCGACCTTGACTTCCTCCTCGGGCGGCGCCGAGAGCGAGACGCGGATCGTATCGCCGATGCCCGACCAGAGCAGCATGCCGAGGCCGACCGAGGATTTCACCGTGCCGCTGCGCGGCCCGCCGGCCTCGGTGATTCCGATATGCAGCGGATAATCGCAGGCCTCGGCCAGGCCCTGATAGGCGGCGACGGCGAGGAAGACATCCGAGGCCTTCACGCTGATCTTGAACTCGCGGAAACCGTGATCCTCGAGGATGCGCGCATGATCCAGCGCGCTTTCCACCATCGCCTCCGGGCACGGCTCGCCGTATTTTTCCAGCAGGTGCCTTTCCAGCGAGCCGGCATTGACGCCGATGCGCATCGAGCAGCCGTGATCCTTCGCCGCCTGCACTACCTCGCGCACGCGCGCCGCCGAACCGATATTGCCCGGGTTGATGCGCAGGCAGGCAGCACCCGCCTCGGCCGCCTCGATGGCACGTTTATAGTGGAAATGGATATCGGCGACGATCGGCACCCTGGCGGCGCGCACGATCTCCTTCAGTGCGGCGGTCGACGCCTCGTCCGGGCAGGAGACGCGGATGATATCGGCGCCGGCCTCCTCGCAGCGGCGGATCTGGTCGATCGTCGCCTTCGCGTCGGCGGTCGGCGTGTTCGTCATCGTCTGCACGGTGATCGGCGCATCGCCGCCGACCGGCACGGAACCGACGAAAATCTGCCGCGAACGGCGGCGCTGGATATCGCGATAGGGTCGAATGCTCATGGGTTCAGCCGCCCGACCCTCTTACGGCCGGCATGGCGCGCGTAACATGGCGTCTTTGCCCCGCAATAGCAAGGCAGCCGGCCGAAATCCCCGGCGCTCAGCCCTGGTTCGCCGCCGCAGCCGGCGGCGCCTTCAGGCGGTCCGGGTCGAGCTCGATGCCGCGCTTCACCTCGCCGTCGGCGCCGAGCGGCGGCAGAGCCTGTCCGTCGACGACGATCCGCAGGCCGCCGGCATTGCCGGTCAGAAGCGTCAGACCGGAGCGGTCGGGCACCAGATAGCGTTCGCCGGTATTCAGCAGCCGGGTGAAGATCTGCTCGTTGTTCGGACCGCGGACCTGGATCCAGGCCGGGGCGGTGGCTTCGAGCTGAATCCGGCTTTCCCCCGGCAGCGCCCCATAGGTCGCCGGCTTGGCGGGAGCGGCTTCGGCGACGGCGGTTTCCGTCGCGGCCCCGGCCGCCGGCTGATCTGCGGCCGTTGTCGAGGCTCCGGTGGCCGGGTTTGATCCGCCAGCCGCCGCCGGGGCCGAAGACGGCGCCGGTGCGGGGGTTGCCGGTGCGGGGGTTGCCGGTGCGGGGGTTACGGAATTCGGATCGACCGAAGCGGCCGCCGGAGCCGGCGTGGCCGGTGCCGCCGCGCCGCCGGGCGGCGGCAGCGAGGGCGTCGTCGTCGATGCCGCCGCCGGAGCGGATGGCGCGGCCGGTGCGGCGGAGGCTGCAGCATTCGGCACGGGTGTAGCCGGCGCCGTGGCGGACGGCGTGGCAATCGGTGGCGTGGCTGCCGATGGCGCAGTCGTCGAAGGCGCGGCTGTCGATGCCGGGGCGATGGGCTGCGTGCTGGGGATGAGTTCGGCGAGCTTGGGCGGTACGGCTTCCACCAGCTCCTGTCCGAAACGCAACGCCGCCTGATGGTTGTACCAGAGAATATAGATGATGCCGGCGACCAGCAGCGCGCCGATCACCAGCCATAGCGGCGGCGTGCGCTGCTCCGGCCGCGGCATCGGGAAATTGAGCACCGGGCGCCGCAGCGACGCGTCGGCTTCATCCTGATAGGTCTTCAGCACCTGCTCGGCATCCAGGCCGAGAAATTCCGCATACTGACGCAGGAAGCCGGTGATATACACCGCGCCCGGCAGCTCATCGAAACGGCCGGCTTCGATCGCCTCCAGATAGGGGCGGCGGATGCGCAGCCGCGCGGAGACATCAGCCAAGGCGACGCCGCGGCGCTCGCGCACAACCCTCAGGCTGTGGCCAACCCCTTCATAACGCGTTTCCTCTGCGACGACTTCCATGGCGGCCGGCCTGGCACCGGACTGCGTATTCATTGGATTCACCCGCCCCCTGTTCACACGCTACTTGCAACCCCTGAGCCATATTACGGCAATCGGGCGGGGAAACCAGCCTAATCAAACGATTACGCCATTCTCGCGGGCAAATTCTTCGAGTTGTGCCCGGATACTATGCTCGGATGACTGGTATAACGGCGACATGAATTCGGCCAGACGTCGAACATCCAGGCTGCGCAGCATCTCCTTCACCGGACCGATGGCACTGGCCGGCATCGACAGCCGTTCGAAACCAAGCCCCAGCAGCGCCATGGCCTCGAGCGGCCGGCTGCCCATCTCGCCGCACAATGTCACCGGCTTGCCCGCCGCGCGGCATTGCTGCACCACCCAATGCAGGAAGGCGAGCATGCTGGGGCTGAGCGGATCGTAACGGTCGGCCAGCTTGGGATTGCCGCGGTCGGAGGCGAAGAGAAACTGCATCAGGTCGTTGGAGCCGACCGAGACGAAATCGACCAGCGGCAGCAGGGCGCCGAGCTGCCAGGCGAGCGCCGGCACCTCCAGCATCGTGCCCACGGCGATCTTCAGCGGCACCGGCTTGCGCAAGCTGACCAGCCGCTGCACCTCGCGGTCCAGCAGCCGGCGGGCGCGGCGGAATTCGTCCACCTCGGCAATCATCGGAAACATGATATGCAGGTTGCGCCCCGCCGCCGCCGCCAGCAGCGCCCGCAACTGCACCTTGAGCAGGGCGGGACGGTCCAGCGCCAGGCGGATGGCGCGCCAGCCCATGGCCGGATTCTCTTCCGGATAGCGGATCAGATAGGGCAGCACCTTGTCGCCGCCGATATCGAGCGTGCGGAACACGACCGGACGGTCGCCGGCATGCTCGATGACGCGCCGGTAGATCGCCGTCTGCGCCTCCGCCTTCGGCAAGGTCGGCCGCACCATGAACTGCAGCTCGGTGCGATAGAGCCCGATGCCGTCGGCATTGGTCTCGTCCAGATGGCTGAGGTCGATCAGAAGGCCGGCATTGATCAGCAGCGAGACGCGCGTGCCGTCCCGGGTGACCGGCGGATCGTCGCGCTGGGCGGCGTATTTCGCCAGCCGCGCCTTGCGCAAGGAAAGGCTCTGCTGGAAGGCGGTGACGACATCCGGCGCCGGACGGACGAAGACCTGGGCATGATCGCCATCGACGATTACGGGATCGCCCGGCTCGACGCGGTCGATGACGCCTTCGACGCCGCCGATCACCGGAATCGACAGCGCGCGGGCGACGATGGCGACATGGCTGACGCTGGAGCCTTCCTCCAGCACGACGCCCTGGAGCTTGCGCCGGTCGTAATCAAGCAGCTCGGCCGGCCCCATGGTGCGCGCCAGCAGCACGGCATTGTCCGGCAGGTTCTCGGCCGCCGAATGGGCCGGCTTGCCGGCCAGATGCAGCAGCAGCCGGTTGGCCAGATCGTCGAGATCGGCGAGACGCTCGCGCAGATAGGGATCGGTGATCGCCTGCATGCGATGCCGGGTATCGCCCTGCACGCGCATGACGGCGGCTTCCGCCGTCAGGCCGGATTCCACCGCCTGATGCAGCTTGGCGAGCCAGCCGGTGTCGTGCGCGAACATCTTGTAGGTTTCGAGCACCTCGCGGCTTTCGCCGACGATCTCGCTGTCGGGCCGCTCAAGCATACGGTTGACCTGATCCCGCATCGACGCGACCGCGGCGTCCAGCCGCTCCTTTTCGTAGGGGATGTCGTCGGCGATGGTTTTCTCGACATGGATGCGCGGCTCGTGCAGCACCGCGACGCCGATCGCCAGGCCTTCCGACAGCATCCGGCCATCGGCGCGGAACGGCACCAGCGGCGCGCGGGCGGCAACCGCCAGATCCTCGCCGCCGCTCAGCTTGCCGGAGGCGACCATCTCGGCCAGCACCATGGCGATGGTCTCGAGCGCCTCGACCTCCTCATCGGCATATTGCCGGCGGGTCTGGTTCTGCACGACCAGGACGCCGATGACGCGGCTGTCGCGCAGGATCGGCACGCCCAACAGCGAGTGATAGATTTCTTCGCCGGTTTCCGGGCGATAGGCGAATTGCGGATGGGTTTGCGCATCCGCCAGCGCCAGCGGCCGCGCATGGCTGGCGATGTCGCCGACCAGACCTTCGCCGACCTTCAGCCGGGTCTTGTGCACGGCGTCCGGGTTCAGGCCTTCGGTGGCGTAGAGTTCAAGCTCGTCGCCGCGCAGCAGATAGACCGAACAGACTTCCGCCACCATGTTGGCGGCGATGTTGCGCACGACGCGGTTGAGGCGTTCCTCGACCGAACCGGCCTCCGCCATCACCTCGCGGAGACGGCGCAGCAGGCCGCGCGGGCCCGGCGGCGGCGCCCGGCCCGGGGTCACTGCTCCGCTCCGTCAGCTAGCCGGAGGGATGATGAGGCGGTTCCGCCGTGCATCGGCCCTCCTTCATTCGGCGTCGAGACCGAAGGCAGTATGCAGGGCACGCACGGCAAGTTCGGTGTAATCGGCGCTGATCAGCACGCTCACCTTGATCTCCGAAGTGGTGATGGCGAGGATGTTGATCCCCTTCTCGGCCAGGGCCTTGAACATGGTATGCGCCACGCCGGCATGGCTGCGCATGCCGACGCCGACCACCGACACCTTCACGACATTGCGGTCCGGCACCAGCTTGACCCAGCCGAGGCTCTTCTCCTGCTTCTCCAGGATCTGCACCGCGCGATCCAGATCGCTGCGGCCCATCGTGAAGGTCAGGTCGGTCTTCTTGCCGTCCTCGGAGATGTTCTGCACGATCATGTCGACATTGATGCCGGCGTCCGACAGCGGACCGAAAATGCCGGCCGCAATCCCCGGGCGGTCGGCCACGCCGATCAGGGTGACCTTCGCCTCGTCGGCGGAATAGGTGACACCGGAAACGATCTGCTTTTCCACGATCTCATCCTCATCAACGACTAATGTGCCCGGCACATCCGCGAAACTCGACAATACCTGCGTGCGGACGCGATGGTTCATCGCCATCTCGACCGAACGTGTCTGCAGCACCTTGGCGCCGAGGGAGGCCAGTTCGAGCATTTCCTCGTAGGTGATCTTATCCAGCTTCCGTGCTTTTTTCACGATGCGCGGATCGGCGGTGTATACACCGTCGACGTCGGTGTAGATGTCGCAGCGGTCCGCCTGGAGCGCCGCGGCCAAAGCCACCGCCGAGGTGTCCGAGCCGCCGCGGCCCAAGGTCGCAATGCGATCGCCCGGCGCGATGCCCTGGAAGCCCGCCACCACCGGCACCACGCCGGCAGCCATATCCTTGAGCATGGCGTCGCCCTCGATGCTCTCGATACGCGCCTTGCCATGCATCGCGCTGGTGCGGATCGGCACTTGCCAGCCCTGCCAGGACCGCGCCTTGACGCCCGCCGATTGCAGCGCCATGGCGACGAGGCCGGTCGTCACCTGCTCGCCGGAGGCGACCACGGTGTCGTATTCGCGCTGGTCATGGACCGGATCGACCTGCTTGCAAAGCTCGACCAGGCGATTGGTCTCGCCCGACATCGCCGAGACGACCACGGCAACCTGGTTGCCGGCCTCGACTTCGCGCTTCACCTTTGCCGCGACGTTCTTGATCCGATCCACCGAACCAACCGACGTGCCGCCGAATTTCATCACCAAGCGCGCCATGTCGCTCGATCCTGTCTTTCACTTTTGTTGTCGTTAGCTGACCGGCCGGAAACTTGCCGGTAGAAGGCGGCTCCTTAATACTCTTGGCGCCCTCCGGAAGGCAAGCCAACCGGCCGGGAATTTGCCGTCTTTTCCAGCTTACGCGGGGATACCATGACACAGACTGCCGCCAGCATCGATCCGGCCGAAATCGCCCGTTTCTCGGCCATGGCGGCGGAATGGTGGAATCCCCAGGGGAAGTTCCGGCCGCTGCATAAATTCAACCCGGTCCGGCTGGGTTTTATCCGTGACCGGATCGCCAGCCATTTTGCCTGCGATCCGGCCAAGGCCGCCCCGCTTTCGGGGCTTCGTCTGCTGGATATCGGCTGCGGCGGCGGCCTGGTCGCCGAGCCGCTGGCCCGTCTGGGCGCCGCGGTGGTCGGCGTGGATGCTTCCGAGCGCAATATCGGCGTGGCGCAGCTGCATGCCGGCGAGGGCGGGCTGGCGATCGACTATCGCTGTACCAGCGCCGAGGCGCTCGCCGCCGCCGGCGAAAGCTTCGATGTGGTGCTGGCGCTCGAGGTGATCGAGCATGTCGCCGATCTGGAGGGATTCCTGAAGGCCTGCGGCCAGATGGTGAAGCCGGGCGGCCTGCTGATCGCGGCAACGCTCAATCGCACCGCGAAGGCCTACGCGCTGGCGGTGATCGGCGCCGAATACGTGCTCGGCTGGCTGCCGCGCGGCACGCATGACTGGAAGAAATTCGTCAAGCCGCACGAACTGGCGGCCGGACTGCGTCATGCCGGCCTGGCCGTGCAGGAACTCGCCGGCGTGAGCTACGATCCGCTCGGCGACCGCTGGCAGCTCGGCCGCGATACCGGCGTCAATTACATGATGGTGGCGGTGAAATAAGCCGGCAGGCCGTTATGCATCCCCGCGCGGCACCCAGGGGATGACCGCGATGTCGATGCCCTCTTCGGCGAGTTCGCGCGCCTCGTCCTTGCTGGCCTCGCCGTAGATGTTGCGCTCATCCGTCTCGCCGTAATGGATTCTGCGCGCTTCTTCGGCGAATTTGTCGCCGACGTAATCGGCATTCTTTTCGATATGCTCGCGCAATTCGCGCAAGGCCTTCATCATGACGGCCTTCTGCTGCGCCTCCTGCGAGGCGCGTTCGCTGGCCCGGTCGGATTTGGATTTGGCGATGCGCGGCGCCATCGGCGCCTTGGTCACCTTGCGGGAGCCGCAGACGGGACAAACCACCTTGCCGCCGGCCGCCTGCTTGTCGTAGGTGGCGCTGTCATAGAACCACGCCTCGAAGACGTGTTCCTTGCGGCATTTCAATTCGTACTTGATCATGCGCGCCAGTGATTCGGTTGCGATTCGGGCAAGTCCAAATACAGGTAGAGTAGTGGCTTGCGTTATACATGGTGCTGTCGTGGGGGCGCAACAAGTGGGTCAAGAGGCTGTTTTTTCTTGGTAAACGGCAACGGCCGGGGTGAGGCAGATCGCGTGACAGGGCATTCAGCGGCAATGGCGGCGCCGTCGCCTTGGATTCTGCGGTTCGCGCCGCTGGTGTTGGCCGGCGGGCCGGTACTGGACCTTGCCTGCGGCGGCGGCCGGCATGGCCGGCTTTTCCTTGCGCGCGGCCATGCGGTCACCTTCCTCGATCGCGACCTCGGCGGCGTCGCCGACCTGGCGGGCGATCCGGCGGCCAGCCTGATCGAAGCCGATCTGGAGAAGGACGGCCCCTGGCCGCTCGCGGAGCGCCAATTCGCCGGCATCGTCGTCACCAATTATCTCTGGCGCCCGCTTTTTCCGCTCCTGATTGCCGCGCTACAACCCGGCGGCATACTGCTTTACGAGACATTCGCGCGCGGTAACGAGCGCTTCGGCCGCCCTGGCAATCCCGATTTCCTTCTGACCCCGAACGAATTGTTCGAACGCTGCAAGGATGCGCTGGAGATCCGCGCCTT
Organism: Ferrovibrio sp.; assembly: GCF_036381655.1. GTDB lineage: Bacteria > Pseudomonadota > Alphaproteobacteria > Ferrovibrionales > Ferrovibrionaceae > Ferrovibrio. The sequence continues at coordinate 37,418 of NZ_DASVCJ010000022.1, forward strand.
CGAACAGGGGCCGGACGAGCAACCCTATCCGGCGATGCGGCAACGCATCTGCGCCATCAAGCGGTAGATCGCCGATGAACCGAGTGGAAACCGAACGGCTCGTCCTGCGCCGCTTCACCGGGCGGGACTGGGAGGCCCTGGCGCGCCTCTATGCCGACGACATCGTGATGCGGTACATGGCGCCGGGTCGCGGCCTGCCCCGCCCGGAAGCCGAACAGCGGGCCAAGAGCAACATCCACAACTTCAACGACCAGTGGGACCGGCGCGGCTACGGCGTTTGGGCGGTCGAGGATCGGGCCAGCGGCCGTCTGCTGGGGCAATGCGGCCTGCGCTGGATTCCCGAGGCGGAACAGACCGAATTGCTGTATCTGCTGACCAAGACGGTTTGGGGCCGCGGTCTTGCCACCGAAGCCGGGCGGGCGGCCCTGGATTTCGCTTTCGGGTCCACCGCGCTCGAGCGGCTGATCGCGCTGACCGCGCCGGAAAACAAAGCCTCGCAGCGCGTATTGGACAAGCTCGGGTTCAGCCATAGCGGCGAGCAGATGATGGGCGCGCAGAAAGTCGCATGGTTTGCGCTCGCCCGCGCGCGCTGGGCGGCCGCCTGAATCGCCGCCTGAGCGGGATTTAGCTTCCTTTTCGCGGTTTAATACTGGGCGAGCGCGGACCCCGGCGCTACCATTGTAACACTCATCCACCCGACCATGCGGACACGCCATGATCGATGTCGAGCAAAGACTGCAGCATGCCGAACAGGTGATCCGGGAAGCCGGCAAGCTGGCGCGCGGTTTCTACGACAACCGCGGCGAGCTGGTGGTCAAGCTCAAGGGCGTGCAGGATTTCGTCAGTCAGGCCGATGCCGAAACGGAAGACCTGATCACCTCGCGGCTGCTCTCGGCCTTCCCGCATGACGGCATCCTCGGCGAGGAGCGCGGCCGGCGCGGCGGCGAGACCGATGCGCTCTGGGTAATCGATCCGATCGACGGCACCGCCAATTTCGTGCGCGGCCTGCCCTATTGGTGCGTTGCCATCGCGCTGGTCGTCGGCGACGTGATCGAACTCGGCCTGATCTACGATCCGGTGGGCAACCGCCTCTATACGGCGCGGCGCGGCTTCGGCGCGTATTGCAACGGCGCGCCCATTTCGGTCAGCGCGACCCGCCGTCTCGATCATGCCTGCATCGGGCTCGGCATCGGCCATGACGAGGCCGGGCCGCCCCATGCCGCGCTGATCGAACAGCTTCTGCGCGCGCATTGCCAATACCGCCGCATCGGCAGCGGCCTGCTGTTGCTCGCCCTCGCCGCCGAGGGCGGGCTGGACGGCTTCTACGAAGCGCGCATGAAGCCGTGGGACGCCCTCGCCGGATTGCTGATGGTGCGCGAGGCCGGCGGCCTGACCAACGATTACGAAGGCCTCGACGGATTGCAGCGCGCCGAGCCGGTGCTGGCACTAACGCCCGGACTCTGGGCGCCGTTCGCCGCCGCCATTGGAATCACGCTTCCCCTCTATGCGCCGGCCTCGCCGGAACTGCATCCGGGCAATCACTCGGCGGCGCGCGCCGGCAAGCTATAGATAGGATCATGCCGCCAGGCCGGGATCTGCGCCCGCGCCTTGGCCACCTCCGCCAGATCGATCTCCACGGTCACCGTGCCGACGCCTTCGCCGGCATCGGCCAGCACCCGTCCCCAGGGATCGATCACCAGCGAATGGCCGTAGGTCTGGCGGTTGCCGGGATGGTTGCCCCACATGGCGGGGGCGATCACGAAAGTGCCGGTCTCGATGGCCCGCGCCCGCAGCAGCACATGCCAATGCGCCTCGCCGGTCACCCTGGTGAAGGCCGCCGGAATGGAGATCAGATTGGCTCCGGCCTGCGCCAGGCCGCGATAGAGCGCGGGAAAGCGCAGATCGTAGCAGACGCTCATGCCCAGCGTGGCAAAGGGCAGCGGCGCCAGGATGCCTTCGCTGCCGGGCGCGATCGAATTGGATTCGCGATAGCTTTCGCCGGACGGCAGATCGACGTCGAAAAGATGGATCTTGTCGTAACGGGCGGCGATCGTGCCGTCCGGCGCCAGCAGATAGGAGCGGTTGTAGTTGCGGTTGGCGCCCTCGGGCCTGATCGCCAGCGAGCCGACCAGCAGCCAGACGCTGAGCTCCTGCGCCAGATCGCGAAAGGCCTGCAGGGCCGGATGCTGGTCTTCCGGCCGGGCGGCGGCGATGCTGGCCGCCGCATTGGCGCCCATGAAGCCGGAATTCTCCGGCGTCGCGATCAACTCGGCCCCTTCGGATTTCGCCTTGCGCACCAGCGCCGAGACATGCGCGATATTGGCCGCCATGTCGTCCCAGACATTGGGCTGCACCAGTCCGATCTTGACCCGGCCCGCCATGATGCCGCCTACACCGCCGTCAGCAGCGGATCGAGCTTGCCGGCGCGATCCAGGGCATAGAGATCATCGCAGCCGCCGACATGCTGTCCGTTGATCCATATCTGCGGCACGGTGCGGCGGCCGCCCGACTTCTCGGTCATCTCCGCGCGCTTGGCCGCGTCGTAGGAGACGTCGATCTCGGTGTATTTTTGCCCCTTTTTCTCCAACAGCGCCTTGGCGCGAGAGCAGTATGGGCACATGAAGGTCGTATAAATCAGGATATCAGCCATTTTCGCTTCGGTCCGTTCGAGCCCCTCGATCAATTATATTGTGCGCTATTCCGGCCGTACAACCCGCGCCAGTGTCAGGACATCCGCGGCAGGCACCCGTTGTGAAAACGTCTACCAACAGGATGCGCTTTCCGGCGGCCTCCTGCCGGCGGTGCGGATTGACCCCGATCGCGCCGGCGAGAATGCGCCGCCGCTCGGTGCGGCCGGCATGCCCCAGGCTGCGGGTCGGCTTGGGCCGCTCCGGCAGATCGACGGCAGCCGGCTTGTCCGTCAGGCGCCAGCGCCTGGGCCAGCAAGGCCGCCTGATTGAAGCGGCGGCGCCAGAGCCGCCAGCGGTTGAGCGGCACCGGAGCGATCAGATCGCAATCGGCCAGCAAAGCGGCGCGCTGACCCGCAGCATCGCAGCCAGGCCGGGCGTCAGGTCGGTGCGGTCGCCACGCTTGAACCGCAGCACCAGCTCGCGGCCGCCGCTGGCATAGGCGAAGACAGCCCGCGCCCGGGCGAAGCGCGGCGGCTCGCGCAGGCAACTGCCGCAGACCAGCCCCTCCGGCACCGGAGCCGCATAAGGCGTGCCGCAGACGGGACAGAACGGCTCGGCGATGAAGCCGATGCTGGGCCAGCAGGTGCCGCATAGCCGCCCTGGCGCGTCGGTTTCGGCATGGCACAGCATGCATTGCGGCGGCAGCAGCGAGTCGATGGCGCCGCGCCAGGCCGCGCGTGCCGCCCGAAGCGGCCGGGCAAAGGGAGGCATGACGGGCTGCTGCATCGCGGCTATGGTGGCAGAAAACCATTATGGAGGGAACCAGGGCATGGCCGGCAGGACGGTGCGCATCGGCGGGGCTTCGGCCTTCTGGGGCGATTCCATGGTTGCCGCCCCGCAGCTTCTGTCCTCCGGCGCGGTCGACTACCTGATCTTCGATTATCTGGCGGAAATCACCATGTCGATCATGGCGCGCATGCGCGCCAAAGATCCCACCCAGGGCTATGCCACCGATTTCGTCACCGTGACGATGAAGCGCCTGCTGCCCGAGATCGCGCGGCGCAAGGTCAAGATCGTTTCCAATGCCGGCGGCGTCAATCCGGCCGCCTGCGCCGCCGCGATCCGGCAACTGATCGAGCAGGCCGGCCTTAATCTGAAGGTCGGCGTCGTGCTGGGCGACGACCTGATGCCGGACATGGAGAAGCTGAAGCCGCTGCTCGAGCCGATGCAGCCCGGCGCGCCGGATGGCAGGAGGGCGCCCGAGCGTTTCATGTCGGCGAACGCCTATCTCGGCGCGGCGCCGATCGCCGCCGCCTTGCGGGCCGGCGCCGATATCGTGGTGACCGGCCGCTGCGTCGACAGCGCGTTGTGCCTGGGGGCATTGATCCACGAATTCGGCTGGGACATCCGCGATTTCGACCGTCTCGCCGCCGGCAGCCTCGCCGGGCATATCATCGAATGCGGCGCGCAGGCCACCGGCGGCCTGTTCACCGATTGGCGCCACGTCCCCGACTGGGACGATATCGGCTATCCGATTGCGGAAGTCTCGGCCGATGGCGGCATCGTCATCACCAAGCCGGAAAACACCGGCGGGCTGGTCAGCTTCGGCACGGTCGCCGAGCAACTGGTCTATGAGATCGGCGACCCCGCCTGTTACAAACTGCCGGATGTCACCTGCGATTTCAGCGCGGTGACGATCGAAGAGATCGGCGCGGATCGCGTGCGCGTCAGCGGCGCCAGGGACCGGCCGCCCTCCGACCGTTACAAGGTATCGGCAACGTATCTCGACGGCTTCCGCGCCGTGGCGCATCTGACGATCGGCGGGACCGAGGCGCGGGCGAAGGCCGAGCGCACCGCCGAGGCCATCCTGAAGCGCACGCGCCGCATCTTCACGATGGCCAATCTGGGCGATTATCGCGCGGTCTCGATGGAAGTGCTGGGCGCCGAGGCGATGTACGGGCCGCATGCCGGACCCGGCGCGGCGGCCAGCCGCGAGGTCGTGCTTAAACTCGCGGTCAGTCATGCCGACAAGGCGGCGCTCGAAATCTTCGCGCGCGAGATCGCACCTGCCGGCACGTCCTTTTCTCCCGGCACGACCGGTTTCTTCGGCGGCCGGCCGACGCCGCAGCCCGTCATGCGGCTTTTCTCCTGCCTGATTCCGAAAGCCGCCGTGCCGGTCAGCCTCGAACTGGACGGCCAGCCGCAGCGGCTGGACCTGCCGGTCATTGCCGGCGATACGGGGGGCGCGCCGGCGGGCAAGCCCGTGCCCGCGCCCTTGCCGGATGAGCCGCGTCATGCCGTCCCGCTGGTGCGGCTGGCCTATGCCCGCTCGGGCGACAAGGGCGACGACAGCAATATCGGCGTCATCGCCCGCAGGCCCGAATATCTGGCGGCGATCCGCGCGGCCCTGACCGAAGATGCCGTGCGGCGCTATTTCAGCCATCTGGTCGAGGGCGGCATCGAGCGCTTCGAATGGCCGGGCATCAACGGCCTGAATTTCGTTCTGCACCAGGCGCTTGGCGGCGGCGGCATCGCCTCCCTGCGCAACGATCCGCAGGGCAAGGCCTATGCCCAGATGCTGCTGGATTACCCGATCCCAGTGCCGGCAAGCTGGGGCCTTGCGGCAGAATAGCAGCGCAAAAGCCGGATAGCAGGGCTGGTGCGGGCCGCCTATGTTAGGAGCCAGGACAGAGGCTCAGATCATGACACGCATCCCGACCGATACCGAGTTCGCCGCGATCCGCACCAATGACAGAAGCGCGGACGGCCGCTTCTTCTACGGCGTTACCTCGACCAGGGTGTTCTGCCGTCCGTCCTGCATCAGCCGGCCGCCGAAGCGCGACAATGTCCGCATTTTCGCCGATCCGGCTGCCGCGATCGAGGCCGGTTTCCGGCCCTGCAAACGCTGCCGGCCGGAACGGGTGCCGGCGGCGGATGCCCGTCTGGAACGCGCGCGGGAACTGATCGAAGAAAAGGTTCTGGCGGGAGAAGCCGCGCCAAGCCTGGCCCAGCTTGCCGATGTGGCGCATATGGGCGCCACGCATCTGCAGCGCCGCTTCGCCGCCGCCTATGGCCTGAGCCCCCGCGCCTATGGCGAAGCGATGCGGCTGACGATGCTCAAGCAGGAATTGCGCTCCGGCAACGGCGTGAGCGATGCCATCTACGGCGCCGGTTTCGGCGCCACCAGCCGGGTCTATGAAAAGGCCGGCCGCTGGCTCGGCATGACGCCCGCCGATTACCGGCGCGGCGGCAGGGGACTGACTTTGCGTTATGCGATCCGCCGCACGCCGATCGGCTGGACGCTGGTGGCCGAGAGCCCGCGCGGCGTTGCGGCCCTCCTGTTCGGCGACGGCAAGTCCGCCCTTGTGGACGAACTCCGCGCGGAATTCCCCGCAGCCGAATTGCAGCAGGACGAGGCGGCCGGCGGACAGGCCTTTGCGGCGCTCGACGCGACGCTGCAAGGCCGCCCCATACCCCGCGACCTGCGGCTCGACCTGCGCGGCACTCCCTTCCAGATCCGCGTCTGGACGGCCTTGCAGGCGATCCCGCCGGGCGAGACCAGGTCCTATGCCGAGATCGCCCAGGCCATCGGCCTGCCCAAGGCGGTCCGCGCCGTCGGCAGCGCCTGCGCCAGCAACATCATCGGCGTGCTGGTGCCCTGCCATCGGGCGAAGCGCAGCGACGGCGGCTTAGGGGGCTATCGCTGGGGCCTGCCGCGCAAGGAAAAGCTGCTGGCCAAGGAAAGCGCCCGGCTCGACTCCGCAGCCGAGTGAGCGGATCAGGGCCGGATATAGGTCCAGCCCTTTTCCTGCAGTTCCATGATGCGGGTGACGCCCGCCGGCACGACCTGCACTTCGGGGGCCAGCTTGACCGGCTTCTTCTCGGCCTTCTCCATGCCCTTCATGGTATTGTGGCAGGCGCTGTAGGTCAGATTGTCGTAGGTCTGCTTCAGCGCCTCGAGCCGCTTCTTCACCGGCGAGGTATCGTCGCGGAAGATATGCAGGCCCGGACCGTAGGCGACGATCTCGACCTCGACCGGCTCGTTCTTCTCCAGATAATACGCGAAGACATTCGACGCATTGTTGAGCGCGAGGTTCATCTTCGCGGGGTCGTTTTCATCGACCTGGATGACGAGATGATGATGCCCCTGGGCTGCGTTCTGCTGGGCATGGGCGGCGACGCCGAATGCCAGCACCATGGCGATGACGGCGGCAATCCTTCTGCCCCAAAATCCCACCTGCTGCATTGTCATTTTATGATCCTCCTTAAATATCCCGTAATATAGTATAATATACACTTTCTTGATGAGAAATAGAAAAAGCGCAAGCGCCGACTTTCGGCGTTGCAGCATGCCATAGGGGCGGATGATATACTTCCTGATGGCAAATCTTTGCCGCCGCGGAATATGCGGAGGAGCGCCGACCCTAGTTGCCATTTTCTAGAACAATTCTAAATTTTAGACGATCCAAGCAAAGGAGCCATCCCATGTCCGTCGCCATCGATATCGGCATCTCCGAACAGGATCGGAAAATCATCGCCGATGGCCTGTCGCGCCTGCTGGCCGACACCTACACGCTTTACCTCAAGACCCATAACTACCACTGGAATGTCGAAGGCCCGATGTTCCAGACCCTGCATACCATGTTCGAGACGCAGTACACGGAACTGGCCCTGGCCGTCGATCTGATCGCCGAGCGCATCCGTGCGCTCGGGCACTACGCCCCGGGCTCCTATGCGCAATATGCCAAGCTTTCCTCGATCAGCGAGGAAACCGGCGTGCCCAAGGCCGAGGACATGATCAAAAACCTGGTGCTCGGCAATCAGCAGGTGACCAAGACGGCCCGCGAGCTTTTCCCGGATGTCGACCGGGTGAATGACGAATCGACCGCCGATCTGCTGACCCAGCGCATGCAGACGCATGAGAAGACCGCATGGATGCTGCGCAGCCTGCTCGAGAAGAAGTGATCGCAACCGGCGACCTCACCGAAGCTTGATTGGCGCTCGATCCCTGACGCGGTAGGGTCGGAGTCGGGCGCCGTCGTTCTGGGTGCCGCTTCGGTGGGAGAGTGACCATGTTGATCAAGCGCCGTCATGGCTGGGAATTACCGGAATCCGCCGCAACGCCGGAAGCAGTGTTCTTCAACCGGCGCAAGCTGCTCGTCGGGCTGGGCGCCGCCGGGCTGGGCACAAGCGGGCTGATCTCGGCAGTTCGGCCGGCTTGGGCCGAAACCAGCGACCTCTATCCCGCCAAACGCAATCCCGGTTTCGTGCTGGACCGCGACATCACCGCCGAGAAAGTGGTGACGTCGTATAACAATTTCTACGAGTTCGGCTCGCACAAGCATATCGCCAGCGATGCGCAGAAGCTGAAGGTCGCGCCCTGGCAGATCAGGATCGACGGCATGGTGGCGAAGGAAATGACCATCGACGCCGAGGACCTGATCCGCAAGATGTCGCTGCAGGAGAGGCTCTATCGCCATCGCTGCGTCGAAGCCTGGAGCATGGCGGTGCCGTGGACGGGCTTCCCGGTGAAGGCGCTGGTCGATTTCGCCCAACCGACCTCGAACGCGAAATACCTGCGCATGGAAACCTTCACGCGGCCCGAGGAAGCAAGCGGCCAGCGGCAATTCTGGTATCCCTGGCCCTATATCGAAGGCCTGACCATGGCCGAGGCCAACAACGACCTCGCCTTCATCGCGACCGGCGTCTACGGCAAGCCGTTGCCCAAGCAGATGGGCGCGCCGATCCGCCTGGTCGTGCCGTGGAAATACGGTTTCAAGTCGATCAAATCGATCATCCGCTTCACCTTCACCGACCAGCGGCCGAAAACCTTCTGGGAAGCGATCGCCCCGGATGAATACGGCTTCTGGGCCAACGTCAATCCGAAGGTGTCGCATCCGCGCTGGAGTCAGGCCAGCGAGGAATTGATCGGCACCGGCGGCAAGCGGGTTCCGACGCAGCTTTACAACGGCTACGGCGAATTTGTCGCCGATCTCTACAAGGACCTGCCCAACGAGCGGCTGTTCATGTAGGCCTTTCCAATCGAGGCCGGGCCGGCTATGCAGCCGGCATGGCCTTCGATCTCGTCATCTTCGACATGGATGGGACTCTGGTCGACAGCGAGCCGCTGGCGAACCGCGTCTTCCACGAGAAGCTCAAGCCCTACGGCCTGCCCGCCGAGGTGGATGAGGCCTGTCTGGCGCGCGATCTGACCGGGTTGAGCCTGCCAAGCTGCTTCGCCTTGCTGCGCGAGCGCTACGGCATCGTGCTGCCCGAGGATTTCGAAGACGATCTGCAGGCCGAAACCTATCGCCGCCTGCGTAGCGAGTTGAAGCCGGTCGCCGGCGTGCCGGCCATGCTGGATGCAGTCGCGCTGCCGAAATGCGTGGCCTCCTCCTCCGAGCCGGAGAAGATCGCCCTGAGCCTGGCGCTGTGCGGGCTCGACCGTCATTTCGGCGGCCATTATTTCAGCGCCCGCCAGGTCGCGCGCGGCAAGCCCCATCCCGACCTGTTCCTGCATGCCGCGAAAGCCATGGGCTATGCCCCGCAAACCTGCGCCGTCGTCGAGGACAGCCTGCCGGGCGCCCTGGCCGGGCACCGTGCCGGCATGCAGGTCTTCGCCTATCGGCCGCTCCTGGAGGACCCGGACGCGGCCGCCCTCCATGATCTGGGCTGCCGTATCTTCCGCGATATGGCAGACCTGCCCGGCCTGCTACTGCGCTAGCTGCGGGCAAAAAAAAGCCGGCCTGATTTCCAGGCCGGCAAAGTCTTAACAGGGAGGCTCCGCGCGAGACGCGCGGACGGCCGGTGCAGCGGGGGAGCTGCCACGGCCAAAGTTTCTGGCCGAAGCCAAAAACCCAGAAGATGCTGCGACGCAACATCTGACGGACACAGATGTAAGCCTAAGCAACCGATTTGAGAATCCATCGAATTGTCAAGTCAGCTATGCGATGTATGCATAACGTACGCCTTGGAAAAAAATGGCGCTAAACCAGGCTTTATCCTGTCATCGCCAAAGCCGCGGGCGGCGGGAAATAGAGGCGCACGAGGGTACCCTGGCCGACAACGCTCTCAATCTCCATGCGCCCGCCATGCAGTTCAATCAGAGCTTTCACCAAAGGCAGGCCAAGACCCGTTCCGCGCATCTGCGAAACCAGGGCCGAATCGATTCGCCCGAACGGCTCCAGAGCTTTTTGAATGTCGGCCGCGCTCATGCCGACGCCGGTATCCCAGACCTCGACGACGGCGGCGCCATCGGTCTGCGGGATCATGCGAAAGCTGGCGCGGCCTCCCGAGGGCGTGTATTTCACCGCATTGGAAAGCAGGTTGACCAGCATCTGCTTGGCCAGCCGCTGGTCGGCGAACAATGCCGCCCCTTCCGGCGCCGGCTCGACCTGCAGATTGACCAGCCGGTCGGCGGCCAGCGGGCGCAGCAAAGTCAGGCAATCCTGCGCCAGGCGGTTCCACGGCACCATTTCGGCCATGACCTGCATCTTGCCGGCCTCGACCTTCGACAGGTCGAGGATGTCGTCGATCACCGACAGCAGATGCCGCCCCGCCGCCAGAATGTCTTCCGCGTAACGGTCGTATTGCGGCACGCCGGAAGATCCAAGCAGCCGCAGCGCCATGATCTCGGAGAAGCCGATGATCGCGTTCAGCGGAGTGCGCAGTTCGTGGCTCATATGGGCAAGGAACTGCGACTTGGCCCGGTTGGCATACTCCGCCTCCTGATGCGCCTTGATGGCGGCCTGCCGTGCCGTCTCCAGCGTTTCGGTCCGTGCCGCCAGGGTCTCCGCCTGCGTGGCGAGGATTTCGTTCGCCTCGCGCAGTTCGCGTTCGCGCGCCTTCAGCTCGCTGATATCGGTGATCAGCGATGCCGTACCGCCCGAGGTCAGGCGGAAATCGCGGATCTGCAGCCAGCGGCGTTCGCGCGTATCGTAAAAGATATGCGGCTCGCCCTCCGCCCGCTTGAAGATGTGGACGCGGCTGCGAAGCCATTCCGGGTAGTCGGTATGGACGGAACTGCGTTCCGGCGAGGGCCGGCTGACCAGGGATTGGTGGCAGATTTCGTCATGCGTCATGCCGATGGCAACATCGTGGGACACGCCGATGATGCGGGCATAGGCCTGATTGCAGATCACCAGACGCTCGTCGGCGTCATAGAGCGCCACGCCGTCAGGCGCGGTGGCCAGGGCGTCGCTCAGGCGCTGCTCGGTTTCGCGCAGTTTCTCTTCCGATTCCTTTTTCGCAGTGACGTCGTTGACGACGACCAGCGCGGCATCCTCTTCCGCGTAGCGCATCGGCACCGCGGCCAGCGTCGCCCAGATCACCTTCCCCGCGGCGGTTGCGATCTGCAATTCCTCGTCCGCTTTCGCTTGCCCGCTTTCATTCCGCTCCGGGAAAATGCGGGCATGATGCACCGGGTCGAGCATGTAGCTCGGCACGCCTTTGCCGGCAGGATCGTTGTCGATACCGAACAGCTCCGCCGCCGGCCGGTTCCTGTACAGGAAGGCGCCGTCGCCGCGCCGGACGACGACGATGGGAAAGGGCGCCGTATCGAGAATCGAACGCAGCCGCCGCTGCGCTTCCTCCGCATCGGCGCTGACCCGGTTGCGGTCGAGAAGCGTCTTGCGCAGGCGTTCCACCAGCTCGGTCGAACGCGCAAAGTAACGGTTCAGCCGATAGGCGAAGGCAAGCAGCAGCAGGCCGAGAATGATCGAGACCGCGCCCATCACGCGCTTTTCGAAATCCGGATCGATCACAAGTACGGCAACGGCCGGCAGGAACGAAACCACGATGACGATGATCGAGACGATGAGCTGCGCCGCCACCGTCAGCGCGACCGATACCACCATGCCGACGATGCACAACAGGGCAAGCAAGGGCGCCGGCTCGTGCGGCAGGCGCGCCAGAAGCACGAACATCGCGCCGAAAACGGCGGCATTCGCCGCGTAGACGGCCAGCAGCCGCCATCTCCAGAGCGGCGCTCTTTGCCGCCGGTCGCGGTCGGCCCGCAGACCCCGGTAGATCAGAAGCTGCAGCAGGATCACCCCTGCGGTGGCGGCGACGTATGCCAGGCGCCAGAAGCCGGAGACATAGCCGTCCAGCAGGAAGGCGACCGCCGCGGCGGCGAGGACCTGCGCCACCATGTCGTAGGGGCGCCGGATTTTGACCAGAAGATCGTTTTGGCGCGCTACGGCATTTGTCGGGGAAGAGCGCGCCATCATGTCAGTACTGCCAGTCCGCCACCTTGCGCAGCAGAAAGTCGCGAAAGACGGCAAGCCGCTTGGTGTTGCGAAGCTCTTCCGGATAAACCAGATAGGTATCGAAACTCGGCCCGTCGATATTGGGCAGGAGGCGCACGATGCGCGGATTGCCCTCCGCCATGTAATCGGGCAGCGACGCGATCCCGAGCCCGCTGGCAACCACCTGCATCAGGCCGTAGACGTTGTTGACCGTCAATGTCGGCTCGCGCGGCACGGCGGGATCGCCTGCGGTGAGCAGCCAGTTGATATTGCTGAAATGCGCCGGCGCGCCTTCGCCGTAGACGACCAGATGATGATGGTCGAGATCCTCGCTCTTCTGCGGCGCGCCATGGCGGGTGACGTAATCCACCGAAGCGTAGATGTGGTTGTGCACCGTGAGCAGCCGGCGGTAGATGAGATCGGCCTGCGTCGGCTTCCACATCCTGATCGCCACATCCGCCTCGCGCATCGACAGGTCGAGTTCGCGGTCGTCCACCACCAGCTCGATGCGGATGTCAGGATAGAGGTCCATGAACTCCTTCAACCGCGGCGCCAGCCAGATGGTGCCGAACGCCACCGTGCTGGTGATGCAAAGCTCGCCGGAGGGTTTGTCCTTGGCGTCGGCGATCATCGCCTCGGTGACCGCCAGGCGGGAGAAGATTTCCCGCGCCGTGCGGTAGAGCAGCTCGCCCTGCTCGGTGAGGATCAGGCCGCGGGCATGGCGATGGAACAGCGTGGCATTGAGCTGCGCCTCGAGCGCGCCGATCTGGCGGCTCACCGCCGACTGGCTCAAGCCCAGCGATTCGCCGGCATGCGTCAGGCTGCCGGCTTCGGCGACAGCATGAAAGATGCGCAGCTTGTCCCAGTCCAGCGCCGACATTCAGCCCCCTGCCCCCAGCCGTATTCAGTCGGCTGCTTCTGCGGCCGCGGGCGCGTGATGGGCGAGGAAGCGTTCCGCCTCCAGAGCCGCCATGCAGCCGGTGCCGGCGGCGGTAACGGCCTGCCGATAGATCTTGTCCTGCACATCGCCCGCCGCGAACACGCCCGGCACGTCCGTCTGCGTGGTGCCCGGCCTGGTGATCAGGTAGCCGTCGCCGTCCAGCGCCAGCTGGCCCTTGAACAGCTCGGTATTGGGCGTATGGCCGATGGCGATGAAGACGCCATCGGTGGCCAGCGTCTGCGTCGCACCGGTCCTGACGTTCTTCAGGCGCACGCCGGACACGCCCTTCGGCTCCTCGTCGCCGAGGATCTCGTCGATCACATGATCCCAGATCACCTTGATCTTGGGGTTGGCGAACAGGCGCTGCTGCAGGATCTTCTCGGCGCGGAAGGCGTCGCGGCGATGCACCACCGTGACCTCCGCCGCGTGATTGGTGAGATACAGCGCCTCCTCGACGGCGGTATTGCCGCCGCCGACCACGACCACCTTCTTGCCGCGGAAGAAGAAACCGTCGCAGGTGGCGCAGGCGGAAACGCCGAAACCCTGAAAGGCCTGCTCGCTCGGCAGTCCCAGCCAGCGCGCCTGGGCGCCGGTGGCGATCACCAGGGTGTCGCCGATATAGGTATCGCCGCTGTCACCCTTGGCGACAAAAGGGCGTTTCGACAGATCGACCGAGGTGATGTAGTCGTGCAGAATGGTGGTGCCGACATGCGCCGCCTGGGCTTCCATCTGCTGCATCAGCCATGGCCCCTGGATCACTTCGGCGAAGCCGGGATAATTCTCCACATCGGTGGTGATCGTAAGCTGGCCGCCCGGCTGCAGGCCATGCACCATGATCGGCTCGAGCGAGGCGCGGGCCGCGTAGATCGCGGCGGTGCAGCCGGCGGGGCCGGAGCCCAGAATCAGAACCTTGGTACGATGCGTCTTGGCCATGGCGGAAAACTCCGGCGCTGCAGCGCCATAAATGCGATTCCATGATTATGACAGGGGTTGTAGCCGGTGCAAGCGCAAGCGCCCGGACCGCGAACACGCCGGCCCGGACGCGGGCTTGGTGTATCGAATCGATCAAATGGGGCGGCGCCGACCTGACTCAAGCGGCCTGGAGTCTAGAAACCGAACATATGATCCAGGCAGAAGCTCGTCTGGCCGTTCTGCAGCCCGTGGAATCCGAACAGGCGGCAGCTCGCATCGCGGACCTGCACCCAGCCGGCGTCCCCGGCGGCGCGGCGCTCGGCCGGCGAAAACACCTCCGAAACCCGGAAAAAGCGCGAGCCGCCATAGGGGATCGGCAAAGGCCGCTCGGCGACCTGCTCGGCCCGGGCGTTGAACAGGATCAGCCTGGTCTGCGACTGCGCCTGGCCGTAGACGTCCTGCGGCAGCGAGGCGGGATAGATCAGGTGGCACAGCGCATCGAACGGCGCCCCGGCCAGGCGGAGGAACAGCCGCGTCGTCAGGCCCGGCGGACGATGCGTGTAGGATTGCGGCTCGTCGCGGTAGGTGATCGGCATGTTGTAGATATGCGCGCCGAAAATGGTTTCGGCGGCATGGCCGGACGAACGCTGCTCGTACAGCCCCAGCGCATGCAGCCAGCCATCGGCTTCGCCGCCATTGCGGAAATCGTAGAGATATTCGATATGGCCGTAGCCGGATTTCAGCTCGGCGCCGGCCCGGGCCAGCCAGACCTCGATATCGGCCGGCCGCGAATCGCGCCGCGCCAGCCGGCCGAGATACTCCTCGGCGGCGATGCTGCCATCGGCATCGTACAGCACGGCGCGCAGCGGCAATTCATGCTGCGCGGTCGACATCGGGGTCGGAATCGTCACCGACTTCCATTCCCTGAGCGGCAGCACCGGCAGCGGCATCACATAGCCCTTGCCGATCAGGCTGCTCAGTTCCGGCAGGCGCGGATCGGGCTTGAGATCGATGCGCTCCACATTCGCATGCGCGATGCGCCGGCGGCCGGCCTCCTTGCGGTCGTTCGGCGCCTGGACGATCTCGTAACGCGGACGGACGAAATAGCGGCCGGCCTGGATCTCGATCTGGTCGGGGAATGTCGCATTCGGCAGCAGCCGGCCGAGATCGACCGCCGTGGTGCCGAAGGGCGGCACCTCGCCATCCCACCAGGCGATGTCCTGCGAGCCGACCAGGTTGACTCCGATGCCGCCCGACGGGATCGGCACCGGATGGCTGTTCTGCACCCACAGCACCAGACGCTCGCCCGCCTTGGGCGCCGGGATGCCGGCATAGAGATCGGCCGGCCAGGCATTGGCGTCATGGGTGCAGGAGAGCTGCCGCCCGGATTCCGAGAAGCAGTCCAGGGCGTATTTGACGACGTCGTGCCCCTTGATCCGGAGCGCATGGATGAACAGCGAGCCGACGAAATCGCCCAGGCCGAACCGCCGGCGGATGTCGCGGCTGTCGATGGTCACGGTATGGAACGCGCCGGCCAGCGGTTCGATCCATTCCGCCAGCACCCGGCCGGCCGGATCGAACAGGCAGAGCCACAGCGCCGGATCGCCGGCGCCATAGCCGCTCCAGTAATTCGCCGTGACCACGCGCGTATGCAGCCCGTCGCCATCGGCGCCGGCCTCGTCGCGCAGGAGCGCGAAGTTGGTCGCGAAATTCAGCGGGTCGAGATAGCGGCCCCTGTTGCTGAGCCAGTCGTCCGGCAGGCGCATCTCGTCCAGCGTCAGCACCGTGCAGCCCGGCGGCAGCAGGCGGGCGATCTGCGCCTTGTGGATGGCGGCATCGAAGGCGGTGATCAGCACCGCATCCGGCGCCAGCGCCTTGATGGCGGTGACCGGCCGGGTCGCCTGGCCGAGCCGGGTCTGGCCGATATCCTCAATGCGCTGCACAAAGACGCCGGCCAGATTCCGCCGCGGAATCGGAAAGAAGGCGTCGAGATGCTCGGCCGCTGCCTGCGGCTCCGGGTCATAGACCGCCAGCCGGCTGAACCTCGCCAGCCCCTCGACCAGCCGGCGCGCAGCGGCAGCCACTTTCGGGTGCCCTAAAGCCTTGAAAAGACTATGCCCGCCGAAATTGTTGCCGGGCCGCCAGCCACCCTTGGCGTCGGCATTGGTGAAGGTTTCGATCTTGAGCGCCATCGCGAGGTGCCAACTTACGGGGCCGGGACGGAGAATCGGGATCGGCCGCCCCCCATCCGATCCGGGTGCCATGCTTACCACCAAGCGTGCGGGGGTGAAACAACCCGGCCAGGGCCGCGATGGCGCGGCCGGGTGAAATTAATAGCCGGCGGGCCTTGGATTCGGCAGGCCGCTTATAATATTATTGCGCATTGTTAGCCGCTGAGAAAATTTCCATGCAACGCGTCAAGCTCGATCTGATCGACCGCAAGATTCTTGCCGACTTGCAGGATGACGGCCGCATGACCAACGTCGAGCTTGCCCAGCGGGTCGGCATCTCCGCCCCGCCCTGCCTGCGCCGGGTCCGCGCCCTGGAAGAGGCCGGCTATATCCGCGGCTATCATGCCGAGCTCAACCCTCAGTTGCTGGGCTACGGGGTCACCGTCTTTGCCATGGTCGGCCTCAACAGCCAGGCCGAGCACGATCTGGTCGCCTTCGAACAGACCGTCGCCGCCTGGCCGCAGGTGCGCGAATGCTACATGCTGGCCGGCGAGAACGACTTCATCCTCAAGATTGTGGCGCGCGACTGGGATGCCTATCAGACCTTCCTGACCAAGGAGCTGACGGCGCTGCAGAATGTCGCCCATGTGAAGACAGCGCTGACCATCCGCTGTTCGAAGAACGAGCCGGGCGTGCCGGTCGACATGCCGGCCGAGGAAGAAGCCGCCGACTGATCCGGCACGGCCGTCATCCGTCGGTTTGCGGGAATTTGCGAAACGGGAATCTGCGAGAAGCAGCGTCGCGCCGGTCTGGCGTCCCCACGGGGAG
>NZ_DASVCJ010000023.1:0-70696 GCF_036381655.1 Ferrovibrio sp.
AAGCATGCGCAAAGCGATATCGATCTTCTTCAGGTCAGACGCAGTGTCAGCGTCACCCTCGCTGTCCAGATCACCAGTTTGCTTCACGCGGATCATAACCGTCCTCATCAGATTAGCGGTATGATAGCGCCTCGCCATGCAAACTACGTCTTCAAAGAGTCCCGTTTACGGCCTGCATTTTCGCACTAGATTGTTGACGGTCATGGATGCATGATTGTCGCTACATCCCGTGATAATGTTGACAAGAAGTCGCGGAATTTTTCTTCGAGAAGGATTCAATGTCTTCGCTTGCCATGAAGACGGACGAAGCGCGTGAGCGCCTGGACGACCTCGTCACCAAAGTAGCTGAGGGTTCCCCTCAGGTGCTCCGTAATAATTTTGGGACAGAGGCGGTGCTGGTATCTAAACAGTATTTCGAGAAGGCAGAGTCTCTGATTAAATCCCGTCTCCTCTCGGGCGGATACGCTGGAGAGGAAGAGTCCGATCTGGAACGGGAACTGAAGAATGTCCGGTCGCAACCGACACCTTCGACCAGCGGGAGAAAACAGTCCGGAGGGTGACATATGTTCATCCTCGACACGGACGTTCTAAGCGCTACCCACAGGAAACGGCCCCCGCCGAGCTTAGTTGACTGGCTCACATCTCTTCCAACGTCTGACATCTGCACATCGGAAATCGTCATCACCGAGATCGAAGCTGGGATTGCCCGCCTCATCGAGAAGGGATCGCCTGAGGCTGTCCCTGCTGTCCGATGGTTCGAAAAATCCATCCTGCCTATTGTCACCGTCATACCGTTCATGCGGCCAGCCGGTAGCCTGTACTCTCGGATGGTCGCCATTCAGGATTTGCGTACGCTCGTGATCTTCGATCCTCGTAGCAGGAAGTCGCTTCCTGGGGCCGATCTGATGATTGCCGCTACAGCCATTTCAATTGGTGCGCCAGTCGCAACCCGAAACGTGCGTCACTTCCTGCGCATCCATGAATACTTCCAGCTTCCCGGACTCTACGATCCGTTCACGGGGGCTTGGGCAATCGATCAAACAGGACAGTTGGAATTTCAGTTTGGAACGCCCGTCGAAGGAGGTTTCCGCCAACTCATCAGCGCGCACGAAGACCCCGATGGCGAGCAGTTGGCCTTCGTCGCGTGAGAGCTTTTGACAGGATAGCAAGAAAAATCTTGACAGTCGGAAACGTGATTCGTATAGTGCTGCCCATCATGAACGCGACCTCGGCATACACTCTCTCCCGCACTCAGCAGACGCTGAGCGCCGTCGCGTATTCGCTCGCCCTGATATCCTAAGCGCTGGCGTCGAAGGACGTCGGCCCTTACGCATGCGCCAAATGGGCGCATTTTTTGCGCCTAAATCAGGGTTTGAGTCATGTCTTCCACTGCTTCCGATTTCGAAAGTTTCGACTCCTCCTCAGCGCGCCCAGGCTGCGTGCTGGAAGCTCGTGCCGCGCAGATCGTGACGGTCAAAGCTTCCTGTGGCCTGGCGTTGCCTTTTGGCGCCGAGGCTCCGGTCTGGCTCACCTTCTATATCGAGAAGGGCACCGGCCGCGTTTTCGGCATTATGCCCGTGACCTCACCGGACGCACCGTCTCAGGTCAAACTGGGTCGTCTCATCGGCGCCGCTGCCGGAGAGGACGACGCAGTTTACCTCTTCGAAGCCAAGGCGGAGTTTCCGTTCGCATTGCTCCCCAGAGACGCAGTGGCGGATGAATTGAACCAGTCTCCTGCCGAAACTGGCAAAGTCTCGCGCGCCCAAACCTCCTCTGACAGCCGCTCGATAGCGTAGCAGCGCCCATCTGAGCTGCCGCCGCCCGGAATCCGATTCCGGGAACAGAGAACGTCTGTCTGAAGGAGACCACCATGTCTATCACGTCCATGTTCTCAACCGAGAACATCCCCGCTTGGCAGGAAGCCCAGGCGCGGAAGAAGGAGTTCGAAGAGAAGCTCGCAAATCTCTCCGGGGGATTTGCCGACGAGGGTGCCGCGAAACGCGTCCTTGAGAAGGTGTTCGAGGTCGGCGAACGGCCGGACCAGGTAGCGGCTGTCGAGGCTCGCTATTCGGTCGGCGAGCCGATGACCATCGATGATGCCATCGCGCTTCTCTACTCGCTGTTCGAGGACAAGTCGCTTACGGCGAGTGACTTCCTGGATGTCGTCAATGAGTTTCGCACCCGGCGATATGCACGGCTGTTCGAAGGTGTGGAGCGGCGTTCGCTGCCGATTAGGTCGGCTTCCATCCGACCCATCGTCGATGCCGGTGGGAGCGTGACCGGCTTCGAACTGGCCACCCGCTGGCTGGGCGCAGGCGCGCTTTGGATGAACATCGACCTGATTGACGAGCCTCGCCAAAGCTACCTCGTCAGTCTGCAGTCGTTCGATGATTCGGACGAATGGCTGGACTGGCCAGAGAATCGCGAGGAGCTCCGCAAGGGGCCGAGCATCTTCGTCAATGGTCCTCCCTCGTCGGACGATGACTGGATTTTCCCTTTCGACATCGAGCGGGAGTAAGGCGCCATGACCATTATCAGGAAAACAGCAATGGCCGCGGTCAACGATAACGGCCCAATCCCGCCGACCCTCTTCATCAAGTGGGACCAGCTGATGTCCAGCGCGGAAATCCAGCGTGGGATGGCTCAGCTTGCCTGGAGGATGGGCTATCGGGCACGCGCTCTCTTCATGCCCACGAAAGCAGCTCCCGGGCTGATTGTCCCCCCGGAGGACTCCATCGTCGTGGCAATGGATGCGCGTCGCGATGAATACCGCGCGACCGCGGCCAATTCCAAGCTAAGCGGCACACTCAAGGTGATGCTTCCAAGCAACGATTGGACGGAAGAATCGGACCTCCTGGAAGCAGACATCTACCGTGCCGGTAAGGCTCTCGGCCTTTCAGTCATGCTCCTCACGTCCGCAGGGATGCCCGATGCAGTACGGCTTGAGAGCTTCTGGGCCATCTATGCCTGGACAGCTCCGGACCCGCGTCTCCCGGCTCAGGCTCGGAGTTCGTTCGAGATCGAGTTCCCCGTAGAGGCGCCCGACCCATTGTCGGTTGCCGGGATTCTGGCAGGCACCCGGTCCAATGCCCTTCGGTGGGTAGCAGCACCCGATTGCTACATCCCCATGACCAATCAACTCACCACCCAACCCCGCCGCACTCAGGAGGCCGCATAATGTCCAGCAGCTCAAGGAAAAATCGCCCGCGCCGCACTCGCCAGGAACGCGAGTCGTTCATCCTGGAATGCGACCAAATCATCAACGAAGAAGCCCGTCTTAGGCTGCAGCGGCAAAGGAACACGTCATTCGATTCAATTTGGCTGACGTTTGAGGGCTTTCCTTGGACTTCTGTTGAAGAAGCCAAACGGAAGTTCGGCTCCAAGAGGCCGATGCGAATCTATGAGCTTGCGGTCTTGCTCGAGGCATCGATGCTGAACCGCTATCCGCGCAAGCTTGCCAAGGCGGAGCAGCACCTTCGGAAGCTCATTGGCACCGTTGGCTTGTGCTACCCGGTTATCAATTCCCGACGAGTGCCGGAAACCTGCATCGACGTGTGGCTGACTTTCGATGTCGATGACGAAGGTAATGCAGTCGGACATCGCTTCTGGCGCGACTGGAGGGGTGGCGCAATCAAGCTGCCTGTAAATCTGCTACCGCCTGGCACATCGGCTCTGGAAATCGAGTGGCTGCCTGCTGGTGTTCCCAGCACTGTCCTCTGTGACAACGCTGGTGACTTCCAATCGTGGCGGCTGAACGGATGCATCGAGATCGACCACGCGCCGCTCGACGTCATCCTCATCGATGGCACTCGTCCAATGCTCAGCTCCGTAACTTACCGCACTGACGCGCAGAAACCGAGCAGCCACTGAGAAAATCCACCACGCATAAATCGTAAGGAGAACTATTATGACTTCAACTTCCCTCAACACGCGCGCCGAACTGGATGCCTTCGTCACAACGATGGCGCAGTCCCTGAACCTGGAAGGCAGGGTCCTCTGCTACCCGGGCGAGAGGCTTTCAACCGAAATGATGCTCAACCCGAACTGGGCAGTCCTCGCAATCAAGACGGGGATCCCGCTTCCGGAAAGTGAAACCGTGGGCATCTACCGCGTCCGCTTCCTCCCGGAGAATCGAGATAGGCCGCCGATCGTCAAATCGCGCCTGGAGGTGCAGCTCGGCAGATACATCAACCGCCTCGAGGCGGACGGCTTCCTGCGTGGCTTTGTTCGCGCCATTCACATGCCGGGCGATGAGGTTACGGCTCCTCCGGTGCCAACGAACGTGGCGCTGGTGGTGCTGAAGCCCTATCGGAACAGCCGTCCGGAGGAAGCGTCGGGCTCTATTGCTCTCAATCCAAACTCTTCGGACCGGAACGCGCGTATCAGCGAGAGTACACTGCTTGCCGCCCGGGAAGAACTGAAGAGCTTTCTCAAGTCTAAGGGTCGTACCCTTAGTAAGAAACGCCGTGTTCGACGGGAGCCCATCGCCACCAAAGCGGATCTCGACGAATTCGTACGCAATTTGGCTGAGGCGACCAACCTGAAGGCGGAGGTACTCAGCTATCCCGGCGAGAAACTCGCTCAGGAGTACTCGGCTCACCGGAACTGCGTCGTCCTCGCGGTGCGGACTGAAATCCCGACCGAGGTGAGCCCTGCATCTGACCGCTGGAATGTGGTCAAGGCACTTCCCGACCACCTCGATAATGGGCCGCCGCGGCCTGCTTGGCCGGTTATTGAGCCCAGGCTCGGCCGATACTTCTGTGACCTGAATGGCGGAAGCCCGAACTACACGAGCGAGTTCAGGATGGTCCACATCCCGTTCCTGCCGAAGGACAGCGAGAAGGTGGACAAGAAGTACGCCCTTGTCGTCGTGACGGAGCCGGACGGCGGAGACCCTGACGTTTGGCGCTATCCCTTCGGACGCAATCGACCGGTCCAGACTGGAGGTGAAGCGACAGCACTGAGTTAAGACGTAATCGAATCGACCTCGGGTAACCGGGGTCACCAAAACTCACTCACGACCCGACCGGCTGAAATCACATCCGCCGGAACGAGGAAGCTATGCCCTGAAAGGGGGATCACTATGGAACAGAACTTTGTGTCTACCGGCGAAATCGTCGCCATCGCCAAACGCGTCAGCCGACAGCTGCAGCGTAAGTGTACGTTGCTCTACGTACCTGGCCAGCCTGCAGGAACGCTCACCTGTAGCTGGAAGAACTTCGTCATCGCGTTGGGTAACGATTACCCCAACAACACGCCCGCACGCAAGCGGAAGCCTTGGCGCAATCGCCTAGTCCTCAATCCAGAAGCGGAGATTTACCGACCCGGACATATGAGCTTGCTCATGCGGCGGGTCGGCAAAGCCCTGCATGAGACAGGACTCCGCCATCTGGTTGTCCATGAACCTGTTTCGGATTTCATCCCGAATATGCGGGCGCCGCACGACATGGTCGTCTTTGCCATGTCGGTTACGGACGATGAAATCGAGCAAATGAAATCCGATCAGTACATGGCGTTCTTTCGCCCTGCGCTGACGTCGTCACCCTCACAGCCGAAGATTTGCGCCTAACCATGCGTGAACACTGAGCGCGGGAACCGGCTTGGCTCTCGCGCTCAAGCACCCAATCACATCAAAGGAGAATACAGATGCCTAACCTAGCAGAGCAGTATCGCGACTTCAGAAAGCCGTATCTTGCCGGGCGACCTGTCCGCAAGGTCGTAACCAAGCGGAGGAAGCGTGCGACTGGCCTCGTTTCCAGCGTGAAGAACAACGGCTCGATTCCTTGGGAGTCCCAGATTGAAAGGGACAAAATCTACCTGCTCGAGACCGCCGCCGACGTGGAAGCGTATGAAGCGCAGCCCGAGGAATTTCACTACCAACTTGATGGTGAAATGCGCAGGTACTACCCGGACTTCCGGGTCACGTATTGGGACGGACGACGGGAAATCGTCGAAGTTAAGTGTCAGGCCGACGCTGATGATGAAGAGAACCGGCGTGCGTTCGAAGCAATCAGGAAAGCCTACGCCGAAAAAAACATCGAGTTCCGTGTCGTCACTGACACGGAGATCCGGAAGCAGCCCAGGCTCGACAACGCGATTGAGCTGCTGAAGTTCCGCGACTACCAGCCCAATAGCAGGCTGGCCTCCAAGGTCCGTCATCTCTTCGCCTTGCAGCCGCCCAAGACGCTGCAGGAGCTCGCCGACACTCTTCAGTTCGCCTCGTGGGGCGAACCGAAGCTGCTTGGAATGGCTGCACGCGGCCATTTCGGCATCGAACTCGATGCAATCCCACTCTGTCCCAAAAGTCCTGTTTTTCCCACCAACCCACTAGGAGCTCGCTAATGCCTACTCAATCCCTGCGTACCACCACAAATCGCCATTCCGAAAAGGAAAAGCCCATGACTGCTACCGTTCTGAACTGGGAACCGCGTACCACGGTTCGCATCCACGACCACATCTACAAGGTCCATAGCCTGACCAAGGAAGGCATGGTGAACCTGATCTGCCTCAGCGCAAACGACAATGAGGCATCTGCGCTCTCCAAGTCGGAAACGGAGCTTATGCAGCTCTGGACCCGGAAAGACCTGGAGTTCCTGCGCGACCCTGCCATGGAAGCCGTCGATGAGCGGCGCCGCCGCTACCTTGATGTTCCGTTCTCTTCGTGGCCCGTCAACGTGCAGAAGGCCGCACTGCGCAAATACCACCACGTGAAAGCATGGGCAAACAGGAAACTTCGGCGCCGCACACCGAAAGTGCTCTTGCCCATTATCAACGAAATGGCTGAGGAGCACGGCTACACGAAGGTTCATCCCCGGCAGTTTGCCCGCTGGATTGCCGATTGGGAAAGTATTGGCTCTCCGGACATGCGCGACATCCGTATCTTCGCCCCGAGGTATCACGACCGCGGCAAGAACAAGAATCGCTTCCACCCGCTGGTGCAGGAGCAGTGCGACGCCGTCATCCAGGAGTGGTACCTCTGCGAGCAGCCGAAGACAATTGACGAAATCTGGGGCGAGATTAAGCGCCGCGTAGAGCTCATTGACGCGACGGACCTCGACCCTCGCTACAAGGACGGTAACGTCCTGCGCACCTATAGCCGCTCGAAAGTCTTTGACGAGCTGAAGTTGGTGGACAACGACATTGTTGTCTACCACCAGGAAGGCCCGCAAGCCTGGGACAACAAGTGCAAGCCAGTGCTCCGCGGTCCGCAGGCTACCCGGCCCATGGAGGTCATCGAGATCGACCATACCCTGATGGATTTCTGGGCGGTCGACTACGACAACATGGTTCCGCTTGGCAGGCCGTGGCTGACACTCGCAATTGACCGCTACACAAGGATGGTGGTCGGTTTCTACATCAGCTTCCGTGCACCGAATGCGCACTCGGTATTGAAATGCCTGCACCAGGTAATCATGCCGAAGGACGACATTCTCGCGCAGTTCCCGGGCATCAAAAACCGGTGGCCCGCGATGGGGAAGCCGCTGACCATCGTCACGGACAATGGGTCAGAGTTCCATTCAAGCGGGTTCCTCGGCCTGCTGCATGAACTGAACATCGACTTCCAGGCCTGCCCCGCGAAGAAGCCACGGTACAAGGGCCGCGTGGAACGCGCCATCGGAACCATGATGCGCGGCTTTGCCCACAAGCTGCCAGGTACGACGTTTTCGAACGTAAAGCAGAAAGGGCTTCAGAACCCGGTCAAGGCGGCGTCCATCGATCTTAAAGATGGCGTCCACCTGATGCTGCGTTACATCGTCGACGAGTACCATGTGAAGCCTCACCGTGGTCTCGGCGGCATGTCGCCGCTTGCCAAGTGGAACGAGTATTTCGGCCTGCAGGAAGACGGGAAACTGTCAAAGAGCAAGCCGGTCATGCCCGCCAGGCTCTCTGACCTAGACGAGATCATGACGCTCCCGAAGTACGTTCCGTTGACGCGCGAGGGTGTTCGGATCGCAGGTCTTCGGTACTGCGAAGACAGCCCCGAACTTTACGAACTCATCAACAGGGCGGGCAAGCCGGACAAGGTCAAGGTCCGGGTAAATCATGACGACCTCTCATCGGTGCAAATCGAGGATTGGGATACTCACAAGTACATCACGGTTCCCTCGGTCGACCCTGACTATACCGACGGTCTCACGATGGACGCTCACATGTACTACTGCGAGCGCCGTCGCAGGATGCTTGCGCCTGGTCAGAAAATCACAATCGAGCAGCTCATCGAGACCCGGCACATCACCGACCAGATGATTGCCGACCTTAAACGGCGCGGCAAACGCCGGTCCAAGAAGCTCGACGCCTATCTGAACGGCGACGTGCTTCCGACGAAAAAGACGAAGCAAAAGGCGAAGTCAGAAAAGACTGAGCAGAAGAAACGTCCTGCGGAGCGCAAGCCGAAGGCTGAGGTGCCCGAGCTGCGGGATGAATACGACACCCTCGACGAGATGGTCGAGCGTGGCGAGGAATACGGCATCTCGGCTGATATCTAACCAAATCAATCCAAGCCAGGAGAATCTACATGTCTACCAACACCCCCGTGAACGACAACTCGCCGTTCGAGAAGATTGAGTCCCTTCGCAACAGTTTTGTTGCGTATCCACGCATCAAGGAGATTAGCCGGGCACTTGAGCGTCTGCTCATTTTCGGCAATGCCGGAGCTGCAGCCGGTTCGCCTGCACGCTGCATGCTGCTTACCGGCACCTCGGGAAGCGGTAAGACGGCGCTGCTGAAGAAGTTCGCTTCCAAGCACCCGCCGTACCGGCAGGACGGCCGCCTTATTTGTCCTGTCCTGTACGTGGAGGTTCCGAGTAACTGCAAGCTCGGCGTGCTCGCTGAGAACATCATGCGTGCACTTGAAGTCCCCGAAGCCATCGCGCTTCGGGGAACCACCGCCTCCAAAACGGATCGCGTGAAGCACTACTTGCGTGAGCAGGGTGTGAAACTCGTCATTCTGGACGAGTTCCAGCATATGCTTAAGTCGGAGAACCAGAAGGTCATCTTCGAGGCAGCAGACTACGTGAAGTCGTTGCTGAATGAAGCCATCTGCCCCTTCGTTCTCGCCGGTACGGATGCCGCCAAGAAGGTGTACCGGGAGAATGAGCAGTTGCAGCGCCGCTCGTTCGGTGTTCGCGAACTGCGGCCGTTTGACTGGTTCGATACCACTGACCGGGGAAGCTTCGTTCACATTCTGGCGCACCACCAGAAGAGTTTCCCTCTGGAACTCGAGGCACCGCTCTTCTCCGAGAAGATGGCCTACCGTATCCACGCCATCGCGAAAGGCAATCTCGGGCGGGCGATCGACTTCATCTATGCGCTCGCGTCCCGGGCCGTACATGACGGTCGGCAGAAGGTTACCGTCAGCCTGATGCGTGAAGTCGCCGACGATTTCCGCGACTTCGCCAACCCCGAATGGGTGAATCCGTTCGAGGTGGAGGACGCTGACCTCAAACCTGTCGAGGTCGAGCCGGTCCAGGAGAGGGTCACCACCCTGGGACGGCGCAAGCGGCAGATTACCGCCGCTGACCTCGCTGCCTAAGTGATGAGGAGCGCCGCCATGACCAACCAGGCGGCGCTCCTTTCCGTCGCCCCCCAACCGGAACCTGATGAATCGCTCCTTGGCTATGTCCTCCGGCTCACCCAGCTCAATGGATTGCCCAAGTCATCCTGGCTCTTCCGTACGGCCGGGCTTCCCCTCAGTGATCACAGTCTGCTCGCCACCTATCCTTGGGATCTCACGATGCTGGCCGCGTGCTGCGGAGTAGAGTCGGGGCGCCTTGAGCGGATGGCTTATTGGCCAACCAAAGCGGCTGGGGAATTGAACTTCCTCGGCCACGGTATTCGGGAAGACCTCGTCACTGTCCGGCACCGCCGAGTGTGTGGCCGGTGCCTTCTCGATCGTCCGTATCATCAGGCCATCTGGGACCTCAGTGTAATGACGGTCTGCCCAAGGCACGGGTGCTACCTGGATTTTGCCTGCCGATTCTGCGGGCGGCAGCTCAATTGGCGAGCCGAGGCGTTAACCCGCTGCTCCTGCGGACGGGATTACTCGGGTGCGCCAACAAGGGCCGCCCCGATCGACGTCGTCGAGACGGTAAAAATGGTCAGCCGGACCCTGTCGCCGGACAGTCCTGCCGCCAAGGGGGACTGGATCTGGTTGGCTTACCAACTGGGCTGGCTGGCTACAGGGGGGAATGGCCTCGGGCGGCCGATCGGATTCCTCGAGATCGAGGGCGATACTTCGGGAATCCTGGCCGCCGGGATGGCAGGAGCAGTCGGAAACTTCACCGAATTTCTGGACCGCATGATGGCATTCGGGCCCGCCGGGGAGACCCACTGGCGCTTGGCTCGCACCTTCCGGCTCGTTTCCGAGCTGGTTTCAACACCTCAAAAAGCAGCCAAGCTCTCGGAAACCAGGGCCAGAATGCTGAGAGGGTGAGAGGAATTCCCGGTTTTCCGCCAGAAAACTGAAGCCATTTTCTTCCGAATTTTTATGACATTAACCGGGAAAATTCCGGTTTTCTCCTGGATACGACACCCGAGCGTTACTTGACTTCCTCCGCAGGGAAATCATCTTGCAATCCAGACCAATATGGTCATATTTAGCGCGTAATTCGGACCGTATTGGTCTGAATTGAAATTGCGAAGGATTTGCAAGATGTTGCGGTTGAGCCGACTGGCGGATTACGGGGTCATGGTGATGGCCCATATCGCCTCCGAGCCGGAAGGCGTGCATAACGCTGCCGACGCCGCGGCGGCGACCGGTCTGCCGGGACCCACGGTTGCAAAGATCATGGCCAAGCTCAGCAAGGCTGGTCTACTGACCTCCCTGCGCGGGGCCCATGGCGGCTATCGGCTGGCCAATGCCCCGGAGCAGATGTCGGTGGCCGAGATCATCACCGCCCTGGATGGGCCGATCGCGCTGACGCAATGCTCCAGCGGGCCGAGCGTCTGCGACCGCGAAAATCTCTGCGTGTCGCGGCGCGGCATCAACCGGGTCAATCTGGCGATCCGCAATGCGCTGGAAGGCGTGACCTTGGCCGAACTGGCCCGGCCGCCTTACGACTTCTTCGGTCCATTTCCGCCGCGCGCCGGCGCATCCGTTCCCAATGCCTGAGTGAAGAGGACAGGTCGCCCCATGCCTGCCAATGTCGAAACCATCGAAACCGTCCGCAATCTCGGCGGCGAATACAAATACGGCTTCGTTACCGATATCGAATCCGAGATTCTGCCCAAGGGTCTGAATGAAGACACCATCCGCTTCATCTCGGCCAAGAAGAACGAGCCGCAATGGATGCTGGACTGGCGGCTGAAGGCTTATCGCGCCTGGCTGAAGATGGCCGGCAGGGGCGAGCCGACCTGGGCCAAGATCCATCACCCGGAGATCGACTTTCAGGACATCCATTACTATGCCGCGCCGAAGAAAAAGGGCGCGGTGAAGAGCATGGATGAAGTCGATCCCGAATTGCTGGCGACCTACGAGAAGCTCGGCATTCCATTGAAGGAGCGTGAAATCCTCGCCGGCGTCGCGGTAGACGCCGTCTTCGACAGTGTTTCGGTCGCCACCACCTTCAAGGAGAAGCTGAAGGGTCTTGGCATCATCTTCTGCTCGATGTCGGAAGCGGTGCGCGAGCATCCGGAGCTGGTGCAGAAATATCTCGGTTCGGTCGTTCCCGTCACCGACAATTTCTATGCGACGCTGAATTCGGCAGTCTATTCGGACGGCTCCTTCGTCTACATACCGCCGGGCGTGCGCTGCCCGATGGAGCTGTCGACCTATTTCCGCATCAACGAGGCCAAGACCGGCCAGTTCGAGCGCACGCTGATCATTGCCGACAAGGGCGCTTACGTCTCCTATCTCGAAGGCTGCACGGCGCCGATGCGCGACGACAATCAGCTGCATGCCGCCGTGGTCGAATTGGTCGCCATGGAGGATGCCGAAATCCGCTATGCCACGGTGCAGAACTGGTATCCGGGCGACAAGGAAGGCCGCGGCGGCATCTACAATTTCGTCACCAAGCGCGGCGCCTGCCGCGGCGCGCGGGCGAAGATTTCCTGGACTCAGGTCGAAACCGGCTCGGCGATCACCTGGAAATATCCCAGCGTGATCCTGCAGGGCGACGACAGTGTCGGCGAGTTCTATTCGGTGGCGGTGGCCAACAATGCCCAGCAGGCCGATACCGGCACCAAGATGATCCATATCGGCAAGAACACCAAGTCGACGATCATCTCCAAGGGCATCTCGGCCGGCAAGGCGCAGAATACCTACCGCGGCCTGGTGCGAATGATGCCGAATGCGCTCAATGCCCGCAATTACTCGCAATGCGACAGCCTTCTGATCGGCGACCGCTGCGGCGGCCATACCGTGCCGTATATCGAGGTGAAGAACCGCACCGCGAAGGTGGAGCATGAAGCGACCACCTCGCGCATTTCCGACGACCAGCTCTTCTACTGCCGCCAGCGCGGCCTGTCGGAGGAAGATGCGGTTTCGACGATCGTCAACGGCTTCTGCAAGGATGTGCTGCAGAAGCTGCCGATGGAATTTGCCGTGGAAGCCCAGAAACTGCTGGGCGTCAGCCTCGAAGGCTCGGTCGGCTAAAAGCGAAACAAGGACTGCCCCATGCTTGAGATCAAGAATCTGCACGCCACCGTCGACGGCAAGGAAATCCTGCACGGCATCGACCTGACCATCAAATCCGGCGAGGTGCATGCCGTGATGGGGCCGAACGGCTCGGGCAAGTCGACGCTGTCCTATGTGCTGGCGGGCCGCGAGGGTTACGAGGTCACCGAGGGCGACATCCTCTTCAATGGCCGCAGCATCCTCAAGCTGGAGCCGGAGGAGCGTGCCCGGGAGGGCATTTTCCTCGCCTTCCAGTATCCAGTCGAGATTCCAGGCGTCGCCAACGCCACCTTCCTGCGCTCTGCCGTCAATGCCGTGCGCAAGCACAAGGGCCTGCCGGACATGGATGCGATGAGCTTCCTGAAGACCGCCAAGGCGAAGATGAAGGCGCTGCACATGGACGAGAAATTCCTGCAGCGCGCCGTCAATATGGGTTTTTCCGGTGGCGAGAAGAAGCGCAACGAAGTCTTCCAGATGGCCATGCTGGAGCCTTCCATGGCGATCCTGGACGAGACCGATTCCGGCCTCGACATCGATGCGCTGAAGATCGTTGCCGAGGGCGTGAACGCATTGCGCAGCCCGCAACGCTCGGCGCTCGTCATTACCCATTACCAGCGTCTGCTGGATTACATCGTGCCGGATGTCGTGCATGTCCTGGCGAAGGGCAGGATCGTCAAGACCGGCGGGAAGGAACTGGCGCTCGAGCTGGAAGAACGCGGCTATGCCGAGTTCATCGCGGATGCGGCCTGACGGAGAGCGCAGCATGTCCGCTTTGCCCTTCATGGAAACGATTGCGCAGGCCTTCCGCACGGCGGCGCCGTCGCTGCCCGGCGCGGGCGCCGTCAGCGCCCAGCGGCAGGCCGCGCTGGAAGCGTTCCGGCGCTTCGGCGTGCCGAACCACCGGCTCGAATCCTGGAAATTCACCAGCCTGTCCGGCCTGGAGAAGCAGACTTGGGCGCTGCCCGCGAACGAGGCGGGCATTGATGCGGCCCGCGTCGATGCCGCAGCGCTCGCCGGTGCCGATAGCTATCGCCTGGTCTTCGTCAATGGCCGTTTCGATGCCGCCGCTTCGCGCCTGGACGATTTGCCGAAGGGGGTGATTCTGTCGCCGCTCAGCGGCATGCCCGATGATCTGTCTGAGGTCCTGGCCGGCGAAACGGATAAGGCGACGGCCCTGGCGGCCCTGAACGCCGCGCTGGCCAGCGACGGCGTGGTGTTGCGGCTTGCCGATGGCGTTGTCCTCGAGAAGCCCGTCGAATTGATCGCCTTCGGTGCGCCGGCGCTGGTCAATTTGCGGCACATGATCGTGCTGGGTCGTGGCGCCAGCGCGACCCTGGTCGAGACTTACCGCGATGGCGGTATCGCCGCGCCGGGCTGGACCAATATCGTCGGCCGCATCGAGCTTGGCGAAGGGGCGAACCTTGCCCATATCCGCCTTCAGGCTGAAGGCGCGAGCGCCTATCACGCCGCTCTGGCGCGGATTTCGGTGGGCGGCAAGGCCCGCTACGTCCATCGCTCGCTGCAGACCGGCGGGGCGGTGGCGCGGCACGAATTGCATACCGAATTCGCCGGCAGCGATGCCGCGGTGGATATCCAGGGTCTGACGCTGGCTCGCGGCAGCAGCCATATCGACCATACCCTGTTTCTGCATCATGCGGTGCCCGGCTGCCGCAGCAATCAGCTTTTCAAGCATATCGTCGATGACCGTGGCCATGCCGTTTTCCAGGGCGGCATCCGTGTGGCGCCGCATGCGCAGAAAACGGATGCTCAGCAGCTCAGCCGTACATTGCTGCTGGCCGATCGGGCTCAGGTCGATACCAAGCCTGAGCTGGAGATTCTTGCCGACGACGTGAAATGCAGCCATGGCGCGTCGATCGGCGATCTCGATCCGCAGCAGATGTTCTACATGCAGGCGCGTGGCATTGGCGCGGAGGATGCGCGCCGCCTGCTGCTCGGCGGCTTCGCCTATGAGATCATTGCGGCGGTGCCGGAAGGCAGCTTGCGCGACCGGATCTGCGACGTCGTCGAAGGCTGGCTGCAGGGAGGTGCGGCATGACGGCATTGGCTTCAGCCCGGCGGCCGGCGGTCGCCGCTTTCGATGTCGAGCGCATCCGCGCCGATTTCCCGATCCTGGCCGAGAAGGCCCATGGCAAGCCGCTGGTCTTTCTCGATAGCGGCGCCAGCGCGCAGAAGCCCCAGGTGGTCATCGACGCGATGGCGCGCATGTACCGGCATAGCTATGCAAATGTGCATCGCGGCATTTATCAATTGAGCCAGGAGGCGACGGACGCCTTCGAGAAGGCGCGCGAGACGGTGGCCCGTTTCATCGGCACGCCCGACAGCCGCGAGATCGTGTTCACCCGCAACGCCACCGAGGCCATCAACCTCGTTGCCTATAGCGGCGGCTACAGCTTCCTGAAGCCCGGCGACGAGGTGGTGATCTCGCACCTGGAGCATCATGCCAACATCGTGCCCTGGCAGTTGCTGCGCGACCGGCACGGCATCGTGCTCAAGGTCGCCCCGATCGACGATCGCGGCGCGCTGATCTGGGATGAATTCGTCAAGCTGCTCGGCCCGAAGACCAAGCTGGTGGCGATGGCGCATGTTTCCAATACGCTTGGCACCGTGCTGCCGGTCGCCGAGATCATCCGCGAGGCGCATAAGCATGGCGCGCTGGCCCTGATCGACGGCAGCCAGGCCGTGCAGCATATGCCTGTCGACGTCCGAACCCTGGATGCCGATTTCTACGTCTTCACCGGGCACAAGCTTTATGGTCCGACCGGCATCGGCGTGCTCTATGCCAAGGCGGCGCTGCTGGAGGCGATGCCGCCCTGGCAGGGCGGCGGCGACATGATCCTGGCCGTGACCTTCGATAAGACCGAATTCAACGATATCCCGCATAAATTCGAGGCCGGTACGCCGGCTTTCGTCGAGGCGGTCGGCTTGGCGACGGCGATCGACTATGTGCAGGCCATCGGCCTGGGGCCGATCGCGGCCCATGAGCATGACCTGCTGGCCTATGCGACCGAAAAGCTTAAGCAGATCAATTCGTTAAGAATTATCGGCGAGGCCGAGGGCAAGGCCGGGGTGATCTCTTTTGTGCTGGAGGGTATTCACCCGCACGATATCGGCACCATTCTGGACCGGGAAGGCGTGGCCGTGCGGGTCGGCCAGCACTGCGCCCATCCGGTGATGGACCGTTTCGGCGTGCCGGCCACGGTGCGGGTTTCTTTCGGGATGTACAACACCCGGGCGGAAGTGGATGCGCTTTGCGCCGGGCTACAGCGTGTCAGGGAGATTTTTGGGTGATGTCGGCGACCAGTACGGAGAAGCAGGCGGAAATCCCTTCGGTCGAAGGCCTGCAGGAGCAGGTGATCGAGACCCTGAAGACCGTCTATGACCCGGAAATTCCGGTTAACATTTATGAACTCGGCCTTATATACAATGTCGAGGTCAACGAGGCCCGGGATGTCAGGATCGAGATGACCCTGACCTCGCCGAATTGCCCGGCGGCACAATCGATGCCCAGCGAAGTGGAGTACAAGACCAAGTCCATCGCTGGGGTCGGCGAGGTGACCGTCGACGTGGTTTGGGATCCGCCGTGGACGCCGGAGCATATGTCCGAGGCGGCGCGGCTCGAACTGGGTATATTGTGAGGATTGGACGATGGCTGTGACGGAAACGGCAGAGCGGCGCCCCGCCTTCAAGGCGGTGACCTTGACCGATGCCGCCGCGGCGCGCATACGCGAACTGATGGCCAGGGCGGACAAGCCGATCGTCGGCTTGCGGATCGCGATCAGCACCAAGGGCTGTTCCGGCCTGTCTTATGACATCCAGTATGCCGAGGAGAAGGGCAAGTTCGACGAGGTTGTCGAGGACAAGGGCG
Source organism: Ferrovibrio sp. (assembly GCF_036381655.1). Lineage (GTDB taxonomy): Bacteria > Pseudomonadota > Alphaproteobacteria > Ferrovibrionales > Ferrovibrionaceae > Ferrovibrio. Next base: position 16,500 of record NZ_DASVCJ010000023.1, read on the forward strand.
CGACCGTCCTGATCGAACCGAAGGCCCAGATGTATCTATTCGGCACCGAGATCGACTGGGTCGAGGACAAGCTGCAATCGGGCTTCGTGTTCCGCAATCCCAATGAAAAGGGCCGTTGCGGCTGCGGCGAAAGCTTCCACGTCTGACGACTGACCGAGATTGCGCCGGCTATTTCTCGCGCCGGCGGTAAATCGTGTAGCGGTCGTAGTCCATGATCTTCTCGTAATCCTCGAACCGCTTGGCAAAGAGGGGATTGCGCGAGAAATAATCCAGATAGCTGAACTCATCGCCCTGGCAGCGCGGGATGCCGGGAACGTTGTCGATGATCAGGAGCGACGGCTTTTTCTTGTAGAAATCCTCGGCCACCGTGCGGAAGACGAAAGCCTCCGCCGGGCTCATTGCTTCCGGCGGATTGTAGAGCGGCGCCAGTTCGCGGCATTCGGCATAGGCGCCCTGGATCAGCCACATGCTTTCGAACCGCATGGTCAGATGCAGATTGGCGTAATTGATCAGCGGAAAGATCGGATAGATGCCGGGCGACAGGATCAGGATGCGGTCGTTGCGCGTCTCCTGCTGCACGATATGCAGAAGCCGCTCCAGCACCGAGCCGCGGTAATCGAGCTGGTTGTCGAACGGCCGGTTGTGCAATACCTGCTGGTAGAAGACGAGCATCATCAGCGCCGCTGCGAACAGCTTGGCCGGCCGGCTGTCGCCCCGCCGCGGCCAGACCACGTGATCCATGACATGGGCGACGATCACGCCCGTGAGCAGCAGCGTGTAAGCCTGAGACGGTAGGGCATGGTAGGGCCAGCCCTTGTGCTGGGCATAGGCTGAAATCAGGCCGCCGATCCCGGCCAGGAACATGACCCGGGCCATGTCCGAGCGGACCGCGAAGAAGGCGGCGATCCCAAGCAGCGGCAGGATGAAGGTCGGCGGTCCCAGATTGGCGCTCAGCGCCAGGTCGATGCTGCTCCAGTTGCTGACTTCGCTGTAGAAGCCGGTCGCGATCGGCCAGACGATGGTGAAATATTCCGGCGTGACGATGATGGCGAAAAGGGCGTGTGCGATGCAGACGGCGAGGACCGACCATGGCGCCGGGTCCGCCAGGCTGCGCCGCAATCCGCATTGCGACAGGACATAGAGTTCGACCAGAAACGGGATGCCGAGGAAATAGGGCTTCATCGCGAAGCCCAGGCCGGCCAGGATGCCGGTTGTGATTCTGATCCGCCGGCTCAGTTTTTCGCCGCCGGCGCGGCCGCTCGCCACCAGCAGATACGGCATCGACAGGACCAGCATGATGTGTTCGCGCTGGGTGAAGGTGTCGCCGGGAAAGACCACCAGGATGAAAAGCAGCAGCAGCGGCAGCAGGGCGTCCGCGGTGGCGTGCGCCGGATCCAGGCTGGCGGCCAGCACCCAGCGGCATGTCAGAAATGAGCCGGCGATGCCCAGGCCCAGCAGGGCGACCAGCATCGTGGTGCCCGGGATGCCGGTCAGCTTGGCGAGCGCTTCCGGCAGCAGATGCAGGACGAAGACCAGCGGGGTATTGATGTCGATGGCATCGACATAAAGCGTGCCGCCATTCAGCCAGACCTTGGCGATGTACAGAAGCACCGCCGTATCGTGATTGATCGACGGGAAGAAGTAGCCGACGATCCAGACGGCGCAAACCGCCAGCACCAGGCTATGCAGCACGTTGGCCCAGTCGAGACGGCGATGCTGGGTCGCCTGATCGTGGGTGCGGGGATAGTCCATCGGCGGATTGGTCGCCTTTGTCAGGTTGGGGCACGGCGAGACTGGCGGATGGCCGGGCCGAATTGGTAAACCATTCGCCGGCCCGGAAATCAATGGTGAGGCGGCAGGGGCGTATGGAGCGGGTGGAATACCACCGGATGGCAGCACTCGAGGATACCATGTGGTGGTTCCGGGCGCTGCACGCCGCCATGATCCAGCGGCTGGGCCAATGGAACTTGCTCGCAGGTGCAGCAATTCTCGATGCCGGCTGTGGCACCGGCGGGCTTTTGGCCCGGCTGGCCGCCGCTCGCCCAGATTTTGCCTTGTTCGGCCTGGAGTTTGATACGGAAGCCGCTGCGCTGGCTCGTAAAAAGGCGAGGCGGCAAATCGCCGTCGGTTCCGTCAATGCGATGCCCTTCGCCGGCGGGGCGTTCGATGCCGTCGTCAGTGCCGATGTCCTTTGCCATGCCGGCGTGGATGAGGCGGCGGCCCTGTCGGAGTTTTTCCGGTGCCTGAAGCCGGGCGGACGGCTGCTGCTGAACCTGCCGGCCTATCAATGGATGGCTTCGGCGCATGACCGGCATGTCCATAATGTCCGGCGCTATACCGCCGGCGGGGCGGTTCGGCTGCTGGCCGGGGCGGGGTTCGACGGGATCAGGGCCGGCTATTGGAACAGTTTGTTGTTTCCGTTAATGCTGCTGCACCGGCTCGCCGCCGGTCGGGGGGAGGGGGGCAGCGATGTTCAGGCTTTCCCGGCTTGGCAGGACCGGACATTCTTTACCGTTACCGCCATTGAACGCCGCTTGGCGCGCGGCGGTATCGGTCTGCCCTTTGGGGGTTCGGTTTGGATATCGGCCAGGAAACCATGAGCGAGTCCGCATTCGCGCTTTCAATCGTCGTGCCGGTCTATAATGGCGCCGACAGCGTGCCCGTCCTCGTCGAGGCGCTGGCGCGCCTCGAGATTCCCGGCGGGCACGAGATTGTCCTCGTCAACGACAGCAGTCCCGATGAATCGCTGGCCGTCTGCCGCGAACTCTGCCGCCGCAACGAGGTGGCGCTGACCGTCGTCAACCTTGCCAGGAATTTCGGCGAGCACAACGCCGTCATGGCGGGGCTGGCACAGGCCCGCGGCGCCTACATCATCACGATGGACGACGATCTGCAGAATCCTCCGGAGGAGGTGACGCGGCTATGGCGCTACGCCAGGGACAATGCCTATGACGTCGTCTACACCTACTACGCCACCAAGAAGCATGCCATCTGGCGCAATCTCGGCAGCCGCTTCACCAACTGGTGCGCCGACTTCCTGCTCGACAAGCCGCAAGGCCTGTATCTATCGAGCTTTCGCTGCCTGAGCGCATTCACCGCGCGTAACATCCTCGCCCATACCGGACCGTTTCCATACATCGATGGCCTGATCATGCAGGTCACGCAGAATATCGGCCGCTTGCAGGTGGAACACCTGCCGCGCGCCAAGGGGCATAGCAACTACACCCTGCGCAGGCTGGTGCGGCTGTTCATGTCGATGTTCCTCAACTTCTCGGTCATGCCGCTGCGCGTCGGCACGCTGGTCGGCTTTCTCATGGCCGGTATCGGCGTTCTGGCCTTCGTCGTCATCCTGATCGAGGCGCTCATCGGCGATACGCCGCAGGGCTATGCCTCGCTGATGGCGGCGGTGCTTCTGCTCGCGGGCGTTCAGCTCATCATGCTGGGGCTGGTGGGGGAATATCTCGGCCGTCTGTTCCTGACCATCAACAGGAAGCCGCAATTCGTCGTTCGCGACGTGGAACGCAACGCCAAGGCCGTCGGAGAGAAATGATGATGTGGTTCTATCTGGCTTTGGCAGCCGGCATTCTTCTTGGGGTCGTCGGGCAATTGCTGTTGAAGGCGGGCGCCGGCGGCGAAACCCTGCTGCAGCAGTTCCTCGCGCCCCAGTCCGTCATCGGATTGGCGCTCTATTTCATTGCGGCGGTCTGCTACATGCTGGCGCTGCGCAAGATACCGGTTTCGGTCGCTTTCCCCAGCGTGTCGCTATCCTACGTGCTGGTTGCGCTGCTCGCCTTCTGGCTCTACGGCGAAGCCCTGAGCCCATCGAAGCTGGCCGGCATTGCGCTGATCTGCGTCGGGGTGATCCTGGTCACCCGCACCGCCTGAGCGGCGTCTCAGCCCCAGGCGGCGCGTATCGCGGCAATCACCGATTCGACCTCGGCATTCTGCAGCTGCGGATACATCGGCAGGCTGAGCACGCTTCTTGCGGCGCGTTCGGTACGCGCCAGGCCGGTCGGCCCGAGCGGAATGCGGCCACGATAGGCGGGCTGCAGATGCACGGGCATCGGGTAATGCACCAGCGTGCCGATATTGCGCTCCTTCAGGCGGGCCTGCAGCTCGTCGCGGCGCTCACCGGCATCGATTACATATTGATGATAAACCGGCATGGCGCCCGGCCTGGTTTGCGGCAGGGCCAGCCCGGATAGGCCGTCCAGGCCCGTGGTGTAGCTTTCGGCGATGCTGCGCCGCCGGGCGGTATCGGCCGGCAGGCGGGTCAGTTTCACCCGCAGAATGGCCGCCTGCAGCGGATCGAGCCGGCTGTTCATCCCGGCGATGTCGCTGACATAGCGTTGCCGCCAGCCATATTCCCGCACCGCCCGCATGGTTTCGGCCAAGGCGCCGTCATCGGTGGTGACGATCCCGCCATCGCCGATGGCGCCCAGATTCTTGGTCGGATAGAGGCTGTAGGCGGCAACGCGTCCCCAATGGCCCACCATGCGGCCATCCAGCATGGCGCCATGAGCCTGGGAATTGTCCTCCAGGATGGTCAGGCCATGCTTTTCGGCAATCGGCTGCAACGCCAGCATGGCGGCGGGCTGGCCATAAAGATGGACCGGGATGATCGCCTTCGCCTTCGGCACGCCGGCCGGCCACTGCTTCAGCAATGCTTCCAGCGCGGCGGGATCGAGCGTCCAGTATTCGTCGACATCGACCAGGACCGGCGTTGCGCCGGTCAGCTCGATGGCGGCGACGGTCGCCACGGCGGTATGGGAAACCGTGATGACGGAATCGCCGGGGCCGATGCCGAGCGCTCTTAGCGCGATGATCAGCGCGTCGGTGCCGCTGGCGACGGCAACGGCATGCTTGGCGCTGCAATAGGCGGCAAACTCGCGCTCGAAAGCGGCAACCTCTTCGCCGAGGATGTACCAGCCGCTGTCCAGCACGCGACGGATGGCGGCGTCTATGTCAGCGCGCTGGGCGATATAGGCGGCTTTCGGATTGGTCTGTGGGATCATGGTCAGCGAGCTTTCGACTCAGATGTAGTGGGCGGCATGCTGCCGGTAGAATGCTATCGTTTCAGCCAATCCGTCGGCCAAGTCGGTTTTCGGCTTCCAGCCAGCCGCCTTGCGAAATGCGCTATCGTTCGCGACGTAATCGCCGATATCGATCTTCTTGCGCTCGGCCGGGAATTCCCGCACGTCGTAACCGCCGTTGCCGGCCACGCGGACCATGGTTTTTGCCAGATCGAGCAGCGTCACCGGCGGGCAGCCGCCGACATTGTAGGCCTGTCCGATGGTTCCGTCCTGCTCGGCAGCCGCCAGCAGGGCGGAGATCAGGTCTGCGATATAGGTGAAGTCGCGCTTCTGCGTACCGCCCCAGACCTCGAACCGGCCATTTTCGATGACATGCCGGATCCAGACCCCCAGAAAGGTCTGCTTGGCATCGCGGATGCGCATGCGCGGACCGAAGACGTTGGTCAGGCGCAGGGCCGTGGCGCGCAGGCCGTACACGCGGGCATAGAGCAAATGATAGGATTCAGCGGCGTATTTATGGATGCCGTTGATGTCGGGCGACGCGATCGGATGGGCCTCGTCGACTGGCAGATAGCGCGGCGGGCCGTAGAATTGCCGGGTCGAGCTGTAGATCAGCCGGGCCTGCGGGTTGGTCCGCCGTACCAGTTCGAGAAAACGCAGATTGGCTTCCTGATTGAGCCGCAGATCTTCCAGGGGCTGCAGCATCGAATCCATATGCGAGGTCTGGCCGGCCAGGTTGAAGATGACCGCGGCGCCTCCGACGGAATCGGCTATGGCGCTTTCGGCGCCGATATCGGCTTCGATGAGTTGAACGTTCCCGGGGGCGCCCGAAAGATTGAAGGGATTGGCGCCATACTGGGCCAGCATGCGGTCGATCACCGTGACCCTGGCGCCGAGGCCCGCCAGATGGAGGACCAGATTGGAGCCAATGAAGCCCATTCCGCCGGTGACAACCACCGGAACATTGCGCCATGTCATTTTAGCCTCGAGCGGGAAAGCCGATTCCCAATTTTCTGGCGATAAATTATGGCCGAAATCGGTATGGCCTGTCAGCGGTCGGGCTTGCCGCTCTTTTTCGGGCGAGGCAAAGTGGCGGCAGGAGGAGCCATGCGTTTCAGCGGATCGCTTGCCATCGTCTGGATCGGTATCGTGCTGGCCGGTTGCGCCGGGCCCGTATCCGAACCCTACTATATCGGCCGCTGGATGCCATCGGACAGCGGAAAGATCGACATTCCCAGCCGGGTGCCGCTGACCGACACCAGGACCGGACGGCCCTATCTTTCCATCTGTTACAACAAAATGCTCCACAACGCTGAGCAGGTGCGGCAGCTGGTACGCGAGAACTGCACCGATCCGCAGCTCTTCTATAACGGCAGCGATCTTTATGCCTGCTCGCTGGCCGCGCCGATCCGGGCCACCTATAGCTGCGGCGCGCTGAGCCGCGCCGCACAGGAGGCGCGCCCCAATCTGCTCAAGGACGACCGTTACCTCGGCGAGATCAAGATCTATTGAGCCGCCTGGCGACCCTAGAGGGCGATCCGCAGCCCGCTGTCGCGATCGAAAAGATGGGCATGGGCAAGGTCGGCGATCAGGCCGGGCTTGGAATGATCGTGATAGCCCGCATGGCTGGGAACCCGGGCGACCAGGTCCTCCCCGGCGATCTTGCCGTGCAGCAGCGTATCCGCGCCGAGTTCCTCCGCCACATCGACATCCAGCTGGATCTGCGCCGCCTCTCCCTGGCGGGCGATCCGCAACTGCTCCGGACGAATCCCCAGGGTGTATTCCCCCGCCGGGACCGTCCAGCCGCTTGGAAGTGCCAGTCTGGTCCCGTCACGCAGTTTCGCCTCGAGATTGCCGGGGGTGCCGGCGATCTCGCAGGTCAGGAAGTTCATCGCGGGCAAGCCGATGAAGCTGCCGACATAGGTGGTGGCCGGCTTGTTGTAGACCTCCTGCGGCGTTCCGATCTGATCGGCCCGCCCCAGATTCATGACAACCAGCCGGTCGGCGAGCGTCATCGCTTCGACCTGATCATGGGTAACGTAGATCGACGTCACGCCGAGCTGCTGATGCAGCCGCTTGATCTCGAGCCGCATCTGGACGCGCAGCTTGGCGTCCAGGTTGCTGAGCGGCTCGTCGAACAGGAACACGCTCGGCTCGCGGACGATGGCGCGGCCCATGGCCACGCGCTGGCGCTGGCCGCCTGAAAGCTCGCGCGGCTTGCGCTGCAGATACGGCTGCAATTGCAGGATTTCGGCGGCCTGCTGAACGCGCTTTTCGATGTCCGATTTGCTCATGCCGCGAATGCGCAGGCCATAGGACATGTTCTCGTAGACGCTCATATGCGGGTAGAGCGCATAATTCTGGAACACCATCGCAATGTCGCGATCGCGCGGCTCGATGTTATTAACGACGCGATCGCCGATGGCGATCTCTCCCTCGGTGATCGCCTCCAGGCCGGCGATCATGCGCAGCAAGGTCGATTTGCCGCAGCCGGACGGACCGACGATGACGATGAACTCGCCATCGGCGATGTCCATGTCGATGCCATGGATGGCCTTGACCGGGCCGTAATTCTTCTTCACGCCTTTCAGCGTCACTTTCGCCATGACTACTTTTCCGTTTCAACAAGACCTTTGACGAACCAGCGCTGCATCAACACGACGACGAGCACCGGCGGCAGCAGCGCGAGAAATGCCATTCCCATGATCAATGGCCATTCTTCGTAGGCATCGGGCGCCCGCATGAGGCGGCCGATGGCCAGAACGATGGTCTGGTATTCCGGTTCGGCGGCGATCAGCAGCGGCCAGAGATACTGGTTCCACCCGTAAATGAACTGGATCACGAACATGGCGGCGATGCTGGTGCGGCTCAAGGGGACCAGCACGTCCCAGAAAAAGCGCATCGGGCCGGCGCCGTCGATACGGGCGGCTTCCACCAGCTCGTCCGGCACAGTCATGAAGAACTGGCGGAACAGGAAAGTGGCGGTGGCCGACGCGATCAGCGGCAGGACCAGGCCGGTATAGGTATCGAGCATGCCGAGATCGGCCACCACCTTGTAGGTCGGGATGATGCGTACCTCGACCGGCAGCATCAGGGTGATGAAGATCATCCAGAAGAAAAAGTTCTTCAGCGGGAAGCGGAAATAGACGATCGCGAAAGCCGAGAGCAGCGAGATGATGATTTTGCCGACCGCGATCGCGATCGCCATGATCAGGCTGTTCGACATCAGCGTGAGCGCCGAGGTGCCCCGGCCGACGCCGACGATCTGCGGACCTTCGAGCAGGGCGCGCGCGATATTGGTGAAGAACTCGGAGCCGGGCAGGAGCGGCATCGGCACCTGGGACATGCCCTGCAGGGTGTGCGATGCCGCGATGATCGCGAGGTAGATCGGGAATGCGACGATGATGATCGTCACGATCAACAGCAGGTGGCCGAAGGCATCGGCGACTGGACGGCGCTCGATCATTAGTAGTGGACCTTACGCTCGATATAACGGAACTGCACGACGGTCAGGGCGATGACGATAGCCATCAGGATGACCGACTGGGCCGAGGAACCGCCGAGATCCTGCGCCTCGAACCCGTCGTACCAGACCTTGTAGACCAGAATTTCGGTCGCCTTGGCCGGGCCGCCGCGGGTCAGCGAGTGGATGACGCCGAAGGTCTCGAAAAAGGCGTAGACCACGTTCACGACGATCAGGAAGAACAGCGTCGGGGACAGCATCGGCAGGACGATCGTCCAGAACCGGCGCACCGGGCTGGCGCCGTCGATGGCGGCCGCCTCGATCAGCGATTTCGGGATCGATTGCAGCCCCGCCAGGAAGAACAGGAAATTATAGGAAATCTGCTTCCAGGTCGCCGCGATCACGACGACCAGCATCGCCTGCCCGCCATTGAGCTGGAAATTCCAGTCGACGCCCATCTGCTCGACCAGATAGGCGATGATGCCGGGGCCGGGCAGAAAGACGAAGCCCCAGAGCGCGCCGGCAACGGCGGGGGCAACCGCATAGGGCCAGATCAGCAGGGTCTTGTAGATGGTGGTGCCCCGCACCAGGCGATCGGCGGTGACGGCAAGCAGCAGCGACAGGCTCAGGCCGATCACGGTCACCAGCGAGCTGAACAGCGCGGTGATCTGGAAGGAATGAAGATAGTATTCGTCCTGGAACAGCAGGATGAAATTGTCCAGTCCGACGAAATGGCTGGAAATGCCGAAGGCGTCTTCGCGCTGCATCGACTGGATGATCGCCTGGCTGGCGGGCCAGAAGAAGAAGATCACGGTGATTGCGATCTGCGGCGCGACCAGCAGATACGGCAGGAACTTATTATGAAAGACGACTCGTTTTTCCATGGGGGCATAGAAAAAGCCCGCACCTTATAAAGTCAAGGCGCGGGCTTTCCCTTCAGAACGTTGTTACCGCTTTGCGTCGCGCTCGAACTGGCGGAGCAGGCGGTTGCCACGCTCCACTGCCTCGTCCAGCGCTTCCTTGGGCGACTTCTTGCCCGCCCAGACGGCCTCCAGTTCCTCGTCCATCACATCGCGGATCTGGACGAAGTTGCCGAGTCGCAGGCCCTTGGAGTTCTCCGTCGGGGGATGCAGGGTCATCTGCTTGACCGAGATGTCAGTGCCCGGATTGGCCGTGTAGAAGCCCGAGCTTTTGGTCAGCTCGTAGGCGGCCGGGGTAATCGGCAGATAACCGCTGTTCTTATGCCACCAGCTCTGGATTTCCGGCGAGGAAAGGTAGTCCAGGAAGGCGGCCACGCCCTTGTATTCCTTCGCCGTATGCTTGGCCAGGACCCAGAGCGAGGCGCCGCCGATGATCGAGTTCTGCGGCGCGCCCTTCACGTCGGAGTAATAGGGCAGCATGCTGATGCCCCATTTGAACTTGTTCTTGGTGAAGGAGGCATAGCCCGCCGAGCTTTCCATCAGGATGGCGCATTCGCCGGAAACGAACCGGCCGGTCGACTCGTTCTTGCGCCCGCCATAGACCATCAGGCCTTCCTTCATCCAGTTGGCGAGGTTGGTGATGTGGCGCACATGCAGGGGGCTGTTGAACTTCAGTTCGGTATCCAGCCCATTCATGCCGTTCGCCTTGGTCGCGAAGGGCACATTGTGCAGGGCCGAGAAATTCTCCAGCTGAATCCAGGTTTGCCAGTTGGAGACGAACGGGCAGGAGCTGCCGGACGCCTTCAGCTTTTTCAGCACCGGCTCGAATTCCTGCCAGGTCTTCGGCGGCTTGTTCGGATCAAGGCCGGCCTTCTCGAAGGCGTCCTTGTTGTAATACATCACCGGCGTCGAGGAATTGAACGGGAAGGACAGCATCTTGCCGTCCGACGTGCTGTAGTAGCCGGTCACCGACGCGATGTACGAGGCCGGATCGAACTTGTAGCCGTTCTCCGCCATCAGCTGATAGACCGGCTTGATCGCCCCGCGGGCCGCCATCATGGTGCCGGTGCCGACTTCGAAGACCTGCAGCAGATGGGGGGGCTTGCCGGCGCGGAAGGCGGCCATGGCCGCAGTCATGGCTTCCGGATAATTGCCCTTGTTCGTGGCGATGACCTTGTACTTGTCCTGCCCTTTATTGAACCCGTCCACGATCTGATTGAGCAATTCTCCGCGGGCGCCAGCCATGGCGTGCCACCACTGGATCTCGATGCGCTCCTGTGCGACCGCACCGCCAGCACCGGCTATCATGGCCGTGCCAGCGAACAGTGCGAGCGCCGCGCGGGCGAGTTTCCCTGTCGATTTCATATTGTTGTCTCCAATGCTAATAATCCCACCCGAGTCGGGAGAGGCGACTTTTTTTACGGTTCCATCGACTGCAGTCTTGAGTCGTCTGTGTTACAGTTATATGACAAGGACCTCGGGTTGACCAAGCCTTATTCCGCATCTGTGCAAATCAATGAGGATCGGCTGATCCTCGGCGGGCGCAGCTTCCCTTTCCAGGTCCGGCGCGATACCCGCGCCCGTCGTATGCTGCTGCGGGTCATGCCGCGTGACGGTGCCGTGGTCCTCGTGCTGCCCGTACGGGCCAGCTTGCGATCCGGACAGCAATTCGTCACCGAACATGCCAATTGGATTCTGGCTCGCCAGGATGAGCGGCCGGCCGTCCAGGTTTGGCAGGACGGTGCCGTGCTCCCGCTTTACGGTGCACCGCACATAATCCGCCACCGCCCCGATGCGCGGGGTGGCGTCTGGGTGGAGGGGCAGGAGATCCACGTCAGCGGCCGAAGCGAACATCTGCCGCGCCGCCTGCGCGACTGGCTCAAGCGCCGCGCGCGCGAAGAATTTGGCGCCGCCGCCCGCGACATGGCGGTCGGCCTGGGCGTGGCGGTCAAGCGGGTCACCGTCCGCGATACGCAAAGCCGGTGGGGCAGTTGCTCGGCGCATGGCAACCTGTCCTTTTCCTGGCGCCTGATGCTGGCGCCCGCGGCAGTCGCGCGATATCTGGTGGCGCATGAAGTTGCGCATTTGAAACATATGGATCACAGCATCGCTTTCTGGCGGCTCTGCGCGCAATTGCTGGGCGGCGAAAGCGAATTGCGTGCGGCGCGGACCTGGCTGCGCCGGCATGGCGCGGCGCTGCATCTGCATGGCTGACTGACATGATGCGGGCGCTGCCGCGCGACTCCGTGGCCCTGGTCGTGTTGCTGGGCTGCGTGACGGCCCTTGGGCCGCTGAGTACGGATATGTATCTGCCGTCGCTGCCGGCGATGGCGGCCGTCTTCGGCGCCGATGCGGCCGAAGTGCAGCTGACGCTGAGCGCGTTTCTCGCCGGCTTCGCCGTGACGCAATTGGTCTACGGGCCGGTATCGGACCGCTACGGCCGCCGGCCGACCTTGCTGACAGGGATCGCAATCTTCACCGCCGCCTCGGTCGGCTGCGCCTTCGCCGGCAGCATCGAATGGCTGATCCTGTGGCGTTTTCTGCAGGCGCTGGGGGCCTGCGCGGGCGTTGTCCTTGGCCGCGCCATCGCGCGCGATTTTTACGAGGGGGCCCAGGCGGCCAGGGCGCTGTCGATGATGGCGATGGTGCTCGGCCTTACCCCGGCGGTGGCGCCGATCTTCGGCGGCTATCTGCAGGTGTGGTTCGGCTGGCAGGCCAATTTCCTCGCCATGGCGACGGCGGGCTTGCTGCTTGGGGTTTGCGTGCTGCTGTTCCTGACGGAAAGCAACAGGCACCGCAATCCGGCGGCGATCGCGGTCGGACCGATGCTGCGCAACTTCGCCGCCCTGATCCGGCATCGGCGCTATTGCGGCTATGTGCTGTGCGTCGCGTTCTCCTATGGCGGCATGTTCGCCTTCATCTCCGGCTCTTCGTTCACGTTGAGCCGTGTCTTCGGGGTCGGAGAGACGGTATTCGGTTTCTGTTTCGCGTTGACGGTGTTCGGCTATATCTGCGGCGGGATGCTGGGCGCCCGGCTGACCGCGCGGCCCGGCGTCGATGCGATGTTGCGGCTGGGGACGATCTTCTGCGCCTGCGGCGGCGGCATGCTGGCGCTGCTGCAAACCTATGCCTGGGCCGAAGGCCTGCACTGGCATTGGTTCAGCCTGATCGGGCCCGTCATGCTCTATACGGCCGGTCTCGGCCTGACCATGCCGCAGGGGCAGGCCGGTGCGCTGCAGCCATTCCCGCGGATGGCCGGCAGTGCCGCTTCGCTGATGGGGTTCATTCAGATGACGGTCGGTGCGGTCACCGGCATTCTGGTCGGCCATACGCTCGATGCGACGGCCTTGCCGCTGAGCTATGCGATGGCCGCGATGGGCGCCGCGACCTTTCTGTCGTATGCCATCATCTTGCGCCGACGGCCGCAGTAGAGGGCTCGTCGGGCGGCAGTTTGCTGAGCAGCCAGTTCTCCAGGCGGCGCAGCAACTCGGGATCCAATTCGCCTTCCAGACCGGCATCCTCTTCGCCGCGCAGCGGCTTCAGGTTGTGGCTGGTCTGAGGCAGGGTGATCAGGGCATGGTCATCGTCGGGGCGCTGCTGCAACGCCTGATCGAGAGCCAGCGCATCCTTTTCGGTCGAGATTTGCCGGTCGGCTTCGCCTTGTAGCAATAGAACCGGCCCGTTGAAATTCCGCGCCAGCCGCAAAGGGTCCAGCCGCATGACTGCTTGCCAGAACGGCCCGATGTAAGACGGATAGAAGGCGGCGAGGCCCGTCGGAACGTCGTCGGGAACTTTGCCGGTATCCCGGATCGCCTTGACGATGCGGTCGTTGGCGGCGAGGTAGAAACGGCGCTGATGCTGCGTGGCCTTCTGCTGCTTCAGCGCGCGCTCGATCTGATCGCGCAGGACGGCATCCATCCGTCGTCCGGGCGTGCTGATCAGCACCAATGCGTGCGGCGCATCTTCGCCGCGCAGGCGGGAAGCAAGATCGAGCGCCAATAACCCGCCTTCGGAATGGCCGAGCAAAGCCATCCTGTTCGGATCGATGGCCGGCTGCTTGCGCAGGAATTCGTAGCCGGCGTAGGCGTCGTCGATGAAATGGTTCCAGCCGAAGAACGCGGCGTAATCGGCGGTATTCGCCGGCAGGCTGGCTGCATTGGCATACATGCCGCGCTTGTCGTAGCGCAGCGATGCGATGCCGTGCTGCGCCAGGGCTTCGGCGATCTGACGCATGAGGTCGGTGCGGATATTCGGCGGCTGGTTGCCGTCGCGGTCCGTCGGGCCGCTGCCTTGCAGGAAAATGGCGGCCGGGATTTTCGTGCCCGGCTCGGCCGGGAGCGTCAGCGTTCCGGCCAGTTGGACGCCGTCGCTGCTGGTGAAGATCACCTGCTGGTTTATCACGCTCTCGGCGGCGAGCAGCGGCCGCGCGGCACCGAGTAGCAGCAGAAGGAGTATGGTCCAGAACCGCATGTCACCGGTTTACCGGCTGGGGGCCGGTTTGCCAAATCATTCGCGGCTGTCCCGGTTGGGCAGCCGGCTCGACGATCTCCGCGGCCGGCGGCCTTGGCGGCGGCGGGGCGGGCGGCGGCGCTGCCGCTTCGGCCTTGCCGCTGAAGGTGCGCACCAGGCGATCCCACAGCGAAGGCAGGCTGAAACCGCGCTGCGGCGGCTCGGGCAGGGCATGCGGCGGCACGCCTTTCAGGGCGCGCAGCATGAAGCTGTGCCAGATCTGCGCCGGCAGCCCGCCGCCGGTCACCTTCCTGGTCGGGCTGTTGTCGTCGTTGCCGACCCAGATGCCGGCGATCAGATCCGGGGTATAGCCGATGAACCAGGCATCGCGGTAATCCGATGTCGTGCCGGTCTTGCCCGCAGCCGGCCGGCCGATCTGGGCCGCGCGGCCGGTGCCATACTCGATGACGCTGTGTAGCATGTCGTTGAGATCGCCGAGCGTGTCGCTGGCGATCATATGCGCATAGGCGCCGCTCTCGGTACGGCGATACAGCAGATGGTTCTGCCCATCGCGGATTGCGAGAACGCCATAGGGCTGGACGGCATAGCCGCCATTGGCGAAAGCCGCATAGGCGGCGGTAAGCTCCAGCACGCCGACCTCAAAGGAGCCGAGCGCCAGCGACGGCTCCGGCTTCAGGTCGCTGGTGATGCCGAGGCGCCTCGCTGTCTCGATTACCTTGTCGCGGCCGACCTTTTCATCGACCTGCACGGCGACGGTATTCGCCGAACGCGCGACGGCGTCACGCAATGTGATGTTGCCGGCATATTTGCCGTCATAATTATGCGGCTTCCAGTTGCCGACGCTGATCGGGCCGTCGAAGACCTGATCGTCCGGCGTAAAACCGTTCTGCAGCGCCGTCAGATAGACGATGGGCTTGAACGCCGAACCGGGCTGCCGGCGTGCCTGGGTTGCCCGGTTATAGGGGCTGTCCAGATAGTCCCGGCCGCCGACCATGGCGCGCACGGCGCCGTCAGGTCCCAGCGCGACCAGCGCCGCCTGCTCAACGTTGAGCTTTTCGCCGCTCTTGTCCAACGCGGTTTCGACGGCGTCCTCGGCCTGACTCTGCAAACGGGCGTCCAGCGTGGTGTAGACGACGAGATCGGGATGGCTGCGGCCGACCAACTGGTAGATTTCATCGACCACCCAATCCGCGAAATAGCGCGCGCTCGGCAGGGGCGTGCGCGTGCGGGCGAGCTGGGCCGGCCTGGCGATGGCGGCATCCGCCGTCGCTTCGCCAATGAAACCGGCGGCGACCATGTTGCGCACGACCTGGGCCGCCCGGGTCTGGGCGGATTTGATGTTGCCGGTCGGGGCGAACCGCGAGGGCGCCTTGAGCAGGCCGATCAGCATGGCCGATTCCGCCAGGCTGAGTTTCGACGCGGGCTTGTCGAAATACCGCTCCGCCGCCGCCTCGACGCCGTAGGCGCCGGCACCGAAATAGACCCGGTTGAGATACATCTCCAGGATCTGGTCCTTGCTGAACTTGCGCTCCAGCCAGAAGGCGAGCAGCAGCTCCTGCACCTTGCGCTTGAGCGTGCGGTCGCGGTCGAGGAAGACGTTCTTGGCAAGCTGCTGCGTCAGGGTCGAGCCGCCCTGCACGACATGGCCGGCCCGCAGATTGGCGTAGGTGGCGCGGGCCAGGCCGATCGGGTCGATGCCGAAATGGCTGTAAAAGCGGCGATCCTCGGTGGCGATCAGCGCCTGTGGCAGGTATTTCGGCAAAGCCTTCAGCGGCTGGTGCTCGCCGTAAAGATCGCCATAGGTGGCCAGCACCATGCCATCGGCGGCCTTCAGCGTGATCGAGCTGCGCCGCTCGACGACATAGAGATCGTCAAAGTCGGGCAGGTCGTAGGCATACCAGCCGACGATCCCCGCCAGGGCGACCAGGCCCCAGATGCCGGCCAGCAGGGCAAGGCGCAGCAATCGGCTGAGCCAGCTGCGGCTGGCGCTGCGGCGGGCTGGTTTGCGGCTGGCTTTCTTACCACTCGATGAGCGAGGCGACTGACGAGCCATAACTGGGCATTCAACTCTTTAAATTTGCTTCTCGATGGAAAGTCCGAGCGGCCAGGAGAGCGACCTTGGGGTCGCCGCGGTGTCTGGCAGGGGAATATGTCGGGTTTAGGGCAACAAGGGTTGACGGTCGATGAAATTTGATATGTTATAAGATAACATTTGCAATGGATGCCAGATGAAGAGCCTGCGAGGGACAGCCGAGTTCGACCTCCCCGTGGCGGTGCTTGCCGCTTCGGCCTGGACGCGCGTGCTTCTGCTGTTGCCCCTGCTGGCGATCCTCTGGCTGGCCGTAGCCTGGGCGATGGGCGAATGAACAGCTTGGCAGGAACGATGGCGAGCCTGGCCGGCGAGATCAGGCTGCGGAATCTGACCGTCAGCTACAACCGGCATCCGGCGGTGCACCATGTCAGCGGCCGCTTCGCCCCCGGATCGCTGACCGCCATCGTCGGGCCCAATGGAGCAGGCAAATCGAGCCTGCTGAAAGCCATCGTCGGATTGCTGCCGGCCGCCGACGGGGCGATCGAGCGCGATCATCTGCAGCCGGCCGACATCGCCTACCTGCCGCAGCAGGCCAATATCGACCGGGCCTATCCGATTTCGGTGCTGGAACTGGCGCTGCTTGGTCATTGGCGGCGTTCCGGCGCCTTCGGCGGGGTCGGACGCAAGGGCATCGCGGCCGCGCGGACGGCGTTGCAGGCGGTCGGACTGGAAGGATTCGAGGACCGGCCTATCGCCAGCCTCTCGGTAGGCCAGCTGCAGCGCGCCATGTTCGCCCGCGTGCTGGTGCAGGATGCGAAGGTGATCCTGCTGGACGAGCCGTTCAACGCGCTGGATGCGCGCACCATCGCCGACCTGTTGGGCCTGTTGCAGCGCTGGCATGGCGAGCGGCGCACCGTGATCGCCGTCCTGCACGATTTCGATCTGGTGCGGCGGCATTTTCCCCAGGCGCTGTATCTGGCGCGCCGGCTGATCGCCTGGGGCCGCGCTGAGACCGTCCTGACGGCGGAGAATCAGCTGGCGGCCCGGCGCATGGCGGAATCCTGGGACGAGCAGGCCGCCATTTGCCATACCGATACCCACACCCATACCGGCCACGCCGCCTGATCCCGGCGCTTGTTTTTCGATGGAAGCGCAGATGAGCGCCAACATGGTCTACGACTTCCTTGCCGGGCCTTTCGCCGATTTTCCCTTCATGCGGCGGGCGCTGGTGGCCTGCTTTGCACTGGCGCTGGGCAGCGCGCCGATCGGCGTGGTGCTGATGCTGCGACGGATGAGTCTGTTCAGCGAGGCGATGAGCCATGCGATCCTGCCGGGCGCCGCCATCGGCTTCCTGATCGCGGGCTTTTCCCTGCCGGCAATCAGCATCGGCGGCATCGTCGCCGGCCTCGTCGTGGCCCTGGCCGCCGGCGCCGCCACCCGCGCCACCGATCAGCGGGAAGACGCCAGTCTCGCCGCCTTCTACCTGATTGCGCTGGCGCTGGGCGTGACGCTGATCTCGACCCGGGGCTCCGCCGTCGACGTGCTGCATTTGCTGTTCGGTTCGATCCTGGCGGTCGACAGGCCGGCCCTGCTGCTGGTCGGCAGCATCGCCAGCCTCAGCCTGCTGATCATGGCTGCGATATACCGCCCCCTGCTGGTCGAGGGCTTCGATCCCGATTTCCTGCGCAGCGTGCGCGGGCAGGGCGCCATCTATCATTTCATCTTTCTCGGCCTGGTGGTCGTCAACCTGATGGCGGCGTTCCAGGCGCTGGGCAGCCTGATGGCGGTCGGGCTGATGATGCTGCCGGCCGCGGCGGCCCGCTACTGGACCCGCTCGCTGGTTTCGGCCATGGCGCTCGCCGCCCTGCTGGCGGCCCTATCCGGCTATTGCGGCTTGCTGCTGTCGTTCTATGCCGACATTCCCTCGGGGCCAGCCATCGTGCTGGCCGCCGGCACGGCCTATCTGATTTCGCTGGCGATCGGGCGGCAGGGCCTGATTCTGCACTGGCATCGCCGCCACCTGGAAGCATAGGCAAGCGGGCGCCGCCTCGAAAAAAATGCCGCCGGCCTGTACGGCTCCGGCGGCACGCATGGGGGGAGGGAAGAACCTCACAGAGCGTCGTCGTCGGTCTCGCCGGTGCGGATGCGGAGGGCTTTCTCGAGATCGAGGACAAAAATCTTGCCATCGCCGATCTGCCCCGTCTTGGCGGCGGTCTGGATCGCTTCGACCACGCGGTCGGCCAGGGCGGACTTCACCGCCACTTCGATCTTGACCTTGGGCAGGAAACTCACCGCGTATTCCGCCCCACGGTAGATCTCGGTATGGCCCTTCTGCCGTCCGAATCCTTTCACTTCCGTGACGGTCAGACCCTCGACGCCCAGACTGGTAAGAGCCTCGCGTACCTCGTCGAGCTTGAATGGCTTGATGACTGCCATGACCAGTTTCATGTCTCGCACTCCTCAACGTTGTCGGCCGATTTCGAGGTTCCAGCCCGTCCGGCTGTATCGTCTGGCCACCCCCTTCAAAAAGCGTGCCGGGTTGTGCTGGCCGGGTCAGGTGCCACTTATAGCCCGCTCCGCATCCGGCCGTGAAGTGGAGCGAATCGATTATTGCCCGATTTTCAACGTTGAGGCTCAAATATTAGGCAATCGGTGGCCTGACGGTGTCTCGCTTGGCCTGGACCAATGCGCGGCCTTCGCGGCCATGCAGGAAGCCGTTGGAGAAGCGGAATTGCGGCGCCAGGCCGGCCAGCGCTTCCGCCACACTGCCCGGATCGGCTTTGCCGTCGAGGAGCAGCCGGAACTGGCGCGCCACGGCGACCATGTCGACGCTCTGCGGCGACAGGCGGAAATACCTAACGCCCGCTTCCATCAGCATCGGAATCTCCCGGCTTAGATCGAGACAGGTATGCGACATGGTCTGGGTGCCGTTGATCGCCAGGAACGGCTCGCCGTCGAGCGTCGCAACCGAGCGGCCATCCGGATCGTTGCCGCACACGAAGCGGCAGGAATCCTTATGCAGGCCATGGGCCCGGGCATGGAAGCATCGCGCCGAGATTGCCAGCGGCAATCGTCCGAACGCCAGAACCTCGAGCGGCATCGGCGATGCGGCCGCCAATGCGAAGACGGCTTCGCCGGGCAGTTCCGGCGGCAGGCAGACGCGTTCCGCGCCCTGCCGGGCCAGATAGTCCAGCGTGCCTTCATTATAGACGTTCACGAAGGGGCCGATGACATGCGGCCGGCCGGCGAGACTGCGCAGCGCACCGATATCGTTGGCTTCGATCGGCAATGCCGGATCGTCTGCCGTGGCGGCGATCTGATCCGCCGTCATCCTGGCCTCGCGCTCGGTCATCACCAGGGCGCGGCTGGAGAGAATGACGGCCTTGCCGCCGCGCTGCAGCCGCTCGATGATCTCCGGCAGCACCGGATCGACGAAGGGCGCCCGTTTCGAGCAGACGATCTCGCCGACATGCACGATGTCGACCGGCGCTTCATCGGCGATACGGGCATAGAAGTCCTGCAACCGTTCGGCCGGCCAGTGAAACAGGACCGGGCCCAATACCAAGCGAGCCGTCATCGCCAATCTTTCCGGTATGCGCCTGAGGTTTCCTGCTGGCCTTCCGCCAGCTGCCGCAGCGCCGCGGTGGCGGCCGGCACCGTAACGCCGGCGGCAAGACCGTCGACCAGGCTGCGGAACTGGCGCACCACCTCGGCCACATAGGCGCGGCCGCGCTGCCGCCCTTCGATCTTCAGGGCCTTCACGCCGGCGGCGGCGAGATCCTTGAGTATGTCGCCGGTGCTCAGGCTGGTCGGCTCCTCGAACAGGTAGCTCGCATATTCGCCGACCACGAAGCGGCCCTTGCACAGCGTCGGATAGCCGGCTTTTTCGCTCTGCTCGAAAACATTGATGGTCGAGCCGCCCAGCTTGGAGACGAGGGCGCCGCCGCGCTGTTCGTAGCGCACATGGCTGGCTGGCGAGCAGACGCCCTGCCGGTTCGGCGACTGGCCGGTGACATAGGAGGACAGGGAGCAGCGGCCCTCGGCCATCGGGCACATGCCGCCGAAGGCAAATACCTCCGTTTCGACCGGTATCCGCCTGGTCAATTGCCCGATCTCGGCGACCGTCAGCACGCGCGGCAGGACCACGCGCCGCACGCTGAAAGCCTCGTGGTAGAACCGGATCGCCTCCGCATGCGAGGCCGCGGCCTGCACCGACAGATGCAGCCGCAGCTTCGGATGCTTTTGCGCGGCGTAATCCAGAAGGCCGATATCGGCGATGATCACCGCATCGGCGCCCAGTTGCGCGGCATCGTCGATCGCCCGGTGCCAGACATCCTGCTTGCCGGCGGCGGCATAGGTATTGATGGCGACGAAAACGCCGCGGCCGCGCTGATGGGCATAGGCGATGCCGTCGCGCAATTCGCTGCGGCTGAAATTCAGGCCGGGAAAGTTGCGGGCGTTGGTTTCGTCGCGAAAGCCGACATAGACCACATCGGCGCCGGCATCGACGGCATCGCGCAAGGCGGCGGGCGTGCCGGCCGGGCAGACCAGTTCGAGCGGAGCGGTCTTCATGCTGGCCTGCGGATGGTCCGGACGAGACCGATCGCGCGGCGGGCGATGCGCTCCGCCGGCGCGGCAAGCGGGCCGAACTGCGCGGCGATGTCGGCAATCAGGTCGATGCCGGCCTCGTCGACCGCATTCCGCAGGGCGACGACGACATTCATGTCGCCCTCGACGATCAGGTCGCGCGAGAAAAACAGGGCGTCGCCGTCCAGCTTGCCCTGCAGGAGGCGCAGGAGCGTCAGGATATCGGCGCGGATGACGGCGTCGGCATTGCGCTGATCCCGAGGGGAGAGCAGCGTTACGCGCGGCGCTGCGGGCGGCGTCTGCAGCGTCAGGAGCAAAGGATAGGGCATGTCCTGCGCGACGATCAGGCAGCGGGTGCCGGCGAATTCGGCCAGACGGTCCAGTACCGTGCCATGACGGCGGGCGAGCAGTTGCGACAGCCGGTTGAGCAGAATTTCGGCGATGGGCCCCGCTCCGGGCGGCAGCGGCATGGTCCGCCAGGGCGATGGTCGAGCAATCATCATCTGCACACTCCTGCCGACTGAGAACAGGAGCGTCACTTAGAAGGGCTGGGCTGGAACGTCGTTGACGTGCATCAAAGAGGAGGCCGTTGCGGGCCTCCTCTTCAGGCAGGTGATGGCGAGTCGCGATTAAGCGACCAGGCGATTGGCCGCCGAGGTCACCGCCTTCAGCGAAGCCGTGACGATATTGCGGTCGCGGCCGATGCCGAACAGCGTGCGTCCGTCCGGCCGCTTGACCTCGACATAGGCCACGGCTTCCGAGGACGCGCCGCTATCGGCCGTCCGCTGCGTGATCGCATGTTCGCGATAGTCCACCAGCGTGATGTCTATGCCGGCATGGCGGCCGAGGGCATCGATATAGGCGTCGATCGGCCCCGTCCCCTGACCTTGCAATTCGATGGTCTGCTGTCCGTCGCGGATGCTGGCGGTGAGGTTGCGCCGTTCGCTCTTATGCGGATCGGGCAGCGTGCGATGCCCGATGAAGCTGAAGCGCCCGGCCGGCTGCGAGAGGTATTCCTCTTCGAAGGACGTCCAGATCAGCTGCGGCGAAATCTCCTTGCCGGTTTCGTCCGCAATCTTCTGGATCACCTGGCTGAACTCGATCTGCAGCCGGCGCGGCAGTTCGAGGCCGTAATCATGCTCCATCACATAGGAGATGCCGCCCTTGCCCGACTGGCTGTTGATGCGGATCACCGGCTCGTAGGCGCGGCCGACATCGGCCGGATCGATCGGCAGGTAGGGGACTTCCCAGATGCCGTCATTGCGCTGGGCCTGCGCCGTCATGCCTTTCTTGATCGCATCCTGGTGCGAGCCGGAGAAGGCGGTGAACGCCAGTTCGCCCACGTAAGGATGGCGCGGATGGATCGGCAACTGATTGCAATACTCCGCCGTGCGCGCGGCCGCCGTGATGTCGCTGAAGTCGAGTTTCGGATCGACGCCCTGGGTGAACAGGTTCATCGCCAGGGTCACGACATCGACATTGCCGGTACGCTCGCCGTTGCCGAACAGAGTCCCCTCGACGCGGTCGGCGCCGGCCATGACGCCCAGCTCGGCGGCGGCCACGCCGGTGCCGCGGTCGTTATGCGGATGCAGACTGAGGATGATGCAATCGCGGTTCTTCACCTTGCGCAGGAAATACTCGATCTGGTCGGCATAGATGTTCGGCGTACTCATCTCCACCGTAGCCGGCAGGTTGATGATCATCCGCTTCTGCGGCGTCGGCTGATAGACATCCATCACCGCCTCGCAGATCTCGACGGCATAGTCGAGCTCGGTGCCGGTGAAGCTTTCCGGCGAATACTGGAAGATCCAGTCGGTCTCCGGCGCCGCATCGGCAAGCTGCTTGACCAGTTTCGCGCCGTCGACGGCGATCTGGGTGATGCCGGCCTGATCGAGGCCGAAGACGACGCGACGCTGCAGGGTCGAGGTCGAGTTGTACAGGTGCACGATGGCGCGCCGGGCGCCTTTCAGCGCCTCGAAGGTGCGAATGATCAGTTCCGGCCGCGCCTGGGTCAGCACCTGGATGGTGACATCATCGGGGATGAGGTTTTCCTCGATGATCTGGCGCACGAAGCCGAAGTCGGTATCGGAGGCGGCGGGAAAGCCGACCTCGATCTCCTTGAAGCCGAGCTGCACCAGGGTTTCGAACATCCGGCGTTTGCGTTCCGGCCCCATCGGCTCGATCAGCGCCTGATTGCCGTCGCGCAGATCGACGCTGCACCAGATCGGCGCCTCGGTGATGGTCCTGTTCGGCCAGGTCCGGTCCGGCAGGTGAACGGGCTGGAACGGTCGGTACTTGTGAAAGGGCATGGGATTCATGATTCGCTCCTGAGGCGAAAAGGGTTGGCGTTCGACGGATAAGGGCCGGATTACGGCCGCCGAGGGGCCCGCGGGCTCAGCGGCCGCCGATAAGTCGAAGCGCCGGAAGGAGAAGGGTCAGGAGCGCAGGCGCAAACCGGCCTGGAACGGAATCGCAGGCTGCGAAGCGGGGGAAAACAGCGATTTGCGGAAATATGGACATGGAAACCGACCGACTGGTTCGACAGACACGCGTTCAGAACTCCCGACCCTGCTCACAGGATCGGGCAGCTAAGAAGCAGCGTGCGAAGTCGGCGGTTGGTGTTCATATCGCCAACAAATTGCCAGTCTGTTGGCGCCACGTCAAGCCGACCGTTGCCCGAGCCGCCCCACCTCGGTAATGTCCCCGCATCTCAGGGGCTTGGCCCTAAACAAGTCTGGGAAGAGGGCATGAAAAAGGTCTATCCGAACGCGAAAGCGGCGTTGGACGGCATCGTCCGCGACGGAATGATGGTGATGTGCGGCGGCTTCGGCCTCTGCGGCGTCCCTGACAAGCTGATCGACGCGCTGATGGAAAGCGGCGTCAAGAATCTCACCTGCGTGTCGAACAATGCCGGCGTCGATGGCGCCGGCCTCGGCAAGCTGCTGGCCTCGCGGCAGATCAAGAAGATGATCTCGTCCTATGTCGGCGAAAACAAGATCTTCGCCCAGCAGTATCTGGCCGGCGAGCTGGAACTCGAATTCAACCCCCAGGGCACGCTGGCCGAGCGCATCCGTGCCGGCGGGGCGGGCATTCCGGCCTTCTTCACCAAGACCGGGGTCGGCACGGTGATCGCCGAAGGCAAGGAAGAGCGCACCTTCAACGGGCAGCGCTACATCATGGAGACCGGCCTGGTCGCCGATCTCTCGCTGGTCAAGGCCTGGAAAGGCGATACCGCCGGCAACCTCGTCTATCGCAAGACGGCGCGGAACTTCAATCCGGCCATGGCCACGGCCGGCCGGATCACGGTGGCCGAAGTCGAGGAACTGGTCGAACCGGGTCAGCTCGATCCCGACCTGATCCATACGCCGGGCATCTACGTGCAGCGCATCATCTGCGGGGCGCCGTACGACAAGAAGATCGAAAACCGCACCGTGCGCAAGCGCGCCTGAGCCGAGGAGGAGAGCATATCATGGCTTGGACCCGCGAAGAGATGGCCGCCCGTGCTGCCAAGGAATTGCGCGACGGCTTTTACGTCAATCTCGGCATCGGCATTCCGACGCTGGTATCGAACTACATCCCCGAAGGCATAGATGTCGTGCTGCAATCCGAGAACGGCATGCTGGGCATGGGGCCTTTCCCCTATGAAGGCGACGAGGATCCCGACCTGATCAATGCCGGCAAGCAGACGGTCACCGAGCTGCCGCATTCGAGCTTTTTCGGCTCGGACCAGTCGTTCGCGATGATCCGCGGCGGCCATATCGACCTGTCGATCCTGGGCGCCATGCAGGTCGCCGAGAACGGCGATCTCGCCAACTGGATGATCCCGGGCAAGATGGTCAAGGGCATGGGCGGCGCGATGGACCTGGTGGCGGGCGTCAAGCGCGTCGTCGTCGTCATGGAGCACACGTCCAAGGACGGGGAAAAGAAGCTGCTCAGGCGCTGCACGCTGCCGCTGACCGGCGCCGGCGTGGTCGATATGGTGATCACCGATCTTGCCGTGTTCACCATCGACAAGAAGAAGGGCGGCATGGTGCTCATCGAGCGCGCCCCCGGCGTTTCGCTGGCCGATATCGAGCGCAACACCGAGGCGGCATACACGGTGGCCGACACGGCAAAATAGCAGCGCAAGCTTTCGCGAAAACGAAAGCCCCGGCATCGCCCGGGGCTTTTTGTTATCTCCGCCGGGCTTTCTTCGAATTTGGCGGCCTCGCCGGACCGCAAATGGTCACCGCGGCGGTTGTGCCGATTTCATTCGACAAGTGTTGTTGACGATGAAGCCGGAGCCGGTCGGCGCCGCGCCCAAGATGCGTCTGCGTCCCGGACCGGAAATGTCGTTGCTTGGCTGGCTGCAACACGGCTGCAGCCGAAGGAGGTGGCCATGATTGCGCGTCGCGTTTTCATCGCTTTGTTGACCCTATCCGCTGTAGCCGCCTGCGCTCCGACACCGAGCGCGGTCACCGGCACGGTGTCCTACCGCGAGCGGCTTGTCGTGCCCGCCGACTCGGTGGTCGTGGTGCGGCTGGAGGACGTTACCCGCGGGACCGGATATCCGACGGTCGTGTCCGAGCAGCGCATCGTGCCGGTCTCGAACCAGCCGGTTCGCTTCTCGCTGCCATATTCGCCGGCGGATATCGATCCGCATGGCACATACGTCGTGAATGCCTGGATCGAGGAAGGCGGGCGGATTCTCTTCCGCAACGCCAGTCTCAACCAGGTGCTGACCAAGACGGCGCCGCGCAGCAACGTCCATGTCGAGCTCGAACAGGTCGTCGCCACCATGCCGGCGCCTCCGGGCACGACGACGACCACCGTGGTCCCGTCGAGCGGCGGCACGGTGATCGTGCAGCCCAATACGGGCACGACGATTGCGCCGGCGCCGGCAACGACCACCACGACGACAAGTCCGCCGGCCAGCGTGGTGATTCCGCCCGCGCGGTAAGTGCGGGTGCGCTAGGGACAGGGCGCTTCGCGGAAAGCGTAGATGCGATCGTCCAGCGGCGTGAAATCGGCGTGGTCGCGCTTTTCGACGCCATCGACCAGCCATCGCGGCGACAGATAGGTCTGATAGATCAGGCAGACCATCTGTCCGTCGCGCTTGACGCGGCTGTATTCCGCCTTGGCCGCCCAGCGGCCGTCCGGCAGCAGCAGCCGGGTTTCGCCGCCGGCCACGGCTATCCGCCAGTGCAGCGGCGCGCCGTCGCGGACGGCAAGCGTCACCATGCCGGGCACCGGCGGCAGGAGCACGGCCTCGGCGAGAATATGGCCGCCGGCCAGCACGGTTCCGGCCTCGAAACGGAGCGGCGGCGCCGGCGATTCCGCCGCATATGCGGCGAAAGCCGTCAGGGCCGCAGGGAATGCGGCGGCGCGGACGATGCTGAACCAGTCCATGCCGCATCATAGCACAATTCGGCTGTTCAGGGTTGATTGCGTGCTTTTTCCAGCCAGGTCCTGGCTTTATCGCGATGCTCGTCGGTGATGCTGCTTTCCACGGCCTTGATGGCGGCGAGAATGACGGCAATGTCGTCGCCGTAACCCATGGCGCCGAAGAAATCGGGAATGAAGTCGAACGGCACAATGAAATAGCCGAGGGCGCCGAACAGGATCGCCTTGGCGCTCGCCGGTGTCTTCGGATCGACGGCGGCGAAAAAGGCGGCAAGGAACGTCTCGGCGAAAGGCAGATAGCTCAGGGTCGCCTTGAACTTGCGCCAGAAGCGGCGCACAAGCCGCGGCTCCTCCTGTGCCAGCCGGGCGGGGTCGGCGGGCAGTTGGTAGGTCGGCGGATTGGGGTCTTCGCTCACGCTCCAGATATGGGAAGCGGCCGCGGGCGGCGCAAGATCGCTTCTGTCGGGGGCTGGGCTGTGGCATGCTGACCGCAGCAAAGGAGCAGGCAGGCGGCATGGGAAGATTGCTGAGGCGCGTCGTTCCGGCGGTTGCCATTGCCGTGGCAGGCCTGTTCGTCTGCGCCGGGTCGAATGCCCGGGCGGACAGTCCGCTGGCTCTGGTGACCGGCGATAATTACCCGCCCTTCGCCGACGAGAAGCTGGCCGAAGGCGGCACGGCCACGGCGCTGGTCAGGCGGGTCTTCGACCTGATGGGGCGGACGACCACGGTGACCTTCCGGCCGTGGCGCCGCGGCTATGAGGAAATGCTGCATGGCCGCTTCGATGCGAGCTTTCCTTATGTGCGCACGACAGAGCGCGAACGCGACGTGCTGTATTCGCTGCCGATCGTCACGGTCCGGCAGGAGGTCTTCATGGCTGCGGACAGACGGTTCGCCTTCGCCGGCGCAGCGGATCTCAAAGGGCGGCGGATCTGTGCGGCGCTGGGCTATGCCTTGCCGGCGGACCTGCAGCAGATGCTGGAGCGGGGCGAGATCGAGCGCACGACCCCGGCCAATTCCGAATCCTGTCCCGGCATGCTGGCGGCCGGGAGGGTTGATTTCTTCCTGCAGGACAAGCGTATCGGCACGGCGCTGATCGACAGGGCCGGCATACCGGCCGGCGCGATCGTCGTGGCGCCGACGCCTTACGCAACGGCATCGCTGCATCTCATCGTCCCGCGCGGCCATGCCCAGGCTTCCCGCCTGATCGGCGATTTCAATGCGGCGCTGCGCCGCTTGCAGGCGAGCCCGGAATACGAGCGGCTGCTGGCCCTCAACTAGACCTGCGGCTATCGCCAAGTGTCCGGCGATCTGCTAGAACCCGCCCAATCGTTGCAAAGGCAAATGATCAGGAGGAAGATTCATGCAATTGCAGGGCGTTGGCGCGATCGTCACCGGCGGTGCCTCGGGTCTGGGCGCCGCTACGGCGCGGGAACTGGCCAAGGCTGGCGCGAAGGTCGCCATTTTCGACATGAATGCCGAACAGGGCGAAAAGGTCGCCCGGGAGATCGGCGGCGCCTTCGTCAAATGCGATGTGGCGGACGGCCCGGGCGGCGAGGCTGCGGTGAAGGATGCGATCGCCAAGGTCGGTCCGGTCCGCGTGCTCGTCAATTGCGCCGGCGTCGGCACGCCGATGAAGGCGGTGAGCAAGGACGGCCCGGTCGCGCTGGAGAAGTTCGTCCGCGTCGTGCAGATCAATCTGGTCGGCACCTTCAACATGGTCCGCCTCGTGGCGCATCACATGCAGCAGCAGCCGGCGCTTGCCGATAACGAGCGCGGCGTGATCGTCAACACCGCCTCGGTGGCGGCGTTCGACGGCCAGATCGGCCAGCCCGCTTACGGCGCCTCCAAGGCCGGCGTGCATGGCATGACGCTGCCGCTGGCGCGCGAATTCGCCCAGTTCGGCATCCGCGTCTGCACGATTGCGCCGGGCCTGTTCAACACGCCGATGATGGCGGCGCTTCCGCCCGAGGCGCAGGAAAGCCTCGGCAAATCGGTGCCGTTCCCGCAGCGGCTGGGTAAGCCGGAGGAATATGCCGCTTTGGCGCGCCATATCTGTGAAAATGTGATGCTGAATGGCGAAACCATTCGTCTCGACGGCTCGATCCGCATGGCGCCGCGCTAAGGCGTTAAGCGGTTCTTATATCGTAAAGATCGACGGCCGCTGGATCCTTCCGGCGGCCGTTTTTCTTTACGCTATTCGGCCCGGCCGAACACTTGCCCGGGCGGGCATTTCCCGCTACCCCTTGGGCCGCGCATTTCCACCCCTGACTTCAGCCATTTCCGGAGGTTTCCCATGGCGCGCAAGAAAATCGCCCTGATCGGCGGCGGCAATATCGGCGGCACGCTGGCGCTGCTGGCCGGGCTCAAAGAACTCGGCGATATCGTGGTCTTTGACGTGGTGGAAGGCCTGCCACAGGGCAAGACGCTCGACATCGCCCAGGCCGGCGCGGTCGAGGGCTTCGATGCCGCGCTGTCCGGCACGCAGGATTACAAGGACATTGCCGGCGCCGATGTCATCATCGTCACGGCTGGCGTGGCGCGTAAGCCCGGCATGAGCCGCGACGACCTGCTCGGCATCAACATCAAGGTCATGCAGGCGGTCGGCGCCGGCATCAAGCAGCATGCGCCGAACGCTTTCGTCATCTGCATCACCAACCCGCTCGACGCGATGGTCTGGGTGCTGCGCGAAGTCTGCGGCCTGCCGCATAACCGCGTGGTCGGCATGGCCGGCGTGCTCGACTCCGCCCGCTTCCGCCACTTCCTCGCCGAGGAATTCAAGGTTTCGGTCACCGACGTGAATGCCTTCGTGCTCGGCGGCCATGGCGACACCATGGTGCCGCTGATCCGCTATTCGACCGTGGCCGGCATCCCGGTGCCGGACCTGATCAAGATGGGCTGGTCGACCCAGGAGCGCATCGACAAGATCGTCCAGCGCACCCGCGACGGCGGCGCCGAGATCGTCGGCCTGCTCAAGACCGGCTCGGCCTTCTACGCGCCGGCCTCCTCGGCGATCGAGATGGCGGAAGCCTATCTGAAGGACAAGCGCCGCGTGCTGCCCTGCGCCGCCTGGCTGAACGGCGAGTATGGCGTGAAGGGCATGTATGTCGGCGTGCCGGTGGTGCTGGGCGCCAACGGCGTCGAGAAGGTGGTCGAAATCCAGCTCAATGCCGAAGAAAAGAAGATGTTCGATCACTCGGCCAATGCCGTGAAGGGCCTGGTCGATGCCTGCAAGCAGATCGACGGCTCGCTCGGCAAGTAAGCTGAGTTTCCTTCCGATGAACGACGCGGCGCGCCAGAACCCATCCGGCGCGCCGTTTTTCTTTCCCGCCGCCCTGGCCGCGGCCTTGCTGATGGCTGGCCTGTATCTTCTGTTGCCGCCGCTGGCGGCACCCCTGTGGCCGACCGCTGCCGTCAAAGGCGCCGTCTGCCCATGTCTTGCCCTGGCCTTATGGGCGAGCCGCGGCGGCGACCGGCCGGCTTTGCTGGGCGGTCTGGCGCTGCTTGCCTCCGCAGCGGGCGACGTATTGCTGGCGGCGGACGGCGCGCGCCTCTTCGTGCCGGGGCTTGCCGCCTTCCTGGTTGCCCATCTGCTTTATATCGCGCTGTTCGTCATCGGCGGCCGGGCTGCCGGCCGGATGACGCCGATCCGATGGGCGCTCGCGGCGGCGATCCTGTTCCATGCGGTCGGCATGGCGATCTTTCTGGCGCCTCATCTCGGCCGCATGGCCGTACCGGTTTACGCCTATCTCGTCGTCATCAGCATGATGGGGTTGAGCGCGGTGCGGCTCGGCCGGTGGCTCGTCATTTTCGGTGCGCTCAGCTTCATGCTGTCGGATTCCCTGCTCGCGCTGAACAAATTCGTCCAGCCGATTTCTCATATCGGGCCGGCGATTTGGATCGCCTATGTCGCGGCGCAGGGTATGATCGTTCTCGGCTGGCGCAATCGCGGCGGCGCCGTTCAGTGACCCGTTAACGGACAAGAGGAGAAGCCATGCGGCTCATCATCGCCATCTTCCTGCCCTTCCTGCTGTTCTTCACCATTGGCCGGCCGATCGCCGGCATCATCTGCCTGATCCTGCAGATCACGCTGATCGGCTGGCTGCCGGCGGCGCTCTGGGCCATCTACGCCCTCGGCCAGTACAACACCGCCAAGCAGATCGAGCGGGCGGCGGGCGGTAGCGACTGACGCTATTCCGCTGAGGGCGCGGCGAACTCCACCGTCTCGTAGGGCAGGGGTTCGATGCCGAGTTTGGCGAACAGCTTTTCGTCGCGGTCCTGGCCCGGATTCTTCGTCGTCAGCAGCTTCTCGCCCAGGAACAGCGAGTTGGCGCCGGCGAGGAAGCAGAGCGCCTGCAGCTCGTCGCTCATCTGCTCGCGGCCGGCGGAGAGCCGAACCATCGAAGCCGGCATGACGATGCGGGCGACCGCGATCATGCGCACGAAGTCGATGCCGTCAGGCTTCGTCCTGCCATGCAGCGGCGTACCTTCCACCTGGATCAGCATGTTGATCGGCACGCTTTCGGGGTGCGCCGGCAGGGTAGCCAGGCTGTGCAGCAACCCGACGCGATCGTCGGCCTGCTCGCCCAGGCCGACGATGCCGCCGCAGCAGACCTTAAGGCCGGCATCGCGGACATGGCTCAGCGTATCCAGGCGGTCCTGAAAGGTCCGCGTGGTGATGATCTCGCCGTAGAATTCCGGCGAGGTGTCGAGGTTATGGTTGTAGTAGTCGAGGCCGGCCTCACCGAGGCGCCGGGCCTGCTGCGGCGTCAGCATCCCCAAGGTTGCGCAGGTCTCCAGCCCGAGGGCTTTCACTTCGCTGATCATGGCGCAGACCTGATCGAGGTCGCGGTCCTTCGGATTGCGCCAGGCCGCGCCCATGCAGAAGCGGCTGGCGCCATTCGCCTTCGCCGCCCGCGCCGCCGCCAGGGTGGCTTCGACCGCCATCAGCTTTTCGGCCTTCACGCCGGTATCGAAGGCGGCGCTTTGCGGACAATAGGCGCAGTCCTCCGGGCAGCCGCCGGTCTTGATGCTGAGCAATTGGCTCATCTGCACCCGATTGGCGGGAAAATGGCGGCGATGGACCTGCTGCGCCAGGAACAGAAGGTCGTTGAACGGCAATGCGAACAGGGCCGCAATCTCCGCGCGAGTCCAGTCATGGCGCGGTTTCGCCTCGGCGCATTGCCGCTTCAGGTCTTCAATATCCACCTGCGTGACGTCCATGGTCGGGCTCTCCACCGTCTTGACTGCGCCCCTGCCGTAGCCCGTGGCGGCGGCGCTGTCCAGTGCCGGGGCCAGGCGATCCCCGCACTTCGTCTTGCCGCCCAATGGGCGCTAGTCTACGCTCGACGCATGATGACAGCAGGCAAAACCGGCGCAGAACCGGCACTCACAATCATCATCGCCGATGATCACCCTCTGGTGCGCGAGGCGCTGGGGCAGGCGCTGCGCCAGGCTATGAACGGCGTCGAGGTGATCGGTGCGGCAGACCTGGATGGCGCCCGTCAGGCGCTGGAGGCGCGTGAAAGTGTCGACCTCCTGATCCTGGATCTCGATATGCCCGGGATGGACGGCTTTGCCGGTCTGGCCTCGGTGCGCGCCAGCCATCCGGCGGTGCCGGTGGCGATCGTCTCGTCCACGCGCGATCCCGCCGTCATGCGCCGTGCCATCGAATTCGGCGCCGCCGCCTTCGTGCCGAAATCGGCCGCCCTGGATACCATCGCCAGTGCGCTGCAATCCGTCCTCGACGGCGAGATTTGGCTGCCGCCCGAACTGGAATCGAGCGACGGTACCGTGCCGGACGATTTCGCGCGGCGGGTGAGCGAACTGACGCCGCAACAGCTTCGCGTGCTCACCTTGCTGCGGCAGGGCAAGCTGAACAAGCAGATCGCGCATGAATTGTCGGTCGGCGAGGCCACGGTGAAGGCGCATGTCACCGCCATCCTGAAGAAGCTTGGCGTACGCAGCCGCACGCAAGCCGTCATCGCCGCCCGGCATTTTTCCTTCGACGACAAATAGGAATAGCGCCGTCAGTCGCCGGTTTCGGCCAGGGCTCCTGCCGGCCGGCGGCGTTGGCTGATCAGGGCCCGCAAGGCTGCGGGCTTGACCGGCTTGTGCAGGATGTCGACTCCCATCGCCGCGGCGCGGCGGCGCAGATCCTGGCTGCGGTCGGCGGTGATCAGGATCGCGGGAATGCGCTGACCCCAATCCTGGCGCAACTGGGCGACGGCCTCGAGGCCGTCCGGCGCCTGCTCTTCGAGATGGAAGTCGGCCAGGATGATATCCGGGCTGCGCCCTGCGGCCGCCACCGCCTGGCGGGCCGCTTTGATGGCATCGACGGCCGTAACCTGGCAGGACCAGCCCTCCAGCAGGGTGGTCATCGCCTCGCGCACGCCAGCCTCGTTCTCGATGCACAGGACGAAGCTGCCGGTGAGCGAGCCGGCTATGTAAGCCGGCATCGGCGGCGGCGCGGCCGGCTGCGCCGGCTCTACGGCGGCGCGCGGCACTGTGATGGAAAATACCGATCCGCGGCCCGGTTCGGACCGCAGGCCGATCGGGCTGCCGAGCTTCCTGGAGATACGCTCGACAATGGCAAGGCCAAGTCCGAGGCCGCGCTCGGCGGCATCGCCGCCAGGTTCCAGACGGGCGAATTCCTGGAAGATGATCTGCCGCTTGTCCTCGGGGATGCCGGGACCGTTGTCGCAGACATCGATCCGCAGCGTGTCGCCGCGGCGGCGGCAGCCGACCAGCACGCGGCGATCGTGCCGATCGCTGCGGGCATAGCGGATCGCATTGGCGACGAAGTTCTGCAGCACGCGCCGCAGCATGGCCGGATCGGTGCTGACGGTTGCCGTCGTCGGCACGACCTTGAGCGCGACGCCGCGGCGGGCGGCCAGCGGCGCAAAGGCGGCCGCCAGCGATTCCAGCAGGGGCCCCAATGCAACGGGGCGGATTTCCGGCTTGACGGCGCCCGCATCCAGCTTGGAGATGTCCAGCAGCGCATCGAGCAGGGCTTCCACCGCGCCGAGGCCATGATCGATCTTGGAGACCAGCGGGTTGTCGGGCTCGCGCTCGGCGAGGGCGGCGGTGAACAGCCGGGCGGCATGCAGCGGCTGCAGCAGGTCGTGGCTGGCGGCGGCCAGAAAGCGCGTCTTGCCGAGATTGGCGGCTTCCGCCTCGGCGCGCGACTGCTCCAGTTCCTGCACGGCGAGCTGCAGTTCGGCGGTTCTTTCCGCCACGCGCCGCTCCAGGCCTTCATAGGCGGCGCGCAGGGCGGCATCGGCGCGCCGGCGCTCGGTGATGTCCTGATAGAGCAGGAAGAAGCCGAGCACATGGCCCTGTTCGTCGATATGGGGGATGTAGGTGCCCTGGGCGACGGCGATCTTGGCGTCGTTGGTGGGGAACTCGATTTCGAAATTCTGCCGCTGCCCGGCCAGGGCCGCGTCGATATGCGGCTTGAGCCGCAGATAGCGGTCCGCCGGTATCAATTCGGATATCGACCGGCCGTCGATCTGGCCTTCCGGCAGGCCCAGGGCCTTGCGGAACGGCATATTGGTGAAGCGATAGCGCTCGTCGCGGTCGATATAGGCGATCAGGACGGGGACATTGTCGGTATAGATGCGGATGGTGCGCTCTGAATCGCGCAGCGCTTCCGCCGTGCGCACGCGGTCGCTGATATCCGTGGCGGTCGCCACGACCCCGCCGTCCGGCATCGGATCGATGCGGATTTCGATCACGCGTCCATCGGGCCTTCGCTGCTCGTGGATGCGCGAACCAGACGCGCTGGAGGCCAGCAGCGAGATCAGATCGGGCGCGGCCTCGCCCGCCAGGGCCTCCAGAAGCATGCCGACCTCGGCCCGGGCGATGGGCAGCCCGAGCAGATCGAAGAAGCGGTCGTTCCAGGCCGCCAGCCGGCGTTCGCGGTCGAACACGCCGATGCCCTGGCTGACGTGATCGAGCGTGGTGCGCAGAAGGTCGAAGTTGTGGCGGATCGCTTCCGAGGCTTCGCCCAGCATGGCGCGCGCCGCGCGCGGGCTGAGCAGGTTCTTGTGCTGCGCCGAAGCCATCACGATGCGGGCCGAGGCGGCGCCGATGGCGCCGCCGAGCAGATGCTCGGTAAACGCCATGGCTTCGGCGGCGCTCATGTGGCGGCCGGCGAAGGCGCGGTCCGCCCGCTCCGGGCCGATGAAGCGCGAGGCGAGCGCCCGCCATTCCTCGATGCGCGGATCGGTGCTGCCGACATCGATGGAGGCTGCCGGCAGGCTGTCGCCGCCGCTGGTGAAGATCACTGCCTGTTCGATGTCGCGGCTGCGCGGCCGCGCGATCAGCGACACCGCGATCAGCAGGACGACGTTGACCAGCAGGCTGGCCGCGAAGCCCTGCAGGATGGGATCGAAGCCGTTGATCGGCGGCGGCAGCAGTCCGGCCAGCGGTGCGGTCATCGTCCGGCTGGCGGCGGCGCCGGCGATGGAGGGCAGCAGCAGGGCATAGACCCAGACGCTGAAGCCGGCGATCAGGCCGGCGATCACGCCATGGCGATGCGCCTTGCGCCAATACAGGCCGAGCAGCATCGGCGGCGCGAAATTGGCGACCGCGCAGAAGGAGATCATGCCGATCGAGGCGAGCGGCAGGTAACCGGCGATCCAGCCATGATAGATATAGGCGGCGACCAGGATCAGCACCACGGCGGCGCGCCGCACGTTCAGCACGATCTGGCCGACCTCGCCCGAGCCGCCGGCGCGCGAGCGCAGCAGGAACGGGGTGACCAGCTCGTTGGAGACCATGATCGACAGCGCCATGCAGGCGACGATCACCATCGACGTCGCCGAGGACAGCCCGCCGATGAAGGCGAAGACCGACAGGGCGACCTGGTCGGAAACCAGCGGCAGCGTAATGACGAAAAGGTCCGGGTCGGTGCTTCTTTCCATCAGCAGCAGGCCGGCCGCGGCAATCGGCACCACGAACAGGTTGATCGCAATCAGATAGGTGGGAAACAGCCAGCGCGCGGCTTTCAGGCTGCCGGGTTCGCCGTTTTCCACCACGGCGACGTGGAACTGGCGCGGCAGGCAGAGAAAGGCGAAGCCGGACAGCATGGTCATCGCGATCCAGTTGGTGCCGAAGCCGCTTTGCAGCCTGGCGGCCAGGTCCGGCGCGGCCCGGACGCGGTCGAACAGGTCTATGCCGGAATCGAACAGGCCGTAGATGACGAACAATCCGACCGCAACGAAGGCGGCGAGCTTGACGATCGACTCGAAGGCGATCGCCAGCATCATGCCGCGGTTCTGTTCGGTTGCCTGCACATGGCGCACGCCGAACAGGATGGTGAACAGCCCCATGATGCCGGCGACAAACATTGCCGTGTCGCGCCAGGGCGGCGGCAGGCTGGTCTGCAGCAATTGCGCCATGTCGCTGCCGACCAGAACCTCGAAGGTGACGCTGACTGCCTGCATCTGCAGGGCGATATACGGCAGCACGCCGATCACGGCGATCAACGTCACCAGCACGGCGATGGCGCGGCTTTTGCCGTAGCGCGAGCCGATGAAATCGGCGATCGAGGTCACGTTCTGCCGCTTGGCGACGGCGATCATCTTCGCCATCACCGGATAGCCCGCGGTGATCGCCAGCACCGGGCCGATATAGATCAAAATGAAGTCCGGGCCCGACAGGGCCGCGCGGCCGACCGAGCCGTAGAAGGTCCAGGAGGTGCAGTAGATCGCCAGCGACAGCGCATAGATGGTGGCGCCGCTGCGGCCTCGATACCAGCGCGGCGCCAGCTTGTCGCCCAGATGGGCAATGGCGAAGAGCAGCCCAAGATAGCCGAGCGATAGAAGCAGGATGGCGCTGCCCTGCAGCATGGATCGTTTTCTCCCCGTTCTTCTGAGTAAAGCCGCTCCGCCAGTTACTGTCCACAGGCTTCCTGCGCCGCCCCTGAAAGGTTGCTTTGCCGGCCGGTTAAGGCTTTTCTGCCGTCATGAGACTGCTGCTCCGCCTTGTGAAGGCCGTCCTGATCGTTCTGCTCGCCTTCTGGCTTGGCGGGCTGCTGCTGTTCCGCTTCGTCGATCCTCCGCTGACGCCCTTGATGGTCATCCGCGGCATCGAGCGGGGCGGCCTGATCCGCTATCGCCCGGTTGCGCTGAACCGGATCGCGCCGGCGCTGGCGCATGCCGTGATCGCCGCCGAGGACAGCCGTTTCTGCTTTCATCACGGCATCGATATCGGCGCGGTGCAGGACGCGATCGACGATTACGAGGAGACCGGCCGGCTACGCGGTGCCAGCACGATCACCATGCAGGTGGCGCGCAACCTGTTTCTGTGGCCGGGCGGCGGCTTCCTGCGCAAGGGCCTCGAGGCGCCGCTGGCCCTGGCGCTCGACGCCCTCTGGCCGAAGCGGCGCATCATCGAGACCTATCTCAACGTCGCCGAGACGGGCGACGGCCTGTTCGGCGCCGAGGCGGCGGCGCAGGCGCATTTCCGCACCAGCGCGGCGCGGCTCGATCCGGCGCAGGCCAGCCGCATCGCCGCGGTGCTGCCCAATCCGCGGCGCTGGAACGCGGCCCGGCCGACCGCCTATATCGAGCGGCGCAGCGCCATCATCCGCGCCCGCATGCAGCGGCTGAGCCGCGATCAGATCCGTTGCCTTTCCGGCCCGTAACCGGCCCCTAGGCCTTGCGCCCGGCGCCCCCTTTCGCTGTTAATAGCCAATCCGCCATTCCAACATATTCATTTGCCATGTCCGACAATCTCTACACGCTGATCCGCTCCCGCATCCAAGACCCGGCCAAGACCTTCATCGAAACCGGCGAGGGCCGTGTCTTTTCGTATGCCGACACATTCGCCTTGGCGCAGCGCTTCGCCAATGCGCTGGTGGCCCTGGGCGTTCAGCCGGGCGATCGCGTGGCCGTGCAGGTCGACAAATCGCCCGAGGCGCTGATCCTCTATCTCGGCGTGATCGCCGCCGGGGCGATCTACCTGCCGCTCAATGTCGGCTACACCCTGGCCGAGCTGGAATATTTCATCGGCGATGCCGAGCCGCGCGTCGTGGTCTGCCGCCCCAGCGTGGAGAAGGATCTGGCGCCGCTGGCGCAGAAGCTCGGCGTCGCGCATTGCCTCACGCTCGGCAGCAAGGGCGAGGGCAGCCTGATGGACAAGGCCAATGCGGCCTCGCCGGATTTCCAGGCCGTGGCGCGCCAGGCCGACGATCTTGCCGCGATCCTCTATACTTCCGGCACCACCGGGCGCTCGAAAGGCGCGATGCTCAGCCACCGCAACCTGTCGTCCAATGCGCTGACCCTGGTGGATTACTGGCGTTTCACCAGGGACGACGTGCTGCTGCATGCGTTGCCGATTTTCCATACGCATGGCTTGTTCGTTGCCAGCAACATCATCCTGCTGGCCGGCGCCGCGATGATCTTCCTGCCCAAGTTCGACGCCGAGGAGGTGCTGAAGCAGCTTCCGCGCGTAACCTCGATGATGGGCGTGCCGACCTTCTACGTGCGCCTGCTGCAATCGCCGGACCTGACCCGGGATCTGGTCAAGCATGTGCGCCTGTTCGTCTCCGGCTCGGCGCCGCTGCTGGCCGATACGCATAAGGAATGGGAGGCCCGCACCGGCCACCGCATCCTCGAGCGCTACGGCATGACCGAAACGAACATGAACACCTCCAACCCCTATGACGGCGATCGCGTCGCCGGCACGGTGGGCTTCCCGCTGCCGGGCGTGTCGCTGCGCATCGCCGATCCGGAAAGCGGCAAGATCCTCGCCCAGGGCGAGATCGGCATGATCGAGGTGAAGGGCCCGAACGTGTTCCAGGGCTATTGGCGCATGCCGGAGAAGACGGCGGCCGAATTCCGGCCGGACGGCTTCTTCATCACCGGCGATCTCGGCAAGATCGACGAGCGCGGCTACGTGCATATCGTCGGCCGCGGCAAGGACCTGATCATCTCCGGCGGCTACAACGTCTATCCGAAGGAGGTCGAGACCGAGATCGACGCGCTGCCCGGCGTGATCGAATCCGCCGTCATCGGCGTGCAGCATCCCGATTTCGGCGAGGGCGTCACCGCCGTCATCGTCAAGCAGAAGGACGCTTCGCTCGACGAGGCCGCCGTGCTCAAGGCGCTGGATGGAAGGCTGGCCAAGTTCAAGCTGCCCAAGCGGGTCTTCTTCCACGACGATCTGCCGCGCAACACCATGGGCAAGGTGCAGAAGAACCTGCTGCGCGAGCAGTACAAGGATCTCTACAAGCGCTGAGCCGGAAAACCCGCCGCGGTCTGCTGCCGGGCTCTGCCCGCGGCGGGCGGCGGCAGATCGTTGCGGGCCGCCTTTCCCCATGGCGAGCCGTTCTGTACCGTTCGGGGCGGCTCGCAACCATTTTGAACCGTTCTGAACCGGTTTGGCCCATTCCGAGCCGTTTTGAACCATTTTGGCTTATTCGGCCTTTAGCGCGGCTTATTCCGGCTTTTAATTTTCATACTGCTGTAGGCACCCCTCAGGCCTGCCTCCACACGCACAGGGGCGGCAAGCCTTCATTTGCGCAAGCGGATTGACGATGAACGACAGCGGCGAAACTCACTAGAACATAGAGCGAACATCATTCGTCGTCAAGACTGCGCCGCCAGTAGATCGCGCCGTTGGTGCACCAGGGCTTGGCCGGCACATAGGTACGGTAGCCGCAGGAGATCAGCGTGTTGGACGAGGCCGGGTTGCTCGGCACCGTATCGGTCAGCATCCAGTGCCAGCCGAGCGTGCGCGCCTTGCGTTCGCGCACCCGGATCAGCCGTTTCTGCAAACCGTTGCCGCGATGGCTGGGCGTGATGCCCGAGCGGCAGAGATAGCCGGTCTGGGCGAAGCGCGAGGAGGGCCACAGGCCGGCGAAGCCGATGGGCCGGCCGTTGTCGCCGTTCCAGGCCAGCCACCACCAGCCGCCATCGGTGCGGATCGGCACTTCGCCAGGGAAGGCGATCAGATGCAGCCGCGCGATCTGCGCGGCAATAGCGGGATCGCAGCCGTCAACCTCGCGGATGCGGTAGTCCATGGCACCTCCTGCGACCGGCCATTGGCATCTGGGCGACCGGCAAGACACGGCGCGGATTTTGCGCTTTTCGGAACGCCGCCCGGGCCGGGCCGGCCAGGACGGTGAGAGCGAAACGGCGGAGCCGGCCGGGCGGTTCCGGAGCCGCCTGCAGGGAGGCTGTGACATCACGTAGCGGCTTGACGCTGACCAATCGTCAGGATCAGCCGATGGTAGTTTTGACTGGATGGCGCTACTCGCCGCGCCTGCTTTCGCCCGCTCGCGCCCGTTTTCGCCTGGCGGGCCGGCTATGCTGCCGGCGCGTGCGCCCGCTTCATGCGCGCGCGGCGGTTGGCGCTTTTTCCTCCGGCTGCCGCAGCGCCTCGCGCGGAAACAGCGCCGCCAGGTCGCGCTCGCTGAGGGTTTCGTGGCTCAGCAGCTCCTTCGCCGCGGCGTCGATCAGCGCATGATGGCGGACGATGATCGCCCTGGCACGCGAGAAGGCCGCCTCGATCAGAAGGCGGACGGCATCGTCGATCTTGGCCGCCGATTGCTCGCTGTAGCGCCGGCCTGCGCCGGGCATCTGCAGCGGCATGCCGAGCAAACGGGAGGGCTCCTCGTCATAGGCGACGGGGCCGAGTTCCTCGGTCATGCCATAGCGCGCCACCATGGAGCGCGCGATATCGGTGGCGCGCGCCAGGTCGTCGGCGGCGCCGGTCGAGATTTCGTCGAAGATCACCGCTTCCGCCGCGCGGCCGCCGAGCAGCACCGCCATCTTGTTTTCCAGTTCCGCGCGGCTCATCAGATAGCGGTCTTCGGTCGGCCGCTGGATGGTGTAGCCCAGCGAGCCGATGCCGCGCGGGATGATCGAAACCTTGTGCACGGCGTCGCTGCCCGGCAGGCTGAGCGCCACCAGGGCATGGCCAAGCTCGTGATAGGCCACCACCGCGCGCTCCTTCGGATTGAGCAGGCGGTTCTTCTTTTCCAGCCCGGCGACGATGCGCTCGACGGCGCGGGAGAAGTCGTCCAATGAAACGGCGTCGCCGCCGCGCCGGGTGGCGAGCAGCGCCGCTTCGTTGACGAGATTGGCCAGATCGGCGCCGCTGAAGCCCGGCGTCAGCGCCGCGATCTTCTCCGGATCGACATCGGCGGCGAGCTGCACCTTGCGCAAATGGACATGGAGAATCTGCGCGCGGCCGACCTTGTCCGGACGGTCGACCAGGATCTGCCGGTCGAAACGGCCGGCGCGCAGCAGCGCCGGATCGAGGATTTCGGGCCGGTTGGTCGCGGCCAGCAGCACCAGGCCCTCGCGGGTATCGAAGCCGTCGAGTTCCGAAAGCAGCTGGTTCAGCGTCTGCTCCTTCTCGTCATGGCCGCCGCCGAGCGGGAAGGCGCCGCGGGCGCGGCCGAGGGCATCCAGCTCGTCGATGAAGATGATGGCGGGCGCCTGTCCGCGCGCCTGTTCGAACAGGTCGCGCACGCGCGCCGCGCCGACGCCGACGAACATCTCGACGAATTCCGAACCGCTGATCGAGAAGAAGGGCACGCCGGCTTCGCCCGCCACCGCGCGGGCGAGCAGGGTCTTGCCGGTGCCGGGCGGGCCGACCAGCAGGATGCCCTTGGGCATGCGGGCGCCGAGGCGTCCGTAGTCTTTCGGGTTCTTCAGGAAGGCGACGATCTCCTGCAGCTCGACCTTGGCCTCGTCGACGCCGGCGACATCGGCAAAGGTCACCTTGACGGCGGTTTCGACATAGACCTTGGCCTTGCTCTTGCCGATCGACATCAATCCGCCGGCGCCGCCGCCCATCAGCGGCCGCAGCAGGAACATCCACAGCGCGATGAAGACGGCGGATGGCAGAATCCAGCTCAGGGCATTCTGCAGCAGGCCCGGTTCCGGCTCGCCGGTGAAGCGGATGCCGCTCTTTTCCAGCTCGGCCGCGATGTCGGGATCGACGCGCTGGGTGACGAAATGGGTCGGCTCGCCTTGCCTGGCGTCTTTGAAGCTGCCGGAGATCCGGGTCCTGCCGACGATCAGATCGTCGATCTTCCTCTCCGACAGCAGGGTCTGGAATTCGCTGTAATCGATCTGCCGGATATGGCCCGGCGACAGGAACAGGTCGCGGATCACGATCACCGCCATGATGGCGAACAGAACGTACCAGATGCTGATCTGGTGCTCCTTTTTCATGATTGCTCCGCCTGTAAGGATGCCTCGCGGCTGCCGTTTGCTGGACGGCGATGGCATGCAAGCACGGGCGGCGGAGGTCTTTCATTGACCTTGATCAAGCCGCGGATGGCGGCTCATGCCGTCCGGCAAGCGCCTATGGCTACAGCGAACCCGAATTCGGCATCACTCCTTCGCCGGGCCGATCGTGTCGGCGACCTGGGCGCCGCGCCGGCCGAGCGGCAGGGGATGGCCGGTGGTGGTATCCCGCGCGGTCTGATGCTCCATCTCGGCGTCCAGTTCGGCGCCCAGCAGCACGACCAGGGCCGAGAGCCACATCCAGGTCATGAAGCCGATCACCGCGCCCAGCGAGCCATAGGTCTTGTTGTAGCTGCCGAAATGGGCGGCATACCAGGAGAAGAGGATGGAGACGGCGAGCCAGAGCAGGGCGGCGACGGCGCTGCCCCAGCTCACCCAGCGCCATTGCGGCCGCTCCCGGCTGGGGCCGTGGCGATAGATGACGGCCAGGGCCGCGGCGATCGCCACATAGAGGATCGGCCAGCGCAGGATCGCGATCAGCCGCTCGCTTTCGCCGCTCACGCCCAGATAAGCCAGGCCGATGGGCAGCAGGATCATCACGGCCAGCGCGAGCAGCGCGAACAGAACCCCGCCCACGGTGAACACCAGGGCGATGGCGGTGAGCCGGAAGAAGCCGCGCTTCTCTTCTTCGTGATAGACGACGTTCAAGGCGTCGAACATCGCCTTGGTGCCGGCATTGGCGCTCCACAGCGATGCGGCGAAGCTGATCAGGAAGGTAAGGCCGAGCTGCGGGCGTCCCTGCCTGGCGACGAAGTTGACCTGATCGCGGATCACCTCCATGCCGCCGCCGGGAACGAGGCCGGCGATGTTGTCGAGATGATCGCTCACCGTGTTGGGGTCGGCGAAGAAGCCATAGAGCGACACCAGCGCCGCGATGGCGGGAAAGATCGCCAGCAGTCCGTAGAAGGCGATGCCGGCGGCGACGGCGGTGATGCGGTCCTTGCCCAGGCTGTCCTTGATCCGCCAGAGCACGTCCTTCCAGCCGCGCGGCGCGATCTCGCTCGGCTTTTCGGCCTGCCGGCCGCGGCCGGGCTGATGGATCTCGCGCAGGCTGGCCGCTTCGGCCGGCCTCGTGCGCCCGGGCGGGCGGGCGGAGGAAGCGGCCGGCTTCTGCCACAGGCCGACGGCGGCCACCGTCAGCGCCAGCACCACCGCCCAGGAAAGAGATCGGAGCAGCAATCGGGGCGCTGGGTTGGCGGCGGTCGATCTGCTCATCTCTGCTCCAGTTCCGGGCGCGCGAATATCCGTCGCTGACAAAACCGGCCATGACCAAGCCGGGTTCCGCGCCGCATTCCTCGCTGCAGTAGAAAGCGGCGGTCCGACAATCGCCGGCGCTTTCGTAATCGCCCGAATTTGTCACTTGCCCGGCTGCCGATGCGGGCGAAGATTTCCCGCCACCATTCATCTGCATTGCACCGCTGCGGCGGTCGGGCACGGAGAGGTGGCGTTGCGATAACGGCGCGGATAACGCATGCCGGATACACATGCGCCGCGCATGTGGGAGGAAATGATGATGACCAGGTCAAAGCGTTTCGCCCGGACAATCGTTGCGGGCAGCGTCCTTCTTGC
Organism: Ferrovibrio sp.; assembly: GCF_036381655.1. Classification (GTDB taxonomy): domain Bacteria; phylum Pseudomonadota; class Alphaproteobacteria; order Ferrovibrionales; family Ferrovibrionaceae; genus Ferrovibrio. The sequence goes on from NZ_DASVCJ010000023.1 coordinate 59,223, forward strand.
CGGCGCTGCCCTGTTCGCCGCGGCGGCGCCGGCTGCCGACCTCAAGCATTATGAATCGCAGAAGAAGGACTTCTGGACCAACCCGCCGCCGGACTGGTTCCTCGGCGACGAGACCGAGGGCCAGAAGGGCCTGGCGCCGGTGCAGGGCCCGGCCACCGGCCTGTCGGCGGAGGAGATCACCGCCAATCTGGAGAAGATCAAGCTGCCGCAGGGCTTCCACATCTCGCTCTATGCCGCCGGCGTGAACAGCGCGCGGCAGATGGCCTGGGGCGACAGGGGCACGCTGTTCGTCGGCGCCTTCAGCGTCGGCAACGTCTATGCGATCACCGGCCAGGGCGAGAAGAAGGACGTCAAGGTCGTCATCAAGGGCTTGAAGATGCCGACCGGCATCGCCTTCCATGACGGCACGCTCTACGTCGCCGATATCGACCGCATCCTGGCCTACGAGCATGCCGAGGACATGCTGGACAAGATGCCCGACGGCAAGGTGGTCTACGACGACATGCCGTCCTATCCGGCGCATGGCTGGAAGTATCTGACCGTGGACAAGGACGGCTGGCTCTATGTGCCGTTCGGCGTGCCCTGCAACATCTGCCTGCCGCCGACCAATACCGGCCAGGTCCGCCGCGTCGATCCGAAGACCGGCATGGCGGAACTCGTCGCCATCGGCGTGCGCAACAGCGTCGGCGGCGCCGTCGATCCGCGTACGGGCGATTACTGGTTCAGCGAGAATGCGCGCGACTGGCTGGGCGACGACAAGCCGAGCGACAAGCTCAACCACGTCTCCCGCATGGGCGTCCATTTCGGCTATCCGTATTGCCATCAGGGCGACATCCCGGACCCGAAATACGCCATGGGGCATGACTGCTCGGAATTCACCCCGCCGGTGCTCAAGCTGGGCTACCACGTCGCGCCGCTGGGGATGAAGTTCTATACCGGCGACCAATTCCCCGCGCAGTACAAGAACGGCATCTTCATCGCCGAGCATGGCTCGTGGAACCGGCACAAGTTCCAGGGCGCGCGCATCGTGCATGTCGCCGTCGATCCGGACGGCAAGAATGCGAAGGAGGAGGTCTTCGCATCCGGCTGGCTGCAGGGCGATCGCGAATACACCGGCCGCCCGGCCGATATCCTGCTGGCGCCGGACGGCTCGATGCTGGTGGCCGACGACTGGGCCGGCGCGGTCTATCAGATTTCGTATCGCCAGTAGTGGCGCGCCGGTGATGCTGGGGTATCTGCCGGCCGTCCTTTGCATGGCGGCCATCGGAGTGTTCGGCGGCATGGTTTCGGCCCATGCCGCCGACTTGCAAGCGGCCAAGCAGAAGGCCGGGGCCTGCGCCGCCTGCCACGGCGCGAACGGCGTCTCGCAGAAGGAGGGCACGCCCTCGCTGGCCGGTCAGCCCGACCAGTATATCCAGTGGCAGCTCGTCTATTTCCGCAGCGGAGCGCGCAAGAGCGACATCATGGAACCGATCGCCGCCGATCTGAGCGATGCGGATGTGCGCAATCTCGGCGCCTATTTCGCCAGCCTGGCGCCGGCGCCGGCGGCCGAGGCCGCAGACGGGGACGCCGCCTTGAGCGAGCGGGGCGCGGAAATCGCCGCCGGCAGCAATTGCGCCAACTGCCATCGCGACGATTTCTCCGGCCAGCAGGCGATGGCACGGCTGGCCGGCCAACGCGAGGAGTATCTTTTGAAGGCATTGCAGGATTTCAAATCCGGCATGCGCCGCGGCGGTGGGGTCGCCGCCATGGCCAGCGCCGTCTATCCGCTGTCGCAGGAGGACCTCAGGGCGCTGGCGCATTACCTGGCCAACTACCGCTGAAGCCGCCGGCGGGGTCGGGGCGGCCGCCATTTCCCGCCGAATTTTCCTCGATTGAACTTGATAATTAATCGCATCTGTGGTTTTTACTGCCCTCAGTATGCGAATAATTCACATTTGCAATCGGCAGAGGCTGCCCCCGCAGGGGGCGGCCATGCGTGCGGCCATGCGTGCGGGCAAAGATTGCGAGGCACCGCATGAGCGGCCGCACCATCAAGGTCCGGTTCCAGGTCCATGAATGGGCCGTCACGACTACGGGATAGATGATGTCGAATTTCATGCTCCGTTTGACCGCCGCAGGTATCGTCCTGCTTTCCGCCCCGGCCACTGCCTGGTCCCAGGTCGCGGAAAGCGCGCCGCCGGCAATGCCCGAGGCTGCCGGTGCGGCGTCCGCCTTGCTGCCGCATGACCTTTCGCCCTGGGGCATGTTCGTGACCGCCGACATCGTCGTGCAGGCGGTAATCAGCGGACTGGCCTTCGCCTCGGTGGTGACCTGGACCGTGCTGATCGCCAAGAGCATCGAGCTGTCCGGCGCATCCCGGCAGCAGCACAGGGCCTATGCGCAGATCGACCGCGCGGCCTCCATGGACGCGCTGGCGCAGAACGCTTCCATCGAGGGCACCGTGGCGGCTTTTGTCGCGGCGGCCCAGGAGGAAACGCGGCTGTCGGCCGAACATGCCAGCGAGGATCCCGACGGCCTGCAGGAGCGCATCGCCTCCCGGCTCGAACGGCTCGAGGCGGCGGCGGGCCGCAGCATGGTCCGCGGCATCGGCCTGCTGGCGACGATCGGCGCAACGGCGCCCTTCGTCGGCCTGTTCGGCACCGTCTGGGGCATCATGAACAGCTTCATCGGCATTTCGAAATCGCACACCACCAATCTCGCCGTCGTCGCCCCGGGCATCGCCGAAGCGCTGCTGGCCACCGCCATCGGCCTGGTGGCGGCGATCCCGGCCGTGGTGATCTACAACCAGTTCACGCGCCGCATCGCGGCCTACAAGGCGCAGCTTTCCGATACCGCCGCGGCGCTGCTGCGTCTGGTATCGCGCGATCTGAGCCGCAGCCGCATGGCGCCGGAACGGCCGGAATACCGCGCCCGGCTCGGCGCCGCCGAATAGCGGCGGCGGGCGCAAGAGGCATACCATGGCAATGAGCAGCGGCAGCAGCCGGTCCGGCGACGACGACCTGTTCGAGCAGCACGAGATCAACGTCACCCCTTTCATCGACGTGATGCTTGTGCTGCTGATCATCTTCATGGTGGCGGCGCCGCTGGCGACCGTCGATGTGCCGGTCGACCTGCCGGCTGCGGCGGCCAAGCCGCAGCCGCGGCCGGACAAGCCGCTGTATCTGTCGATCAAGCGCGACCTGTCGCTGGCGCTGGGCGACGAAACCGTCAGCCGCGAGGATCTGGGCGCGGCGCTGGACCGCGTCTCGGGCGGCGACAGGCAGCAGCGCATCTTCCTGCGCGCCGACCGCAGCATCGCCTACGGCGACGTGATGCAGACCATGAACGCATTGCGCCGCGCCGGCTATCTGAAGCTCGCCCTGGTCGGCCTCGAGGCGGACACGCCACAGTGATGGCAAGTCCGCTCGCCGTGCTGCCTGTCGCCGCCCCGGGCGGACGGGAAGAGACCCGCGGGCATTGGCTGCGCTGGGGCGGCAGTTTCGGCGCCGTGCTCGGGCTGCATGGCGCCGCTTTGATCGCATTGCTGCTGCAGGTCGATATCGCGCCGCCGCCGAGCCCGCCGCCGGCCGCCATCATCATCGATCTCGCGCCCGCCGCGCCGCCACCATCGCCGCTGCCCCCCGCGCCGAAGGCGGAACCGGAGCCGCCGCCGCCGCCGCCGCCGCTGGTGCAGCCTGAGGTTCCGCTGCCGCTGCCGCCCAAGCCGAAGCCGCCGGAGGAAAAGCCGCAGCACAAGCCCGAGCCGCACAAGCCCGAGCCGCACAAGCCCGAGCCGCCAAAGCCTGCGCCGAGAGAGGTTCCGCCGGCGCCGCCGAGCCAGCCAGCCGCGCCGACCCGCATGGAAGCGCCGCCCGCGCCCAAGGCCGCGGCGCCCGAGCGCGGTCCCGCGGCGATGGCGGCGGCGGCGAAGGCGACCTGGCAGGGGCAGCTGCTTGGCCATCTCGAGCGGCATAAGCGCTATCCGCGCGAGGCGCAGCGGCGGCGGCAGCAGGGCACCGCCTATGTGCGCTTCACGATCGATCGCAGAGGCCATGTCCTGCATGCCCGATTGGAGCGCAGTTCCGGGCATGCCGCGCTGGACGAGGAGACCTTGGCCCTGATCAGGCGCGCCGAGCCGCTGCCGCCTCCGCCGCCGGAAATTCCCGGCGAAACCCTCGACCTCGTCGTGCCGGTGCAGTTCTATCTGCGTCGTTGAGCCCTTGCCGGGCGGACGGAGGAGACAAGCGGCATGGCCTTCGCCATCAAGACCGGGATCGGCGATCCCGACGCGAAGGATTTCGTTTTCGCCGGCCAGAAGACGATGTATGGCGGCAGGCATATCGCCGAAGGCGATGTCATTTTCCTGTTCGCGAGCGACCATGAGGGCGGCCGCGGCCTGATTGCGCAGGGCGTCGTCACCTCGGCCGAAGCGGTGGCCAAGCAACGCGGCCTCGCCCGGCAGACGCCGCGCGTCAGCATTGCCGTCCGCCGCACGGCGCGGGCCAGGCGGCCGCTCGGCCGCAACGAACTCAGGACTTTCACCGATTGGGATGACGGCCGGCCCGAGACCGAGCTCAATTTCAAATTCTATCGTCAGGCGACGAACAAGATCATCGGCCTGTCGGAGAAGGCCGCGGCGTTTCTGGCCGGCTTTTTCTAGGGCGGGCCGCCGCAGCCGGTCCGGCGGCGATATTGCCGCCGCGGCGGGCGCATCTATGTTACCCGCATGCTCGACCCGCACCGTCTGCCCTGCGAAATCCCGGCCGCACGGCCCGCCCCCAAGCCCATCGGGGCGAAGCGGGAGGTAAACCTGCGCTGGGTGCTGCCGGCCACGATCCTCGGCTCGAGCCTCAGCTTCGTCGATGCCTCGGTGGTCAACGTGGCGCTGCCGGCGATCCAGCAGGGCCTGCAGGCGCCGCTCGCCACCGTGCAATGGGTGGTCAACGGCTACATGCTGATGCTGGCCAGCCTGATCCTGCTTGGCGGCTCGGCCGGCGACCGCTTCGGGCAGCGGCAGGTATTTCTGCTCGGGCTGATCGGTTTTGCCGTGGCCTCGCTGGGCTGCGGCCTGGCGCCAAACGCCGCCTGGCTTATCGCCGCCCGGCTGGCGCAGGGAATCGCGGCGGCCCTGCTGGTGCCGGCCAGCCTGGCGATCATCGGCATCGCCTATACCGGCGAGGCGCGCGGCCGCGCGATCGGCACCTGGGCGGCTGCGGCGGCGCTGACCACGGCGTCCGGCCCGCTGCTGGGCGGCTGGCTGGTCGATGCCGTCGGCTGGCGTTCGATCTTTTTCATCAATCTGCCCATCGCCGCGCTGGCGACGATACTCGCGTTGAAGCTGCCGGCCGGCCGCAACGATGAAAGCGGCGAGGCTTTGGACATGGCGGGCGCGGTGCTGGCGGTGCTGGCGCTCGGCCTGCTCAGCTATGGCCTGATCGCCCTGGGCGAGGGCAGGCGGCTGACGGGCGCCGCCGTCGCGATGGTTGCGCTACTGGCCGGCGGGCTGTTCGTCCGGCGCGAGCGGCGTGCCGCCGCGCCGATGATGCCGCTCCGGCTGTTCCACAGCCGCGATTTCGCCGGCGCCAATGGCCTGACGGTGCTGCTGTATGCGGCGCTGAGCGGGGCGCTGTTCCTGCTGCCCTTCCTGCTGATCGAAACGCATGGCTACAGCGCCACGGCGGCCGGCGCCGCCTTCCTGCCGTTTTCGGCGATCATGGGCGTCGGCTCGCGCTGGTCGGGCGGCCTGGGCGAGCGGCTCGGCGCCCGGCCCCTGCTGGTGCTCGGGCCGGCCCTGACGGCGGCAGGTTGCGTCCTGCTCGGCCTCTCGGGATCGACGGCGAACTACTGGATCGGCTATCTGCCCGGCCTCGTCGTCGTCGGCATCGGCATGACCCTGGCCGTCGCGCCGCTGACCGCCACGGTTTTCGATTCGGCACCGGAGGATCGCGGCGGCGTGGCGTCGGGCATCAACAATGCCGCCGCCCGCGCCGGCGGCTTGCTGGCGGTTGCGGCGCTGGGGCTGGCTTTCGGCGGCGCCGATGCCGCCGGCGCGGGATCGGGATTGGCCGAGGCTTATCGCCTGGTCATGCTGGGCGCGGCGGCCCTTGCCGCCCTCGGCGCCGGCGTGGCGGCGCTGACGATCGCTCCGCGCCGGGCGGCCCCGGCGCATCGCTAGCCTACATCGTGGCGCCGATCTGCCAGGGCACGAATTCGGCATCGCCGAAGCCGAGCGCTTCGCTCTTGGAGCGCTCGCCCGAGGCGACGGCGAGGATCTTTTCGAAGATCCGCTCGCCCATCGCGGCGACGCTGACGCCTTCATCCAGTATGGCGCCGCAGTCGATGTCCATGTCCTCTTCCATGCGGCGATACATGGCGGAGTTGGTGGCCAGCTTGATCGACGGCACCGGCTTGGCGCCGAACACCGAGCCGCGCCCGGTGGTGAAACAGATGATGTTGCCGCCGCCGGCGATCTGGCCGGTGGCCGAGCAGGGATCGTAGCCGGGCGTATCCATGAAGACGAAGCCGTTCGTATCGATCCGTTCGGCGTATTTGTAGACGCCGCGCAGATTGGTCGTGCCGCCCTTGGCGGCGGCGCCGAGCGATTTTTCCAGGATCGTGGTCAGGCCGCCCTTCTTGTTGCCGGGCGAGGGATTGTTGTCCATCGAGCCGCCGTTGCGCGCGCAGTATTCCTCCCACCAGCGGATGCGTTCGATCAGCTTCTCACCGATCGCCCGGCTTTCCGCGCGGCGGGTGAGCAGATGCTCGGCGCCGTAGATTTCCGGCGTTTCGCTCAGGATCGCCGTGCCGCCATGGCGCACCAGCAGGTCGGCGGCCGCGCCGAGCGCGGGGTTGGCGGTGATGCCCGAATAGCCGTCCGAGCCGCCGCATTGCAGGGCCAGCGTCAGATGCGAGGCCGGCAGGGTCTGGCGCCGGAGCGCATTGGCGGCCGGCAGCATCTCCTTCAGCATGGCGACGCCGCGCTCGACCGTCTTGCGCGTGCCGCCGCTGTCCTGGATCGTCATGCTTTGCAGGCGCGGGCTGTGCTTCAGGCCCTGGGCCTCCATCATGAAATCGATCTGCGCGACTTCGCAGCCCAGCCCCAGCATCAGCACGCCGGCGAAATTGACATGCTGCGCATAGCCCCACAGCGTGCGCTGCAGGTTGCCGAAGCCTTCGCCCCTGTCGGCCATGCCGCAGCCCGTGCCATGCACGATGGCGACCACGCCATCGACATTGGGATAGTCGGCCAGCGCATCGCCCTTGAAGGCATCGGCGATGTAGCGCGCCACGGTGGCCGAGCAGTTCACGCTGGTGATCACGCCGAGATAGTTGCGTGTGCCGGCCCTGCCGTTCTCGCGCATATAGCCCTGGAAGGTGGCGCGCTCGGCCTCGGGCAGGAAGGCGGTCGGCTTGGCGTCGCTGCCGTAGGCGTAGTCGCGGCTGAAATCGCCCATCGCCAGATTGTGGCTGTGCACATGATCGCCCGGCGCGATATCGGCCGAGGCGAAGCCGATGATCTGGTTGTATTTGCGCACCGGCGCGCCTTTGGCGATCGGGGCGGTCGCCACCTTGTGGCCGGGCGGGATGACGGCGCGCAATGTCACGCGGCCGCCTTCGATGCTTTGACCGGGCTGCAGCGCGGAGCGGGCGACCACGACATTGTCGTTGTCGTTCAGGCGGATGACGGAAGCGACGGTATCGAGCATCTGAACCTCTTCGAGGGCGCCGGTGTCAGCGCAACAGGCCGCGGCGCGCCAGGTTGGCCATCAGGGCCCGGCTGCCGAATTGCCATGGCGGTATACGATCGCAGGTATCGACCTGGTTCACCAGTCCGCCGAGCCGCGGCGAACGGATGATCACCACGTCGCCGCGCTTATGGGTGAAACCCATGCCCGGCGCGTCGCGGTCCTGGATCGGCGCGAACATCGTGCCGGTGAACAGCATGGCGCCATCGGGATATTGATGCGCCGCGAAGGCCTGCGCCGCCAGGTCGGTGGGATCGCGGCTGATCTTCGCCATCTGCGAGCTGGCTTCCAGGCGGAAATTGTCCGCTCCCTGGATCGTGAGGCTCACCTCGGCGCGGCGCACGTCGTCCAGGGCGAAGCCGTCGTCGAACAGCCGGATGAACGGCCCGATGGCGCAGGAGCCGTTATTGTCCTTGGCGCGGCCGAGCAGCAGGGCGCTGCGCCCCTCGACGTCGCGCAGGTTGACGTCGTTGCCCAGGGTGGCGCCGAGGATGCGGCCCTGGCTGTTCAGCGCCAGCACCACTTCCGGCTCCGGGTTGTTCCAGGTGGAGGCCGGATGGATGCCGACCGCCATGCCGGTGCCGACCGAGGCCATCGGCGGGCATTTGGTGAAGATCTCGGCATCCGGGCCGATGCCGACTTCCAGATATTGCGACCAGGCGCCGCGCCGGATCAGCGCTGCGCGCAGCCGCATCGCCTCGGCCGAGCCGGGTTTCACCCTGGCCAGATCGTTGCCGATGGCGGCGGCGATCTCGCCGCGGACCGCTTCGGCGCGCGCCGCATCGCCGCGGATCTGCTCCTCGATGACGCGCTCCAGCAGGCTGTCGGCGAAGGTCACGCCCGCGGCCTTGACCGCCTGCAGATCGCAGGGCGGCAGAAGATACGGCGCGCGCTGGGCGGCGACGTTCGTAAGTGCGGTTGTCAGATCGGCCACGGCCGGCGCGGACGCCAGCGCCGCGCGCACCGCGGCGGCGGCGTCATCCCTGTCAAGCAATTCGCTCATCGTCGCCGCCAGGGCGCTGAGATCGGCCAGTTCCCCGCCGCGCAGCGCCACTATGCTTGGCCCGCCCGGATCGCCGGCCAGCCAGGCGCGGCCGACGAGAAGGGCGCGCTCGTGATCCTCGGGCAGGCAATGCGCAATGACGGCGTCCAGCATGGGCGATGTTTCCTCGCTCGGCCCATAATGCATACGCCAAGCCCGGCGATCCGTCACGCCTCGTATCTGATATATCGGACGGCTGGCGGCGAGGGGCGGCGGGGGGAACGCCATACTCCCCCTCCCCCCGGAGAGGGTGTTTTTCTCCGCCTCCCGCCTGAGTTCGCCTACGTTCGCATACCGTTGGATCATTTCTTATTTTCAATGCCCGTAATTCCGGCCAGCCGGCCTTGGCCGTTTGGGGGGCAGCGTGAAATCACTCTAACTGGGATATGCGGGGCGGGGCTTGCCGTATCCGAGGCATTCAACTGGCTATTGGGCGATGTTCCAAGCGCAGGCCTGCGTGAGATCGGGCTCTCGCTCTGGGATCCAGCCGCGGATTGGAGGAAGGAGGAATCAAACGGCCCCGCAATCGTTCGTGGCCCGAAAAAGCTCTGGTTGCTTGGTCTGGGCCATCTTGGACAGGCTTATTTGTGGGCGCTCGGTCTCGTCGGCTATGTCGATCCTTCTCAGGTGGACCTCGTTCTGCAGGATTTTGATCGTGCCGGTGGATCAACCGTTAGCACGTCTGTATTGACGGAGCAGATCGAGAAAGGGCGAATGAAGACTAGGCTTGCAAAGGACTGGGCGCGTGGAATCGGATTTCAGGTATCGCTGGTTGAAAGGGCATTTGGCCCTGACCTGCGCCGATGTGCAGATGAGCCTGCCGCCTTACTATGTGGTGTTGACAATCTGACTGCCCGCCAATGTCTCGAAGCTGCAGGTTTCGACCTGATTGTGGAGGCCGGTCTTGGACCGAGCGCGACCGATTTCCGACTTCTCCGGTTCATACGTTTCCTGCCGGTTCCCCTGCTTCACGAGTGTTTGCTACAGCGGGGGACACAAAGATTGATAGCCTGGCCCCGGATACTGCCGCGTACAGGCGGCTGGAAGCCGGCGGTATCGATCCTTGCGGCATTGTGCGCCTCGCCGAGACTGCGGTGGGCGCCCCGTTTGTCGGGGCAGTCGCTTCGGCTCTTGTCCTGGCAGAATTGCTTAAGGTGATGCACGGTGGTCGGCGATTGGAAGTCATCAATATGGATCTACGGGCTCCAGCACGACGGACTGCTGCCGGAGTTGATGGCTATCCTGTGAGTTTAATCGGAGTTGATGTAAGTTATACGCGACGCTGGATTCAATAAAAAGGCCGGTTCAATAACCGGCCTTTCGTTTTTCGAAAACTGGTAGATCGTACTTTTAAGCAATAGCATCCAAGCCTTTTCGATCAACAATATCGAGTAGGCGCGCTGCTGGCCCGCTTGGCTTCTTTGTGCCTTGTTCCCAGGCGGCAACAGTAGATTTCCCGACATTCAGAAATGCAGCAAATACGCCTTGGCTAGCTTTCGTCTTGCGGCGAATCTTTACTACCTGTGTACTGGAATATTCCGGAACAGGCGGTAAGCAACGCGCATCGAAGTCACGCATAGTGACTTCGTCGATCAGGCCGATATCGTGCAGGTCCTTCATGGACCCATGGACACTCTTCAGGATCTTGCTCATCTCACTTCGCCTTCTTCCTTTTGAGCTCAAATAGCTTCTTCTTTTCTACCGCTAAATCTAGTTGAGCATCTGTGAGCTTCATATAGACATCACCAGCTTCGGAAAGGGCGTCCTTCTCTTTCTTAGTGATATTGTCCTGTTCGCTTTTTGAGAACCCGTACAGCAGAAACAGGCGCTCTCCTTGTCGGTGGGCCATAATAGTTCGATAGCCACCACGTTTACCGCCACCGGCTCTAGGCACTCGTTTCTTGATTAGAAATCCGCCGAGCCTTGCATCTACGAGACCGTTTTCGACTTCGTCGATTGCTTTCCACAAAGCTTCATCAGTCAAATCCTCGTCCTTCACAAATTTCTGAAAGTCGAGGTTTTTAAACACCCTCAGAGCCATGTATATACCACTCCGTAGTATACTACGCAAGAGTATAGTTTTGTTTCTTGCGTGCCAGCTAGGAGCTCAATCGTAGATTACTTTTAAGCGGTTTATCTGGAAAATCTGCAACCCATAGATTGGGTGTGCGGAGATGCAGCTCTAGTAACAGAGCAGGCGGTATGCGGCAGAGCCAAATTACCAGCGACTGCCTCCCTTATAGGGTAGCTATCAAAGACGGGTATAGGGATGGGTAAAGACTGGGCTAAATTATTATATTATTGATTTAATTGAATAAAATTGAGTTTCTGGCGGAGAGGGTGGAGGTTCTCCGCCCAACTCGCGCGTAAGCCTGCGTAAGATGGCGTCGAGATAATTCTTTAGAAACAATGCATTAGATAATTTTTCGACTTTACTGAACAATTCCAGAGCGGTACAAAGCAGCGACGGATTTGTGGGTAGAGTCGTGGGTACGATTTGGTCAAGAAGCTTCGATCACTAGCCCGGTTCACAGCCCGCGAGCTGATGAGCATCACTGAACCCGGCCACTACCATGATGGCGGCGGGCTCTATGTCCACGTCACCAAGAATGGCGGTCGGTCATGGATCTTTCGGTATTCGGTCGTGGATGCATCGGGGAAGCGCCGGGGCCGTGACATGGGGCTTGGCCCTCTGAAAGACGTGT
>NZ_DASVCJ010000024.1:0-19413 GCF_036381655.1 Ferrovibrio sp.
GCCGACGTCCGCCGCGGCGAGCGCCGGCGCATCGTTGAAACCGTCGCCGGCCATCGCCACGCGGGCACCCTGCCGTTTGAGTTCCTGAACGAACTGCTGCTTGTCCGCCGGGGAAACCCCCGCGCGGACGTCGTCAATCCCGAGCTCTCGCGCCACCGTCTCGGCGGTGCGCGGATTGTCGCCCGTGCACATGATCACCTTGATCCCGAGCCCGTGCAGCGTGCGGATCGCCTCGGGCGTGGTGCGCTTGATCGGATCCGCCACCGCCATCAGGCCGAGCACCCGGGCGCCGCGCGAGACCCAGATGACCGTCCGGGCCTGCCGCTCCAGTTCCTCGGCGCGATCGCGCAGGTCCGCCGGAACGTCGCCACCCCCGCCGTCGAGCGCCAGCTTGCCAACGCGAACGGTCTCGCCCGCGATCACGCCGGTCACGCCGCCCCCGGTCGTGCTGGCGAAGTGCTCCACCGCCGGAATCTCGACGGCCTCCTGCTTCGCGCGGTTCACCACAGCTCGCGCCAGCGGATGTTCCGACGGCGATTCCACCGCAGCCGCGGCGGCCAGCAGATCGCGCGCGCTCACGCCCGGCGCCGGGATGATGTCGACCACTTCCGGCCGCCCGGCGGTCAGTGTTCCGGTCTTGTCGGTGATCAGGTGCGTGATCGTGGCCGCGCGCTCGATCGCCTCGGCATTCCGGATCAGGATGCCGTGCCGGGCGCCCTTGCCGACACCGACCATGATCGACATCGGCGTCGCCAGGCCCAGCGCACAGGGACAGGCGATGATCAGCACCGAGACCGCCGCGAGCAGGCCGAAGGCGAAGCGCGGCTCGGGCCCCCAGAACGCCCAGGCGGCGAAGGCGGCGATCGCCACGGCGATGACCAGCGGCACGAACCAGCCGGCGACCCGATCGGCAAGCCGCTGGATCGGCGCGCGGCTGCGCTGCGCCTGCGCCACCATCTGCACGATCTGCGACAGCATGGTGTCGCGGCCGACCTTTTCGGCCTGCATGACGAAACTGCCGGTCCGGTTCATCGTGCCGGCGATCACCCTGGCGCCCGCCTGCTTGGTGAGGGGCATCGATTCGCCGGTCACCATCGATTCATCCACCGAGCAGCGGCCCTCGATCAGCGCGCCATCCACCGGCACCTTTTCGCCGGGTCGCACGCGCAGCCTGTCGCCGACGGCGATCTGATCGAGAGCGACCTCCTCGTCGCTGCCATCGACGCGGATGCGCCGCGCCGTCTTTGGCGCCAGATCGAGCAGGGCGCGGATCGCGCCCGAGGTCCGCTCGCGGGCGCGCAGCTCCAGCACCTGGCCCAGCAGAACCAGAACGGTGATCACCGCCGCCGCCTCGAAATAGACCGCGACGGTTCCGTCCGCGCCGCGGAAGGCCTGCGGAAAGACCTGCGGCGCCGCGGCGGCGGCGACGCTGTAGAGCCAGGCGATGCCGGTGCCCATGGCGATCAGCGTGAACATGTTGAGGCTGCGGCCGATCAGCGAGGCCCAGGCGCGGACGAAGAACGGCCAGCCGGCCCAGAGCACCACCGGAGTTGCGAGAAGGAGCTGCGCCCAGTTCGAGACTTGCGGCGCGATCAGATGATGGATGTCGAACAGATGCCCGCCCATCTCGAGCAGAAAGACCGGCAGGGCCAGGATCAGCCCGATCCAGAAGCGCCGCGTCATGTCGGCCAGTTCGGGATTCGGCGCCGCCCCGGCAACGGCCGTCTCCGGCTCCAGCGCCATGCCGCAGATCGGGCAATGGCCGGGGCCGGGCTGGCGGATCTGCGGATGCATCGGGCAGGTATAGATCGTGCCGGCCGGCATGGGTCCGCCCGGCGCATTTTTATCGGAATGCCCGTGGTGATGCCGGTGCTGGTGCTGATGCGCCGCGGCAGGAATGTCCATCGCCCCCCTCCTCGCAGGGAAGGATATATGGCGATGCAGCCTAATCCATATGGCGCGGGCCGATTTTGACCTGCCGCAAGCCTGCCATATGGGAAGCCTGCGCCGCGCCAGCCCTACTGCTCGACGAAGGCCTTTTCGATCACATACTGGCCGGCGCCGGTGGTGGAGCCTTCCTGCCAGCCCCAGCCGTCCAGCATGTCGCGCATCTCGGCCAGCATGGCCGGGCTGCCGCACAGCATGATGCGGTCGGTCTCGACATTCAGCTTCGGCAGGCCGAGATCGCCGAACAGCTTGCCGCTGCGGATCAGATCGGTGACGCGGCCCTGGTTGGCGAAGGCCTCGCGCGTCACGGTCGGATAATACAGCAGCTTCTGCTTCACTTCCGCGCCGAAGAACTCGTTCTGCGGCAGCTCGTTGCGGATGAAGTCGTGATAGGCAAGCTCGGCCCTGGTGCGCACGCCATGCACCAGCACGACGCGCTCGTAGCGCTCATAGGCCTCGGGGTCCTTGATGATCGACATGAACGGCGCGAGGCCCGTGCCGGTGCCGAGCAGATACAGTGTCTTGCCGGGCAGCAGATTGTCCTGCAGCAGCGTGCCGGTCGCCTTCTTGCCGACGATGATCTTGTCGCCGACCTGGATATGCTGCAGCCGCGAGGTGAGCGGGCCGTCGGGCACCTTGATCGAGAGGAATTCGAGGAACTCCTCGTAATTGGCGCTGACCATCGAATAGGCGCGCAGCAGCGGCTTGTTGTCGACGATCAGGCCGATCATGGCGAACTGGCCGTTGATGAAGCGGAAGCTGGGATCGCGCGTCGTTTTGAAGGTGAACAGCGTCTCCGTCCAGTGATGGACGTAGGTTACGGTCTCCTCGCGCAGATTGCCGCCGGGCTTGAGCAGCGGGTGGCTCGGGGCGGTCGTCTGGACGGCGGCGGCAGTGGCGGTATTCATGGCTCGGCTCGACTTGGATCAGGGGACAGCCTGCGCTGACCGAAACGGGAGATGACGCAATTAAAGGGCTAACGGCGTCTCGGCCATAAATCATATGTGTACATATAATCTATTTCCGCAGCCTTGTGGAGTCAGAGATTCCGTATTCTCCACAAAAAATCAAGCCTTCTATTTTAATCACACTTTGATATAGTTCAATTACCGCCCCTTGGCTTTCCGCCAGGCTTCGAAATCCACCTTGGTCTGCGGATCGGTGGCCGGATACAGGCCGAGGATCGAGCGGCCGTTGCGCACCTGCTCGGTGACGAAATCCTCGAACGCGGTCATCTCCACGGCTTCGGCGGCGATCTCGTCGGCGATTCCGGCCGGAATGACGATCACGCCCTCGCCGTCGCCGACCACCACATCGCCCGGGAAGACCGGCACATCGCCGCAGCCGATCGGCACGTTGATGTCCATGGCCTGATGCAGGGTCAGATTGGTCGGCGCCGAGGGGCGGTTGTGATAGGCGGGAATCTTGAGCTGGGCGATCTCCGGGCTGTCGCGGAAGCCGCCATCGGTGACCACGCCGGCCACCCCGCGCACCATCAGCCGGGTGACCAGGATCGAGCCGGCCGAGGCCGCGCGCGCATCCTTGCGGCTGTCGATGACGAAAACGGCGCCGGGCGGGCATTCCTCGACCGCCTTGCGCTGCGGATGGCTGCGGTCCTGAAAGACGGTGATCGGGTTCAGATCCTCGCGCGCCGGAATGTAGCGCAGCGTGAACGCCTCGCCGACCATGTTCGGCAGCGACGGATTCAGCGGCCGCACATCCTGGATGAACTGGTTGCGCAAGCCCCGCTTGAACAAGGCCGTGCTCAGCGTCGCCGTGCTGACGGTCTTCAGCCTGTCGCGGGTTTCCGGTTTGAGCGCCATGAATCCTACCCTATCCCATCATGTTTCTGGTTGCGGCCGGCAGCTTGACCACCAGGCCGTCGAGTTCCGGCGTCATGATCAGCTGACAGCCGAGCCGCGAGGTCTTGGTCAGCCCGAAAGCCAGATCGAGCATATCCTCCTCGTCGGGCCTGGCGGGGGTCAGCTTGCCGTACCACTCCGGATCGACAATGACATGACAGGTCGAACAGGCCAACGAGCCTTCGCAGGCGCCCTCGATATCGACGCCATGCTTGTGCGCGATCTCCAGCACCGACAGCCCAACCGGCGCATCGACTTCCAGGCGCTTTCCGTCCGGCTGGATAAACGTCATTTTCGGCATTCACAAACTCCTTGCGGCTGCCGGGATATACCGTCCGCCCCGCCCCCCGGCAACCCGAAGCCGCAGACCGTCACGCCCGGCGCGGCTGCCGGGCATGGATGGCGCGCAGCCGCCGGTCGACGAAGATCGCCGCATCCAGCACCCGTTCCAGCGCGGCCGGCGGCAGCGTCTCCTCGGCGCTGACCTTGAACAGGGCCAGCCAGCGGTCGAAATGCGCCGGCTTCATCATCAGTCCGCCATGCGCGCCCATGACGCAGCCGCGGTAGCGGTCGCTGCCCAGCAGCACGCGCGACCAGAAATCGGCGACCACCTTCAGATGGCCGTCCCAGTCGGCGATCGCCATCCGAAACAGCGGCCCCAGCAGCCGGTCGGCCTTTACCCGGTCGTAGAAGCGGCGCACCAGCGCCTCCACCATCGCCTCGTCGACCTGGGGCTGCGCCGCCCGATCCTGCATGGCCCATCTCCACTTTCAGCAGCTGCAAATGCGCCCTGCCGGATAGGCCGCCCGTCCGCCGGGCGCTTTGCGCAGGATCAAGAAATGCCCTTCGCCCCGTTCCTCTCCGTCCCGCTCCGTCTCCCGCGGCCCCTCTCCGTCGCTCCCGCGCAGGCGGGAGCCCAGAAGTCGGGCACCCCGATCGCATGCCGGGCGGCGGCGCCGAATGCCCGCCCTCGCAGGCATGAACAATCAGATCAACTTTACGGAGAATGACGTATTTTCAATATTATGCATACAATACAGAACCTAACACATCACTTCTTCTTCCGGTCCCACAAGGCCGTCCAGGCCGCGGCCGCGCGGTCGATATCCTCCGCCGTGGTGTCCCAGCCGAGGCTGAAGCGGATCGCCTCCCGTGCGGCCGGCTCGGGATAACCCATGCCGGTCAGCACATGGCTGGGCGTGACCTTGCCCGAGGAGCAGGCGGAGCCGGCGGAAACCGCGATGCCCGCCAGATCGAGCGCCATGACCTGGGTTTCGGCCGGCACGCCGGGCATGCCGATGCACAGCGTGTTGGGCAGGCGCGGCACGCCGTTCCCATAGACCGGAGCCTCGGGGCAGGCCGCCAGCAGCGCCGCCTGCAGCCGCTCGCGCAGGGCGGCGACGCGGGCCGCCGTCTCGGGCAGGGCCTGGCGGGCGGCTTTCGCGGCGGCGCCGAAGCCGGCGATGCCGGGCAGGTTTTCCGTGCCGGCGCGCTGGCCGAGCTCCTGCCCGCCACCGCGCAGCAGCGGCGCCGGAATCCAGTCGTCGCGGGTCACCAGCGCCCCCACCCCGGTCGGGCCCCCGATCTTGTGCGCCGAGAGGCTGAGCAAGTCGCAGCCGAGCGCCGCCATGTCCACCGGGATCTTGCCGGCGGCCTGAACGGCGTCGCATAGCAGCAGCGCGCCATGCTCATGCGCCAGCCGCGTCGCCTCGGCCACCGGCTGGATCGCCCCCGTTTCGTTATTGGCCAGCATCAGCGCCACCAGGGCCGGCTTGGGGGACTCGGCGAGCGCCTTCTCCAGCGCCGGCAGCGAAACCGCGCCGTCGCGGCCGGCAGGCAACGCGACGGTGGGGATGTCCATATGGCGGCCCGGCCGCAGCACCGAGTCATGCTCGATGGCCGACAGGATCAGGCCGGCGCCGCCCGTCTGGGGTGCGGCATGGCTGCGGAACAGCTTTAGCGCCAGGTTGTTGGCCTCGGTGCCACCGGAGGTGAAGATCACCCGTTTCGGCTCGCCCCCGACCAGTTCCGCCACGGCAACGCGCGCCTGTTCGATCAGCGCACGGGCGGCGCGGCCGAAGCGATGCACCGACGAGGGATTGCCCGGTGCGTCCAGCGCAGCCAGCATTGCCGCCTTCGCCTCCGGCCGGACCGGGGCGGTAGCGTTGTAGTCGAGGTAGACGGGCGCCGGGTTCGCTCCAGCAGTCATGCTTATCCCTGCTTTTTAAGCTTGAATTTCGCGCTGCCAACTATGGTAAAACGGTGGCCGCTTCAACCGATAATCAACGCCGACGCTTCCCTTCTGCGGCGAAAGTGACGAACCGCAATGCCTGACATCATCTTCCCCGGTCCCGATGGGCGGCTGGAAGGCCGTTACAGCCACGGGCCGGAAGCCAATGCCCCGATCGCCCTGGTCCTGCATCCGCACCCGCTCTATGGCGGGACGATGAACAACAAGGTCGTCTACAACCTTTTCCATGTTTTCTCCAAGCGCGGCTTCTCGGTGCTGCGATTCAACTTCCGCGGGGTGGGCCGCAGCCAGGGCAGTTTCGATCAGGGCGTCGGCGAGCTTTCCGATGCCGCCGCGGCTTTGGACTGGCTGCAGAGCGTCAATGCCAATGCCTCTGCCGTATGGATCGCCGGCTTTTCCTTCGGCGCCTGGATCGCCATGCAGCTTCTGATGCGGCGGCCGGAAATCGACGGCTTCATCGCGGTGGCGCCGCCGGCCGGCATGTTCGATTTCGGCTTCCTCGCCCCCTGCCCCTCCTCCGGGCTGATCATCCAGGGCAGCGACGACAAGATCGTCTCCGAGCCGGAAGTCGCCAAGCTGGCCCAGCGCCTGTCGCTGCAGAAGGGCATCAAGATCGACTACAAGAAGATCCAGGGCGCCGATCATTTCTTCGAAGGCAAGCTCGACGAATTGACGACGGCGGCCGACAAATACATCAAGGCCTCGCTGGTGCCGACCTCGGCCCGCGCCGGCAAGGGCGCGTTGGGCGGCAGCGAGGGATAGGCTTCTTTCATTTGGCATTGCCGGCATTGCCGCGCCCATTCCAGGGAGCGGGCGTCCGGGCGGTCGGAGAAAGCCTGCTCGCCCAGCGGATTATCCGGCCCCGCCAGGTCGATGATGGTGCCATACAGGCTGGCGCGCGAGGGCGGCGGCTTTCCCTCCGCATGCCGCGGCGGGGTATAGGCCAGCGGATGGCCGCAGACACTTGGCGCACTGGCACTTGGCCCACCGGCACTTGGCCCACTGGCACTTGGCCCACTGGCACTTGGTCCACTGGCACTTGGTCCGCTGTCACTTGGTCCGCTGGCACTTGGCCCGCCGGCATCCGGTTTGAGCCGGTTCTGGCCGGTTTCGGTCCGCTTTGCGTCGCGTTCGGTCCGGTTTGAGTCGGATTCGGGTCGATTTGAGTCGGTTTTTTGCATCTTCCGGCTTAACCGCGCCAGCCGCCGACCAGCAGCTTGGCCGCCCGTTTCCAGTCGGTGCGCGGCCTGCCGGGACGGGATCGGCGGCGGCCGGCAGAACCGGGTTCGATAGCGATGGACATGGCTCATCTCTTGATGTGAGGATGAGAACATAATATGTATATAGGAATGTAAACTCTGGCAAGCAAGGCGATCGGCTACGCATCGCTGAGCGGCCAGGCGAACGCCGTGGAAGGGGAAGATCGCCACCTCAATATCTGTTCTTCTACTTCCTACTCCGTTCAAATGACACAAGTGTATTTTTAGAAGCAGATATAGGCCGGCCCGCAGCCGAGGGTGACGACGCGAATTTTTCGGATCAGCTCTTGTAGAGTCGCCCGCCGCCGACCGGCCGCGGCACGCCCGTGGTGGCGGGCAGGCTGAGCGGCAGGCCGCGCACGGCGCGGGCGGCGAGGAAGGCGAAGGCCTCGGCTTCCAGGTGATCGCCGCGCCAGCCGACGGCATCCACCGTCTCGACCGGCAGATCGAGATGCCGGGTCAGCAGCCGCATCATCGTCGCGTTGTGCCGTCCGCCGCCGGCGACGAGGCAGCGGGTCGGTTTTCGCGGCAGATGCTCGAGCCCGCGCGCAACCGCGGCCGCCGTGAAAGCGGTCAATGTCGCCGCGCCATCCTCGGCGGCAAGCGGCGCAACGATGCCGGCGGCGAAGGCGGCGAAATCGTCGCGGTCGAGCGATTTCGGCGGCCGTGCCTGAAAGTAGGGATGCGCCAGCAGCTTCGCCAAAGCCGCTTCGTCGATCCGGCCTCGGGCCGCGAATGCGCCGCCCTCGTCCTGCGGCTGGCCGGCATGCCTGCGCATCCAGTCGTCGATCAGCGCATTGCCCGGCCCGGTATCGAAGGCGATCAGGTCGTCGCCCCCTTCGTTTTCCGACGCGCTGCCGATATAGGTGACGTTGCCGACGCCGCCGAGATTGAGCACCAGAAGCGGCGGCTGAAACCCGGCATGGCGCGCCAGCGCGGCATGATAGAGCGGCACCAGCGGCGCGCCCTGACCGCCCATCGCCACATCCTGGCTGCGGAAATCCGAAACGGTGCCGATGCCGGCAAGGCCGGCCAGAAGCGCGCCGTCGCCGATCTGCCAGGTGCGGCGCTGATCCGGCCGATGCAGCACGGTATGGCCATGGAAGCCGAGCCAGGCGACATCCGCCGCCCGCATCCCCGCCCGGTCCAGCAGGGCGCGCACGGCCTCGGCATGGGCGATGGTGATGGCGCGCGACACCGCCAGAACCTCTCCCGTTCCGCCCAGGACTTTGCGCAGCCTGTCGCGCAAAGCGGCCTCGTAGGGCATGGTCAGCGCCGGGCCGAATTCCGCGATCCGCTCGCCATCGGTGCGCAGCAGCGCCGCATCGATGCCGTCCATCGAGGTGCCGCTCATCAGGCCCATGATCCAACAGGGCTGCATCCGGTCAAAAGAGGACAAGGCAGGAACGCCCGGAACTAGGAGAATCGGAACCCGTATGTTAGACCAACGGGCCGCTTAAGCCTATTCCAAGCCCATTCCGAGCCGATCATGACCGAGTACCGATCCGATTTCCTGCAAACGATGGCCCAGCGCGGCTATCTGCATCAGGCGACCGACCCGCAGGCGCTGGATGCGCGCGCGCAGCAGAAGCGCGGCATCATCGCCTATGTCGGCTATGACTGTACCGGGCCGAGCCTGCATGTCGGCCATCTGCTCTCGATCATGATGCTGCGCCGGCTGCAGCAATTCGGCCACAAGCCGATCGTGCTGATGGGCGGCGGCACCACCAAGGTGGGCGACCCCTCCGGCAAGGACGAAACCCGCAAGCTGCTGAGCACCGAGGACATCGCCGCCAACATGGCGAGCATCAAGAACGCCTTCAGCCGCTTCGTCACCTTCGGCGACGGGCCGTCGGACGCGATCATGGCGAACAACGCGGACTGGCTCGACAAGCTGCAATATATCGATTTCCTGCGCGATTACGGCCGGCACTTCTCGGTCAACCGCATGCTCAGCTTCGATTCCGTCAAGCTGCGGCTCGAGCGCGAGCAGCCGCTCAGCTTCCTCGAATTCAACTACATGATCCTGCAGGCCTACGACTTCGTCGAACTGGCGCGGCGCTGCGACTGCAATCTGCAGATGGGCGGCTCGGACCAGTGGGGCAATATCGTCAACGGCGTCGAGCTCGGCCGCCGCGTGCACAATCTGGAACTCTTCGGCCTCACCTGCCCGCTGCTCACCACCGCGGCCGGCCACAAGATGGGCAAGACGGCCAGCGGCGCGGTCTGGCTCAACGAGGACATGCTGCCGACCTACGATTACTGGCAATACTGGCGCAATTGCGAGGATGCCGATGTCGGCCGCTTCCTCAGGCTGTTCACCGATCTGCCGCTGGATGAGATCGCGCGGCTGGAACGGCTGGAAGGCGCCGAGCTGAACGAGGCGAAGAAGATCCTCGCCACCGAGGCGACCGCGCTGTGCCGCGGACGCGAAGCGGCGGAGGCCGCGGCCGAGACCGCGCGCAAGGCCTTCGAGGAAGGCAGCTTCGGCGGCGCGCTGCCGGTGGTCAAGGTCGAACGCGCGCGGCTGGAGGCCGGCATCGAGGCCTTCGCGCTGGTGCTGGAAGCGGGCCTGGCGAAATCCGGCGGCGAAGCGCGGCGGCATATCCGCGGCAATTCGATCAAGCTGAACGACAAGCCGGTGGCGGACGAGACGCAGCGCATCTCGGCCGCCGATCTGGGCGGCGACGGCCGCCTGCGGCTCAGCTTCGGCAAGAAGCGCCACGTGCTCATCGAAGCGGCGTAGACTCTCTTATCGTCCGGCCCGTCGCCCGCGGACTTGATCCGCGGGTCTCCCGAGCCCCTTCCGAAGATGCCCGGGTCGAGCCCGGGCATGACGGCGCTTATCTACCACCTACTCTGTTATCTACGTTATCTACGGCTCGCGGCGCGGTTCGGGAACCGCCGGACGGCCATCCTCGCCGGGCTTGCCGTCCGGCTTGCCGTCCTGCGCGCCGTTCTCCGTCGGCGCCTTGAAGATGTTGCGCAGGAATCCGGGCGCCAGCGCCGATAGCGGATTGATGGTGAATTGCGGATCCTTGCTGGAGCCCGAGACGGCGAAATTGACGCCGATGATGCCGTCGCCGACGAAGAGATCGCCGAGCACCGGTATCTTGCCGAGAATGGTGTTCAGCACGAAGGCCGGCACGGCGGTGCCGCTGATATTGGTGGTGTCGGTCTTCTGGTTGATCGTGCCGGAAAAGGTGATGCCGATCTGCGGGCCCTGGAAGCGGCTCTGCTGCAGGGTCAGTACGCCGTCCTCCTGCGTGAACGGCACCTCGCCGCGCTCGAACTGGATGCCCTCGCCCGACAGGAGGTTGGACAGGCCAGTGAACGAGCCGGCGCCGAACAGGCGCGCCAGAAACGGCGCATGCACGGCGCGGACATTGGTCACGATCATGCTGCCCTTGAGCGGAGAGCCGGGCTTGGTGTCGTCGTAGCGCGCGGAAATCGTCATCGTGCCGCCCTTCATGTCGGTGATGCCGAAGAAGTGCAGCATCGCGCCGGCATTGTCGGATTTCAGCGCCACCACGCGGCCGCCGAGTTCGGGCGTCAGCGTCATGGTGACGCCGCCGGTATCGGCGAAGCCGCCGGTCAGGCTGACATGCTGCAGATGCTGCGGCGTACGCTCGGCCGTGACATCGAGGTTGCGCATCTCCAGATCCTTGTCGATCACGGCTTCGTCCAGCCGCAGCGACAGCACCAGCCGCGGCTTGGGCCGGTCCGGCGCGGCGCCCGCCGCCTCGCCGCCGCCGAAGACATCCGCGGCAAACGGCGTCAGGTCGTAGCGCTTGCCGCGCAGATCGATCTCGGTATCGCCCCTGGCGGTCACCACGACGCGGCCGGCGATCTGATTTTTGCCCTGGCGGAAATCGGCGATCTCGATGGCGAAACCGCCGCTCGCCGGCAGCACCGCCTTGCCGCGCAGGGCAAGATCGGCACCGCTGAGCTCGATGTTGTCGATCTGCACCGGCTGGCCCGCCTTGGTGCGCAGCAAAAGCCGGCCCTTCGCCGCCTGGCCGGCCGGCTTTTGCAGATGCGCGTCCTCGACCTGCAGCGCCGCCGCGGTCAGATCGAATTCGCCGCCGATCGCGGTTTCGCCGCCGCGCCGCTCCTCGATCTGCAAGGTGGCGTCGACCGGCCCGCTGACATATGGCGTCAGCGCATAGCCGAGCGCCTTACGCTGCCCGTCGTCGGCGCGGCCCTTGATGCTGTAGCGCGCCGTCACCGCGGCCTTGGCGCTGAATTCCTCGCGCCAGCCGATCTGCAGCGGCACGCCGTTCAGCGCCGCCTCGCCGCCGGCATCCAATCCCTTGTTGTCGACCTTGAGCGTGAGATTGCCCTGGCTGAGATCGTAGCGCCCGAGCAGGCCGGGCATGGCCAGATCGGTCAGCGTGGCCGAGGCATCGACGACGATATCGTCCATCTTCAGGCTGGAGACGAGCGGAAAGCGCAGGCGCCAGTTCACCACCGCCTTGCCGCCGACGCTGGTGGGCTTGATGCCGAGCTTGGACGGAAAGCCGAGCGGCTTGTTGTCGATCAGCGCCAGCACATCGGCGCTGCTGCCGCTGGCGACGCTGCTGATATCGGCGCGCGGCGCCTTGTCGTCCTGCAGGCCGCCGATGCGCACGGTGCCCGGCCCGACCTGCAGGGGGCCGACCCTGGCGCTCTCGACCGACAGCGTCAGGCCTTCCGCGCTCAACGCGGCGACGCCCTTCGCGCCGGTCAGCTTGGGCATCGGCGGCAAATAATCGGCCTGCAGCCCGTCGAAGGTGAAATCCAGCTTGATGGCTTCGGGCGGAATCGGGCTCTGTCCGGACAGCATCTCCGGCGTCAGCCTGGCGGCGAAGCGGCCGGCCGATACCCTGCCGTCATGGATATGCTGCGTGATCCACTCGCGCGCATTCTTCGCCATCCCGACCGGCCAGTACCGGCCGAGCGCATCGGCCTGCAATTCGAAGAACTGGCCCTGCACGTCGACGCCGACGCGGCGCTCGGGCGTGAGCTGCAGGTTGCCGGCGAACGAGATGCGGAAGCTGTCGGCGAAATCCAGGCTCGCCTGCTCGACATGGAGCTGGCCGCCGCTGGCATCGACCAATCCCTTGAACTGCGCCGAATTCAGCTCCAGCGGCGCGGCCAGGCCCGGCGCCTGCACCCGGCCCTCTCCGGCGCTGAAATCGAAGCCCAGCGCGAGCTGCCGGCCATCCTCGCCGACCGTCAGCTCGAGATTGCCGGCCAGCGGCGCCTGCAGGTATTCGAGCGGCGCGAATTCGGGAATGACATCGGCGAAATCGGCCGGATCGACCTCCTTGAAGCCGAGCACGAGGCGGGCCGAACGGTCCGCGGCGGCATAGTCGGCGTTCAGCGTCAAATCGATGCTGCGGCCGCGCCAGTCCAGCGTGCCCGAGCCGGTGGCGAAGGCATGGCCCTGGCCGCGCTGCACCACCATCTGCGCGCCGGGAATCACCCAGCGCTGGCCTAGCTTCCAATCCTCGATGATCAGCCGGTCGGCCAGGATCGAGACCGTCTGCAGCTGGCCGAGCGGATCGTCCGCATCGGGCGAGCGCGACAGCAGGTCGAACACGCTGGCGAACATCGCCTGGGCGACGCGCTCGGGCGGCTGCTCGGGCAGCTGGTCCGGCTGGGCCGCCGGCGCCGCCTCCTGCATGTCCGCGGTTTGCTCTTTCGCGGCCTGCTCTTTCGCCGACAGGCCGAACAGGAAGCGGCCCTCCTTGTCGCGGACCAGGCGCGCCTCGATGCCGCTGGCATGCATGTATTTCGGCGCGATCACGCCGCGCAGCAGCGAACGGCCGCTCAAGGCCATGTCGACCACCGGCACGATGAGCGCCACCCGTTCGTCCTCGACCCGGTAGGCGACATCGGTCAGGCGCAGATTGAGGCTCTGGTCCCGCTCGGACCAGGCGACGACCACATCGCCGATATCGGCCTTGATGCCGAGGCGCGGAATCGTCAGCGCCTCGCTGATATACGGAGCGAGAAAGTCGAGCGATACCGGGCCCTGCATGACCCGCCAGGCAAGCGCGCCGCCGAGTATGGCCACGGTGACCAGCGCCGCCGTGGCCCAGCGAACCAGTAACCGACTCCATCGCAAAACCACGCGCGCCCTCGTTCTCGTTCCTGCAAGGGCCGCCGCTGCTTGACCCTTGTCCAAGTTTAGCCGAACTTGCCGACCGGCACGAGGGGAACACCATGCCCAAGACACCGGGGCCCAAAAGGCCGGGGCCCAAGACACCGAAGCCCAAGACACCGAGGCCCAAAACAACGACGGCTTCGTCCCAGGCATCGTCCCAGGCATCGTCCCAGGCATCGTCTCCGGCATCGTCTCCGGCATCGTCCGCGCCTGGCCACTTCGCGCCGGACTGGCGCGGCCTGCCGGCGGCCTACGACCAGGAAGCTTTGGCGCGCGGCTATGAAGCCTGGGCGGAGACGCTGGCCGAATTGCCCGACCGCGCGCAAGCCAAACGCCTGGCCGCGCTGACAAGGAAGGCCGCCGCCAGGCGGCTGTTCGATTGTCTGTTCGGCAACAGTCCGTATCTGACCCAGCTTGTACTACACGAGCCGGAAACGGTTTCCCTGCTCCTGGAATATGGACCGAATGCCGCCTGCGACCACGCCATAGAGGCGTTGCGGGCCGCCGAGGCGGCAACGGAGGAGCCCGAGGATTTCGCCGCGCCGCTGCGGCGCGCCAAACGCCAGATGGCGCTTGCCATCGCGGCAGCCGATATCGCCGGGCTGTGGAGCCTGGAGCAGGTCACCGGCCATTTGAGCGATTTCGCGGCGCTCGCCGTCGACAGCGCCATGGCGGTGCTGCTGCGCGCGGCGGCCCGGCAGGGCGAATTCGAGCTGACGTCGCCGGACGATCCCTGCCGCGGCTCGGGTTTCGTCGCCATCGGCATGGGCAAGCTGGGCGCGCGCGAGCTCAACTACTCGAGCGACATCGACCTGATCATGCTCTACGACCAGGAGGTGATGCGCTATACCGGCCGCCGCTCGGCGCAGGAAAGCTTCATCCGCCTCACCCAGCAGCTCGTCCGCCTGCTCAGCGACCGCACCGAGGACGGCTATGTCTTCCGCACCGACCTGCGGCTGCGGCCCGATCCGGGCTCGACGCCGGTGGTGCTCTCGATGGCCGCGGCCGAGACCTATTACGAAAGCTTCGGCCAGAACTGGGAGCGCGCGGCGATGATCAAGGCGCGGCCGGTCGGCGGCGACATCGCCGCCGGCAAGGGCTTCCTGCAAAGGCTGACGCCTTATGTATGGCGCAAGAATCTCGATTTCGCCGCCATCGAGGACATTCACTCGATCAAGCGCCAGATTCACGCCCATCGCGGGCATGGCGAAATCGCCGTGGAGGGCCACAACATCAAGCTCGGCCGCGGCGGCATCCGCGAGATCGAATTCTTCGCCCAGACGCAGCAGTTGATATCCGGCGGCCGCGACACCCGCCTGCGCGTCTCCGGCACCTGCGGCGCGCTGCATGCGCTGGTGGCGACCGAGCGCCTGAGCCTGGCCGCCTGCCGCGAGCTGATCGCCGATTACGAATATCTGCGCCGGGTCGAACACCGGCTGCAGATGATCGCCGACGAACAGACGCATACCTTGCCGGCCGATGCAAACGGCCTCGCCCATCTCGCCTGCTTCCTCGGCGAGCCGGATGCGGACCGGTTCAGAGCGCGCATGCTGGCCACGCTGCAGCGGGTGAAGGCGCATTACGACGCGCTGTTCGCCGAAGCGCCGTCGCTGGGATCGGAAGCGGGCAGCCTGGTTTTCACCGGCAAGGACGACGATCCCGACACGCTGCAGACCCTGCGGGAGCTTGGCTTCGGCGATCCGTCGGAGGTTTCGGCCATGATCCGCGGCTGGCATTTCGGCCGCTATCGCGCCATGCGTTCGGAACGCGCGCGCGAAAAGCTCACCGCGATCATGCCGCATCTGCTCGAATCCTTCTCCCGCACCGGCAGCCCCGATGTGGCGATCCGCCGCTTCGATCACTTTCTCGCCAGCCTGCCGGCCGGCGTGCAGCTCTTTTCGCTGCTGCAGGCCAACCCGGCAGTGCTGGACACGCTGGCCGAGGTGCTGGCGGCGGCGCCGCAGCTTGCCGATGCGCTGGCCGGCCACAGCGCATTGTTCGACAGCCTGCTGGAATACGGCAGCCAGCCGGCGGTATTCGATGCCGCAGTCCTGGCCGGCAGCCTGAAGCGGCAGCTTTCGGCGGCGCGCGATTTCCAGGACGTGCTGGACTGGACCCGGCGCTGGACCAGCGAACTCAAGCTGCAGGTCGGCATCGGCCTGTTGCGCGGCACTTTGGACGGCGAGGCCGCCGGCGCGGCGCTGAGCGCCATCGCCGATGTGGTGCTGGAGGAATTGCTGGGCCATGTCACCGCCGAATTCGAGGCGCAGCATGGCAAGATCCGCAACGCCAAGCTGGCCGTGCTCGGCATGGGCCGGATGGGCAGCCGCGAGCTGACGCTGGAATCCGATCTCGATCTGGTGCTGATCTTCCAATGCCCGCCGAATGCCGGCGAGTCGAAGGGCCCGCGGCCGCTGACGCCGGGCCTTTATTTCAGCCGGCTGTGCCAGCGCTTCATCAACGCGATCACGGCGATGACCGGCGAAGGCCGCCTTTACGAAGTCGACATGCGCCTCAGGCCGAGCGGCAATGCCGGCCCGATTGCCGTCGGGTTCGAGGCCTTCGCCGAATACCAGCGCAAGGAAGCCTGGACCTGGGAGCATATGGCGCTGACCCGGGCGCGGCCGGTCTGCGGCACGCCGTCCCTGTGCCGCGATATCGAGGCCCTGCGGCGCGAGGTGCTGACCGCCAGGCGCGACGAGAAGCGCCTGCTGGCCAATGTCGCCAGCATGCGCCAGCGCATGGCGGCGGCGCAGCGCAGCGCCGGGCCGTGGGACCTGAAGCGCCAGCGCGGCGGGCTCACCGATCTGGAATTCATCGTGCAGTATCTGCTGCTGCGCCACGGCCATGATCATCCGGCCATCCTGCACAGCAATCCGGTCGCGGCATTGCAGGCGATGCAGCAGGAAAAGCTGCTTGACCGCGATGCGATCCTACGCCTGATCGAGGCGGCGCGCCTCTACGCTACCCTGCTCTCGGCGACGCGGCTGGCCGGCAAGGAAGAGGCCGGCGATCCGCAGCTCTGGCCGCCGGCCTTGAAGCGGCGCCTGCCGGCCCTGGTCAAGGCGGCCGATTTCGACGCCATGTCGGAACGGCTGGCCGATTGCCAGCGCGCCGTCTTCGCGCAATTCGAGGCGCTGGTGGAAAAGCCGGCCGCGCCGTATCTATCGATGGCCGATTCCATCGGCGCCGGCTCGCCCGGCTCGGAATAGCACGACGGAGCAGGATCATGAGCGAAACCAGGACACTTGAAATCGGCGACAAGGCCCCCGCCTTCCGGCTGCCGACCGATGGCGGCGGCAAGGTCGCGCTGAGCGATCTCAAGGGCAAGATCGTGGTGCTGTATTTCTACCCGAAGGACGATACGAGCGGCTGCACCAAGGAGGCGATCGACTTTTCCGCCGCCAAGGCGAAATTCGACAAGCTCGGCGCCGTCGTCATCGGCTGCTCGCGCGACAGCGTCGCCGCCCACGACAAGTTCAAGACCAAGCACAAGTTGAAGGTCACCCTCGCTGCCGACGAGGCCGGCAAGACCACCGAAGCCTATGGCGTCTGGGTCGAGAAAAGCCTGTATGGACGCAAGTATATGGGCATCGAGCGCGCCACCTTTCTCATTGACCGGACGGGAAAAATCGCCGGCATCTGGCGCAAGGTGAAAGTGCCCGGCCATGTCGAGGCCGTGCTGAAGGCTGCCCAGTCAGTTTAGAATCAACCGCTTGTGCCGGTTATGCACAGGGTGTGGATAACCGGCGAGACATCAGTTAAGTATGTGTTCGGACATATTTTTTTCCGAAATCGGGGTCGAATCATCCTTGCATTAACCAACCCAAATAGGCCCTAATCCTCCCCGTCGGCAGAGCGATTCCAAGCACGCACAACCGGGGGGCTGAGTGACGCGACGCGCAAAACGGCAATGGCGGGAGTTGCGCGACCGCCTATTCCCAGAGCGGCAGATCATTTTCCGCAGCCGCGGTGATGTTCGCTATGTAGCTTTGTCCACCCGCGCCCAACTGCTGATGGCGGCCGGCATCGTCGGCTTCGCCGGCTGGGTCGGCTACTCCTCCGTCAATGTCTTCTACCGCGACGCCATGCTGGAGGCGCGCGACCGCCGCATCGCGGAACTCAGCCAGGCCTATGACCGGCTGGCGGCCGATTTCGACAAGAACCAGGAGAGTTTCCTCGTCGCCTCGCGCGACCTAGAAGAGCGCTACCACCGCCTCTACGACATGGCGATGAAGCAGCGCATTCCGGCCGAGGGCGGCGCCCCCGCCGCCGCCAATGGCGGCGAAGCCAAGGTCGCGGCCAAGCCGAAGGATGCCGCAAAGGATGTGAAGATGGCTGCGGCGCCGGCCCCTGCAACGGCCCCGGCACCGGCACTGGCCCCGGCGGTGGCAGCCGCACCGGCCGAAGACAAGAAAACGGCCGGCGGCAAGGCAGACGACAAGCAGACGGAAGTCGCTTCGGCTGCAACCAGCGACGCCGACGATACGACGGCGTCGAGCGAAGATCTCGAAGGCATGCTGCGCGAATCGAAGGCCACGCGGCCGCCGCTGCCCGAGGTCAAGCCGGGCGATCTCGAGACGCGCCTGCTGGCGCTGCGCAGCCGGCAGCGCGAACTGCTCGACGATCTGGCGCAGCGCACCGAAGCCAGCGTCGCCAAGATGGAAAAGGCCCTGGCGCTGACCGGCCTGGACATCAACGCCATGCTGGCCCGCGCCGCCGAGGCGCGCGCCGATGTCGGCGTCGGCGGCCCGCTGCGCACACTCGGCACGCCCGAGAAGGGCGGCAATGCCGCCGCCGTGAACGGTGTTGCCGTCGCCTCCGCCAGCACGCAGTTCGACCGCGACGTCATGGCGGTGGAAGGCAATCTCAGCCATTGGGGCGATCTGCTCGCGCTGGCCCAGCGCCTGCCGCTGGCGCTTCCGATGACCGGCGATGTCGAGCGCTCCAGCGGCTTCGGCCGCCGGCTCGATCCCTTCACCAAGCAATGGGCCTATCATGCGGGGATCGATTTCATCGGGCCGTTGCGCTCGCCGATCATCGCCACCGCACCCGGCGTCGTCGTCTTTGCCGGCCGCAAGGGGCCCTATGGCCGCACGGTGGAGATCGACCACGGCCTGGGCATCAAGACCCGCTATGCGCATATGAGCTCGATCACGGTGCAGACCGGCGATACCGTGGCCTATGGCCGGCAGGTCGGCACCATGGGTTCGACCGGCCGCAGCACCGGTCAGCATCTGCATTACGAAATCCTGCTCGATGGCGAGCAGATCGAACCAGGCAAGTTCATCGAGGCTGGCTATCATGTTTTCAAGCAGCAAGAAGACCAATCCGCAGCCCGTAAGTAAGCAGGCGCCGCCCTCGATCCTGAGCGCCGGCCTGACCGTCAACGGGGATCTGAACAGCGAAGGCGAAGTGCAGATCGATTGCGTCGTCAACGGCGACGTGACCGCCATGCGGCTGGCCATCGGCGAGAATGCGCGCGTGGTCGGCGAGGTGATGGCCGAGCACGTGCTCATCCGCGGCGAGGTGATCGGACGCATCCGCGCCAAGTCGGTGGAACTCGACAAGACCGCCAAGGTGCGCGGCGACATCTGGCATGAGCTGCTGTCGATCGCCGCCGGCGCCAAGATCGAAGGCCTGTGCAAGTTCGCCGAGAATCCGCGCGAGACCGTGCCGGCCAAGCTGAGCGCGGTCGAAGCCGCCGACGAGAAGCCGGCCGCCAAGATCGCGGTCGCCAAGCCGGACGGCAAAGCGGGCGATCTGCCGCTGGCCGGCATCGCCCGCGCCAGCGTGGCGACAAGCTAGAGCGTAGTTCGATGTCTCTGAATCGTGTCTTGGGACCTGTTTGAGACGGTGGTGAGTCCTTTGTGAGTCGGCGCCGGTTTTGGGTTTCGGGTTTTCGACGAATCAGATTCACCATCCCTGCTGGTAGGAGGTCAG
>NZ_DASVCJ010000025.1:0-61377 GCF_036381655.1 Ferrovibrio sp.
GCCACCATCTGCGCAATCACTATCGCAAACTCGCCGTGGTCCGCGTCATACGCGGCGTTCTGGCACACCCAGATCGGCGTAAGCGTTGGTGGGGTGGAGTACACACGATCCGTGAAGCACTGGATTAATGACGGGTTGATGAGCCTGTTCTTCTTTACGGTGGCGCTCGAACTCAAGCGGGAACTGGTCGTTGGAGAACTGCAAGACTTTCGCATCGCCGCGTTGTCTCTAGCAGGAGCTTTAGGCGGCATGCTTGTGCCGCCGATGCTTTATCTGGCTGCCGCAGGCGGCGGTCCGGCCGCGCACGGTTGGGGCACCGTAACAGCAACTGACACGGCGTTCCTGGTCGGGTGCATGGCGGTGCTTGGTCGCCGGGTTCCGCTAAGCTTGCGGCTATTCCTTCTCTCGCTGGCGATTTTTGACGATGTAGGAGCAATCCTGGTGGTCGCCATTGGGTATAGCGGCGCCATCAATTGGCTGGGAATTGCTCTGGTCGTCGTCGGGATGCTGCTGGTCTACCTTCTCTCCAAGATCGGCGTGCGCAGTGTTGCAGCCTACCTGGGAATTGGAGTCTTCATCTGGCTTGCCCTCGAGCTTGCTGGAATCCACCCGACGCTCACTGGCATAATTCTCGGGTTCATGGCTTCCACTCGCAGGTGGGTAAGTGACAGCAGGCTGCAGGCCATCCTGCAGGATGTAAGGCCGTCTTCCGCCGGGAAGCAAGGACCGGCAAAGCTTACCAGGGCAAATCTTAAGCGCGCCCAAATTGCTACCAAAGAGGCGCTTTCGCCGGTCGAACAATTAGAAGCCGCTCTTCACCCTTGGGTCGCCTACATGGTCATGCCGCTATTTGCTCTGGCGAATGCCGATGTGGCGTGGCGCTCGGGAGATCTGGATTTCAGTCTTGTCACCGCAACTGTTCTCGGGTTGGCATTCGGAAAGCCACTTGGCGTAATCCTGTTCTCGGCCATAGCCGTGCGTGGTCGGCTGGCGGCGTTACCGGCCGATCTAAGCTGGAGCGTGTTAGTCGGCGGCAGTTTTCTGACAGGCATTGGTTTTACAATGGCTCTGTTCATTGCCGAACTGGCATACGAACCCGGATTGCTCGGGTCGGCAAAGGTAGGGATTACCATTGCCTCGATAATATCGGCGGCAGCTGGTATCGGCGCGCTGCTGGCCCTCAGTCGATCACGACCGGACGTTGGCTTACGCTGACTTCAACGCGCATTTCACTCATGGCGGCGCCATTTCCGGAAAAATCCCCTGACACCGGAGGGAGGTCAGTAATGTCTGCGCCAACTGCGACCGGTATCAACCGGGTCCCGCTAGCGGCGGCATGGGTCGGGTCGAATGCAATCCAACCGGTTTGTGGCAGGTAGACTTCTGCCCAGGCGTGCGTTGCGCCAGCACCGCTACTCTGACCGGACGGGTCGAAGAGATAGCCGGAGACGATCCGGGCCCCGAACCCCAGTGACCGAGCGGCTTCGGCGAATAGGACGGCAAGATCACGGCATGCGCCCCAACCACGTTCCAACGTGTGCTGAGGGGATTGCGTGCCGAAGTCGTCTCGGCTCCGGTACGATACTGATGTGGAGACGCCCAAGCAGAGATCACCGAGAAGCGCAAATGCCTCCGTCGGGATGCTGTAGATGAAGGCGGCGGCCCAACGTTTGACCTTCCCGTCAGGATCGGGATAGCGCTGGCAGGTGAGGACCCCGAGAGCGTCTCTTTCCTGATCGGAGTATGAAATGGGAAATCCAACATAGCGAGTGCGACTTTGTTCGCTGCCATCGCGCAGTTCGATGTCCATTCTCGCGGTAATTATAAGCTTCTCCGCAACGCTGTGGAACTCGGCGATGACGATCGAATTGCCAAAAACGTCTTCTGTCCACCTCAAGTTCGCAGGAGGATTGGTCAGGATCTCCAAGCTCACTAGGTGAACTCCGCTTCCTTCACGTGGCTGAAGCATCAGTCTGTGAGGGCCAAGATGCACATTACCGGTGTAGCGGTACGAGGTGACATGTAGAATGTCGATGCGAGTGGCAAATGCGGATCCTCGTGGCATGGGGCTTCCCCAGTATCAGTAGTGCGCTATTTCCTCCGTCACACTAACCCGCGTCCGTATTGAAAGTTGACCGAGCATGCTCACACGAACAACGGAAACGCTGGTCACATTCTCCCGCAGCTTTCGGCTTGCTGGCGTCGGGGAGCAGCCACCAGGAACATACCTTGTCGTCGCCGAGGCAGAGCAGTTACAGGGATTATCGTTCGATGCTTACCGGTACGTGGAGACCCGAATTCACGTTCCAGCAGTGGCGACCAATAGCAGTATGCGACAAGCTTTTCTTGTTGATGCGGATGAGCTAGAGGCGGCCCTGATCGCTGATCGGGGAGAATAGGCACTAGGATCTTACGTCAGGTTCAAGAGATTGGCGGTTTTCATTGGAAACGACGGTGGGGCCGAGCCGGTCATCCCGGAGGAAGTGTCATCCACCAGTGCCAACGATGTAATGCATCGTCAGGAAGCCGACGCCCACAATGCACTACTAGGCTTCAACGGCCTTTATCCGATTCGCCACATCGGCCTTCGCGCGTTAGACCCAATCCTGACAGTCGTGGAAGATTGAGACAGAGGGATAAGGGCGAGAGCGGAGGAAGGCGGTGCTTCAGCCGGGAAAGTCAATACCTTCGCGTTCAGCCAACGCGATCCGCCAGTAGTTCGCGTAGCAGCTCGGTCAGCCTCGCCATCCGAAAGGGCTTCTGCAGGAAGGCGTCCACCTCTCCTGCCAACTCATGATGTGCGGGAAGGCCACTTATCATGATAACCGGCACTCGCGAATGTCTGGGATGTGATCGCGACAGGAAGTCGACCAACAGGATGGTGAATAATCTTGCATGCACGTTGGTGTTGAACGTCAAAGTCACGTCTTCGGTGCCATGTCCCTTCACGAATAACTGGTAATTCACCATGCCGCCAATCATCTTCCAGACGGCATTGAGGAGGATGACCTCCTGTTCGACCTTATTGTACATCCCCAACACCCCCGCTAAGCGCACCTGTACGCCGTGATGATGCTGGCTCGCGGCCGATTTACAACCCTGTTGCCGTTGAATAGCTTCCCTCGGCAAAAGGGGGCAGAATGAAGTCATCCAAATACGTCGACTCGCGTCTGGCGGTGGCTCCAATTGGGAGCGACCGGGAAATCTGGCTGGCAGCTGGACTGATGATCCAGGAATACGGCGCTCACGCGGTCATCAAGGCTTCCCAGTGCGCAGATGAAGCGCT
Organism: Ferrovibrio sp.; assembly: GCF_036381655.1. Lineage (GTDB taxonomy): Bacteria > Pseudomonadota > Alphaproteobacteria > Ferrovibrionales > Ferrovibrionaceae > Ferrovibrio. Next base: position 3,287 of record NZ_DASVCJ010000025.1, read on the forward strand.
TGCCCTCGGAGACCTGGACAACCAGCGCCTATGGAAGCGGGTCATTCGCTCCATTGCCGCGATTACTGAACCCGGGGATGCGGCGCACTGAAGCTTCTGGCATCGGGCAATTTACGAGTGGCCGCCGTCTGGAGGCGCACTACCTTCTTGCTCCGCTCGAGAAATCGTATTTTCCTTGCCGGTCGGAAAATCCTTGCCCACGCACGGCAATGAATTTCCAGCAAAGGATTTCTGGACTGCTTGAATGAAGCCGAGAACCTGGCAGCTGACTGACGCGCGCGAAAAGCTGGAAGAGCTGGTGGCCGCCGCTGCCGCTGGAGATGCGCAGGCCATAGTCACCGCGGGCGGCCAGGAGGTCTTCGTCGTATCACGAAAATATCTTGAAGAATCCCGTTCGTCCTCAGATCGAAGTGTGCTGAATCGTCAACCTTCGGATTCGGAGGAGGACGCGTTCGACGAGGCCATGAAGACCGTTCGCGAAGGCCCACTTCATCTGGGCGGCACCCGACCGAAAGGTCGTGGTGACTGATGAGTGTTTCTGCTCGACACCAACGTGGTGAGCGAGCTCCGCAAGCGTAAGCCTGCACCCCAGATGATGGACTGGTATACCCGGCAAGATGCCCGGGACCTTTGGACCACCGTCATTACAATCTTCGAAATTCAAATCGGCATCGAGCGCGCCCGCAGGCAGCATCCCGGGGTGGCAGCCGATGCAGAACGATGGCTGGACAACGACGTGCTTCCATTCTTCGAAGGCAGAATTCTACCACTCACTCTCGCCGCCAGCCGCCTATACGGCCGAATGTTGACTACCCCGGACCTCGTCAACTTCGTCCTCCGGGATCCGAGATCGAAGAAGCAGCGAACAGGCGCCGACCTGATGGTGGCTGCCATTGCCGTGACAGAAGGTGCAACGGTGGTGACTCGGGATACCGACGATTTCCGCCGTATCAGCCAACACTTCCCGTTACCGGGGCTGCTGGATCCGTTTCAGGTGCCGACGTCAGAGAGTGGTGGCCCATTTGAAAGGCAGACAAATGAACCGTTCCAGCTGAGCCAATCGCTCTAAGCATGAGGGGTACATTATTATTGGCCACAAAACAAATGTACTATGATCGGCGACCCACCGTTACTTGGAAGCTCCGGGCGAGGGCAACGTGAACCTCAATCTGATCAGTGCATCCAAGCCGGTCTGCAATTTCGGCCACCATGTCGACGTCGTTATCCCTGACGAATGTAGCCAGCGCCTCGAAGGCGGTGGCCTGGTCAAAGCACAAGCCGTCTACCCGCTCCTTAGCGACCGGCCGCTCCATGTAACGCAGCAGGTCAACGACAGTCCGCGCGGGGGAGGTCACTTTAATTTCTACCCCGCCAACGACCTGACGCCAGATCCCAAAATAGCGCTCCGTCTGCTCCAGTCGGCCAAGATCAACATCAGCCTCGCTGTCCAGCGGGACATCCATCGGTGCGTAGGGCGCCTGCATGCCATTCCAATGAATGGGTACCGCCCGGTAGTCGCCGACATACGCCAGTATTCCACGCCCGACCGGCGCCGCGACCCACAGGTCGCTGTCAACATTGCCTATCAGCCCGTGATACTGGGCAGCACTCTTCAGGCACAGAACGTAGTCAGTGCCATGCACCCGCAAGCATGCAAGTGCATGCAGAAACGGGTCGTAGTTGCCCAGGTCGCAGTAGATGCCCTTAACGGGATTGAGGATCCGTCCCTCCTGAACCACGGCCCGAACGACCCTGACGTCGATCCCGGCGTCTAGCAGCTCTGCCAGCCGGACTGGGCGTCCGGCCGCATTGATCATCCGTAGTGTCAGCTCCCGGTCTCGAACATGTTTCGGTACTCGGCGCTGCGAACCTGGACTGCGCCGCTGGCGCCAAGAGGTGGGCATTTCCACCTCGTTCCGACTCTCCTCGGCCCGATCGAGCTGCTGCTCAAACTCCCTCAGTAGCTTCTCTCCGAAATCGGCGGACATACTCAGCCCCAGCTGCTGACCCAAATCGATGGTCAGAATCTAGACGCTCGGCATGCAAGAGACGTCGTCGACGCCACCGTCCGACCACCAATCGCTTCCATTTGAAAGCCATGATGCCGGTAAAAAATAATGTTGACTGCGCGAAAATGAGTTCAGAAAACTGGGTTTGGCCGCCGATAGCGTGATCGAAATGCAACAGCGATGAGCGACGGCGACATTCCCTCTTGCATTTTAATCGCTTCCGGTTGTACCTATTCGTCATGACACGCGAATCAAAAACCCTTGGACTTCAGTCCACCTGGCAAATGCCGGGCGTCATCGCGCGTCCTCTCTCCCACATATAAGAGCGTTGACGCGGTTCCGGTCAGGCAGTTTCCCTGACCCGTTCGTTGCGTTTGGAAGGTCAAGAAGCCACCGCTTCCGGCTTTCCACTGTCTGACCACCACCCGCTGGCGTGCGGTATTCGGCTTCACGCATGCGAGGTCAGGAAGATAACGTCAACGGACACAAACGGTGTGTCTGGCCAGTTCGTCCCAGCGCTCCGTGTTACGCGTAAGTCTGGTAGGCGTGCGGTATTCGGCTTCACGCAAACCCAGAGGTTCATCGCTCAATGATGAGCCGGGTGCCGCCCCGGATTTGTCTCCGCCGGGGCGGCACCCGAGTTGCCCGGTAAGTTGGTAAGCATCTAAGGAACGCGACCATGATTGCCTTCGCAACCTGTGTCCTCGCCAGCGAGGGCCTCTGCATACGGTAAGTCCAACAGCGACTTAACCGTAACCGTATTCACTGCAGAGGTAAGGAGACCTCATCCATGACTAAGCTTCCTGATGTGCCGTTCGGCGCATACATCCGGCGTGCGCCTACACCGCGCCCGGCAAACGACAACTACACGACCCGCCTGGCTTGCCTCATGGCGCTGGTTCGGCTGCGTGCGCGAAAAGGGATGGAGGACTGCAAACGCTTCCTTGCGAACGTGCCTTCTACTGCGGGTGCCTATCGCGAGCAGGTCAAGGTCGACCAAGTTCGTCTCGAGCGAGCCAGGATGGACATCATGGCCTACATCCAGATGTTGCCGATTCTGGAAGCGAAGGAACGGCTCAGCAGTGACCTTGAGCCGTGCCGCCGAAAGCTCCGGACTAGCTCTGAAAACAGCATCTATCCGCGCTGCCAGTCCAAGCCGAAGATTGATGTCGATGTCGATTACCTCGCCCTCGACATCATCCTCGCCGACACCCAGCGCGCCTGAAGGAGCCTGCCATGAACTTGCTCAATCTTCGCACCAACAGTGCCGTGAACCTGGACGGGGTGTCCTACCGCGTTCGCTCCTGCCGCCCGGTTGCCGACTTCTCGGTCATTACGCTGGCGCGTAAGGACGGTCGTGAAGTCGTGTTTCCCGACAGCAAGTTGCTGGACATGTATCTGGTCGGGCGGCTCGCGATTGCAGCGATGCCGAATCCGGCCAACTGCAACGGCCCGGCTGCGTGACCCTCATGAGCGCAAAATCTGAAAACAGCGGCGTCTTCGCCGAGCGGAAACTCATAGCAAGGCGCCGGTACGGATAGTTCGTACCGGCGCCGAGCCCTCCCACTTCCCACAACGCTCATAGGAGCTTCAAATGTCTAAACGTAACGCGCCGAAAGGCGTGAACACTCCCCATTGGCGTGATCGCATCGGCTACGAGCTGGATACCCGCCCGAGCCGACAGGTAGTCACGCGGTCCCCGAAGTGGTCCGTCGGATACTTCGACAGCCAGAAGATGGGGGCCAAGCTGGCCCACGAGTCCTCGCTCGAACTCGACAAGCTCCGGCTCCTCGAGTCGACGAATGCCGTCGCCCTTTTCAGCGTGCAGCCGAAGCCGGTTCGCTTCAGCTTCCTCGGAAAGATGCGCCGGTATACGCCAGACGGGGTCGTCTACTACCGGGACGGCACGGTCGAAATCTATGAGGTGAAGTACCTCAGCGATTACCTGCAGCCACTGACCAAGGCCTTCTACGACCAGGCCAAAATTGCGGTCAACGAGTTCGGTATGGAGTTCAAGGTCTATACCGAAGTCGAAATCCGGCAGCCGATCCATCTCGCGAACGCCAACGAGCTGCTCTGGTACAACACCCATGAGCCCTCGCAGGAGCTCCGGTTCCGAATTCTCGAGGCAATCGAGGTGGGCGGTGTTTCCACCTTGGGCGAACTCGAGCAAGCCCTGGGCATGACGTCCAGGGAGCAGCGCGGCCAGCTCTACGGCGCCGCTCTGCGCAACTGCTTCACCTTCACCGATTTAGCCACTGTGCGCCTGTCTTCCGACAGCCGCATCAGCGGTCCCACCCTGGCCTGAAAGGAGCCATCATTATGTCTATCTCTCTCAAGCGCGGCGAACGCCTCGAAATCAACGGCGAGTTCTACCAGGTCGACAGCCGCAGCGAATGCGGCATGGTCAACCTGCGCAAGGTCGAAGGCGGCCTCGTCATCGCCAAATCCGATGATGAACTCGCAGCCCTCTGGAAGGAGGGCGTCATGACCAAGGTCATCGACAACACCAAGAACATGATGTCCGACGCGGAGCGCGCATTGCTGTCGCAGCACTTCGAGTCCTATCCGCCGCATATCCAGGCCATTACCAAATGGCGCTGGGAGTATGTGAAGGACATCATCGACGAAGGCTTGATGTACACCTCCGAGGACAAGTGGGGGCCGGTTCTTACGGCAACCGCCACTCGCATCGGGGATGCCGCGCCTCCGCCGCCCTCGACGGTCAAGAAGTGGATGCGCTTCTATGGCCGCAATGGCAATGCCAATGACAACGACATCCGTTGGCTGGCGCCGATGTACGAGCTTCGCGGGAACCGGAAGCAGCGGTTCGCACCGGAAGTGGTCGAGCTCATGTGGGACATGATTGATACCCACTATCTCAACCGCGTCCCCCAGTCCGTGAAGTTCATTCACGGGGAGATCACCCGCATCGTGGCAATGATGCCTACGGTGGGTGTCAACGGCATCTTCCTGACTTCGGACGGGAAAAAGCTGCGGGGGCCGAGCCTGAAAACCGTGTATGAGAAGGTGAAAAGCATCCCAAGGGATGAGGTCATCTTCGCACAGCAGGGGCCCGTGGCAGCCCGGCAGGCGTGCAATCCTGTGGTCCTCGGGCCGCAGGGCGACCGGCCGCTTGGGGAGGTGGAGATTGATGACCACGAGATGGACATCATCTGCATCGACCCGGAAAAGAACATCCCCATCGGGCGTCCGATTCTGACCCTCGTGCTTTGCCGGAACACCCGCATGATTGTGGGCTGGCACATCGGGTTCGAAGCGCCGAGTGTCCATAAGGTCGCCTTGGCTCTCAGGCACACCATCGAGCCCAAGGCGGACGAGGTCGCGCAGTACCCGGAGATTATCAACAACTACTCCTCGGTGTACGGCGTTCCGCGCATGGTCTTCGTCGATAACGGCGCAAACTTCATTGCGCACGATTTCGATGAAATCTGCCTCGGCCTGGGAATGACCATCCATCGGTGCCGCGTCAGGACGCCGGAGGAGCGCGGCAAAATCGAGCGCGCCTTCCGAACGATTACGGAAAGCTTCGTCCAGCGTATCGAGGGGACGGTGTTCGGCAACATCTTCCGCCGGGGTGACTACGACTCCCAGAAGGAGGCAATCCTCTCGCTGGAGGACCTGCGGCGACTGTTCCTTCGCTGGGTGGTCGACGTGTACTCCGTCCAAATCCAGCGGACACTCGGGGTGGCGCCGATCGTCAAATGGCAGGAGGGCATCAAGAAGCACCCTGTCCGCCTGCCGCCGTCCAACGCCGACCTGGATGCTCTGCTGACCAACACCCGGATGTGCGCTCTGACCCGCAAGGGCGTCGAGCTTCTGGGTCTGCGGTACAATTCCAAGGACCCGCTCATCAAGCAGATCATCAACCGCGCGGACAAGCCGGACCGGGTCAAGGTCAAGCTCAACAGCGACGACCTGAGCTTCGTGCTGGTCGAGGACTGGAGGACACGCAAGTACTTCGCGCTTCCCTCCGTCATGCCGGAGTACACCGACGGCCTGACTCTCGCCGAGCACAACGTCAACGTTGCGCGGGCGAAGATGGACGCCAAAAAGTACGAGCGCTTGACGCAGGAGAATCTGCTGAAGGCGCAGGCCGAGCTCTTCATCGAGGCTAAGCACCTCAAGCGGGCCAAGATGCTGCGCAACCAGGCGCTCAAGGACGCCATGGAGGCTGAAGTTATCAAGGCCAACACGGCGCGCGTGGACGCTGCGGTAGACGAGGCGGCCAAGCCTAAGAAGCCCGCAGCACGGGTGGAGCAACAGGCGAAACCGGCAAACGACACGCCGATTACGCCGCCTCCCGCCAATGACACCTTCGACGATGCCGTCGCCAGCGGCCTCGTCAGCAAAGCCTAACCAACTCTCACGAAAGGACACTCCATGACCACCGACACCCTCGACATCCTTACCGGCATCACTGACCCGCGCCCCTCTGAAGGGGGCGCGGAGAACCCGCAGGCGACGCCGCCGACACTTCAGGAGATGGTCAGCAAGATTGCCGCGCTGAACTCTGTCTTCCTGCATACCGCCAGGACGCAGCAGCTGATGGCACGGCTGGAGCAACTCAAGAACTTCGGCAACGTGGGGCGGGAGACGGGATCTCCTTCACGCAATCTGCTGGTTACGGGCCCCTCTCATGTCGGGAAGACCTCGATTCTGCGCAGGTTCGAGCGCGAGTATCCACCCATCCCGACCGAGACCATCACGCTGTGTCCGGTCCTCTATGTGGAGATTCTCCTGAACTCCACCTGCAAAGGTGTCATTGTCCAGACGCTGAAGGCACTTGGAGTTCCAGTGGGGTCGCAGTCCACTGACACCACGGTCCTTGGCCTGAAGCTCATTGAGTGGCTGCGGAAAAAGCAGGTCGACGTCATTATCTTCGACGAGTTCCAGCATATCGTCGAGGAGAAGACCAAAACCCAGATCTACAACGGCGGTGATTTGCTGAAGGCAATCAGCAACTCCGGCACAGCCATTGTCGTCAGCGGCCTTGAGGAAGCTGCTGAAGCCTATGACGAGAACAAGGCCCTGCAATCCCGCACGGCAGGCCGGTTCCACCTTTCTCCTCTCAATTGGAGCAACCCCGAAGACCGCACGCTCTTTCGGGCGCTGCTTTCGATGTATGCGAAGGAGTTGCCGTTCCCGGAGCCTTCAGACCTGGCGGCGCTCGACATCGCCATGCCGCTGTATCACTTCTCCGGCGGCCTGTTCGGGCGCGCCGTTCCCTTCATCGTCAACGCGGCAACACAGGGCCTCCTCTGTGGTGCGCGCCGCCTGAACCGGGAAATCCTGCGGAGAACGATGGAGGGCTACCGCGATTCCCGTGAGAAAGTCGGTTGGTTCAATCCCTTTGACGTCGCGGAGGACCGGTTGCGGCTGGTCCCTGTCGAGCGCGACATCCGCAATCAGAAGACTCGCTTGCGGAATGGCGTGCGCAAGGCAGAGAACAGGGAGGGCTGAACCATGCCCGGGAGTTGGCAAAGCGAGACGATCGCGCAGCTTCCGGTCCGAGTTCGACCAATGGCCGATGAGTCCCTTATCGGCTATCTAATGCGGGCGGCCTCGGAGAATCTACTCTCCGGGCCGCCACATCTCCTGAAGCTTGCCCGTGTCCGAATGGCGTCACTGGAGGCAATCGCCACCAGGAGACGCAATCTCGGGAAGCTGGCAGCTTTCTGCGGCACAGATGCCCATTCACTGGTAAGAATCAGCTATCGGCCGAGCTGCCGACGCGGCAATGTCAACTTTCTGGGTTTTGATCTACGCCGGGAATACGTCAGCGTGCATCGCCGCCGCTTCTGCCCACAATGCCTGCGCGAAGCACCCTATCACCGCGCAATCTGGGACCTGAGCGTAGCCTCGGTCTGCGTACGCCACCGGGCGTATCTGCATTCCCAATGCCCCGAATGCGAATCGAGATTAAGCTGGCGCTCCGGCTCCGTCGATGCGTGCAAATGCGGGCATGTACTTTCAGCCACTAAGCCGAAGCGCGCCTCGCATCAGGAGGTGATGGGGATGGCGGCTATCCTGGCCAGCCTTGGGCATCCCGATGCCAATCTCGAGCTTGAAGACCCTCTGCGCTGGGTCGACCCATGCTCAACAATCTCACTGCTGCTGACGCTAGGTTGGTTCTCAACAGGACATCGCCGTCGCCCACGTCCAATTAAGCTGGCGTTAACAGCGGCCCTGTCGCCCCAGGTACTCACAGACGGTTATCGGATCTGCGAGGGGTGGCCTGCCAACTTTTATGCCTTTCTCGATCAGCTTTGTGCCCGCAGGTCTCCTTCGGTAACGCGATTCGGGCTAGCCAAACGGCTCGACCTAATCCTGAACTGGGCCGCGGATAAGTCTACGCCGAAGCATGCACGAGCAGTCCTGAAAGTGGCATTGGCCGGTTATCTCCAGCAACGTCCCGCAATCCGATCGCGAACGAAGCTCCTGGGCTTCAAGCCTAATCCCGGCACGATGACGCTCTCCGAAGCAGCCGCCTGCTTCCGGAGGAATGTCGAGGTGGTGCGCCCGGTTCTCCAGAAACACAAGCTATTCGTCGTAGACGATGGGCTGGGCCGAGGTGCCCCAATGCTCGTTGCTAGGTCATGCGTCGCCGAGCTCGCCGCGGCACTCGAGCAGATTGGCGACAAGAAGACGTTGCGAAGGGTCCTTGGCTGCTCGAGAGGAGTGATCGATCGCGTTATTGCGCTCGGTTGGTTGAAGGCCGCAACTGGAGTGGTGGCTGAGCTCTATGGGAAATCAGGTTGGTCGCTGGAAAGCGCGAAGGCGCTACTGGCGACCCTTGAGGTAGCGACTGCCAAGGTGTCGAGAACCAAGGACGTCATCTCGCTTCCCAAGGCGCTGCTTCGGCGCCCAAATGGAGGCGGTGACTGGAAGATGGAAGGCTTGCTTGAGGCGTTAAGCCGTGGCGCATTGAAGAGGGATGCCCATGGCCTTGCCCGGTTTTACCTCGGGTCGGAGGACGTCGAGAGCCATGCAGCGCCCGATGACCCACCGTCGATTCGAGATGCGGCCCGGAAGCTCGGTATCAAGGAGGAGGTGGCATACTTTCTGGTCGGAAGGAGATTTCTGCCGGTCAAGATTATTGCCGGATTGCGTGGGCGCCGGATCATGCCAGGCGACCTGTCAGCCTTCCAGCATAAATACGTATTCCCGGCACAGCTGGGCTTGGACTCCGCCCACTACAAAGGCTGGACCGCGGAAAGACTTATCGCGGGTGGAGCCCGCCCCGTGTCAGGCCCCGGTGTGGACGGTGGGCGCCAGTTCGTTTTCAGAAGGGTCGACATCGCTCCGTTGATCAAAAAACTGAAAGCGCCGCCGAAGCACTCCATTCGACAGGGACACCTGGCATGAACGCGCCTGTTGCATCCCAAAGGATTTCCAAGGAAAAACGTCATCTCAGACTAGGAATTCGGTGCCGAAATCCTTGGCGCCGGAAGCGGGGGATGATCAGCTTGGCATACGTGCGTTCATACGGCGGCAAGAGGCCGCCCGGCCGGATTAATCGTTTACCACCAAAAGAAGTTACCGAGCGGGTTGCAGAGCGGGTTCATCCACAGTTCGGAGAAAGCATCCTCGGTTACATCGCCCGACTTGCGCAGGCGAATATGGTGCCTGTGTCTGGAGTGCAGAGGAGTGCCGGGCTGGATCCTGTTCAGATCTGGTATTCGGACAGAGACCTTCAACAGCTCGCGACCTACGCACAGCAATCGGCTGAATCACTCCGACTGCTCGCGCCGGAACCGCCTGTCAAGCTGGACGGCTATCCCTATACCAGGTTCATGGGGCACCTGCTGGACCCGGAGGCCGTTTATCACGATCAGAACCGCAGGGTCTGTCCAGCCTGCCTGAAGAAGGATGCTGTCTATAAGGCAACATGGGACCTTCGCATCTTCCCGGGCTGCACCGAGCATGGGCTGCGCCTCATCCACCATTGCCCGGATTGCAGCGCCGAAAAAGAAAAACCGGTTCCATTGAACTGGCGGACTGAAGACCTTCGCTTCTGTCGGTGCGGATGCGACCTCAGGGAGGTGCGGGCCGAGGAATACCCGGCCCACCACCAGGGCGCACAGAGGCTTATAGAAGCCATGCTTATGGGAACCTCAGTCGAGAAACCACCGCTCCTGGCCGAACTGTACCCCCACGAGATCATGCGCCTGCTGGTCGATGTCAGCCAAACCTCCCTGCGGGTAAGGGATTTGATGTTCCCGGATGGCGATATCGGAATGCGCATGCGGTTCGGCGAGCATGAAGGTCACCTTCACTTCCAGGTAAATTCCCCCGAACCGGAAGTCGGGCTCCGCTTGAGTTTGGCGCTCACCATACTATCTATGGAGCCAGCCGATCTTGCGGCGGCGCTCACGCTTTTAGCTGACGGCTTCGAAGGGCGCTGGTTCCCGTTTGGGTCAACGGTGTCATCCCTTCGGCGTTCGGCACCTAGGGGTCATGAACTACGTCAATTGTTGGAAGCCTCTGAACATCAGTGGACGAGCAAAGTTGAAACGATGTCGATGCAAGAGTGACCAAACGGATTAGTCTTAACGGCCGCAAACAGGGGCTGCGAATACCAGAGTCAGTAATCGCTTCCGTTCTGGCGCAAACCGGCGATTATTGCTTACACGAAAAACCAGTTTATTCGTGCACACCGCCAAGCCATACTGATCTAAGTCAACAACTTAGCGGATTCTGAGCGGACGTTATTTGGTTCCGCGCACAGCGAGGCTTGCCGGCCTTAGCGGCGTGAGGCTGCGCTTGCCGTCCGGTCCTCGACCTCGACGACGCGCCGGATGCTGAACAGGGACGCGGCGAACACGACGATGCTGGACGCGGCGAGCCCTACCGATATGCCGATATCGCGCAGCGGCATTTGCGACAGCTTCGAGAAGACCAGAATGGCGAAATAGAGGGCCGCGCCCAGTCCGGCGCCGATATAGCCGAGCGAAAAGCCGACGGTCATGTATGCCAGATAGGCCGAAGGCGCCACGGCGGCATAGATGACGACCGCCATGAGGGAATAGCCGCCAACGAGAAGGGCGGCGGCCGTCACATCGTCCAGCCCGCCGCGCAGAATCAGCGCCAGCATGACCGCCACGATGGCGGCCACCGCGGCCAGGGCGAGAGAAATCCGGTAGACGCGCATGATACCCGACTCATCCTGCTTCGTTGTGACTGCCCTATCCCAGCAGCGGCCGGCAAACCATGCATTGACTCCAATCAATCGGCCCGTAAACCGCGCCTGCCCGTGATCGCGATCACGCCAGCGCGACCGGCGGATCGAAGCGGCCGGCGACGGGCGGATCGACCAGGAAGGTCTGGCCGGCCAGCGGATCGGCGCGCAGGGCCGCCGCATCCATGTTCTCGGTGGCCGAGGTCACGATCAGGCGGTCGGCGGCGGCGCCGATGAAGGCCGGGCAGGAGACCTGCCGCGCCGGCATCGGCAGCGAGCGCCGCCGCCGTCCATCGGGAGCATAGACATCCAGGCAGGCGCCGCCCCAGCGGGCATTCCACAATAGGCCATCGGCATCGACGACCGAACCGTCCGGTCCACCCTCGCCTGGCGGTATGGTCGCGAAAACCCGGCGCTCGCCCGCCGGCAGGCCGGTCCGGGGATCGGTGTCGATCCGCCAGATTGCGCCCAGCGCGGTATCAGCGAAGTACGCTATGCGTCCGTCGGGCGAGAAGGCGATCGAGTTGACGATGGAGATGCCGAAGAACAGCCGCCGGATCTCTCCGCGGAAGAACCAGTAGAGCGCGCCGGCGCCGGTTTCGGCCTTCTTGCCCATCGTGCCGATCCACAATGCCCCGCTGGGATGCACCCGCCCGTCATTCGAGCGCGTCATGGGGTTGTCCGCTTCCAGCGGGCGATGCAGGCGGAGCGATCCGGACGCCACGTCGCGCAGATACAGACCGTCCTCCGCGGCGATCAGCTGGGTATGGTCATCGACGACGGCCATCATCGAGGCCATGAAGGGCAGGGCGTGCACGCGCGCCGCGCCGCCCTGAAACGGTTTTTCGATCAGCCGCCGGCCGAGAATGTCGAACCAGAACAGCCGCCCCAGGGCCGGATGTGCCGCCGGGCCTTCGCCCAACATGCAGACCAGATCGCTGAAGACGGTCGCTGTCATGGGGCCGCTTTCATTTGCCCCAGCGCAGCACCATGGCGTCGAGCTGCCGGGCGATCTCGATCAGTCCCGCGCGCGTCTTCGGATGCGGATGTTCGAGCGGATGGCGCACCGCGTCGGAGGCGATCACGCCGCCTTCCTTGAGCAGGATCTTCGCCGCGCAGAGGCCGCATTGGCGGTTCTCGTAATTGATCAGCGGCAGCCATCTGGCATAGGCCAGCGCCGCCTTGTCGCGCTGGCCGGCGAAATGGGGATCGATGATCTGGCGAATGCCGTCGGGGAAGCCGGACCCGGTCATGGCACCGGTGGCGCCGGCATCGAGATCGGCCATCAGCGTAATGCCTTCCTCGCCATCCCACGGCCCCTCGACGGCATCGCCGCCGAGTTCGATCAGCGTCCGCAGCTTGCTGGCGGCCTGGGCCGTCTCGATCTTGAAATACGAGACATGCTCGATGTCCCGCGCCAGCCTGGCCAGGAAAGGCGCCGGCAGCGATGTGCCCGAAACCGGCGCATCCTGGATCATGATGGGAATCGATATGGCATCGGACAGTGCCCGGAAGAATGCCTCGATGCCGGCTTCGCCGACCCGGATGGTGGCGCCGTGATAGGGCGGCATCACCATCACCATGGCCGCGCCGGCATCCTGGGCCCGGCGCGAACGGGCAGCGCAGATCGCGGTGCTGAAATGGGTGGTGGTGACGATCACCGGCACCCGGCCGGCAACATGCCTGAGCACGGCATCCATGACCCGGTCGCGTTCGTCATCGGTCAGGGCGAATTGTTCGGAAAAATTGGCGAGGATGCAGATGCCGTCGACGCCGGCATCGATCATGAAGTCGATCACCCGCCGCTGGCCGTCGAGATCGAGCGTGCCGTCGTCGTGAAAGATGGTCGGCGCTACGGGGAAAACGCCACGATAGGGTTTCTGTCGGGACAGCGTCATGATCGCATCCTCATTTCCTGGCAAAACGATATTCGGTGATCTGCCGATAGACCTCACCGGGCCTCAGAACGGCGCTCGGGAAGCCTGGCTGGTTGGGGGCATCCGGGAAACGCTGCGGTTCCAGGCACAGCCCGGCGCGATCGCCATAGATACGCCCGGCGGCGCCGAGGCCGGCGCGGCCAAGCATCTGGCCGGCGTAGAACTGGATGGCCGGCTCGGTCGAGGCGATCTCCAGCATGATTCCCGTCTTCGGCGATTCCAGGCGGGCGACCGGCCGCGGCTCCGCTGTCGCCTGTTGCGATAAAACGAAGGCATGATCGTAGGCGAAATCGCCGATCGGCCTTGGTCTGCGAAAGTCGAAGGGCGTTCCGGTAACGGATGCCTGCGCGCCGATCGGGATCCTGTCGGCATCGACCGGAAGATAGGCCTCAGCCGGGATGGTCAGGAGGTGATCCACGATGGTGCCGCTGCCATCGAGGTTGAAATAGGAATGCGTGGCGAGATTGACGATGGTCGGCTGATCGCACGTCGCTTCCAGGAGGATGCGCAGCCTGCCCTGGCCGGGCAGGGAATAGGTGCAGAGCGCCTCCAGATTGCCGGGATAGCCTTCTTCTCCGTCGACGGAGCGGTAAGCCAGCGTGGCGGATTGCGGGCCGGCATCGCGGAATGTCCAGTTGCGCCGCCCGAAGCCTTTGAAGCCGCCATGCAGATGGGTTCGCCCGGCCTCGTTGCGGCTGAGCTGGCAGCTTTTCCCGTCCAGCGCAAAACGCCCATGCGCAATGCGATTGGCGAACCGTCCGGCGACGGCGCCGCAATGGGGCGAGCGCTCGGCGTATTCTGACAGCGTGTCCAGCGACAGCGTCATCGGCCTCCCCTCGAAGGAAAGGGAGCGGAGGGCGGCGCCGAAGCTCAGGATGTCCGCGGAAAGCGCATCGTCCGATAAGACGACCTGCCGCACCGGCGTTCCATCCGGCAAAGTTCCAAAATGGCGAATACGGTCTTCAGTCATCCTGCCCACTATCAGCCGACCGTCGGCCCGTCCAGCGCGCCAAGGCGCTCAAGGCCCTGCCGGATCACCCGTTCCGTGGCCCTGGCGGCCGCCGCGCCGTCTTTTCTGCGGATGGCGTCGGCGATGTCGGCATGCGCCTGCCAGGAGGAGGCGTGCTGCCCATCATCGGACGGCAGGCTGAGGCGGAACGATGCCAGCAGCGCGGTCTCGATGACGGCGCCGATCGAGCGCATGAAGATGTTGTTGGATGCATCGGCAAGGGCCAGATGGAAGGCGAGATCGGCTTCGGCATAGCCGGCATTCAGCGCCTTTGCATCGCGCATCGCGGTCAATGCCGTATCCAGCGCCACGAGATCGGCTTCGCTGTGGCGCGCCGCGGCCAAGGCCGCCGCCGCCGGCTCCACGGCGAGACGGATATCCGACAGATCGCGCAGGAAGCGCCGATCGACGCCGCCCGCGAGATACCAGCGCAGGACGTCGGGATCGAACAGGTTCCAGGCCGAGCGTGAACGCACTTTTGTGCCGACCTTTGTTTTGGAAACCACCATGCCTTTGGCGGCCAGTGTCTTGATCGCTTCGCGCAGTACCGTCCGCGACGTGCCGAACTGCTTCATCAGCTCGGCTTCGGCCGGAAGCAGGGCGCCTTCGCCGTATTGGCCGCGCACGATTCCGATGCCCAGCGCATTGGCGACCTGTGCGTGGCTGGAGGTGACGCGTGAGATACCGATACTGACGAGCGGCTGGTTCATCTTTTCGCCGTTGCGGAGGGCTGCTGATCGGGCGGCTGCGGAATTGGCTGTCGCCGCCATCAGCTAATTACATGAGCAGGCCGTAGAAAGTGAAGACACCAGTATGCGAATTCCATCCGACTGATGCCATGGCAGTTTCCTCCCCCGATTTGCTTCGCGCGCCGTCAATATTTTTACCTTTTCTAATTTGCCATATTGCATGAGATCCTAATAGTCATATTAAATGACTTTTGAGGAAACGGAACTAGGGACTGGCGATGGCCGCGATCTATCCAGACCTGGAAGGCAAAACGGTGCTCGTCACCGGCGGCGGTTCAGGCATTGGTGCCGAATTGGTCCGCCACTTCGCCCGCCAGAAGGCGAAGGTGGGCTTCATCGATATTGCCGATGATCCTTCCCGGATTCTCGTTGAAGAGGTGGAACGGAGCGGCGGCACCAGCCGTTACGAGCATGCGGACCTGACCGATATTCCGGCGCTGCAAGCCGCCATCGGACGCATTCGCGACGCTTTCGGACCAATCGACGTGTTGATGAACAATGCCGCCAATGACGAGCGCCATGCGACCGAAGAGGTCACCGAGGCCTACTGGGACGGCCGCATCGCCGTAAACCTCAAGCATCAGTTCTTCGCCGCCCAGGCGGTTCTACCCGACATGAAGGCGAGGCGCGCGGGCGCCATCGTCAATTTCGGTTCGATATCCTGGATGATCGGACAGGGCGGCATGGCCGCCTACACGGCGTGCAAATCCGCCGTGCTCGGCTTGACCTATTCCCTGGCGCGCGATTACGGCGCCTACGGCATCCGCGTGAACGCCATAGCGCCGGGCTGGGTCATGACCGAACGCCAACTCGCTCTCTGGGTAACGCCGGAAGCCGAGCAGGAGATCTACGCGCGCCAATGTCTGAAGCGCAAACTCTATCCTGCCGATATTGCCAAATTCGCGGTGTTTCTCGCCTCCGACGAAGCGAGCGGGTGCACGAACCAGCAATACGTCGTCGATGGAGGCTGGGTCTGAAAGCGACTTTCGTCCATCGCCCTCGATAGCGGCTGACACGTCAAAACAGGGAGGAAACATGAAAAGGCTAGCCATAATGACCTGCAGCGTCCTGGTCGCTGCATTCGCTTTTGCCAATGCGGGCTTCGCCAAGTCGAAGGGCACGATCGGCATTTCGATGCCGACGAAATCCTCGGCGCGCTGGATCGATGACGGCAATAATCTGGTCAAGACGCTCAAGGAAAAGGGCTACGACGCCGATCTGCAATATGCGGAAGACGATATCCCGAACCAGCTTGCCCAGGTGGAAAACATGATCACCAAGGGCGTGAAGGTGCTGGTCATCGCCGCCATCGACGGGACCACGCTCTCCGACGCCCTAAAGCAGGCGCATGAACAGGGGATCAAGGTGATTGCCTATGATCGCCTGATCCGGAAGTCGCCGGATGTCGATTATTACGCCACCTTCGACAATTTCCAGGTCGGCGTCCTGCAGGGCGGTTATATCGAAAAGGCGCTCGGCCTGAAGGAGGGCAAGGGGCCGTTCAACATTGAATTGTTCGGCGGATCGCCCGACGACAACAATGCCTATTTCTTCTACAACGGCGCGATGTCCGTTCTGCAGCCCTATATCGACAGCGGCAAGCTGGTGGTGCAGAGCAAGCAGATGGGCATGGAGAAGGTATCCACTTTGCGCTGGGACGGTGCCACCGCGCAGGCCCGCATGGACAACCTGCTCAGCGCTTTCTATACCGACAAACGGGTGGATGCCGTTCTCTCGCCGTATGACGGCCTGAGCATCGGCATCATTTCCTCGCTCAAGGGCGTCGGCTATGGCAGCGCCGATCAGCCGATGCCGGTCATCACCGGGCAGGATGCCGAAATACCGTCGATAAAGGCCATTCTGCGCGGCGATCAGACTTCGACGGTGTTCAAGGATACCCGCGATCTGGCCAAGGTTGCGGCCGAAATGGCCGACGCGCTGGTCAGCGGACGCAAGGTGGAGGTCAACGACACCAAGACCTATGAAAACGGCGTCAAGGTGGTTCCGTCCTATCTCTTGAAGCCTGTCGTGGTCGACAAGACCAATTGGAAGAAGGTGCTGGTCGACAGCGGCTACTACAAGCTGTCGCAAATCCAGTAGGACTGGCGCGAAGGCCGGGAACGGGCGCCGCGTTTCCGGCCTTCCAGCGAGACGGGGCTGAACATGAGCACCATTCTCGAAATGCGGGGGATTACCAAGGCCTTCCCGGGGGTGAAGGCGCTCAGCGATGTCGGCCTGCGGGTTCGGGCAGGGGAGATCCATGCGCTGGTCGGCGAAAACGGCGCCGGCAAATCGACTCTGATGAAGGTGCTGAGCGGGGTTTATCCGCATGGCAGTTTCGAAGGTACGATCTCCTTCGACGGGCGGGAGGAGAAGTTCGCCGGCATCCGCGACAGCGAGGCCCGCGGCATCATCATCATCCATCAGGAACTCGCCCTGGTGCCGCAGCTTTCCATCGCCGAGAACATCTTTCTCGGGAACGAGGTCTCTTCCTATGGCGTGATAGACTGGCCGCTGGCCATGGCGCGCACGCGCGAGCTGCTCGCCAAGGTGGGGCTGGATGAGGAGCCCGAAACCCTTGTTGCCGATATCGGCGTGGGGAAGCAGCAGCTTGTCGAGATCGCCAAGGCGTTGTCCAAGCGCGTGCGGCTGCTGATCCTGGACGAGCCGACGGCATCGCTCAATGAAAGCGATGCCGATGCCCTGCTGTCCCTGCTGACCTCCTTCAAGCGGCAGGGGATAACGTCGATCCTGATTTCGCATAAGCTCAACGAGATTGCGAAGGTCGCCGATACCGTCACGATCCTGCGGGATGGCGTCGCGGTCGAGACGCTGGATCGCGCTGCGATCGTCGGGCCGGCGGGGGAAGTCGACGAAGACCGCATCATCAGGGGCATGGTGGGGCGCGACATGGCGCACCGCTACCCGCCACGCGAAGGCGTTCGGATCGGCGAAACGCTTTTCGAAGTCCGCAACTGGACCGTGCGCCATCCGACCCACGCACAGCGCGTCGTCGTCGACGGGGTCAATCTGTCGGTGCGGCGCGGCGAGGTCGTGGGCATCGCCGGACTGCTGGGTGCCGGCCGGACGGAATTCGCCATGAGCGTCTTCGGCGGTTCCTATGGGCAAGGCATTTCGGGAGAGGCGCGGATCTGCGGCAAGCCGGTCGAACTGTCCAGCGTATCCAAAGCGATCAAGGCCGGGCTCGCCTACGCGACCGAGGATCGCAAGAGCTTCGGCCTCATCCTGGAAGAGGATGTGCGTTCCAACATCACCCTGGCCAGCCTCGAGAAGGTATCGGAAACCGGCGTCATCAGTGCTCCGCGCGAGCGGCGCGTCGCCGAAGGCTTTCGCAGCCGTCTCAATATCCGCTGTCCCAGCGTGGCCCAGGCCGCGGTCAATCTGTCCGGCGGCAATCAGCAGAAGGTGGTTCTGAGCAAATGGCTTTTTGCCGATCCGGAGGTCCTGATCCTGGACGAGCCGACCCGTGGCATCGATGTCGGTGCGAAGTACGAAATCTACAGCATCATCAACGAACTGGCCCGTGAGGGCAAAGGCGTGATCATGATCTCCTCGGAAATGCCGGAGCTGCTCGGCATGTGCGACCGGATCTATGTTATGAACCGCGGACGCATGGTTGCCGAGTTCACCAGAGGCGAGGCCTCGCAGGAGGCCATCATGCGGGCCATCGTAAGATCGGGAGGGCTGAACTGAATGAGCGAAATCGCTTCTCGCCCGCAGGCCGCGTCGCCCCAGGTCTCCACCGCCGGGCTGTATAGCGGCTTGCGCGAATACGGCATGATCCTCTGCCTGTTCGCCATCATCGTCTTTTTCCAGTTCGTCACCGACGGCACCCTGCTGCGGCCGCTCAACCTGACGAATCTGGTCCTGCAGAACAGCTATATCGTGGTGATGGCGCTCGGCATGCTGCTCGTCATCGTCACCGGCCATATCGATCTGTCGGTCGGCTCCGTTCTCGGCTTCATCGGCGCGCTTGCGGCGGTTCTGATCGTGCAGTTTCATGTGCATTTCATCCTGGCCGCCATCCTGTGCCTGATCGCCGGCGGTGTGATCGGCGCGGCGCAGGGATATTGGATCGCCTATTTACGCATCCCATCCTTCATCGTCACTCTGGCCGGCATGCTGGTCTTCAAGGGGCTGACACTGGCGGTTCTGCAGGGGCGTTCGGTCGGTCCGTTTCCGCCGGCCTTCCAGAAGCTGAGCTCCGGCTTCATTCCCGACATCGTCAGCGGCGATTCCCTTCGCATCACATCGATGCTGGTCGGCGTCGCGCTTGCGGTGGTGCTGGCATTCCTGAACTGGCGGCGCCGGCTTCTCGAGCAGCGGCAGGGCGTCGAGCCGGAGCCGATCATCGTCTATGCCGCCAAGAATGGCGCCATGGCACTGCTGATCATTGCCTTCAGTTATCAGCTCGCCACCTACCGGGGGCTGCCGAATGTGCTCGTGGTGATGTTCGCCTTGATCCTGTTCTACCGCTTCGTGACCAGCAGGACGGTGATCGGCCGCCGTATCTACGCCCTGGGGGGCAATGAAAAAGCCGCCAAGCTTTCCGGCATCAAGACCGAACGGCTGGCCTTTCTCACCTTCGTCAATATGGGGGTTCTGGCCGCGCTGGCCGGATTGATTTTTGCTGCGCGCCTCAATACGGCCACGCCGAAGGCCGGATTGGGCTTTGAACTCGATGTCATCGCCGCCTGTTTCATTGGCGGCGCATCGGCCTCGGGCGGCGTCGGCAAAGTGACCGGCGCCGTGGTCGGCGCGCTGATCATGGGCGTCATGAACAACGGCATGTCGATCCTTGGCATCGGGATCGATTACCAGCAGGTCATCAAGGGCCTTGTGCTGCTCGCCGCGGTCGGCATCGACCAGTATCAGCGCCGGAAGCAGTAGTCTCCGGTCTATTCGTCCGCATGGAGCGCCGAGGACAAAGCGCCATTGCCGGTGGACGGAGGCGGGAGGTTGCGGGAGGACACTATCGGACGACGGATCGCGGAGCTTTCCGTGCGGCTGTCGCGGCTCTCCCATAACAGCCTGGTCTCGCCCGATGGCTGCAGCAGCATGACACAGCTTTCGCCCCGGCTTGCGCCCCGGCTTGCGCTCCGGCTTTCGCTCCGGCTTTCGCTTCGGGATTTTTCCGCCAGGCTCACCGCATGCCGCAGGGCACGGCTCGCGGTGAGATAGCCGCCATAGGTTTTCCCCTGCCGGCGCACATACCACAGATCGTCCCGTTCGAAGATGAGATAGCGGCGTCGCATTCCAGGCCTCCAAGCGGCGTTGGAAACAACCGACTGGCCCGCCTGTTCCACGCCCGGCTTCCCAAATGCCATGGCTGGGATCGGGTCTGGCCCTGCAAGCATCGGCTCGACGTCGATCGGTGGCAATGCGGGGAGCAGTCCGGGACAAGTCCCTGCGAGCATTGACGATTGAATATTGCGCCGAAGTCTCCCGCGATCGGTAGAGATCGCGGTCTGGTGCTTGCCTGAACGCCGGCCGAGGGGGCGGTTTGTATACAATGGAGTTGACTCCCTCCAATCCCCTGTGCAGTCTTTTCCAAAATAGAAGCCGCTGCGGTCATCGCCGTCGCGAGATATGAGGAGGAAACTGATGTTGGGATTCATCAGGTATCTGCTTGCGTGTCTTGCCGGTTTCCTTGCCACTGGCATGGCACTCCACTCATCGGCGTCTCTGGCCCAGAGCGGCAAACCCATCCGTATCGGCGTCCCGACCTCCATTCAGCTGCAGGTCGGGCGCGATACGCAGACCGCGATCAGCATGGCGATCGAGGAGATCAACGCCAAGGGCGGCCTGCTTGGCCGCAAGCTGGAAATGGTCGTGGCGGACGAAACGGAGAACCCGGAGCAGGGGATCGCCGCCATCAAGAAGCTGACCGCGGACGAAAAGGTCGATGTGCTGATCGGCGGATACACCAGCGGCGTCACCCTGGCGCAATTGCCGCATATCGCGCGGGCCAAGACGATTTACATCGGCGTGGGCGCCGCATCGCCGGCGATCACGCAGCGCGTGAAAGCCGATTACGAGCATTACAAGTACATCTTCCGCGCGTTCCCCATCAACGCCGCCTACCAGGCCAAAGGGCTGGTCGATTTCATCAGCGGCAAGCTCAAGGGGGAGATGAAGCTCGATAAGATCGCCATCATCGGCGAGAATGCCAAATGGGTGCAGGACCTGGTCCCCATCCTGAAGAAGGGCGCCACCGAGGCCGGCGCGCAGGTCGTGCTCAGCGAGTTCTTCGATACCGCGACCTCGGATTTCTCTCCCCTCCTGGCCAAGGTGAAGGACAGCGGCGCGCAATATCTGATCGTCATCCTGTCGCATGCCTCGTCCGACGTCTTCGTCAAGCAATGGTATGACGCGCGCTTCCCGATCCCCATCGGCGGCATCGACGTCAAAAGCCAGGATGCGGACTTCTTCACCCGCGTCAGCGGCAAGGCGATCAGCGAGACCGTCGGCAATTTCGCCGTCCGCGCTCCGCTTACGCCGAAGACGATACCTTTCTGGGATGCATTCGTGAAACGGGCCGGTACGGCCCCGGTCTATACCGGTGTCGGCGCTTATGACGCGACTCATATCTATGCCGAGGCGGTGGCGCGCGCCAAGACGACCGATCCGGATGCGGTGATCAAGGAACTGGAGAAGACGGATTATACCGGCGTGGCGGGAAGGGTCGTCTTTGACGAGATGCATGACGTCAAGAACGGGCCGGGCTACGTCAATCTGCTGTTCGCCCAGTGGCAGAAGGACGGCGAGCGGGTCATCGTGTGGCCGAAGGAAATAGCGACGGGGAAAATGATTGCTCCGCCGTGGATGCAATAGCTGGACGAAACCCGGTTTGCAGGTTGCCGTTTGTCCTGGCCAGTCCCGTAGGGTCATAGCCGGCCGATGCTAGAGATCATTGTCTATGGCGCGGTGACCAGCGCGATCTACGCCATGCTGGCGATCGGCTTCACGCTGATCTTCGGCGTGGCGCGGATCCTGAACCTGGCGCATGGCGCATTCTACGCGCTGGGCGCCTATGCCACCTTCTTCCTGACCTCGGTCGGGCTGCCGTTGATTCCGGCCGCCGCCCTGGCGGTGCTTTTCGTTGCCGGTTTCGGCGTGCTGATGGAGCGGTATCTGGTGCGGCCGTTGCGCCGCTCGCAGCTCGCCGTGCTGATGATCACCCTGGCGGTATCGCTGGCGGTGGAGCAGGCGCTGTTCCTCGTCTTCGGTTCGGAATACCGCAACGTTCCGTCCTTTGTCGGCGACAAGTTGACGATCGGCGGGGTCGATGTCAGCGGCCAGCGCATGCTGGCATTGGCGGTGGCCGTCGTCGTGCTGGGCGGGCTCTGGCTGTTCATCCAGCGCACGCGGCTCGGCTCGGCGATACTGGCGATCTCCCAGGATGCCGAAGCGGCCCAGTATATGGGTATCCCGAGCGATCGGATCTTCTCGATCGTCATGGCGATTTCGGCGGGAACGGCGGCGCTTGCCGGCCTGTTGGTCGCGCCTTTCCTTACCGTGCAGCCCTCGATGGGCCTGCTGCCGATGGTGAAGGCCTTCGCCATCGTCATCGTCGGCGGTCTGGGCTCGATCCCCGGTAGCATCATGGCTTCTCTGTTGCTGGGTTATTCCGAGACGATCGTTGCCTATCTCGGTTCGACGTCGTGGACCGAACTGGTATCCCTGGTGGCCGTCGTCCTGACCTTGCTGTTGCGGCCAGCCGGTTTGTTCGGCCGCCGGGCGGCGTTCTGATGCTGCGGATCGATAAACTCGATATCGCCGGTGCCGTGATCGTCGTGGCGGCGCTCGCGCTTGCTCCGGTCCTGATCGGCAGCGGCTACCTGACCGGTGTGCTGACCGTCTGCGCCATTTACGGCATCTGGGCGGCAAGCTGGGATTTCATGTCCGGCCTGACCGGACGCGAAAATTTCGGCCATGCGCTGTTCATCGGCGCCGGCGCCTACACCGCCGGATTCCTCGGGACGAAATTTTTTGCCGACCCGTGGTGGAGCTTGCCGGCCTCGGTCGTGGTGGCCGTTCTGTTCAGCGTCGTGGTCGGCTTTCCCACCCTGCGCCTGCGCGGCCCCTATTTCGCCCTGGCCATGCTGTCGGCGGCCGCGATCATGCAGCGGCTGATGCTGATCTTCTGGGAGGTCACCGGCGGCGAGGAGGGACTGTACGGGCTTGAGCCGCTCATATATTCGCAGCTTTACTATTACTGGTTCGTTCTGGGCGCCCTGGTGCTGACCGTGGCGGTTCTGACGCTGCTGGCCAGGTCGCCTTGGGGGCTGCTGCTGCGCGCCATCCGCGGCGACGAGGCGACCTGCCAGGCCTCCGGCATCAACATCACATTCTACAAGATCGGCTCGCTGATGATCAGCGCTGCCTTTGCCGGCCTGGGCGGCGCACTCTACGCGCATTACCAGCTTCAGGTCAGCCCGCCGCTCTTCGCCGTCGTCACCTCGATCACCGTGATCATCATGGTCTATGTCGGCGGGATGGGGTCGATCTGGGGACCGGCCTTGGGCGCCATCCTGCTCACATTGCTGACCGAAATGCTGCGTGGCTTCGGCGAATACCGCCTCTGGATTTATACACTCGTTTTGATCCTGATCCTGTTTTTCGTCCCCGGCGGTCTTCTGGCGCCGCTTTGGCGGCGGTTCAAAGAGGCGGTCGGATGAGCGCTCCGCTGCTGGAAGTATCCGGGTTGCGCAAGCGCTTTGGCGGCCTCGTCGCGGTCAACAATGTCAGCTTCTCGGTCAAGCATGGGGAGATCGTCGGCATTCTCGGCCCGAATGGCGCCGGCAAGACCACCATGTTCAATCTGCTGACCGGCTTCATTCCGCCGGATGCCGGCAGCATTAATTTCGACGGCAAGGATCTGCGCGGCCTCCCGCCGTATCGGATCGTCAATCAGGGCGTGGCGCGCACCTTCCAGCTGACGCGGCCGTTCCTGGGCATGAGCGTTCTGGAAAATGTGCTGGTTGCCTGCCTGTCGCCGCGCAGCCGCCAGAAGCAGGGCAGTTCGGAGCGCGCGAAACTCATTCTGGAGCAGGTCGGGCTCGGCGAGAAAGCCCAGCAGCCGGTGGAAGTCCTGCCATACGGCGATCTGCGGCGCCTGGAGATTGCGCGCGCGCTGGCGACGAAGCCGAGGCTGCTGCTGCTGGACGAGCCTTTCGCCGGGCTCGGCAGCAGCGAAATCGGACCTCTGGCGCAGCTTATCCGCAAGCTGCATGGCGAGGAGAATCTCACGATCCTCATCATCGAGCATAAGCTGCGCGAATTCATGGCGCTGGTCTCGCGGGTGATCGCTGTCGATTTCGGCGAGGTGATAGCGGAAGGCAGCCCCTCGGAGATCGTGCGCCATCCCCGGGTGGTCGAGGCCTATATCGGACGTACGGAGGCGGGCCTTGGCGCTGCTTGAGATCAGCAATCTCCAGGTTCGCTACGGTAAGGCGATCGCACTCGAATCGGTCAGCCTGCAAGTGGCGCCGGGAGAATTGATCGGCGTTCTGGGCCCCAATGGCGCCGGCAAGACGACGTTGCTGAAGGCGATATCGGGTATGGTCCCGGGCCAGGGCGAGTTGCGCTTCAAGGGGCAGTCGATCATCGGCATGCCGGCGCATAAGCTGGTCGGGCGAGGCATCTGCCATTGTCCGGAAGGACGGCGGCTGTTCCCGGAACTTACGGTCTTGAAGAATCTGCAGCTCGGCGCCTATCTGCGGCGCGACCCGGCCGGCGTTGCCGCCGATCTGGAACGCGTCTACGGTCTCTTTCCCGTCCTGAAGCAGCGCCAGAAGCAGCAGGCGGGCACATTGTCGGGCGGCGAGCAGCAGATGGTCGCCATCGGGCGCGCCTTGATGGGAAAGCCGGAACTGCTGCTCCTCGACGAGCCATCGGTCGGTATCGCACATCGGCTGAAGATGCAGATTTTCGATGCGATCCGGCGGATCCGCGAGGACGGCACCGCGATCCTCGTCGTCGAGCAGGACGCGGTTTCGACCTTCACGATTGCCGACCGGGTCTATCTGCTCGAACATGGCCGTGCCGTGCGCGAGGGCAGGGCGGAGGATCTGAAGAACGACGATCACATCCGCCAGATCTATCTGGGCGTTTAGGCCGACATCAAGGCAATGCCTTGAGGTGACGGATCGGCCGGCTGGGCGAAATGCTTTGCGCCGCCGCCACGATGGCGTTGGCATCGATGCCGTAATGGCGGTAGAGATCGCCGATCGCGCCGGACTGGCCGAAATGTTCGACACCCAGCGAGCGCGTGCGATGGCCATGCACTGAGCCGAGCCAGGCAAGGGTGGCCGGATGGCCGTCCAGCACGGTCACGATCCCGCAATAGGAAGGCAGCGGCGCCAGCAAACGCTCTATGTGGCTGTGGGCATGCCGCAGGCCATGCTCGCGCGCTCGCTGGGCGGCGGTCCAGCCGGCATTCAGGCGGTCGGCAGAGGTGATCGCCAGCAGACCGACATCCCGCCGATCCTCGGCCATCAGGCCCGCCGCCTCGATTGCCTCGGGCGCGACCGCCCCCGTATAGGCAACCACGACATCGGGATTCGGCCCCGGCGGCCGCAGCCAATAGGCGCCGTTGATGATCGCTTCGGCCAGCGGCGGGTCGATATTGCGCGCCGGCTGTTCGATCGGCCGGGTCGACAGGCGCAGATAGACCGAACCGCCAATTTCGTCGCGCAGCCATGTATGCCCGCTCGGCTCGTCGCTGCCGTCGCGCTGCAGATAGTCAAAGGCCCAGCGCAGGATGATGCCCAGCTCATCCACGAAGGCCGGCTCGAAGGCGGCCAGGCCATCCTGCGCCATGCCGATCAGCGGCGTGCCGATGGATTGATGCGCCCCGCCTTCCGGCGCCAGCGTGATGCCGGAGGGCGTTGCCGCCAGGATAAAGCGGGCATCCTGATAGCAGGCATAGTTGAGCGCATCCAGGCCGCGGGCAATGAAGGGATCGTACAGGGTGCCGATAGGCAAGAGCCGTTCTCCGAACAGCGATCCGGACAGGCCGAGAGCCGAGAGCAGCAGGAACAGATTCATTTCCGCGATGCCGAGTTCGACATGCTGGCCCTTCGGCGAGAAATCCCAGTTGAAGGTGGAAGGGATGCGCTCGCGCTTGAACAGGTCAGCCATCGCTTCGCGCGCGAACAGGCCGCGGCGGTTCACGAAGGGGCCGAGATTGGTCGATACCGTGACATCCGGCGAGGTCGTGACGATGCGCTCGGCAAGCGCCTCCTGCGATTTCGCCAGTTCGTTCAGGATCAGGCCGAAGCCAGTCTGGGTCGACATCTCCGGCTGATGCGGGACCGCCAGCGTTTGCGGAACCGGAATGGCGGCACTGCGCCTGCGCCGCGGCCATTCGGCATTGAAGGGCACTTTGGCCAGAAAGGCTTCGAGTTCCGTCCGTGGCAGGGCAAGGCCTTCGAAGGGATCCCATTCCCGCCCGGGCCGTATGTTCATCGCCGCGCGGAAGCTTTCCATCTGCTGCGGGGTCATGATGCCGGCGTGATTGTCCTTGTGGCCGGCAAGCGGAAGGCCATAGCCCTTGATCGTATAGGTCAGGAAGCATACCGGGCGATCATGCCGGCTTGCGGTCCGGAAGGCTTCCAGCAGGGTGGGCAGATCATGGCCGGCCAGGTTGGTCATCAGCCGAGCCAATTCGGCGTCGTTGCGGCGCTCGAGCAGCCGTGTGACCGCGCCTTGATCGCCGATATCGTCGAGCAGGCGCTTGCGCCAGGCTGCGCCGCCCTGGAAGGTGAGGGCGGAATAGAGCTGGTTGGGGCAGCGGTCGATCCATGCCCGCAACTGTTCGCCGCCCTCTTCGCGGAATGCCTCTTCGAGGAGCGAGCCGTATTTCAGGACGACGACATCCCAGCCGAAGGCACGGAACAGCGCTTCGAAACGGGCATAAAGTCCTTCGCGGATCACCGCATCCAGGCTTTGCCGGTTGTAGTCGATGATCCACCAGCAGTTCCGCAGGCCCTGCTTCCAGCCTTCCAGCAGCGCCTCGAAGATGTTGCCCTCGTCCATCTCGGCGTCGCCGACCAGGGCGATCATGCGCCCTTCCGGCTGATCGGCCGCCCAGCCATGCGCCTTCACATAATCCTGCGCCAGGCTTGCGAAGATGGTCAGCGCGGCACCCAGGCCGACGGATCCGGTGGAGAAGTCCACGTCGCCGGAATCCTTGGTCCGCGACGGGTAGGATTGCGCCCCTTTGTAACCGCGGAACTGCTCCAGCTTTTCGCGGCTCTGCCGGCCAAGCAGATACTGGATGGCATGGAAGATCGGACTGGCATGCGGCTTGACCGCCACCCGGTCCTGCGGGCGCAGCGCCGCGAAATACAGTGCCGTCATGATCGTGGCCAGCGATGCCGAGGAGGCCTGATGACCACCCACCTTCAGGCCATCCGTGTTGGGGCGAAGGTGATTGGCGTTGTGGATCACCCAGCTGGACAGCCAGAGGACCTTCCTCTCCAGTTCGGCCAGGCAGGTCACGATTGGATCGGTGGTCATGGCAAGCTCCCTCACTGGTCTCGGAAGCTGTTCTAATCCGGATCTCGGCGGCGAATCCTTGCGAATGTTTCCATATCTTCCGAGTATATTGGTTGAATCTGGCTCAAATGGCCGAGTTCGGGGTGAAAAATGGCTGATTTCGAATTGGACGCAACGGATTTGCGAATCCTGGCAAAGCTGCAGGAGGAGGCCAGATTGACCAATGTCGAACTGGCGGAAGCCGTCGGCTTGTCTGCCTCGCCCTGCGCCCGGCGGGTCCAGGCGCTGGAACGCGCAGGCATCATCGACCGGTATGTGACATTGCTGGACCCGGCGAAGATCGGCCTGCATGTCAGCGTCTATATCAGCGTCACCCTGGAGCGTCAGGTCGAAGAGGCGCTGCAGATATTTGAATCGGCGGTACGCTCCTATCCCGAGGTGATGGAATGCCACCTCATGACAGGCGATGCCGATTATCTGCTGCGGGTTGTCGTTCCCGATCTCGGCAGCTACCAGACATTCCTGCTGGAGAAGCTGACCCGCATTCCGGGCGTGACCAATATAAAGTCGTCCTTCGCGCTCAAGCAGGTCAGCTACCGGACCGCTTTGCCGCTGGAACAGCTATCCAGCCGGCACTAGGAGCATTGCTGCCGGAGCGTGGCAATCAGATCCGCCGCCGCGACGGAAGCGGTGCGGCCCTTGCGCTGAATGATCCCCATGGTCCGATGCAGGATCGGGTCCCTTATGGGCACTTCGGTCAAGCCGGCGAATTTCAATAGCGGCGTGGTGAGCGACGGCAGGGCGGCGATGCCCAGGCCCTGGCTTACCAGCG
The DNA here is from genome assembly GCF_036381655.1 of Ferrovibrio sp. Classification (GTDB taxonomy): domain Bacteria; phylum Pseudomonadota; class Alphaproteobacteria; order Ferrovibrionales; family Ferrovibrionaceae; genus Ferrovibrio. Next base: position 31,550 of record NZ_DASVCJ010000025.1, read on the forward strand.
CGCCGACGGTGGCCAGATGTTCGGGGTCATACTGGCTTTGCGCCGGTATGCCGGCCGCCGCGCAGGCGGCGTCGATATGCTGGCGGACGCTGGAGGTCCGCGCCATGGAGATGATCGGGAACTTCACCATCTGGCTCCAGGTCACGGCCCGCTTGCCGGCCAGTGCATGATCTGGCCGGCAGATCATGACGAAGCGGTCGACGATGAGCGGTTGGAAGTGGAAGTCCTTCGCCTTGCTTGGCGCCACGGTCAGGCCGAAATCCGCGCCGCCGCTTTCGACGAGGTCCTGGATTTCGTCGTGCAAAGTGTCCCGGATCATCACGTCTATTCCGGGATAGCGGGATTTGAATTGCGCCAGGGCAGGCGGCAAGGTGACTGCGGCGATGGACGGCAAGGCCGCGACAACCACGCGGCCGCGGCGCCGGGCGAGATAATCCTGAAGATCGACGGAGACGGCCTCGAATTCATCGATCAGGCGCATGGCCAGCCGAAGCAGTTCCTTGCCTTCGGCGGTCAGCAGCACTTGTCGCGTGGTGCGGTCGAACAGCTTTGCATTCAGCGTCTCTTCCAGTTTCCGGATCGTGGCGCTCAGGGCGGGCTGCGACACATGCAGGCGCTCGGCCGCCTCGCTGAAGCTGCCGAGGTCCGCGATCATGCGGAAGGCCTGAAGCTGTCTGAGTGTGACATTGATAGACATGGATTATAAATAAATAAAATAAATCCATTTGTAAAATATGTAGCGGGATTTCAATCTGCTGCTGCGCGCCGAGCACGGCGCGCCAATACATGGTGGGGAGGAGCCAAGTGGCGGCAACCGACATCGTCTTCGCCGGCAGCGGTGCAGGATTTTCCGGCGACCGCCTCGATGCGCCCGCTCCGGTGGTGAAGAGCCTGATCCGCACCGGTCGCCCCGCCGCCATCATGTTCGAGACATTGGGCGAGCGAACGCTGGCTCTGGCCCAGCTCGCCCGCAGGGAAAATCCGGATAAGGGTTACGAGCCGCTGCTGGAACGCATCCTGGCGCCCATTCTGGATGCCTGCCTGCGGCACAATATCAAGATCTTGGGGAATTTCGGCGCTGCGAATCCCATGGCAGCGGCGAAAGTCATTGCCGCGCTGGGGCGGCGGCTCGGCTGCCGTCCGATGCGGATCGGCGTGGTGACGGGAGACGATCTCATCGGCACCAGCCTCATGGCGGAACTCGAGGATGAGGCAGGCCGGCCGCTGTATCTCGCCAATGCCGTCTCTGCAAATGCCTATCTGGGGGCGGCGCCGCTGGTCGCGGCGCTTAATGACGGTGCCGATATCGTGGTGACGGGGCGCGTCGCCGACCCGTCTTTGGCACTGGCGCCTTTCATCCATTATCACGGCTGGAACGCCGACGATCTGAGGCTGCTCGCCTGCGGCACCCTGGCGGGCCATCTTCTCGAATGCGGCGCTCAGGTTACCGGCGGCTATTACGCCGATCCGGGCTTCAAGGACGTTCCCGATCCGCACGATATCGGCTTTCCCATCGTGGCGATGCAAAGAGATGGCAGCTTCATCGTCGGCAAGGCCGCGGAAACCGGCGGCTTGGTCGATCGTCACACCGTGGCCGAACAGATCCTATATGAGATCCACGATCCGAGCCGATATCTCACGCCGGACATAACGCTGGACATAACGGCGGTCGAGCTGGAGGAGCGTGGCAAAAATGAGGTACGGGTCACCGGAGCGGCCGGACATCCGAGGCCCGACCGGCTGAAGGTGACCGTCGGCCTGGACGGCGGCTGGCTCGGCGAGGGAGAAATCTCCTATGCCGGCCCGAATGCGGCCGCGCGCGCCCGCCTGGCCTTGGAGGTGGTTCGCCGGCGTCTGGAGGGCGAAATAGCCGTCCGCGGCGACATCATCGGCGTGGCGAGCGTGTTTAACGACGATCGCGGCGAATGGCTGCAGCAGCATATGACCGCCTGCAGCGATGCCCGTTTGCGCATCGCCGGTTCGTCGCCGGACCGCGCCGTTGCGGATCGCGTGGCCGAGGAGGTTCTGGCGCTCTATACCTGCGGTCCTGCCGGAGGCGGCGGCGTCCGGGGCGGCACGCGCCGCCGCATCGCCACCATGTCGGCCTATATCCGGCGCGATCGGGTCAAAGCCGGGGTGGAGATCCTGACATGAGGCCTGCCATGCTCGAAATGCCGCTGCACCGGATCGCGCATGGACGCGCCGGCGACAAGGGCAACCGCCTCAATGTCAGCGTTATTGCCTATCGGGAGGAGTATTACCCGATCATCTGCCAGCAGGTCACGACCGAGCGGGTCAGGGATGTGTTCGCCCATCGCAAGCCGACATCCGTCATGCGGTTCGAGTTGCCGCGCCTATGGGCGGTCAACTTCATCATAGATGACGTTCTCGAGGGCGGCGTCAACGATGCCCTCAATCTCGATGGTCACGGAAAGACGCATTCTTTCCTGGTCCTGTCGCTTCCGGTTCAGGTGCCGGAGCCGCTTTGCCCAATAAACAAGGAGGAAACGGTAAAATGAAGAAGACGATTCTGGCCGCTGCGGCGATGGCCGCGGCATTGTCGATGACCACGCCGACCCTGGCGAAGGATAAGCTGCTCATCGGCGCAACCTCGGCGTCATCCAGCCAGTACGGCTATTTCGTCGCCCTCTCGCAGCTCATCAACGCCAAGGTGCCGAATGTCGAAAGCGCCGTTGTCGAAACCGGCGCAACGGTGGACAACCTGCGCCGGATCTCTCGCAAGCAGATCGATCTCGGACTGGTGACGACCAATGTCGGGTATCAGGCCTATGCGGGTTCGGGCGCCTTTGCCGACAAGAAGATCGACAACCGTCTGTTGTTCGTCTATTCCGGCGCGCCGCAGAACGTCTTTGTCCGTGCGGATAGCGGCGTGACCAAGCTGACCGAGCTGAACGGCAAGCGCTTCAATCCGGGGCTCAAGGGCTCGGCCACGGAAAAGACGGCCGAGGCGGTGTTCAAGGTGCTCGGGATCGCGCCTGATTACGTCCGTGGCTCTACCACCGACATCGTCGATGCGATCAAGGACAACCGGGTGATCGGCACGGTAAAATCCGGCGTCGGCAACAAGCTGGACGGCTCGACGCTCGACATCGCGACGTTTACGCCGATCAAGGTCCTGTCCCTCGATGCGGAGCAGAAAAGGAAGGTGGCGGAAGCTTTCCCCGATCTCTCGGTGGTGGATGTTCCTGCCGGCGCGGCGGAGGGCGTTCCGGCCTATACGACCTGGAGCTTTGGCCTTGCCGTGCATGCCCGCCCGGACCTGCCCGAGGAGATCGCCTATCAGATCGCCAAGGCCGTCTTCGAGGACAAGACCGTGCAGTCCGGCGCCCTCAGCAGCCTGAAAGGGCTGGATCTCGTGAAGATGACCGTGGAGAATGGCACGATCCCGCTGCATCCGGGCGTCGTCCGCTATCTCAAGGAGCATAACGTCAGCATTCCGGCAAAGTTGATGCCGAAATCCTCCTAAGCCACATACGGACGCCCCTGGGAGGCCTTTGGAATGTACGCCGTAACGACAAAGGCAGTCGCTGCCTTGCTCGGCCTGTTCATCTTGTACACGTCGGCATTCGGCGCTTTCGAAGGCCTTATCCAGCGGGCGATCTTTATCGGGCTGATCGTCATCCTCGGACTTCTGATGTTTCCACTGGGTGCCGGCAAGCGCTGGCGCCCGGTGGGAGCGGCGATAGATCTCGCCGCCTGCGGCATATCGCTCGCCGCCTGCATCTACACGATCGTCAACTATGACGAGATCATGGAAAGCCTGCCGACGGCGACCTCGCTCGACATCGCATTGACGGCCGGACTGGTGCTGACGATCCTCGAGGTGTCGCGGCGTGCCATCGGCTGGGTCTTCCCGGGCATCGCTGCCGCGGGGCTGGCCTATGCGCTGCTGGGGCAGTATTTACCGGGCTCGCTCGGGCATCGCGGCTTCGATGTCTATTTCGTTACGGAAACGCTGCTGCTTGGCGATCTGGGCGTCTGGGGTCTGCTGGTCGGAGTCGCCAGCACGACGATCGGCGCCTTCATCCTGTTTGGCAGCGTTCTGCTGTTCACTGGCGGCGGCCAGACATTCATGGATCTGTCGGTCCGGCTCAGCGGCCGTTCGCCGGGCGGCGCGGCCAAGATTGCCACAGTCGCCTCCGGCCTGTTCGGCATGATCAGCGGCAGCGCCGTGGCCAATGTGGCAACCACGGGCAATTTCACCATCCCCTTGATGAAGCGGCTGGGATACCCGCCTGCTCTGGCCGGCGGGATCGAGGCGGTCGCTTCCACCGGCGGCCAGATCGCCCCTCCGGTCATGGGGGCGGCGGCCTTCGTCATGGCGGAGATCATCGGCCGCAGCTATTTCGACATCGCCAAGGCCGCCGTCCTACCCGCCTTCCTCTATTATCTCGGTGCCTTCGCGACCATTCACTTCATCGCCATCAATCGCGGTCTCAAGGTGGTGCCGGAATCGGAGATGCCATCCTGGGCCAGCGTGCTTGCGCTGCGGCGGACCGGGCCGATCATCATGGCCTTCGGAGCCTTGCTGTTCGGCATCCTGACCGGCCGGTCGGTGCAGACGTCGGCGTTTTTCGGCATCATCGGCCTGTTTGGAAGCTTCCTGGCTCTCAATCTGCACAGCGCCAAGGATATCCGATCCACCCTGAAGCTCATCCTCGACAGCCTCGAGGATGCCGGCAAGGCGCTGGTGATGATCGGCATCCTTCTGGCCGGGGCGCAGATCCTGGTCAGCATGGTCAATATGACCGGCCTTGGCGTGACGCTGTCCTCCGTGATCGTCAGCATGGCCGGAAATTCGGTATGGCTGATCGCGCTTGTGACGGCCGTCGTCTGCATGATTCTGGGCATGGGTATCCCGACGACGGCGGCTTATGTGCTGGTCGCCGCCGTAATGGCGCCCGCGCTGATCAAGGTTGGCGTGCCGCCGATCATCGCCCATATGTTCGTCTTCTATTACGCCACCATATCCGTCATCACTCCGCCGGTTTGCGTTGCGGTATTCGTGGCGGCTGGCATCGCGCAGACGCATTGGCTCAGCGTCGCCCGCGAAGCCTGCAAACTGGGCGCGGTCACATACGTGATCCCGTTCATGTTTCTCGCTTATCCCGGCATGCTGGCGGCGGGAAGCTGGCTCGACTTTGCCGAGGCAGCGCTATCCGGGTTCATTTTCACCATGGCATTCGCTGCATTCTTCGGCGGCGCCCGGTTCTTCGATTCCAGGATCGTGAATGCCGTAGTGCTCTTGGCTATCGCCACGTTGTCGGCCTTGCCGACATGGTATGGCTTGGGCGTGGCGGCAGCAGCTTTTGTGTTTCTCTGGCTGTTACGGCGACATAGAATTCGTCCCGATACGGATTTGGCCCCGCAGGCGGGCAGCTAGGAGAGGCGATGGAGCTTCCGCGGAAAGTGGCGGTGGTCGGTTGCGGCACCGTCGGTGCAAGCTGGACGGCTCTTTTCCTCGCCCACGGGCTCGATGTGCAGGCGACGGATCCCGCGCCGAAATCGGAAGCCTACCTTCTGAAGATGGTCGAAAAGGCATTGCCTCAACTGGCGGCGTTAGGCTGCACGGGAAAGGGTAGGCTGACCTTCACGACCGAATTGTCTGCGGCCCTGAACGGAGCCGATTTCGTTCAGGAGAATGCGCCGGAAAACGAAGAGCTCAAGCGGCGCCTTCTGGCCGAGATCGACGCGCAGCTTCCGCCCGAGGTGATTGTCGCCGGCAGTACGTCGTCACTGCTGCGCAGCCGGCTGATTGCGGATTGCCGGCATCGGGAACGGCATATCACCGCGCATCCATTCAATCCGCCGCACCTGGTACCTCTGGTCGAGATCGTCGGAGAATCCGATGCCATCATGGAGCGGGCGGTCGCCTTCTATCGGTCGGTCGGTCGCCATCCGGTCGTGCTCCGCCGCGAAATGCCGGGCCATATCGCCAATCGGCTGTCCTCGGCGGTCTGGCGGGAGGCGGTCTATCTGGTGGAGCAGGGTATCGCCAGCGTGGCCGATATCGACGCCGCCATGGCTTTCGGCCCCGGACTGCGCTGGGCGATCATGGGGCCGCATATGACCTATCACCTGGGCGGCGGCGATGGCGGAATCCGGCATTACCTCGATCATCTCGGGCCCAGCCAGGTGCGCCGTTGGGAATCGCTGGGGCAGCCGCGATTCGACGAGGCGACGAAGCAGGCCCTGGTGGAGGGCGTCGCCGAAGAGGCGAAAGGCCGATCCATTGCGGATCTGGAAGCGGAGCGGGATCGCATGCTGATCCTGCTGCAGTTGATGAAAAAGGGGGCGGCCCCGGAATAGAAACCCGGCTGTCTTGCCGCAGCCGGATGCGTTGAAGCCGCCGCCGCCATCTGACGTATTTCACGTCAGGCCGCATGCTCCAGCATCGCGCGCAGCAGGACGTTGCAGCCGGCCGCGAGATCCTCGGCCGTTGCCGATTCGACTTCATTGTGGCTGATGCCGTCGGCGCAGGGGACGAAAATCATTCCTGTGGGCGCGACGCGATTGATATAGCCGGCATCGTGGCCCGCCCCGGAGACGATATCCATATGGGCAAAGCCGGCTTCCTCGGCGGCCTTGCGGACAGCGGCAATGCAATCCTGATGGTAATGCACCGCCGGTGAATCCCAGACCTCCTTGCAGTCGTAAGTCAGGCCAAGGTCGCCGCAGACTTCGGCGCAGGTCCGCTCCAGATCGGCTTTCATCTTCGCCAATTCCGCATCCTGCGGATGCCGCAGGTCGACCGAAAAGAACACCGTTCCCGGAATGGTGTTGCGCGAATTCGGACTCACCTTCACGAGGCCGACCGTGGAGACGCCCGGCTTGTGATCGAGCGCAATTTTGTTGATGCGGTCGACGATGCGGGCGCAGCCCAGCATGGCATCCTTGCGCCGGTTCATCGGCGTGGTGCCGGCGTGGCTTTCGGTGCCTGTCAGTGTCACCTCGAACCAGCGCATGCCCTGAATGCCCTGGACCACGCCGATGGTCCGCTTTTCCCCCTCCAGGATCGGCCCCTGTTCGATATGCGCCTCGAAGAAGGCCTTGAACTTGCGGCCGCCGACCGGTGCGTCGCCGAAATAGCCGATCCGCTTGAGCTCGTTGCCGATGGTTTTGCCATCGAGATCGGTACGGCTATGGCCGTATTCCTCGGTGAAGACGCCGGCGAAGACGCCGGAGGACACCATGGCCGGGGCGAAGCGCGAGCCCTCTTCGTTGGTCCAGACCGAAACCTCGATGGGCGCTTCGGTCTCGAAGTTGAAGTCGTTGAGCGTGCGGATCACCTCCAGACCGGCCAGCACGCCGTAAACGCCGTCGAACTTTCCTCCGGTCGGCTGGGTATCGAGATGGCTGCCGGTCACCACCGGCGGAAGCTCGTTGTTCCTGCCGGGCCGGCGGGCGAAGATGTTGCCCATGCGGTCGATGGTGATCGTGCAGCCCGCCTCCTTGCACCAGCGGACGAACAAATCTCGGCCTTGCTTGTCCAGATCGGTCAAGGCGAGGCGGGCGCAGCCGCCTTTCGGCGTGGCCCCGATCTTCGCCATCTCCATCAGGCTTCCCCACAACCGATCCCTGTTGACCTGGATGTTTTTCGCTTTTGCCATAATCGACCTCCCTGAATGCTGGCCAGCCCGCTGCCTTGGCGGGCTATGCCCGCCCATAGACGGGCAGGACGGCGCCGCTGGTCGCCATATTGTCGGGCGATGCGAGAAAGGCGATCGTCCTGGCAATCGCCTGCGGCGCGACCCAGGAGGTGTGATCGGCTTTCGGCATCGCGGCGCGATTGCCCGGCGTGTCGATGGTGGACGGTGCGACGGCATTGACGAGAATCCGGCGTTCGGCCAGTTCGGCGGCCAGTGCCGCGGTGAGTGCGGCAACGCCGGCTTTGCTGACGGTATAGGCAGCCATGCCCGCCCCCAGCCAAGGCTCCAATGCCGGTCGGGCGGCGACATTGACGATCCTGCCCCCGGCGGCGCCGAAGCGCCGGGCCGCGGCTCGGCAGCACAGAAAACAACAGGCGAGATTGGTATCCAGCATCCGATCGAAATCGGCCTTGCTCGTTTCCGTCAGCTTTGACATGGCGAAGCCGCCGGCGACATGGATCGAGGCCCATAAATCTGGAATCCGCGAGTAGAAAGCCTCGACGGCCGCCTCACTGGAGAGATCGCAGCCAGTCACGAACGTAACACAATCCCCCTGTGGCGGCCTGACAGTGCCGGATCGAACGGGTACATAGCAGTGCGCGCCAGCCTGCAGCAGCGTCTCTACCACGGCGGAGCCAAGTGCCCCGGCACCGCCGGTCACGACCACGGCGCGATTGTCGAATTGCATGGCTTGCGTCCTTCGACTTGACGATTGGCCATTCCGGGCCTCTTTGTGTTTATAAGCCATGGCAAGCGGCTCTTCCAAGCTGTCCATTTATGCGGCACTCGCCGGCAATTTCCTCGTTGCGGCGACGAAATTCGCCGCCGCCCTTTTCACCGGCAGTGCCTCGATGCTGAGCGAGGGCGTGCACTCCCTGGTGGACACCGCGAATGAGCTGCTGCTGCTGTATGGCTACCGCCGGGCCGGAAAGGCGCCGGACGGCAGCCATCCATTGGGCTACGGACGGGAACTGTATTTCTGGAGCTTTGTCGTTGCGTTGCAGCTTTTTGCCCTGGGGGCTGCGGTATCGGCGTATAAGGGCGTTCTGCATGTGCTTGAGCCTACGCCGATCCAGAATCCCGCTGCCAACTACCTGGTTCTGGCCCTGTCCTTCCTGTTCGAGGCGGCATCCTGGCTCATCGCAGTGAGGCAGTTCAGACGGACCGCAAACGGCAGGAGCTTCTGGCAGGCCATCGTGCAAAGCAAGGACCCGCCTTCCTTCATAGTGGTGGTGGAAGATACAGCGGCGCTCCTGGGCATATGCGTGGCGGCGCTTGGCAATTTCGGTGCGACGGAACTGGATTTGCCTTACGCGGACGGAGGCGCCTCGATGGTGATCGGCTTGATTCTGGGGGTTACCGCTCTGGTCCTGGCCCGCGAGACGAAAGGTCTTCTTATTGGCGAGCGGGCAGGGGCGGAGATCACGGAAGCGATCCGTACCATCAGCGAGCGGCGCCGCAAGGTCGAGAAAACGGGCCGGATCATGACCGTCCATCTCGCCCCGGACCAGATTGTCGTTGCATTGGACATCGCGTTTGCCGATGACTTGTCGACGACGGCTATCGAGACAGAAGTGGAGGCGCTGGAGGCCGAGATTCGGCGGCGTCATCCTGCCGTCGTGGCCTTATTCATAAAGCCGGTCGCTTCGCGAATCGGGGATAAGGTGGCATAAAACATATTCCATATGGAAATTAGAGTTTTCTTGCGAGCGAACAAACCATAAAATGGTTCTAGCGTTAATTACATTCCCCGGAATGCTTAGTAGAGCCCTGTGATCGTGAAAGACGGACGGCGCATCATCTATATCGCCGGGGTTGGAGCGACGAGCGCGGCCCTCTTGGGCGCGCTTTTTTACTTTGCGCCTCCGGGTTTCGACTGGCCGCTGACCAGGGGTCAATGGCTATGGCTTCTGGCGGGAGTCTCGATTTCCCTGCTGATCGTTGTCGTCCTGGGAATGGCATATCGCGACGTCTATCTGGCCGAGACCAGATTGATCCAGCAGGCCGAGGAACTGCGTCATAGCGCGGCGGCCCATCAGCAGATGAGAAGTTCCGAACGCGACGCCGCCGAGCGGTTTCGCGCGGTGATCGACAATGCCCATGACGCCATCATCGCGATCGACGCCAAGGGCCGTATCGAGACTTTCAACAAGGCCGCGATGCGCATTTTCGGATACCAGCCGGAAGAGGTGCTGGGCCGGAATGTCAGCATGCTGATGCCCGAACCGTATCGCAGTGCCCATGACGGCTATCTGCACAATTACATCACGACCGGCGTCGCGAAGATCATCGGCACCGGGCGGGAGGTTCAGGCAAAACGCAAGGATGGTGCGATATTTCCCATCGATCTGTCGGTCGGCGAAATGGCCATCGGCGAAAGCCGCGGTTTCATCGGCGTCGTAAGAGACATCACCGAACGCCATGAGGCGGCGCGGCGGGTTCAGGAACTGACCGCGGAACTGGTCCATGTGTCGCGGACGAACGCCATGGGGCAGTTTTCCTCATCGCTTGCGCATGAGCTGAACCAGCCGCTCACCGCGATCATGAACTATACCGAGGCGGCGAGGCAGCTTCTGGCTATTGCAGCCTCGGCCCCGCCCCGTGCCCTCGAATTCATGGAAAAGGCGGCCAGCCAGGCCGAGCGGGCGGGACAGATCATCCGCCGCCTGCGCAGCTTCGTCGAGAAAGGCACGGTGGAGCGCACGGAGGAGAATCTCGGCAAAGTGGTCGAGGAAGCCAGCCATCTTGCATCCGTCGGCAGCCGTGTCGATGGCATTCAGGTCATCTTCGATCTCTCGGCGACGCTTCCGCCCGTCCACATCGACAAAATCCAGATCCAGCAGGTCATCGTCAATCTTGTCCGCAATGCGATAGAGGTATTGCGGCGTTCCGAGCGGCGGATACTTACCATCCGGCTGCAGGCGCATCCGAATGGCGATCAGGAGGTCGCCATCATCGATACCGGGCCGGGTATCCCGCCGGAAGTCGCGGATCAGCTCTTCAAGCCCTTCATAACGACCAAGAAGGACGGCATGGGAATCGGATTGTCGATCAGCAGATCAATCATCGACGCCCATGGCGGGCGAATCTGGGCGGAGGAGAATCCGGGCGGCGGCGCCGCTTTCCGGTTCGTGCTGCCGTCTTCGGCGAATGCAGGGCAAGCGGAATGACCGATACTGCGACGATCTTTGTCGTGGACGATGACGAGGCTGTGCGCGAGTCACTGCAGGCGCTGCTCGAGACGCAGGGGTTCACCGTCAAGACCTATGCGACGGCGGAAGCGTTCCTGAGCGCATTCGCGCCTGACGAAGGCGGTTGTGTCCTGGCGGATCTGCGCATGCCTGGCATGGATGGGCTGGCGCTGCTGGACCGTTTGACGGCGAAGGCAGCCTCTCTTCCGGTCATCATGGTGACGGGCCATGGCGATGTGCCGCTGGCGGTAAAGGCCATGAAGGCCGGGGCAGTCGACTTCGTGGAAAAGCCCTATGGCAACGAAACCATCCTGGAGGCGGTGCGGCGCGCCCTGGGGGCGCAGCGCCGGCCCAATCCAGAAACCAGCGCTTCGAAGGCGCTGCAGGCGCGGATCGCCGCGCTTACGCCGCGTGAGAGAGACGTGCTGGAACAGCTCGTTATCGGCAATCCCAACAAGATCATTGCTTACGAGCTGCAGATCAGCCCGCGAACGGTTGAAATCCACCGCGCCAATCTGATGAAGAAGATGGAGGCGGACAGCCTGTCGCATCTTGTCCGGATGGCGCTGTCCGCCGGCATCGTCGGCAAGCAGAGCCGCTGACGCCGCGGTATTATCACCGGCGCAAGGTATAGAGATAAGCGGCAATGTCCTCGGCGTCCCTGCGAGGCATGCCAAGTTTCGGCATTGCGGTGGCCGATTTCAGCGATGGCGGGTCCAGCAGCCAGGCCACCATGTTGTCCGGCCTGTTCGCCAGGATGCCGGCGATATACTGGCGTTCCGCCATCCGCTCCAGGCTCGGGCCGACTGACGCATTCGCACCGGCAATGCCAGGAATGCGATGGCAGGTCGGGCAGCCATAGTGATATATAGCCAGCTTGCCGCTGATTGCGTCGGCGGCCGAATATGCTCCGCTGCGGCCTTGCGCCGGCTTGTCGCATCCCGACAGCATGGACAGGCAGAGAAGAATGGCGACCGGCAATGTCCGGCCGCTTCGTCGCGGGACGGGTGGAAGCGGTACTATCGGCATAGGCTCACCCAGGCATCCTTTCCGCGGCCATTCGCATTCGCCGTTCCGGATCGATAATCCTCGGGCGAGATTTTCGGCAGGCAGGAAATGAAGGCGACGAGGGACCAGATTTGCGCGTCGTCCAGCCGGAACTGCCATCCCGGCATCCCGGTCATCTTCACGCCGTTGCGGATGGTCCAGTAAATCTCGCCGGGCGACCATTCCCGCGCGGTCTGCACCAGATTGGGTGGCGCCGGCATCATGCCCAGCGCGAAGGAATCCGGTGCGATCCCGGGTGCGCCATGACAGCGCCGGCAATTGTCCTGAAAGAGGCCGGCGCCTTCGGCGAGGTTTTTCCCCCGTCCATTCGGAACAGCTATGCCATCCGCCCGGTGCTTCACGGACTGCCGCATGGTGGTGTGCAAGAGCCAGTAGACGGCAGAGCCATGCGGCGCCGTCGTTGCGACATTGTACAGTCCGGCGCGGATGATGAGAAAGCCGGTCAGCGAGGAGAGGCCGGCCAGCGCAAGAAGTGTCGTGCAAACCGTGACGGCCACCACAGATTTGACGCTGTGCCGATTGGTCGTGAGGCCGTGCTCAACCTGCTTGCCGTCTCGCATGGGCTTTTGCGCCAGCTCCGGATGCGTCGGCTCCCTTCACGCTGCGCCTGAGCGCTTCGACCAGGTTTATGACCTTGGCGCCGCCGGCGGCTCTTTCCTCCTCGATATGGACCGGTTTTCGATGCTTGATTTTGGCGTCGACGAGCTCCCGGATCGCCTCGGTGTAATTGTCCTTGAAGCGCTTGGGATCGAAGGGGGCGCTTTTGCGTTCGATCAGCTCCAACGCAAGGGAAAGGAGCTCTTTATCCGAGACGACGTCGGCGATGTCGGAAAAATAGGGCGCTGCGCGCCGCAGCTCATCGGCGAACCGCAGGGTCTCGAGCAGAAGGCCCTTGCCGCAGGGTTTCAGCGCCGCGACATATTCGCGCCCCCGCATCACGAATTGTCCCAATCCGATGCGCTTCGACGATCGCAACGCATCGCGCAACACGCCATAGGCCTCTTCGGCCAGTTCTCCATCGGCGGCCACGTAATACGGCTTCTCGTACCAGATGGGGTCGATATCGCTTTGTTCGACGAACTGTACGAGATCGAGGGTCTTTTTCGCCTCGACCTTGATCGCTTCGATCTCTTCCGGATCGATCAGGACGTAACTGTCCTTCGATACCTCGAAGCCCTTGACGATCTCGTCCGTGTCGACCGGCCCGATGCCGGGGACGGCTTTCTGATACCGGATGCGCTTACCGGACGGCTTATGGACCTGATGGAAGCTTATCTTGGCAGTGCCTTTGACGGCCGGATACAGCCGCACCGGCACTGACACCAGGGCAAGACGAAGATTACCCGTCCAGATTGAACGCGCACTCAAATCGCCGGATCGGCCATTCTCTTCCGCGTTTTCCGTTCGCGATGCGGCCTTGCGTGATTTTTCCCGACCCGCAGCTTTCTTTTTCGCCGCTTTCCTAGTGGCCATATCGAACCGCCTTCCATGGATACTCTTGCCGCGCCACGACCGTATCTTGTTACATTTCTGGGAGAAGTATGTTCCGCTCGGTTATGGCTGCAGCCATCCTTGTAGATGCCTGGCTCGTCCGGATGGTCGCGTGCATTGAGAAGTATGGCGTCGAGAAATAATGAAACAAAACAATGTGGCCGTTGTTTAAAGTTGATCCCGGCTCGTAAGTGGGACAGGGGTGGGTGTTACCGGCAGCGCTAGAAAGGGTTGGACTTTGCATAAGTTTTATATTGAAGTTCTCCCCGGCGAGTGTGCTGTCTGGATCGGCAAGACGCCCTGGCCTGAGAGCGGGATTCCATGCGAGGCATAAATGAGCGGTTCAGAAGGAAGATCGACTGGTCGGTCGCATCGTAGAGAGATGGCAAGCGAGCCCGTGCGCATACCCGGCGCCGAGAATCCGGAAGTGAGTCACGACTGGCTGGGCCGGAGCCTGAAGCAGCTCTTCGACAACATCGCAAGCGAACCTATCCCCGACCGAATCCTGGAGAAGCTGGAAGAACTCGACCGGAAGATCGACTGAGACTGTCGCCCGGTTAGAGGGAAATGACGCGTCCTAGTCGCGCTATCAAGACGGAGGCGGTCTACTGCCCCTTTCCGCCTCGCGGCTCTTTTTGCGGCAGCTGACGCTTCCCATCGCTAAGTACCGGACGCTAACGTCCCGGCGCGAGGAACAAGGCTCGACTGACCGCACCTTTTACGCTTTCCGGCTCATAGGGTTTCGTCAGCAGAACGGAGTAGTCCGGCCGTCCGGCAGGTACGACACGTTCGGGATAGGCGGTTATGAAGATCGCCGGCACCATGCGGTTGGACCATATATCGTGAACGGCGTCCAAACCCGAACTTTCATCGGCCAGCTCGATATCCGCCAGGATCAGGCCGGGATTGTGTGAACTGGCGGAGCGGATGGCCTCGGCCTTGGTCGATGCGACCGGCAATACCTTATGGCCCAGCTCGCGGAGTATCGCCGAGAGGTCGTAGGCGATCACCGCTTCATCCTCGATGATCAGAATGTCCGTATAGACCGATTTCAGGATTTTACGGTTGCCCGTCGAAATCAGCTTCGCGATCTCATCCTCGGCGAGTCCGAGGATGTAACCGATCTCAGACAGCGAGAAATCCTCCAGCGCGGAAAGAAGAACCGCCTGCCTGTTCTGAAGCGGAAGCGAAGCCAGGCATTTATGCGCCATACGAAGATCGAGGTGCGGCGACAGGAATCTCGGATCCGCCGTGATCTGCTTTGCCATCAGAATGTCGCTCAGGGAGCGATAAAGCTGCAGGCGTATGGACTTGCCGGACGAAAGGGCGGAGCCGCGCATCTCGATGAGACGGTCGATCGCCGAGCAGACATAGGCATCTGCAACATCCGGATCCCAGCATAACGCGCGTGCGTAGCGACGTAGATACGGGACTTGGTGCTTGATTGTATCCATTAGGCGGATCATCTGAGCTCTCCTTTGGTCGCTACCCACGGTATCAGCAGGAAAGGAAGCCTTCCAAACGATCTTTTCACGACATCTGACCTGCAACAAGAAGAGAATTCCGGCAGGCCATCAGGAACGATCATGGCGGTCTGTGCGTTTACAGATATCTTGCCGCACTATCGCCACTCTTTTCCCGCAGCCTTCACACGTGTGCATAACGATCTCGAAGACAAGTTCATGTTGATTGCTGCACGTTGCCATTAGCATTGGCCGTAAGGTGTGGCGAATAACGCCTATGTAAAGGACACCAATGGCATCGAAGTCGGATTTCAGGACGATCTTGCTTGAGGAAATCCCCGCACTGCGTGCATGGGCACATTCGCTCTGCCACAATAGAGACCTGGCGGATGATTTGATCCAAGAAACCTTGACGAAGGCCTGGGCCAATCGGCAGGCCTTCGTGCTGGGCACGAGTATGCGCGCCTGGCTCTATACAATTCTGAGGAATACCTACTACAACCTGCTGCGCCAGAAGCGGCGGGAAGTGGCGGACGCAGAGGGGCGGCATGCAGAGAGCATGGTGGCGCAGCCCGCGCAGCAGGCGAAGCTTGAGCTTCAGGAAGTCGCGCAGGCGTTGTACAAGCTGCCTCTGAAACAGCGCGAAGTGCTGATTCTCATCGGCGCCAGCGGCCTGTCCTATGAAGAAGCGGCGATGATCTGCGACTGCAGCATCGGGACCATCAAGAGCCGGCTCTCGCGCGCCAGGCAAGCGATGGCGGCGATGCTCGATGGCGGGGCCGGCGGTGAAAACGAAGGCGGCAAGTCCAGCAATGTCGAGGCACTCCTGCGTAAGGTTGGCCGAACGAGAGAGGTCGAAGGTGCGGGCGGGCACAAAGTCCTGCGCCGCCTTTAGGAGCTTTCCGGCATCAGCTGCTTTGGAGATATCCCATATGAATCCAGACGGCGGCGGCGCGGCATCCGGCGAGATTGCGGCCGAGGAGATCGCACGGCTTCAAACGGCGCTTGCCGATCACCAGAAGCTATGGCGCGAGGCCAATCATCGCTTTCGGAACAATCTCCAGATCCTCTCCAGTATCACCAGCATCCGATTGAGGGAGGCTGAGGACCATGACTTCCGCTGGGCGATGACCGACCTGCGTCATCGTATCGGTGCATTGGCCGCGATCTATCAGGAGATGAGTGCCTCCTCCGATCCGCGCAAAGTCTATGTCGATGCCTTCCTCCCGGCGATCTGCACGCAGATGGTGCCCAACGACGGCGGCAAGGTGACGGTTTCCACCATGGTGCCGCATATGGCGATCGCCATCGATGCCGCAATCGTCCTTGCCATGCTGACCATCGAGGCGATCCAGCTTGCGCCAAGGCAAGGGCAAGCACAGGACGATGCAAGGCTCCGCATCATCGTTCAGATATTCTCCCGCGCACCCGGCCACTCCACATTGGTTATCGCGAATGACGCCCCCGACGGGGCCACACAGAAATTTCCCGTCGCGGAGGCACTGATCGCCGGATATGTGCGGCAGCTGCGTGGAGAAATTGCGGACCCGAGACAGAAAGGGCTTCGCGTCGATTTTCCGGTTCTGCGTTGAAGCGGTCATCGTCGGACCCCTTAGCGGTCCTGCTTGGAACCCCTGTGGCGTATCGGCCCCCGGTTCAAATGCGCATGCCGCGCTGGAGGCGGTGATGGCGGGATTCCCCTCTCTAAAGGCGGACATGCAACGCTGCCGGCGTTGCGATCTATACAGGAATGCGACGCAGGCTGTTGGTGGAGACGGCGCGAGGGCCGCCAGCATGATGCTGGTCGGCGAGCAGCCAGGCGACCGGGAGGACCTAGCGGGCCTGCCTTTTGTCGGCCCTGCGGGGAATATCCTGGATGCAGCTCTAAAGGCGGCGGGAATTGATCGCAAGGCGACGTATGTTACGAATGCCGTAAAGCATTTCAAAAATGAGCCGCGCGGAAAACGCAGACTGCACAGGCGGCCGAACAGCGCCGAAATAGAGGCCTGCCGCTGGTGGTTGACCCGCGAAATCGGCATCGTCAAGCCGCAAGTGATTGTGGCGCTGGGAGCCACTGCGGCGCAGTCCATATTGCGACGACGGGTCTTGGTCGGCGAGGAACGCGGCAGAGCGATACCGCTGGATGGCGGCATGGCCGTCTTCATCACGTTGCATCCCGCATCTTTGCTCCATCAGCGGGACGAGGCGCTCAGGCACGCAGCCTACGAGACATTTGTCGAGGATTTGCGCGGCGCTGCAGCCTACACCGCCAGACCCAAGCAACACAGGCCGGGGCGGCCGCGGGAGAAGCGAATTCGTTGACGCTGTGCGGCCATGCTTGGCGAAAGATCAGCCGAGCTCGTCGCCCGTCAGCGCCTTTTTGAGCTGCGTCCTGGCGCGGGCCAGCCGGCTGCGGATCGTGCCGGTCGGGCAGCCGCAAATGGCGGCCGCTTCCTCGTAGGAATGACCGTGCGCGGCGATAAGGGTTATGACGCGGCGCTGTTCCACACCCAGGGCACGAATGGCGGTATCAAGCTCACCAAGTGCGGTTTCGTCGTATTGGCTGGCCCCGGCGGCCGGTTGGCTATGCGGCGGAAGGTCATCGACGGCGATATGCTGGCGATGGCGGCGAATTTGGTCAATATGCTGATTCCGCATAATGGTGAACATCCAGGCGCGGAAATTCGTCCCGGAGGAATAGAGGTTCGCGCGCGACAGCGCCCTGACGGCGGCATCCTGCACCAGGTCTTCAGCGTTGTGATGATCGCGCGTCAGGCGCAGCGCCAGCACCTTCATGGCGGGCAGAGCTGTGACGAGAAGATCGTTTACACTCTCCGGCATACGAAGGCCTCTCTCATCGGTATTCGCGACGGGATTCCGCCTGGCGACTGGAAGGTCAGGATGAAGGGAGGGGGCAGCCTGTTCTAGAAAGAAAAGGAGGATAATGCCGTGACAAAAAATAGACGTTTCCTTCCGCGCCCGCGGAAAGAACATCGTTCCTCTGCAACCGGAAAATACATGCAATTCAAAAAAGTTACTGGGTACTCTGTCAGTTGCTTAAGTCTGATAAGGACTTAGGTGACCAAACCAAGTGCGCTGAGAACCAGGACTAGAAAAGCGGCATCGCGCATCAGCCTCGGCAGATCGGACATGATCTTGTCCTTTCCGTAAAACTTCCGGCCTTAAACGGCTTATTGCCGCCGAAAGTTCCCAAACGCCGCTGCTCTCAGGCGAAGTATTCTCCTCCATTCGGGTGGAGGATTTGCCCGGTCATGAAACCGGCATCGGAACTGGCCAGGAAAACGAAGCAGGGGGCGATTTCATCCGGTTCGGCCGCGCGACCCATCGGATTGCTCTTGCCGAATTCCGCCACGGCCTCGGCTGGAAAGGAGGCCGGAATGAGAGGGGTCCAGACCGGACCGGGTGCGACGGCATTGACCCGTATGCCGCTCTTCACCAGGGATTTTGCCAGCGAGCGGGTGAACGAGACGATAGCGCCCTTCGTGGACGAGTAGTCGATCAGCCCGGGATTGCCGTGGAAGGCGGTGATTGACGTGGTGTTTACGATGGCGGCGCCGCCCCTCAGATGCGGCAGTGAGGCTTGTGTCAGAAAGAACATGGCAAAGTAATTCGTGTCGAAAGTGCGCCGGACCTGCTCTTCCGATATCTCTGAAAGGCTCTGGGCGACATGCTGCTCCGCCGCATTGTTGATGAGGATGTCGATGCGGCCGAAAGCGGCGGTCGCATCCGCTACGGCCTGTACGGCGTTGCCGCGTATCGCCAGATCCGTTGCGAGGCTTTGACAGCGTCTCCCGGTCGCCTTGATCAGCTTTTCCGTCTGTCTGGCATCCTCGGACTCTTCGAGATAGACGAAAAATATATCCGCACCTTCCTTGGCCATGGCGATTGCCGTCGCCCTGCCGATGCCGCTGTCTCCGCCGCTGATCAGGATGACCTTGTCCTGCAGTTTACCCGCCCCTTTGTAATTCGCCGCGCAATCCTGCGGCGGCGGGCGCATCGGGCCGCGTTCGCCGGGCTGGCTATCCTGCTGCTGCGGTGGTCGCGCAAATGTCGATTCGTCGGACATGGTACTTGCTTCCTTTCGCTTCAGGCCGTCGTCTGCGCCGAATCGATCTTCACTTTCATCCAGCCGGCAGCCCGGCGGTCGAATTTCTCTTAGGCCTCGATCTCATAGGCCTCGGTGACGCTGGCGAGCCGCGCGACCTTCGAACCTGGTTCGGCCCGTTCCCAGGTGCCCAATGCGGCTCGCCGAAATAGCCGGTCGGAAAAATATCCGATAGCATGATGGCATGGTAGACGACAGCTTTCATGGCGACTGACCTTCGTTCGCGGAAGACACGCGGCCTAACCCAGGCTTGATCGGGAGGTTCCCGTAACTGCTGCGAAGGCGACGGGTCGGAGTAAAGGCCATCATGCATGCGGTGCGTTCGTGGCGCACTGCAAGCGCCATTAAACACTTCGTAGTTGCTGCGCTGACAGCCACAACAATGTTGTGGCGTGGCGATGTGCGCGCGAGATTTGGCCGGAATGCGAGATCAGGAACCAATCCTGATAGCCAGTGTTTCAGGAACAACAAACGCCTGTGGCGTTTTCGACATGGATATTCTCCATCGCCGCTGAGGTTCCGACATGGCTTCACGTTACCTGGTGACCGGGGGCGCCGGATTCATTGGGCTTCATCTCTGCAAGGCCCTGCTGGATGCCGGTGACGAGGTTCGGGTCATCGACTCGCTGGTGCCGCAGGTCCATGGCGATAGTCCGAACGCGGATGCGCCGCTCGCCGGTGTCGATTTCATCCGGGACGATATTCGCAATCCGGACGCTCTGCGCAGGGCTGTGAAAGGGGTTGACGGCGTTTTCCACCTCGCCGCCGAAGTCGGTGTCGGGCAAAGCATGTACGAAATCGTGCGCTATACGGGCGCGAACGATCTCGGCACGGCCCATCTGCTGGAAGCATTGGCGGCGGACCGCTGCGGCAGGCTGGTCGTTGCATCGTCGATGAGTGTGTACGGCGAAGGATGGTATGAAACGGAAGGCGGGGAGGCTGTTACGCAGGTCCGGCGCGATCCGGCGCGGATGCGACTGGGCCAGTGGGATCCGGTCGGCCCAGGCGGCGTGGCGCTGAAGCCGGTGCCGACAGACGAGCAGAAGCAGACGGATCTGGCCTCGATCTATGCGCTCACCAAATACGTGCAGGAGCGCAGCACCTTGATCATCGGCGCCGCCTACGACATCGAGGTCGTTGCCCTGCGGCTGTTCAACGTGTTCGGCCCCGGGCAGGCCTTGTCCAATCCCTATACGGGCGTATTGGCGAATTTCGCCTCGCGCCTTCTGCATGGCCAGGCCCCGATGATTTTCGAGGATGGACTGCAAAGGCGGGATTTCGTCCATGTCCGGGACGTCGTTCAGGCCTTCATGCTGGCGATAAAGCGCCCTGGCCTGTCGCAGGAAGTATTCAATATCGGCAGCGGCCACTCCTATACGATCGCCGAGGTGGCAAACCTGCTTCGCCAGGCGATGGGGCGGCAATTGCCGCCGCCGGAAATCCTCGGCAAGGCTAGATCTGGCGATATCCGCCATTGTTTCTCCGATATCGGCAAGGCGCGCAGCATTCTGGGATACGAACCGCAGCATCCCTTGGAAGCCGCCCTCGACGAACTAGCAGCGTGGGTGCGGGTTTCGACGGCAATGGACCGCGGATTGAACGCGCGTCGCGAGCTTGAGACGCGGGGCCTCGTCGCATGACGGCTGGCCGCACCGCAGCTTCGGCCGGACCCATCGTCGTGCTCGGCGGCGCCGGATTCATCGGCAGCAATCTCGCAGACAGCTATCTGTCCGAGGGGCGCGAGGTGATCATCCTCGACAGCCTGGCGCGGCCCGGCGTCGAAGCCAATCTCGTCTGGCTGAAGGAACGTCACCGGGACAATCTTCAGGTGGTCCTTGGCGATATACGCGACGAGACCATTTTGCGGGATGTTCTCGATGACGCTGCGGCCGTGTTCCATCTGGCGGCGCAGGTCGCGGTGACGACGAGTCTGAACGATCCGCGTGAGGATTTCTCGGTCAATGCCGCCGGGACCCTGCATGTCCTGGAGGCGCTCCGGCGCAAGGATGACCATACGCCGCTGATCTTCTCCAGCACGAACAAGGTTTATGGCGATCTAGACGATCTCGAGATGGCCGTTCTGGGGGATTGTCATTTTCCCGCGGATGCTGAATTGCGCGCCAATGGGATCAGTGAGGACAGACAGCTCGATTTCTGCACCCCCTATGGCTGTTCCAAGGGCGTGGCCGATCAATACGTTCTGGACTACGCCAAGTCCTACGGGCTGCCGACCGCAGTGCTTCGCATGAGCTGCATCTATGGGCCGCGTCAGTTCGGAACCGAAGACCAGGGCTGGGTTGCACATTTCCTGATCCGCGCCATGCGCGGGCAGCCCATCACGGTCTACGGCGACGGTCGCCAGGTGCGCGACATTCTGCATGTCGGTGATGCGGTTGCCGCCTATCGGTCGGCGCTGGCCAATATCGGCGATGTCGCCGGTCAGGCCTTCAATCTTGGCGGCGGGCCGGCC
The DNA here is from genome assembly GCF_036381655.1 of Ferrovibrio sp. Lineage (GTDB taxonomy): Bacteria > Pseudomonadota > Alphaproteobacteria > Ferrovibrionales > Ferrovibrionaceae > Ferrovibrio. The sequence continues at coordinate 53,029 of NZ_DASVCJ010000025.1, forward strand.
AACGCCGTAAGTCTGCGCATGGTGCTGCAGGAGATAGCCGACATTCTTAAAGCCGAACCCGACTTGCATCATGCAGCGCCGCGGACCGGCGATCAGCTTTATTTCGTCGCGGATACGCGGCGGCTGCAGCAGCGGCTGAGATGGCAGGCACGCATGGGATGGCGGCAAGGCATCCGCGATCTTGCTGCCTGGGTCGCGGCCTTCTGCGACCGCGACGCCGAAATCATAGCCATGGATGCAGAGAGGCTGAAGGTATGAGGGTTGCATTGGTCAATCCGCCCTGGAGCTATGACGGCAGCATCTATTTCGGCTGCCGCTCGCCCCATCTGCCGCTGGAACTCGGCTACGGCCGGGCGATGCTGGAGCGGTCGGGACATGAGGTTTTACTGGCCGATGGCCACCTTCTGGGCCAGACGATGCAGCAGGTGGCCGACGAAGTCGCCGCGTTCGCGCCGGAAATGACCGTGATTGCGACGGCGCCGACCTATCTGTTCTGGCGCTGCGCGCCGCCCGAGCTGCGCGTGCCCGCAGAATTCCTGCGCGTTCTGAACGGACGGGGCGGTTTGACGGTGGCGGTCGGGCCGCATGGATCGGCGACGCCGGCCGCGACGCTGCGGAAACTTGGCGTCGACATTGTCGTGCGCGGCGAATGCGAGGAGGTTGTTGCGGTTCTGGCGGATCGCGAGGATCGCAGTGGGATCGAGGGAATTTCCTTCTTTAAGGATGGCGACCTGCAATCGCCGGGCCCGGCGAATGCCAGCGGTTTCGCCGATCATGCGCCGCTTCGTTGGCCGGATGAGTGGATCGCCCGGCTCGGCCATCATCATCACCGCTTCGACCGCCAGCCGGATGGACCGGGGGCGGAAGTCGAGGCGTCCCGCGGCTGTCCTTACGATTGCAGCTTTTGCGCCAAGATCGATTACCGGGACAGCTATCGGCGGCGCAATCTCGATCTCCTGCTCGAGGAGATCGACGGCCTGATCGCGCAGGGTGTCACCTATCTCTATTTCGTCGACGAGATCTTCCTGCCGCAGAGGCCTTTGCTGGAGGCTTTGGTCGAACGGCCGGTCTCCTTCGGCGTGCAGACCAGAATAGATTTGTGGAAGCCCGATCTGATCGAGCTGCTGGGCAAGGCCGGCTGCGTTTCCATCGAGGCCGGCATCGAAAGCCTGACCAGGGAAGGACGCGAGGCGCTTGCCAAGAGGTGCCGTCTTGAGACGGAGGATTTGGTCGCCCTGCTGATCAAGGCGCGCCAGCATGTACCTTTTGTGCAGGGGAATCTGATTGGCGTGGCAGAGGACGACCCTGCTCTTGTCGAATATTGGCGCGACCATCTGCAGAAGCATGGCGTCTGGGCCAACAAGCCGGTGCCGCTTTACCCTTATCCAAGTTCGCCCAGTTATCGCGCGCTGTGGGGCGAGCCGGACGATTTCGCCTGGGAGCGGGCGCACGACTACTATCTCACGGCCTTTCAAGGTTTCAGCGACATCCAGGACGACAAGCCTGTGCCCCTTCGGGAGCTGGAGGAGCCATGCTGCAATCATCTGTGAATCGAGATCGCCGCGTATTGATGACGATAGATGCCGTCGGAGGCGTTTGGCGCTACGGCATCGATCTGTGCAGAACCCTGGCAACCAAAGGGACGCATGTCCTGGTCGTCGGCCTTGGACCTGAGCCGTCCGCCGCTCAATGGGAGGAGGCAAGGGCGCTGCGCAATGCCGATTTCGTCTGGCTGGATATTCCGCTCGACTGGCAGGTGGATGAGCCCGGGCCATTGGCATCGCTGCCGCAATGGCTTGGCGAGTTGGTCCATCGCTGGGAGATCGACCTCCTGCATCTCAACCTGCCGTCCCAGGCGGCGGATCTGAAAGTCGACCGTCCGATCGTCGTTACCTCCCATTCCTGTCGCGCGACCTGGTGGCAGGCCGTGCGGGGCGGCGCAATGCCGGCCGAGTGGGACTGGAACCGCGCTTATACGGCGCGCGGCCTGCAGATGGCGGACCTGATCGTCGCGCCCAGCTACGGTCACGCCGCCGCGCTGGAGCGGGTCTATGGCTTACCGCCGAACGCCGTCCGGGTGGTGCCGAACGGCACGGGTGCGGCGCGGCGGATCTACCGGAAAGCCAACCTGGTTCTCGCCGCCGGGCGCTGGTGGGACGACGCTAAGAATGGCCGGGCGATCGACGCCGCCGCCGAGCATGTCGATTGGCCGGTTTTCATGGCAGGCCAGCTTTCCGGTCCCGATAGGCAGCATTGCCGGCTTGAGCATGCCTGCCCCCTGGGGGATCGGCGCCCCGATGAGATACGCCGCCTGATGGGGCGAACGCCGATCTTCGTTTCCGCTTCGCTGTTCGAGCCATTCGGTCTCGCCGTCCTGGAGGCAGCGATGGCCGAGGCTGCGCTGGTCCTCTCCGATATCCCGACCTTCCGCGAGCTATGGCACGGGGCGGCGCTCTTCGTCGACCCCCATGACCCGCAGGCGCTCGCGGAGGCGATCAATCGGCTGGTGCTTGACGAGACCGAGCGGCTGGCATTGGCGCAGGCGGCGCGGCGGCGGTCCGAAATCTACACTCTGGAAGCGCAATCCGAACGCATGCTGCAGGTCTATGACGAGGCCATGTCGAGCCATCCCTCCATCGCAATACCGGCCGGTCAATGCGCATAATCCTCTACACACAATCGCTGATATCGGACTGGAATCATGGCAATGCGCATTTTCTGCGCGGCGTGCTGCGCGAGCTTGCGACGCGCGGCCATTCCGTTCTTGCGCTGGAGCCGACCGATAGCTGGAGCCGCAGCAATCTCGTTGCGGATCAAGGCCCGGAGCCCATTGAGCGCTTCAGCCGGGATTTCCCTGAGCTGCCGGTGCGGACCTATGACGATCAGACCGATCACGCCACCCTTCTGGCCGATGCCGATGTGGTGATCGTGCATGAATGGACAGCCCCGGAGATCGTCGCCCGCATCGGGCGCCTTCGCTGGCAGGCGGCGCCATTCACCCTTCTGTTTCACGACACGCATCACCGCGCCGTCTCGGACCGCGACGGCATTACTGCCCTGCTGTTGCAGGACTTCGACGGCATCCTGGTTTTTGGCGAGTCGCTGCGCGCCCGGTACCATGCCATCGGCTGGGATCGGAATGTCTTTGTCTGGCATGAAGCGGTCGATCAGAGGCTGTTCCGTCCGGTGCCGGATGCGCCGCAACCGCGAAAAGACCTGATCTGGATCGGCAATTGGGGCGATGGGGAGAGGACAAAGGAACTGTCCGATTTTCTGATCGAGCCGGCGCGGCGCCTGCGTCTGTCGGGAACGATCAGGGGCGTGCGGTATCCCGCCGAGGCAAGACAGGAGATCGAGGCGGCCGGCCTGACTTATGGCGGCTGGATCGCCAATGCCGACGTTCCGGCGGCATTCGCCCGCCACCGGCTGACGCTGCATGTCCCGCGCCAGCCTTATGCCATGGCTCTGCCGGGCATTCCCACCATCCGCGTCTTCGAGGCGCTCGCCTGCGGCATCCCGCTCATCTGCGCGCCCTGGGAGGACAGCGAAGGGCTGTTCCGGCCGGGCGAGGATTACCTGATTGCCCGCAATGGCGAGGAAATGCAGCGTCACATTGCGGCTGTTCTGAGCGATCCGGATCTGGCGCGCGCGCTGGCGGCAAGCGGACTGGAGACGATCCGGCGGCGGCATACCTGCAGCCATCGCGTCGATCAATTGCTCAACATCCTGCAGCGGCTTGGGCGTTCCGTACCCGGCAGGCCGAGCAGGGCCGTGGAGACGGTGCCATGAGAATCGCATTCTACGGATCCAGCCTGGTCTCCTCCTATTGGAACGGCGCGGCGACCTACTACCGCGGGCTGCTGCGGGCCCTGGCGGCGCGCGGGTACCGCATCACCTTCTACGAGCCGGATGCCTATGATCGGCAGAAGCACCGCGACATCGACGATCCCGACTGGTGCAAGGTGGTCGTCTATAAGGCCACGCCTGCCGGTCTGCGCGAGGTGGCGGCAGAGGCTGCTCAGGCCGATGCCGTGGTCAAGGCCAGCGGCGTCGGCGTGCTGGATGATGAGATTCTCGCCTCCGTCATGGCCCAAGCCCGTCCCGAGGCGCTGAAGATCTGGTGGGATGTCGATGCGCCGGCGACGCTCGCCAGCCTGCGGGAGGCGGAGGATCATCCGCTGCGAGAGGCATTGCCGAAACTCGATGGCGTTCTCACCTATGGCGGCGGTCAGCCCGTCGTGGAGGAATACCGTGTCTTCGGGGCGCGGGACTGCATTCCGATCTACAATGCCCTGGACCCCGAGACTCACCATCCGGTGCCGGTGCAAGAGGACTTCGCGTTCGATCTGGCTTTCCTGGGCAACCGGCTGCCGGATCGCGAAGCGCGGGTCGAGGAATTCTTCCTCAGGCCGGCCCGGCAGCTTCCCGATCATCGTTTCCTGTTCGGCGGAGCCGGCTGGGAGGACAAGCCGAAGTCGGCCAATATCCGCTATCTCGGCCATGTCGCCACCGGCGATCACAACGCCTTCAACGCTTCGCCGAAAGCGGTTCTCAACGTCAACCGCGACAGCATGGCGCAGACCGGCTTCTCGCCGCCCACGCGCGTCTTCGAGGCCGCAGGAGCCGGAGCCTGCCTGATCACCGACTCCTGGCGCGGGATCGAACTGTTCCTGCAGCCGGATGAGGAAGTCCTGGTCGCGCGGGACGGACAGGATGTCGCCGATATCCTGGCCGGCCTGTCGCCCGAAGAGGCGCGGGAAATCGGTCGGCGCGCGCTCCGCCGGGTCTTGAGCGATCATACCTACGACCGGCGCGCGGCGGAGGTCGACCGCATATTGCGTAGCGGCTTCGAGCGCAAAAGGTTGGAGGTCATGGCGTGAGCCCCTCCCTGTCGATCGTTGTCCTCGGCCTGTCGCTGTCCTCGTCCTGGGGCAATGGCCATGCGACCACCTATCGGGCTCTGCTGCGGGGCCTCGCGCGGCTCGGCCATCGCATTCATTTCCTTGAGCGCGATGTGCCCTGGTATGCCCAGAACCGGGATCTGCTCGATCCGGGTTTCTGCAGGCTCGACTTCTATTCTGGTCTTGCCGATCTGAAAAAGCGGTTCGGCCGCATCATCTCGTCGGCCGACGCCGTACTGGTCGGCTCCTATGTTCCGGATGGGCGAGAGGTCATCGATCTCGTGCTTGACCGGGCTACCGGCATTGTCGGGTTTTACGACATCGATACGCCCGTCACCGCAACGCATCTGGCGGAGGACCGGTCGGACTATATTTCAGTGCGGCAGGTTCCCCAATTCGATCTGTATCTGTCTTTTTCGGGCGGCCCGATCCTGCAGCATATCGAGCGGCGGTTCCGCGCCAGGCGGGCCGAAGCTTTGTATTGCGCCGTCGATGAAGCATTCTATCGTCCGCGCCAGGATGCCGGCAAACAATGGGACCTCGGTTATCTCGGAACCTACAGTCCGGATCGGCAGCCCAAGCTCGAGCAGCTTCTGATCGAGACGGCGCGTCACCTGCCGAACCGACGCTTCGTCGTTGCCGGGCCGCAATATCCCGACGACATCGTCTGGCCGATGAACGTTGACAGGATCGAGCATCTCGCGCCTGCCGATCACCCGGCATTCTATAGCAGTTTGCGCTTTACGCTGAATGCGACCCGCTCGGATATGGTTGCGGCCGGCTGGTCTCCGAGCGTGCGGCTGTTCGAGGCCGCAGCCTGCGGAACGCCGATCATCAGCGATCCTTGGGATGGCTTGACGGATATCCTGCCCGAACACCGGGCAATCGTCGTGGCCCGATCGACGGACGACGTCATATCGGCACTCGCGCATAGCTCGGATGCGAGGCGCCTTCAGATGGCCGCGACCGCCCGGGAAATCGTACTAAGCAACCATACCGGTTCCGCGCGGGCGCAGCAGCTGGAGCGGTTTCTGTTTTCCTTGAGCGATGTCGGAACGGCCCGGGCCGGATTGGCGCAGGCCGGCGAGGTGATTGTCTCTGACTAGGTCGCGGGCGAATCCGCACCGCGTGGTGAATGTCTGGCGGCGCTTTCGATTTCAGGAGTCCCATATGTCCGCGAAAGAGATCATTTTACCCAAGAGAAAGGCCGTGCTGGTCGCAGGCGGCGCGGGATTTCTCGGCTCTCACCTATGCGACCGGCTGGTGGCCAGCGGGCATGTCGTTTACTGCGTCGACAATCTGCAGACCGGCCTGCGGCAGAACCTGCATCAGCTCGAGCAGAACCGGTGCTTCACCTTCATCCAGCATGATATCAGGGATCCCTTGCCGAAGGGCCTGAAAGTCGATGAAATCTACAATCTGGCCTGTCCGGCTTCGCCGCTGCATTACCAGGCGGATCCCATATACACGCTGATGACATGTGTGGTCGGCACCCGGCAGCTTCTGGAATTCGCCGCCCGGAATTCCGCGCGCTTCGTTCAAGCCTCCACCAGCGAGGTCTATGGCGATCCGCTGGAGCATCCGCAGAATGAAACCTATTGGGGCCATGTCAATCCGGTTGGTCCGCGCGCCTGCTATGACGAGGGCAAGAGGGCGGCCGAGGCCTTGTGCTTCGACTATCTGAGGCTCGGCAAGGTCGACCTGCGCGTTGCGCGCATCTTCAACACCTATGGCCCGAGAATGCGGGCCGATGACGGCAGGATCATCTCCAATTTCATCATGCAGGCGCTCAGCGGCAGGCCGCTGACGATCTACGGCTCCGGCAAGCAGACGCGTTCCTTCTGTTACGTCTCGGACCTGATCCAGGGACTGATGGCGCTCATGGCCGTAACCGCCACGCTGACGGCGCCGGTCAATCTCGGCAATCCGCAGGAATTCACGGTGCTGAAGCTGGCCAAGCTCATCCTGGCTCTGACCGGCTCCTCCTCGGAGCTGAGTTACGAGCCGTTGCCGATCGACGATCCGCAACGCCGCAAGCCGAACATCGAGCGGGCGCGGGATCTGCTGCGCTGGTCGCCGACGACGTCTCTGCCGCAGGGTCTGCCGCCGACCGTCGTCTGGTTCGGGGAATGCGGACAGGCCATCGGCGGCAAGAAGCGGCCGCTGCCGGTCGATTACGCGCCGCGCCCGGTCATTGCTTGAATCCGGTTATTGGCTGATTTCAGGACGGTCTGGATGATGAGTAAAACGCAGGACATTGCGCAGATCGAACGGCAGATTCGCGCGCTCGCTCCCTGGTTTCACAATATGACCCTGGCCGGCGTCGAGACGGCGCCGGAGCATTTCCTCGGCAATTATCCCAGCGTGAAATGGGCCCATTTCCGCGATGCGCTACCGCAGGATCTGACCGGCAGGACGGTGCTGGATATCGGCTGCAATGCCGGTTTCTTCTCGATCGAGATGAAGCGGCGCGGCGCCAGCCGGGTGGTCGGCATCGATTCCGATCCGCATTACCTGCGGCAGGCGGAATTCGCCGCCGGGATCAGCGGCGTCGAGGTCGAATTCCACGAGATGTCCGTCTACGAGCTTGCCAGGCTGGGCGAGCGCTTCGACATCGTCCTGTTCATGGGAGTGCTTTACCATCTGCGGCATCCCTTGCTGGCGCTCGACCTGATCTACGAATGGGTCGCAGCCGACATGCTGGTCTGCCAGGCGATGCAGCGCGGCAGCGGCGAAGTCGAGCCGATGGCGGAGGATTATCCTTTTTCGGAGACGGCGGTATTCGATGCGCCCGGCGCGCCGAAGCTGCATTTCGTCGAACACCGTTATGCCGAGGATCCGACCAACTGGTGGATTCCGAACCGCGCCTGCATGGAAGCGATGCTGCGCAGCGCCGGCTTCGTCATCGAGGCGCGGCCGGAGCCGGAGGTCTATATCTGCCGGCGCGGCAATCGCCCCTACGAGGTCGAATTGCCCTGATCAAGGCAAGGCCGGCCCGAAGCCGGCATGAAAAAAGCCGCCCGGGGGCGGCTTCATTCCATCTTCACGAAAAACCGAAGGGGCGGCGCTTAGAGCGCGCCTTCGCGCTGGGCGCGCTTGCGGGCCAGCTTACGGGCGCGACGGATCGCTTCGGCCTTTTCGCGGGCGCGGCGCTCGGACGGCTTTTCGTAATGGCCGCGCAGCTTCATCTCGCGGAAGATGCCTTCGCGCTGCATCTTTTTCTTCAGCGCCCTGAGGGCCTGATCCACATTGTTATCGCGAACGACGACTTGCACGCGCGTCACTCTCCGTTTCAGAGGGTTGAGGAATTTCGGGACTGGCAAAAGCCAACCCTGGCCGAACCAAAGGTTCCGAATCCACGACTGCTCTAACAAAAGAGCCGCCGATTGTCCAGCGATGCCGTGTCATGAACTCTTCGGCAGGAGCCTGGTGGTGTGGCCCATCTTGC
>NZ_DASVCJ010000026.1:0-134624 GCF_036381655.1 Ferrovibrio sp.
GCCGTACATGCCGTTGTTGACCACGACGATGACGACATTGGCGCCGTATTGCAGCGCGGTGGCGAATTCCTGCCCCGTCATCAGGAAGCAGCCGTCGCCGGCAAACGCAACCACGGTGCGCTGCGGATTGACCAGCTTGGCCGCCACCGCCGCCGGCACGCCATAGCCCATCGAGCCGGAGGTCGGCGCAAGCTGGCCGGTATGCCGCCGATAGCGGTGGAACCGATGCAGCCAGGTGGCGTAATTGCCCGCGCCATTGGTCAGCACGGCATCGGCCGGCAGGTTGGCATCCAGCCAGCGCATGACCTGGCCCATCTGGATGCTGCCGGGCGAGACCGGCGGCTCCTGCCAGGCCTCATATTCTGCGCGGGCCTGGCGCACCTGCTCGGCCCAGCCGGCGCCGGCCCTGACGGGACCTATCTTCTGCAACGCCGCGGCGAAGGCCGCATTCGAGGCATTGATCGGCAGATTGGCGCGATAGACCCGGTTCAGCTCCTCGGCGCCGGCATGGACATGGATCAGCGTCTGGCCCGGCACCGGGATATTGATCATCGTATAGCCGCCAGTCGCCATCTCGCCCAGCTTGGCGCCCATCACCAGCAGCAGGTCGGCGTCCTTGAGGCGCTGCTGCAGCTTGGGATTGATGCCGATGCCGACATCGCCGACATAATTCGGCCATTCATTGTCGAGGTAATCCTGGCGGCGGAAGACGGCGCCGACCGGCAGGTGGGACGCGGCGGCAAAGGCCTGCACCTGCTCGCGCACCTGCTCGCTCCAGCCGCTGCCGCCGACGATCATCATCGGCCGCTTGGCCGCTTCCAGCATCTGCCTGACCTGCGCCATCTGCGCCTCCGACGGATGCGCCTCGACGGGCTGCACCGGCTCGCCATCGGCGCATTCGACCCATTCGGTCAGCATGTCTTCCGGCAAGGCCAGCACTACCGGGCCGCGGCGGCCGGACATCGCCACGCTGAAGGCACGGCCGACGAATTCGGGGATGCGGGCGGCATCGTCGATCTGCGCCACCCACTTGGCCATCTGGCCGAACATGCGGCGATAGTCGATCTCCTGGAAGGCCTCGCGCTCCATCATGTCGCGGCCGACCTGGCCGATGAACAGGATCATCGGCGTCGAATCCTGGAAGGCGACATGCACGCCGGCCGAGGCATTGGTGGCGCCGGGACCGCGGGTGACCATGCAGATGCCCGGCCGCCCGGTCGTCTTGCCATAGGCATCCGCCATCATCGCCGCGCCGCCCTCCTGGCGGCAGATCACGAAACGCATCCTGTTGGTGTGGTCGTGAAAGGCATCCAGCACGGCAAGAAAGCTTTCGCCCGGCACGCCGAATACGGTATCGACGCCCTGGATACGGAGCTGCTCGACCAGAATCTGACCTCCACTGCGTTTCATGACTCTCTACTCTCTTGGGATGTTATCGCTTGGTCTGGAAAAAGCTCGCCGGAGTCATCAGCTGAGTCTGCTGACTGAGCAGATAGCCGGCTTCGGCGCTGGCTTTCAGATAGGCCTGCCAGTCCGGATCGGTCTGCATGGCGGCGCGCTTCGTTTCGCGGTCGGCGGCGCTCTCATAGGCCCAAACATGCAGATAGGTATTGAGCGGGCCGGTCTCGGTGACCAGGAACGCGAAAGGCTGGCCAAGATGGCGCGTCTGCGGCTTGAGGCCGAGCTTCTCGTAGAGTTCGAGCTGCAGCTTGGTGGTGCCGGGGCGGCAGGTATAGGTGCGGACGTCGAACAGCATTCGCGGGTTTCCTCTGGGTGAGGCAAAGGACACTAGGCAAGGCGGCGCAGCCCTGCAAGCCTGTTCCGGCTTTGTCGCGCAGAATGACAAATCTTGACCGCAAGCTTCATACGCTGCGTGCATGACGTCATGCCGCAAACGCAGCCTGCTGGCGGCACGGCCTGCTGCTGTACGGCCTGCTGACGCTACGGCCGCGCCCGAACATGCTTTGACTTCCCCCAAAAACGTTGATATCAACCCAGCTACCGCAGCGCCCTGCCATTGCCTTGCGGCATGACTGCGTTAGCTATCGCCGCGTTCCGCCGCTCGTTGTAAAGGGAAATCGAAAAATCATGTCGTCTGAATTTGCCGTGCGGGACAATCCCCGGTTCCTGCGTAACGCTGTCGTGCTCGGCCTGCTGACCGCCATCGGTCCCTTCGCCATCGATATGTACCTGCCCTCGCTGCCGTCCGTCGGCCAGGCGCTCGGCGTCGGCGCCGACACCGCGATGCTGAGCCTGACCGGCTTCTTCGCCACCTTCGCGCTCGGGCAGATGATCTATGGCCCGATCTCCGACATGATCGGCCGCAAGACGCCGCTGTATTTCGGCATCCTGCTGTTCCTTGCCGCCAGCGTCGGCTGCGCCCTGGCCAGCGATATCGACATGCTGATCGGCTTTCGCATGCTGCAAGGTTTGGGCGGCGCCGCGGGAATCATCATTTCGCGCGCCATCGTTCGCGATCTGCATAGCGGTGTGGACGAGGCGCGCCTGCTGTCGCTGCTGATGCTGGTGCTCAGCGTCTCTCCCCTCCTTGCGCCGCTGTTCGGCAGCCTGATCATCGCGCAGACGAGCTGGCGCGGCATCTTCTGGTTCACCACGCTGGCCGGCCTGCTCGGCCTTCTCCTCGCCGCGATCTTCGTCAAGGAAACCCGGCCGCGCGAATTGCGCGCCGAGAGCGACCTGACGAGCCTGCTGGCCGGTTGCCGCCTGCTATTCGCCGACCGCAATTTCCTCGGCCTGACCGCCATCGGCGCGCTGGCGATTTCCAGTTTCTTCGTCTTCCTGTCGCATTCCTCCTTCGTGCTGATGGGGCAATATGGCCTGTCGCCGACCGGCTACAGCATCGCCTTCTCGGTCAACGCCGCCGCCTTTTTCGCCGCCATGCAGTTCAATGGCTGGCTCGGCGCCCGGTTCGGCCTGCAGCGACTGGTCCGCCCCGCCGTGGCCGGTTACGCCGCAGCGATGACCCTGCTGCTGGTACTCACGCTCGCCCGCGTCGAAAGCCTGGCGGTGCTCGGCACCGTCCTTTTCATCGGCTATGGCTTCGTCGGCATCCTGCTGCCGGTCACGTCGGTGCTGGCCATGGCCGATCACGGCGCGATCGCCGGCACGGCTTCCTCGCTGATGGGCACCATCCAGCTTGCCGCCGGCGCCGTGATCATGGCTGTCAGCGGCGCCTTCGTCGACGGCACGGCCCTGCCGATGGTGGCCGGCATCGCCGGCTGCGCCATCCTGTCCTTCCTGGCGGCGCAGTTCACCATGACCGGAAAGCGCCCGATTGCGGCGGAATAGCGCCGTTCCGCTCTTCGGCGGTTGCCGCTGGGCCGGAATCCCGGCATAAGCAGCCGACGATCTGTCGGGAGGATCACATGCAGATTGCAGAGCGCATGTCGCGCCTGGGCTCGGAAAGCGCCTTCGAGGTGCTGGCCCGGGCCAAGGCCCTCGAGGCTCAGGGCAAGAGCGTTATCAACCTCGGCATCGGCCAGCCGGATTTTCCCACGCCTCCGCATGTGGTCGAGGCCGGCATCAAGGCGCTGCGCGACGGCCATCATGGCTATACGCCGGCCAACGGCATCCTGCCCCTGCGCGAAGCCGTCTGCGCCGAAATCGCCCGCCGCTACAAGAAGACCGTCTCCCCCGAGCAGATCGTGATCGTGCCCGGCGGCAAGGTAACCATGGCGACCGCAATCATGATGTTCGGCGAACCGGGCGCCGAAATCATGTATCCCGATCCCGGCTTCCCGATCTACGAATCGCTGGTCAATTTCACCGGCGCCAGGCTGGCCGGCTATCCGCTGCTGGAAAAGAATGGCTTCGCCTTCCGCGCTGACGACCTGCTCAGCCGCATCACCCCGCAGACCCGGCTGCTGATCGTCAATTCGCCGGCCAACCCCACCGGCGGCGTCGCTCCGGCGGCGGAAGTGAAGAAGCTGGTCGAGGGACTGCAGCGTTTTCCGCATGTCGCCATCATGGCGGACGAGATCTATTCCCGCCTGGTGCTCGACGGCGCCGGGGATTATGCCAGCTTCATCCCCTATCTCGATCAGTTGCAGGACCGGCTGATCATCCTGGAAGGCTGGTCGAAGACCTATGCGATGACCGGCTGGCGCCTCGGCTGGGGGCTGTGGCCGCAGAACCTGGCCGAACTGGCCACCAAGCTGGCGATCAATACCCATTCCTGCGTCAATGCCGCCACCCAGTATGCCGGCATCGCCGCCCTGGAGGGCCCGCAGGATGCCGTGGAAAACATGCGCCAGGCCTTCCGCCGCCGCCGCGATCTCTGCGTCGCCGGCCTGAACAAGATCGAAGGGATCAGCTGCATCAAGCCCGAAGGCGCCTTCTATGCCTTCCCCAATATCACCCGCACCGGGCTGACCGCGCGCCAGATGCAGGACCGCCTGCTGGAAGAGGCCGGGGTCGCCACCATCGCCGGAACCAGCTTTGGCCGCCACGGCGAAGGCTACCTGCGCCTCTCTTTCGCTGCCTCCGATGAGGCCATTGCCGAGGCGCTGGAGCGGATCAAAGCCTTTCTTGCCGGCAACCGGCCAAAACAATAGGCAAACTTAAGCCTATTTTTTGTGCAAAGTGAGCGTTCCTTATGCACGGGCTTTAAGCGGCCGCGCTCGGCCATCCGTCTCCTGGCGGAATTCCAGCGGGTTGAACCCGTCCCGCTGGTGGCACGACCCATGCATTGCGATAACCAGCTAGAGACCTTCATTAACCCTCTGTCGCACCAACCGTCCTGATCCCATGAAAAAAATCGAAGCCATCATCAAGCCCTTCAAGCTCGACGAAGTGAAGGAGGCGTTGCACGAGATCGGCCTGCAGGGCCTGACCGTCACCGAGGCCAAAGGTTTCGGCCGCCAGAAAGGGCATACCGAGCTGTATCGCGGTGCCGAGTACGTCGTCGATTTCCTGCCCAAGGTGAAGATCGAGGTGGTACTGGACGACAGCATGGTCGACCGCGCCGTCGAGGCGATCACCCAGGCGGCCCGCACCGGCCGCATCGGCGATGGCAAGATTTTCATTTCCAACATCGAAGAGGTCATCCGTATTCGCACCGGGGAAAAGGGCGCGGAAGCGGTCTGACGGCGGAGCAGGATTCTCCGCCAGCCTATCCTCATCGGGCTTTCCGTTCTGGGGAGCCGTCATGAGCAGTGTACAACCAGGGAAGAAGCAGCAGGAAAACAGCCATGGCTGATGCAAAGACCATTGTTAAACAGTTGAAGGACAAGGAGGCGAAATACGTCGATTTCCGCTTCACCGATCCGCGCGGCAAGTGGCAGCATGTCGCGTTCGATATCGGCATGTGCGATGAATCGACGCTGAAGGAAGGCATCATGTTCGATGGCTCCTCGATCGCCGGCTGGAAGGCGATCAACGAGTCGGACATGCTGCTCAAGCCCGACCTTGACAGCCTGACCTTCGATCCGTTCAGCGCCCAGACCACCGCCGTGCTGCTCTGCGACGTGCTGGAGCCGCATGAAGGCACCCCGTATAACCGCTGCCCGCGCAGCATCGCCAAGGCGGCCGAGGCCTATATCAAGGCCAGCAAGACCGCCGATGTCGCCTATTTCGGCCCCGAGGCCGAGTTCTTCGTGTTCGACGACGTCCGTTTCAAGACCTCGATGAACGAGACCTTCGTCTACATGGATGATATCGAAGGCAACTACAATTCGGGCAAGGTCTACGAAGGCGGCAATATGGGCCACCGCGCTCCGATCAAGGGCGGCTACTTCCCGGTCGCCCCGCTCGATCAGGGCGGCGATCTGCGCTCGGAGATGCTCTCCACCATCGCCTCGATGGGCGTGCCGGTCGAGAAGCACCACCACGAGGTGGCGAACAGCCAGCACGAACTCGGCATCAAGTTCGGCACCCTGCTGAAGTGCGCCGACTACATGCAGATCTATAAGTACTGCGTGCACAACGTCGCCCATGCCTGGGGCAAGACGGCAACCTTCATGCCGAAGCCGATCAAGGGCGACAACGGTTCGGGCATGCATGTCCACCAGTCGCTGTGGAAAGGCGGCAAGCCGCTCTTCGCCGGCAACAAGTATGCCGGCCTGAGCGATATGGCGCTGTACTACATCGGCGGCATCATCAAGCACGCCAAGGCGATCAACGCGTTCACCAACCCGCTGACCAACAGCTACAAGCGCCTGATCCCCGGCTTCGAGGCTCCGGTGCTGCTCGCCTATTCGTCGCGCAACCGGTCGGCCTCCTGCCGTATCCCGCTCGGCGCCGGCGAGAAGGCTAAGCGCGTGGAGGTCCGCTTCCCCGATCCGGGCGCGAACCCCTATCTTGCCTATGCCGCCATGCTCATGGCCGGCCTCGACGGCATCAAGAACAAGATCCATCCGGGCGATCCGATGGACAAGAATCTCTACGATCTGCCGCCCGAGGAACTGAAGAACGTGCCGCAGGTCTGCGGCAGCCTCCGCGAGGCCCTGGAGAATCTCGACAAGGACCGCGCCTTCCTCAAGGCCGGCGGGGTCTTCACCGACGACTTCATCGACGCCTACATGGAGCTGAAGTGGGAAGAGGTGTACGCCTTCGAGCACACCCCGCATCCGATCGAGTTTTCCATGTATTACTCGGTTTAAGCGTCTCCCGGACAAACTTCCCTGGGCCCGGCCTGACAGCCGGGCGTCCAACGAGCCCCGCCGGTATTCCTGCCGGCGGGGTTTTTGTTTGTTTGCTGCAGCGGCAGGAACCGCCTGTGCGCCTGCGGGTTTCCCCCGAACCGTGACATACGGAGGAGGTGTGACATGGCTGCACCGAAATATTCCGCCGGCACCGGCAGCGCCGTTGCCATTGCCGGTCATCCGCTGCATCCGATGGTGGTACCGCTGCCGATCGGGTCGATTGCACTGGCGCTCTGCGCCGATATCGCTTTCATGGTGACGCGCAATCCGTTCTGGAGCGCAGCCGCTTTCTGGCTGCTGGTGGCCGCCCTGATTTCCGGCGCGGTCGCCGCCCTGCTCGGCCTGATCGAACTGATCCGCCTGCATCGCGCCCATCACCTGCGCATCGGCATCGCTCATGGCATCGGCAACGCCATCGTCATGGGCCTGGTGGTCGCAAACCTGTTCCTGCCGCGCGGCACGGCGCCGGACAGCGCCTATCCCTGGGGGCTGGTCCTGTCGGTCGCGGCCGTTCTTCTGGTCATGGTGACCGGCTGGCTCGGCGGCGAGATGTCGTATCGGCATGGAATCGGCGTCGCCGCCAGCGTCGGCAGCGAAGATGCCGCAAGCGGCCAGCCGGCAAGCGGTTATCGTGCTGATTATCAACCCGGAAGCCACGCCGGCATGCCGGGTTCCTAAGCGCGCCCCTGGGCCGGCGGGCGGATGTCAAGCCTGCCGGCCCTCTTGATTCCGCGGCGTGGCCCGACCACACTCCGCCGCAATGAACAACTCCGCCCTGACCGCCGCCGGCCGCGGCAGCACGGCCGTCCGGCTGGCGCCGATCCTGTTTTTCGTCGGTGCGGTGAGCTGCTGCTTCGGCCTCGCCATGCTGGCGCCGATGCTGGTCGACATCGCCGACAGCCATGACGATTCCATCGTCTTCCTGACCTGCGCCGCCGGCACCCTGTTCGTCGGCGCCGGCGTCGCCATCGCCACCTACAACCGCAGCCAGCAGATCAATCTCAATGAGACGCTGCTGCTGCTGCCGGCGACCTGGATCACCATCAGCCTGGTTTCCGCCATCCCCTTCATGGTCTCGGAGCTGCATCTCTCGCTGTCCGATGCGATCTTCGAGGCGGTGTCGGGCCTGACCAATACCGGCTCGACCGTGATCGTCGGGCTCGACAGGCTGCCGCGCGGCCTGCTGCTGTGGCGCTCGCTGCTGATGTGGATCGGCGGCTTCGGCGTGGTGACCATCGCCGTGCTGGCGCTGCCGTTCCTGCGCATCGGCGGATTGCAGCTGTTCAGCCTGGACCTGTCGCCGAACTCGGCCAAGTTCGTGCCGCGCATCACCGAAGTGGTCAACCAGATCGGCATCATCTACATCATGCTGACGGTGCTGTGCGCGACCTGCTACTGGATCGCCGGCATGTCGCCTTTCGACGCCATCTGCCACGCCATGACGACGCTGGCGACCGGCGGCTATTCGACCCACGATGCCAGCATCGGCTATTTCCACAGCGCCGCCATCGAATGGGTCAGCATAGTCTTCATGACGCTCGGCGCCATGCCGTTCGGCCTCTACATCATCGCCGTCTACGGCCAGCCCGAGCGGTTGTTCCGCGACGATCAGGTCCGGCTGTTCCTCGGCATCATCGCCACGGCAACCCTGCTGCTGCTGCTTTGGCTGATGATCAAATCCGGCCATGGCTTCTGGCTGGCGCTGCGCGAGGCCGCTTTCGCCACCGTTTCGACGATGACCACGACGGGCTTCTCCGGACCCGACTATGCGCAATGGGGCGGTTTCGCCGAGGCGGTCGTGCTGCTGCTGATGCTGATCGGCGGCTGCACCGGCTCGACGGTCGGCGGCATCAAGGTGTTCCGCATCTTCACCATGATCAAGCTGCTGCAGGCGCAGTTGCACCGGCAGATCTTCCCGCATGGCGCCTTCCGGGTCACCTTCAACGGGGAAAACATCCCGGAGGCCGTCCGCGCCGGCGTTGCCACATACATCTTCATCTACCTGCTGCTGCTGACCGCCCTGACCCTGGCCATCTCCGCCTACGGGCTGGAGTTCCGCGAGAGCCTCGGCGCCGCCGCCACGGCGCTGAGCAATGTCGGCCCGGGGCTCGGCCCCCATATCGGCCCGTGCTGCACCTTCAGGGAGGTGCCGACCGGCGTGAAGCTGCTGATGTCCTTCGGCATGCTGGCGGGGCGGCTGGAAATCCTGGTCTTCCTGATCCCGTTCAGCCGGGCTTTCTGGCGCAGCTAGCCTAGCCTTCCGCCGCAATCGAGCCATTTTCTCCCGACGGTTGGCCACCGGCACGAGAAGGAGAAACGGATGTCGAGCGAACACCTCCATGCCCCCCGCGAGCGCCTGCGCCCGCATACGCTCGCCATGCACCAGGCCATCGTCTCCCTGATGGAGGAGCTGGAAGCGACCGACTGGTATCAGCAGCGCGCCGACGACTGCGACGATGCGGCGCTGAAGCAGATCCTGCTGCACAACATGCGCGAGGAAATGGAGCATGCGGCGATGGTGCTGGAATGGATCCGCCGCAACAGCCCGGAATTCGACAGGCAGCTCAAGGAATACCTGTTCTCGACCAAGGACATCACCAGCATGGAGGAGCAGGCGGAACAAGATTGACGCCGGCATCTTTCGGGGCCGTAATGTTGCAGCCCATCGCCGTACGATTGAAGGATCGCCATGGCCCGCCCCCTGAATGCTGCCGACAATCCGGACCGTGCCGCCACCGCAGCGCCGGGACATAATCGCCCTGGTCTCGACAGCGAGGCGGTGCGGCAGGCCCGGATCGATCTCGCCGCCTGTTTCCGCATGGCGGCGCGGCTCGGCCTGCATGAGGGCATCTGCAATCACTTCTCCGCCATGGTGCCGGGCCATGACGACCTCTTCCTCGTCAACGCCTATGGCTATGCCTTCAGCGAGGTGACGGCGTCCAACCTGCTGGTCTGCGACTTCGGCGGCAAGGTCGTGGCCGGCAGCGGCGAGCCGGAGGCAACCGCCTTCTACATCCATGCCCGGCTGCACAAGGCGCTGCCGCGGGCCCGCGTCGCCCTGCATACCCACATGCCCTACGCGACGGCCCTGTGCATGGTCGATGGCGATCCCCTGCTCTTCGCCGGCCAGACCTCGCTCAAATTCTACGGCCGCATCGCCGTCGATTCCGCCTATAACGGCCTGGCGCTCGACAACAGCGAGGGCGACCGCATCGCCGCCGCCGCGGGCTATGCCGATATCGTCTTCCTCAAGCATCATGGCGTGCTGGTGCTCTCGCCCAGCATCGCCGAGGCATGGGACGATCTCTATTACCTCGAACGCGTCTGCCAGGTGCAATGCATCGCGCAGGCGACCGGCCGTCCTGTACAGCCGATCGATCCCGCCATCGCCGCGGCGACGGCAAGGCAGATCCAGGACGAGAATGCCGAATCAGCCCGCCTGCATCTGCAGAGCGTCAAGCGCATCCTCGACCGCGAGGAACCGGATTACAAACACTGACCCGCTTTATTGCGGCCCGGGCTTGAGCGTGGCGGCAAGCAGGACGGAGACCAGAGCCGCCCCGGCGCAGGCGAGGAACACGGCCGGATAGCCGAAGCCGCCGGCGACCAGGCCCAGCACCGGGCCGGTCAGGCCGATGGCCAGATCGAAGAAGGCGATATAGCCGCCGACCGCGAGCCCGCGGCTTTGCGGCGAAACGCGCCGCATCGCCTCGACGCCCATGGCCGGAAACACCAGCGAAAAGCCGAGCCCGGTCAGCGTCGCGCCGGCAAAAGCCGCCATGGCATTGGCGGCGGCGAACAGCACGCCCTGCCCCATCGCCTGGATCAGCAGCGAGACCACCGCGACCTTGACGCCGCCATGGCGGTCCGGCAGGCCGGCGAAGAACAGCCGCACCAGGATATAGCCGGCGCCGAAGCCGCTGAGCCCAAGGCCGGCGCCCTCCCAGCCATGCGCGGCGTAATCGAGCGTGATGAACGCAGCCAACGCGCCGAAGGACATGGCGCTGAAGGCAAGCGCCAGCCCCGGCTGCCAGATCAGGCCAAGCACGCGATAGAAGGCCACGCGCGGCCCGGCCTGCAGCGGCGCGATGCCCTTGCGCAGCATCGCGATACCCAGGGCCGGCAACGGCACGATGATCGCCGCCATGGCGACGGCGACGAAGCCGAAGGCATCGAGCAGCCACAGGCCGAGCGGCGCGCCCAGACCCATCGCGCCATACATGGCGATGCCCTGCCAGGCCATGACGCGGCCGGTATTCTGCGGCCCGACCGTGGCGATCGCCCAGCTCATCGCGCCGGTCAGGAACAGGCTTTCGGCGACGCCGAGCAGCAGCCGCCCGGCCAGCAGGATGGTCAGGCTTACGGAGGCGGAAACGGGCAGCAGCGCCGAGGCAAGATAGGCCGCACCGGCCAGCACCGCCGCCGGCAGGCCAAGCAGGACCGCCGCCTTGGCGCCGCGCCTGTCGCAGGTGACGCCGGCGAACTGCCGGGTCAGCACGGTGGCGATCGACTGGATGCCGATCACCCAGCCGACCATCACGGTGCCGAAGCCGAGCGCGCCATGCACCTGCGCCGACAGCACCGGCAGCGGGATGCCGACCGTCAGGAAGCCGAGAAAGACGATGGCGACGAAGGGCAGCAGTCGCCAAAGCACGGGAGAGGTTTTGATCGGAGAAGTTTGAGCCGTCATCACGCATACCTTCATTCGCGCCGGACCGGGTCGGGCGCGGGATGCGTTGAGTGACGTTAACGCTTACGGTCGACCGCCGGACGGCAGCGCGACATCCGGCTGCGGAAATACCGGCGCCGACGCGGCCTGTCAAGCCGAGCCGAGGCTCATCCCGCCGCCAGCGGCACCGCCGGATCGCCGAGCGCTTCGCGCACCAGTTCGGTGTCGAAATACTCGATCAACTCGATCAGCTTGCCGTCGCGCAGCCGGCAGACGTAACAGTAATCGTTGTCATAGCGCTTGCCCGCGACGGTCAGGTTGTCGCCGCGCGCCAGCACCACGACGCTGTCGTCCTCGGCGATGAAGCGATGCGCGCGGGTCTTGATACGCCCCACGATCCGCTCGCGCAGCCTGGCGAAAAGCTCGTCCAGCACGGTCTGCTTCCCCTCATAGCGGCGCGACCATTTGGTGTTGCCGGTGATCACCCAGCAGAAATCCTCCGCCAGGGCTTGAACCAACGGCCGGGGGTCGCCCTCCGCCAGTCCGGCAAAGACCTGCTGCAATATTCTCTTGTTCTCTGCTGCGTCCATGATGCCTGCGCTCCCGATATCCTCTGTCGCGCCGGATCATGCGCCGCCGGCATGCCATTCTTCCAATCGATTGGCCGGATGATATATATTCGCGTGATGAATTTGGCCGCGCTCGACCTCAACCTCCTGGTGGCGCTCGATGCGCTGCTGACCGATGCCCATGTCGGCCGCGCGGCGATGCGCGTCGGCCTGTCGCAGCCGGCGATGAGCCATACCCTGCGCCGTCTGCGTGAGGTCATCGGCGATCCCCTGCTGGTGCGTACCGGCGCGCGGATGGAGCTGACGCCGCGGGCGCAGCAACTGCGGGCGCCCCTGCGCCAGGCGCTCGATCAGGTCCGCGGCCTGTTCGTTGCCGACGGCTTCGATCCGGCAAGCGCCACGCGGCGCTTCGCGCTGATGATGCCGGATCTGCTGCTCAACCTGATCGTCATGCCGCTGGTCGAGCGCGTGGCCGCCGCGGCTCCCGGCGTGGCGCTCGATGTGCTGCCCTGGCGCGGCCCGGCGATCATGACGCCGGAATTGGCGCGCAATATCGACCTGGTGATCGCCTGCACGCCGGATGCCTTCGACGGCTTTCACCGCCAGCGGCTGTATAGCGATTCCGACGTTCTGGCGGTGCGCAAGGGCCATCCGCAGGCGGCGAAGCTGAAACGGCTGCCGGGCTTCATGAAGGCGCGGCATATCGCCGTCGTCGACCGCGGCCAGCGCGAGGATATGATCGATGCCTGGTTGCGCGAGCAGCATGGCCTCGCCCGCCCCATCGCGCTCACCGTCCCGAGCTATCTGCAGGCCCTGCATATGGCGGCGGCGAGCGACCTCGTCGCCTTCGTGCCTCGCCGGCTGGTCGAGGCGCAGGCGCCGGCGCTGCGCCTTGCGGCATTGACGCCGCCGCTCGATCCCGGCATCGACGAGCAATTCATGTTCTGGCCGGTGCGGGCGCAGATGGATCCCGGCTCGATCTGGCTGCGCAAGCAGGTCGCCGAGATCGGCCGCAGGCTGGACCGCATGTCAGCAAAAAGCGGCAACGGGCGGCGGGCAGCGGCCTGACCTGGGCAACGAGTTGACGAGGCGGCTTACTGCGGCGGCCCTTCGCCGCGGCCGCTGATTTTGCGCAGAAAGACGCCCTCGGCATCGCAGGCCGGGAAAGCCAGGATCACCTCGGTACCCTCGCCGGGCCGGCTGCGCAGCGCCAGTTCGCCCTGATTGAGTTCGACCATCGCCTTCGTGAGCGGCAGGCCGAGCCCGGTGCCGGCATGCTTGCGGCTGAGCATGCTATCGATCTGCCCGAAGGGCTGGAAGGCGATGCGAATCTCCTCGGGCGACATGCCGATGCCGCTGTCGCGCACCGCGATGCGCACCTTGCCGTCCTCGGTCAGCTGGGCGGTGACGCCGACCGTGCCGCCATGCGGCGTGAATTTCACGGCGTTGGACAACAGGTTGATCAGGATTTGCCGCAGCATGCGTTCGACCACATGAATGTGCAGCTCCTGCTCCGCCGTCGTCACTTTCAGCGTCACGCCCTGCCGCTCGGCCAGCGGCCGCACCATGCGGGCCGCCATCTCGACGGCGTGATGGATTTCGATCGGCGCGGCGTCATGCGTATCGAAGCGCCCGGCCTCGATCTTGGCGAGATCGAGCAGGTTGTTGATCAGTTCCAGCAGATGCTGGGCGCTGTCGTTGATGTCGCCGGCATATTCGAGATAGCGGGCATTGCCCATCGGGCCGAAGCGCTGATTGCGCAGGATTTCGGAGAAGCCGAGGATGGCATTCATCGGCGTGCGCAGTTCGTGGCTCATATTGGCGAATTGCTGCATGCGGGCGTGATTGACGTCCTCCGCCTTATGCAGCGCGATGGCGAGTTCGCGCGTCATCATCCGAAGCTGGTTCTTGGTGCCGCGCAGCGAGCGGATCAGTCGCTGCGCCAGGAGAATGATCGGCGTCGCCACCGTTGCGGCGACCAGTGCCGATATAAGCAGGAAGTCGAGGCCCGGCACTTTCCAGAACAGCCAGCCATACAGGATATGAAACGCCACCGCGCCGACCACGATCATGCCGACCAGCACCAGAGTCGCCACGGCGGGCGGCATCCGGCCAAGCCAGCGGTTCAGGCTGTCGCGCAGGCGCGCGAACGGTCCCGGTTGGCCACGGCTTTGAGCGGAGGCGGCGGCCTTGGCAGCCGAACTCCCCCCGGTGCGAAACAGCGTCGACAAAGCATTCCCCAAGCGAAAGCGCGCAAGGCCGGCTGTTTTTCATTCTGCCTTGCGCGACGATGCTTAGCTTCGTCAATTCCCTTGGAATTACAAGTAATTAGACGGTAATGGATGCAACCGATACGGGAGGGGCGGCCGGCGGCGGCCTATACTTCGCGGCTGGGTGGCATCAGGCTGCCGGCACCTCGAACCGGCCGGCCTGATAATCGCGGATCGCCTGCTCGATTTCCGGCCAGGTATTCATCACGAAAGGTCCATGCGCCACGATCGGCTCGTCGATCGGATCGGCATGGCCGAACAGCAGCACGCTGTCGGCGGACGCGTCGATGCCCAGCGCATCGCCGGTCTCGCTCAGTTCGACGAGATCAAAGCCGCCCGCCTCCTGTCCGCCGACGCGGATGGCGCCGCGCACGACATAAAGGAAGATGCTGCGGCCCTCCAATCCGGCGAAAGCCAGATGCGCGCCGGCTTTGGCTTCGATCACCGCCATGAACACGCCCGTCAGCGATGGGACCGGCCCATGCTTGCCGTGCCATTCGCCGGCGATGAGTTGCAGGCGCGCCTTGCCGTCTTCGCCCGGCAGCACCGGGATCGCATCCGCCTGCAGGCCGATATAGCGCGGCGCGGTCATCTTCAATTTGGCCGGCAGATTGACCCAGAGCTGCAGAATCTCCAGTGCGCCGCCCTGGCGCTTGAAATCCTCCGGCGACAATTCGGCATGGATCAGGCCGCGACCGGCCGTCATCCATTGCACGCCGCCCCTGCGGATGATGCTTTCATGGCCGGCGGTGTCGCGATGCGCCAGTTCGCCTTCGAGGATGAAAGTCACCGTCTCGAAGCCGCGATGCGGATGCGGCCCGAATGGCAGGCCGCGATTATGCGGCGGATAGACCTGCGGACCGTGATGATTGAGAAACAGGAACGGCCCGACATGCGCGATGCCCGGCCCGGGCAACGGCCGCCGCGTCTGCAGATCGCCGATATCGTCGCGCAAGGCGGGATGAAGCTGTTTGATCTGCCGATGGATGATCATGGCGTGGAATCCGGCAGCGAAATCGATCCTGTCCATATAGGGCGTCATGCCTTGTCTTGGGGGAGGCCATGCCATGGCACGGGGGTATTGACGCGACAGAGAGTTCGCATTACGTTCTTACGAAACCCTTTGCTGCTGTTGCACATCGTGCAGACGTAGCTTGCCCCTGACGCTAGCCTGGTCCGGCTGGCAGGACGCACTCGTTTAACAAGAATATTTTCGTCACTCGAATTGGTTCCAATTGGCCTGACTTGGCTCGAATGGAACTCAACGGGCATTCAATTGGCTTTCCATCAGCCCTCGATCGGCACCGAATTGGCCGTCAACGGCCTCTATTGATGCGCAATGGGCCGAACCCGATGCTGACATACAATGATCTAGCTGAAAAAAACCTCAGGCATCCTTGGCCAGACGCAGGAAGCATTCGCCAACCAGAAGATGTGTCACCATCCCCTTTTGCTGACCGTCGTCCAGCGGCAGGATCAGCCGGTCGTATTGCAGGATCTTCAGCCCGTCCCAGCGGGTCACGCTGACATGGAACGGCGCCCGCTGCGCCGCCGCCAGATCGAGATGCTGACACATCACCGGCCGCGTTTCGGCGATCCTGCCATCCGGCCGCGGCTGCAATCCGCCGCCGCCGACCGCGGCGGTCCGGCGATAGCCCTCGCCCGTCTGCAGATAGAGATAGCTGCCATCCTCCTCGGCGAGCGCGACCAGCGCCAGGTCCGCCGCGCCCGGCAAGGTCGCCAGATACGGCAGCGCGGCGAAAGCCAGCATCGGCCGCGCGCCTCTGGCCCCATCGTACCAGGCTTTCAGCGCCACCAGCTCGGGCGCGACGATCTCGTCTGCTGCCCAATGATCCGCCGGCCTGGTCTGGGTCGGCGGCTTCATGGCCTGACGGAAGAGGCTTCGACCGGCACGGGCCTGGGCCGCCCCTCTTCGTCGATGGCGACGTAGGTATAGACGCCCTCGGTCACCTTGATCTCGGTCGGATCGAGCCGCCGCGCCACGATGGTCTCCAGCTTCACCGCCATCGAGCTGCGGCCGACGCGGATGATGTGGCCGTAGATCGAGACGATGTCGCCGACCTTGATCGGCTGATGAAAGGTCATGGCATCCACCGCCACGGTGGCGACGCGGCCCTGGGCGCGGCGGGCGGCGACGATGCCGCCGGCGATGTCCATCTGGCTGAGCACCCAGCCGCCGAAAATATCGCCGTTGCCGTTCATGTCAGCGGGCATCGGCGCGGTGCGGATCAGCGGCTCGCCCCGGTCGACGCGCATGTGCGACAAGCCGCCCTGATCGTCCGCCCGTCCCGTATCCTGGCGCGTATCCTGGCGTTTATCCTGGGAAGCGTTTGCCATTCATCCACCATATGTTGGTTGTGCCGCTAGACCTGCCCACACTATACTGCGTCGCAACGACGAGTCATCCCGTAAATAGAATCCATGAATGTTATGAACGACTTGTTCCAGTCTGGCGGTAAGAGCGGCAGTGATTACACCGCCAAGGATATCGAAGTTCTCGAAGGCCTCGAGCCGGTGCGCCGCCGGCCCGGCATGTATATCGGCGGCGTCGACGAGCGCGCGCTGCATCATCTGTTCGCCGAGGTGCTCGACAATGCGATGGACGAGGCGGTCGCCGGCCATGCCGACCGCATCGAGGTCGAATTGCAGGCCGACGGTGCGCTCAGGGTGTTCGACAACGGCCGCGGCATCCCGATCGACAAGCACCCCAAGTTCAAGGACAAGTCGGCGCTGGAGGTGATTCTCACCACGCTGCATTCCGGCGGCAAATTCTCTTCCAAGGTCTATTCCACCGCCGGCGGCCTGCATGGCGTCGGCATCTCGGTGGTCAATGCGTTGTCGGACCGGCTGATCGTCGAGGTCGCGCGCGAGCGCGAACTGTGGCGGCAGGAATATTCCCGCGGCGCGCCGAAGGGAAAACTCATCAAGGTCGGCGCGGCGCCGAACCGGCGCGGCACCAGCGTGATCTTCCATCCCGACGAACAGATCTTCGGCAAGGGCGCGCATTTCCGCCCGGCCCGCATCTTCAGGATGGCGCGCTCGAAGGCCTATCTGTATCCGGGCGTCAAGATTTTCTGGAAATGCGCGGCCGAGCTGATCCTGACCGGAGACGATACGCCGACCGAGGCGGTGCTGCATTTCCCCGGCGGCCTGCAGGATTATCTCGCGGCGCAGCTGGAGGGCCAGCAGACGGTCACGCCGACGCCGTTCGCCGGGCGCGCGGCTCTGGCCGGCGAGCGCGGCCAGGTCGAATGGGCGATCCACTGGCCGCAGGAAATCGACGAAGGCTGGCTGCATTCCTACTGCAACACCGTGCCGACGCCGGAAGGCGGCACGCATGAGGCGGGGTTCCGCTCGGCCCTGCTGCGCGGCTTCAAGGATTACGCCGAGCTGACCAACAACCGCAAAGGCAGCAGCATCACGGCCGACGACATCATCGGCGGCGCCACGGCGATGTTGTCGGTCTTCATCAAGGAGCCGCAATTCCAGGGCCAGACGAAGGACAAGCTGGTCACCGTGGAAGCGCAGAAGCTGGTCGAAGCGGCGGTGAAGGATCATTTCGACCATTGGCTGGCCGGCGCGCCGCAGCACGCCAATGCCCTGCTCAACCGCATCATCGAGCGCGCCGAGGATCGCCTGCGCCGCCGCGCCGAGAAGGAAGTCGGCCGCAAATCGGCGACCCGCAAATTGCGCCTGCCCGGCAAACTGGCCGATTGCTCCGACGAAGCCGCCAACGGTTCGGAGATCTTCATCGTCGAGGGCGACAGCGCCGGCGGCTCCGCCAAGCAGGCGCGCGACCGCCGCACCCAGGCCGTGCTGCCGCTGCGCGGCAAGATCCTCAACGTCGCTTCCGCCGGCTCGGGCAAGCTGGCCGCCAACCAGGAGCTGTCGGATCTGGTGCTGGCGCTCGGCTGCGGCACCGGCAGCAAATACCGCGAGGAGGATCTGCGCTACGACAAGGTCATCATCATGACCGACGCCGATGTCGACGGCGCGCATATCGCCTCGCTGCTGATGACCTTCTTCTTCCGCGAGATGCCCAAGCTGATCGAGCATGGCCATCTTTATCTCGCCCAGCCGCCGCTCTACCGGCTCAGCCATGGCGGCAAGACGGTCTATGCGATGGACGATCTCGACAGGGACCGCCTGACCAAGGAGGTCTTCGGCAACAAGAAGGTGGAAGTCAGCCGCTTCAAGGGCCTTGGCGAGATGCCGCCCGCGCAACTCAAGGAAACCACGATGAATCCCAAGAACCGCACACTCCTGCGGGTCCAGGTGCTGACCGACGACGTGAAGGAGACCGACGATCTGGTCGAACGGCTGATGGGCCGCAAAGCCGAGATGCGCTTCCAATTCATCCAGGAGCGCGCCGCTTTCGCGACCGATATCGACGTCTAGCCATGGATTTCGTCGGCATCGAGGGCTATTCGACCATCGCCCTGGTGTCGATCGCCACGGCTACCGTCAACGTCCTGGTGATGTTCGGCTTCAGCCTCGTGCATCCGCGCGAGACCGGCCCTTCGACCTGGGCCCTTGCCAATGCCATCATTGGCGCCGGCGCCGCCGTTCTGCTGCTGCGCCGGCCGGACAACGAGCCTTTCATTGCCTTCATCGGCAACCTCGCCTTCGTCATCGGCTTCGTCGTCTTCGGCTGGGGCTGCGCCCGCTTCCTGCGCAAGCGGCCGCCCTTCGTCCTCGGCATCGCCGCGATAGCGGTGTTCATCGTGCCGTTCAGCTATTATGTCTTCTGGGCGCCCGACCCCGTTATCCGCGTCGCCGTGGTCTGCTTGGCCCTGACGGCGATCTGCGGCACCATCGCCTGGGGTATGCTGCACCGGATCGAGCCCGGCCTTCTGCAGACCCAGGCTTTGGCCGGGATGATGTTCGGCATCATGGCGGTGCTGTTTTTCCTGCGCGCCGTGGCCGCCGTGACGGGATTGTTCGATACCGCCGCCTTCAGCCGCGGCCCGTTGGGCAACGGCATCTTCCTGATCCCCTGTATCATTTCGTTCCTGGCGACGACGGCCTGCGGCCTGATGCTGACCCAGCGCCTGCAGCAGCGCCTGCGCTCCGCGGTCCAGCTCGACGACCTCACCGGCCTGCTCAGCCGCGGCCTGGTCGACGAGTTCGGCGTCAAGGAAGTGTCGCGGGCGCGGCGGCATGGCCTTCCCCTCTCCATCCTGGCCTTCGACCTCGATTTCCTGACCCAGGTGAACCGCCGCCACGGCTATCCGACTGGCGATGTCGTGCTGCGCCGGCTGGCCGAAGCGGTGGCCGGCAATCTGCGGCGCGAGGATGAATTCGGCCGGCTCGATGGCGGGACCTTCTGCGTCATCCTGCCGAGCACCCAGCTTGACGGTGCGCAGATTCTCGCCGAACGCCTGCGCAACCATATCGCCGGCGCCAGATTGTGGGTGGATGCGGATACCGAGCTGACGGTCACGGCCAGCTTCGGCGTCGCCACGCTCGGCCTGCATGGCAATGACTGGGCGTCGGTGCTGCAACGGGCTCTCGCCGCGCTGTATCGCGCCAAGACCAACGGACGCAACCGCATCGAAGTGGCGATGCTCGGCCCCGCGGCCTTCCATCGGGCCTGAAACTGGCTGTCAGCGCGTCAGCCAGCGGCGCAGCGCCGCTGCGACGGCGTCCGGCTCTTCCATCGGCGGCAGATGGCCGGCGCCTTCGATGACGACCAGTTCGGCGCCGGGGATCAGCGCCGCCATTTCCTCATGCCCTTCCAAGGGCGTCAGCGCATCCTGACGGCCGCAAAGCACCAGGGTCGGCACCTTGTAATGCGGAAGATGGGGCCGGCTGTCGGGACGCCCCATGATCGCCGTCTGCTGCCTGATGAAGCCGTCGCGGCCGATCTCCTCGGCCATCGCCATCAGACGGTCGGTCAGCGGTTTCTTGTCGAGATTGTCAGGATGCAGCAGGACAGGCAGCAATTGCGGCGTGACGCCCCTGAAACGGCCGGTCTGCGCCAGCTGAATGAACGCGCGGCGGCGCTGCGTCTGCTCGGGCGTGTCCGGCCGCGCCGAGGTGTCGAGCAGCGCCAGCTTGGTGACCCGCTCCGGCGCCTGGCGCATGATCTCGTGGCAGATATAGCCGCCCATCGAGAGTCCGCAGAGGGCGAATTTCTCAGGCGCCTCGGCCAGCACCGCACGTGCCATGTCGGTCATGCTGTCCAGATTGTATTGACCGGACGGGACAATGCATTGCGCCGTGCCGGACAGGCGCGCCACCTGTTCACGCCAGAAATCGGCGGTGAGCAACAAGCCGGGCACAAGCACCAGGGGCTGGCGCATCGTCTGTCCTTTCTTTCGATTACTTGATCAACTGAGACAGCGCCTTGAACTGGGCATGCGATGCAGTTTCGAGCCACTCGAACAGGCACATCTCCGTGCTGACCAGCGCCACGCCCGCCATGCCCAGACGCTGCCTGGCCAACTCGACATTCTCCCGGCGGCGGGAGGCAATGGCATCGGCAACGACGAAAACGTCGTAATCGCCTGCAATCAGGTCCAGCGCCGTCTGCAACACGCAAACATGCGCTTCGATCCCGGCGATGACGATCCGCTTGCGGCCGAACTGCTCGATACGCCCCCTTATCGCCGGATCGGCATAGGCGGAAAAATGCATCTTTTCGCAGACGGGAGCGCCTGCGGCAACTTCGGCGACCGCGGCCACGGTCCCCCCCAGGCCCTTGCGGTACTGCTCGGTCAGTAGCGCCGGAATGCCGAGTTTGCCGGACGCCTGCAGTAAAATGGCGCTATTGCGGACAACCGCCTCGCCGTCCTGCATCGCCGGCAGAAGGCGATCCTGGATATCGACGATGAGTAAAAGGCTTTGGGCGGCGGAAAGCAGGGTCATAGCGTATCAGGACTTTAGCGCCTGACGCCACCTGCCGCAAATGCCGCCAGGCGATCAATGACTGAACAGGACCGGGATCGTGGCGTCGGCGAGCACGGTTTCGGTGGCGCCGCCAAAAACCACCTCGCGCCACCGGACATGGCCATAGGCGCCCATGACCAGAAGATCCGCCGAATGCCTTGCCGCTTCCGAGAGGATCAGTTCGCCGATCTCCGTTCCGTCCTGGCGCAGCACGGACAATTCGGCCGCGACATCATGTTGCGCCAGATGACGGACCAGCAGGCCGCCGCTTTCCTGGGCAGCGCCGTCCGAATTGATGCATAGCACGGTGACGGCGCCAGCCCGTTTCAGAAGAGGCAAAGCATCGTGAACGGCGCGCGTCGCCTCCTTGCTGCCGTTCCAGGCGGCCAGAATGCGCATCCCGGCAACCTGAGCGCTCCCGTTCGCCTCCGCCGGAAGGACAAGGACCGGACGGCCGAGATCGAGCACCGCATCGTTCCTCAACAGCTCGGCGCCATATTCGTCGCCGAGGATGCGATCCTCGCTCTTGCAGCCTGCCTGGCCGATGACGAGCAGATCGGCGACACGGCCATGGACATGGATCGCCTCGAGAGCGCCGCCATCGTATTCGATCCATTCGCCGGAGATCTCGTAGCCGGCAAGCGATGCCTGGAAGGCATCGCGCGCTGTCCTGGCCGCCAGTTCCAGATTGGCCTTATGCTCCTCGATCACCGAATGCGGGATATAGTGATAGGCCATCGGAAGGCGCGGCCGGCTGAGCAGGCCGGTCAGATGAGCGCCGCAATGCTGCGCCAGCAGCGCCGCATAATCGACGCAAACCGGTTTTTCACCGCAAACATCGGCGGCAAGATACAGGGTGATATTGCGGTAACTCATCGGCTCGGCCTTACCATGCCCGATCAGTTGCCCAGCAGAACGGGGACGGTCATGCTGCGCAGGACCGTCTCGGTCACTCCGCCGAACACCATTTCGCGCAGGCGGGAATGGCCGTAGGCGCCCATGACGAGCAGATCGACGCCGCGATCGGCAACGGCGGACAGCAAGGCCTCGCCGGGCCCGATGTCCTGGGCGACGGCATTGGCGACCTCGACCTTGACGCCGTGCCGTGCCAGATGGCGGGCGATCTCCGCGCCCGGCGTGCCACCCTCCTGCTCGGGATTGATGCCGAACACCACCACCTGCTTGGCGGCGGTCAGGAACGGCATTGCATCATGCAGCGCCCGCGTCGCCTCCTTGCTGCCGTTCCAGGCAACCATGATGTACCTGCCGATTTCGGGATATTGGCCGGCATAGGGGATGGTCAGGATCGGCCGGCCGGCGCGCAGCGCCAATTCATGCGGCAGCACGTCGACACCGGCGGGCACAACGGCGGGATCCTTCGGATCGGGATCGGGCTGGCCCAGCACGAGCAGGTCGAAGGAACGTCCGAAGGTCTCGACGGCATCGACCGGCAGCCGCTCGCTTTCCAGCCAATCGCTGGTCACCCCCTGCTTGGCCGCCTCGGCTTCGAAGGCCGCCTTGGCCTTCTGCGCTTTGGCGCGGGCTTCCTGGGCCTGACGCTGGAACAGCTCAGCGGGAACATATTCACCCATGTAGTAGAGTTGCTGCGGCGGCGGCAGAGTGTACAGCGCGGTCACATGCGCATTGAACTTCCGCGCCAGCAGGAGCGCCGCGTCGGTCTTGGCCCCATTGCGGGGATCGTCGGTAAGGTGGACGAGAATATCACTGTAGGTCATGAGAATGCCTCGCTTCCTGATCTGGCCGTCCGAGCGACGACAAGGCCATCCTGCCGCATGAAACTGATGCGGCATTGACTTGGGTCAATTGGAAAACGAGGCTTTTTTGATGGCTGCTAGTTACTCAGCACAACCGGCAATGTCATATTGGACAGCACAGTTTCCGTGACGCCGCCGAACACCATTTCCCGCAGGCGGGAATGGCCGAAGGCGCCCATGACGACCAGATCGGCATTGCGGGCCTGCGCTTCCGCCATCAGTGCAAGGCCGACCTTCTGGCCGCCACCATCGACGACCGCCGTCTCAAGCCGCAGACCGTAGCGTTGCAGATGCTCGGCGATCTCGGCCAGAGGCGTCCGTCCCTTCTTCTCCGGCGCCACCACGATGAGATGCACGACTTCCGCGCCGCGCAGGATCGGCATCGTATCGTGCACGGCGCGGGCCGCTTCGCGCTTGCCGTTCCAGGCCAGCAGAACGCGGCGCCCCACTTCACCGAATTGTCCCGCATACGGGATGGCAAGCACCGGACGCCCGGCCTGCAACGCCAGTTCCTGCGGCAGCACATCGGTTCCATAGGGAACCGAGGCTGGATTGCCCGGATTGGGATCGGGCTGCCCGACGATCGCCATGTCGCTTGCCCGCACCGCCAGGCGCAATGCCTCGACCGGCGCCATGTCGCTGGCAAGCCAGCGGTGCTCGATGCCGGCCCCTTCGCAGATCGACAGAAAACTCTGCCGGGCGCTGGCGGAGGCTTTCTGGGCCTCGTCCATCTGCTTCTGGATCAATTCGGTCGGGATATACTCGCCCATGTAATAGGGCACATTCGGCGGCGGCACCGTATACAGGCCGCTGACCCGCGCACCGAAGCGGCGCGCCATGGCAATGGCAACCTGAATGCGGGTCTCATTGCGCGGATCGAGTGTCAGATGCACCAGGATATCGCGGTAACTCATCGCCCGGCCTCCCTGTTCTGGGCCGCCCCGGCCTATGCCCCCGCCGGTGACAGCTGATTGATATGGCTTAAACGCAACGGCGATGATGACCGGCTGAACCGGCCCTCGCTTGAGAATTTAAGCCCCGAACAGGGTTGTTACAAGACCACACCGCGGCGAGAGTCCGCCCCGCCTAGGCGGCAGCCTGGGCCTTCCAAGGCGGCAGCCTGCCTTCTTCCACCGCATGACAGGCGACGGCACCGCCCGGCACCGGAATCGCCTTCGGCACTTCGCGCTTGCAGCGCTCGTTGGCAAACGGGCAGCGCGGATGAAAGCTGCAGCCGGGCGGCGGATTGAGCGGGCTCGGCACCTCGCCTGCCACCGGCACGCGGGCACGGCCGCTCATGTCCAGATCCGGAATGGCGTCCAGCAGCATGCGGGTATAGGGATGCTGCGGCCGGTTGAACAAGGTCTGCGTATCGGCCCATTCGACCAGCCGGCCGAGATACATCACGCCCACTTTGTCGGAGACGTGATAGACAACGGCAAGATTGTGGCTGATGAAGAGGTAAGTCAGCCCCAGCTTGCGCTGCAGATCCTTCATCAGATTGAGAATTTGCGCCTGTACGGAAACGTCGAGTGCCGATGTCGGCTCATCGCAGACCAGAAATTCCGGCTCGCCCGCCAGGGCGCGCGCAATCGAGATGCGCTGCCGCTGGCCGCCGGAGAATTCATGCGGGTATTTTGCCGCATCGACAGGCGAAAGGCCGACCTGCGTCAACAGCGCCGCGACACGATCGTCGAGCGCCTTCTTGTCCTTGAGCAGGCGGCGGAAACGGATCGGCTCGGCGATGATGTCTCCTACCCGCCAGCGCGGATTGAGCGAGGCATAGGGATCCTGAAAGATCATCTGCATCCGGCCCTGGATGTCCGGATGCTTGGCCCGCTCGGCCGCCGGACCGATTTCAACGCCCTCGAAACTGATCGAACCCTCGGTGGGCTCGTAGAGGCCGACGATCAGCCGCGCCACGGTCGACTTGCCGCAGCCGGACTCGCCCACCAGGCTGAAGGTTTCGCCCTTGTCGATCGAAAAGCCGACGCCATCGACGGCGCGCACGAAGGTTCTCGGCTTGCGCTCCAGCACCCTATTCAGCCACGGCGCCGAGACATCGAAGACCCGCTTCAAGCCGGTCACGGTCAGCATTGGCACGTTGCTCTTAGACATGAGCCTTCTCCTCGACCAGCCAACAGGCGGCCAGGCCGGAGCCGGCCGGCATCGGATCAGGGCGATCCCGATAGCAGCGGTCGAATACCTTGGGGCAACGCGGATTGAAGGCGCACCCTTTCGGGATGGCATTCAGGCGCGGCATCGAGCCGTCAATCTGCGTCAGGCGCTCGACCTTGTGCGTCATGGTGGGGATAGCCCCCATCAGACCGATCGTATAGGGGTGATGCGGCCGCTTGATCACATCCTGCACCGGCCCTATCTCGGCGATACGGCCGGCATACATGACGGCGACGCGATCCGCGGTTTCGGCAATGACGCCCATATCGTGGGTCACCAGCATCACCGCCGTACCGTGCTCGCGGCAAAGCCGCTTGAGCAAGGCGATGATCTGCGCCTGAATGGACACATCGAGCGCGGTGGTCGGCTCATCGGCGATGATCAGCTTCGGCTCCGCCGCCAGGGCCAACGCGATCACGACGCGCTGACGCATGCCGCCAGAGAATTGGTGCGGATAATGCGAGATGCGCTCGCTTGCCGAGGGAATGCCGACATCCTCGAGCAGCTTGACGGCGCGGTCGCGCGCCTGCGCATGGCTGAGCGGCAGGTGCGTGAGGATCGTCTCTATGAGCTGATCGCCGATGGTATAAAGCGGGTTGAGGCTGGTCAGCGGGTCCTGAAAGATCGCGCCGATCTGCCGGCCGCGGATCTTGCGCATCTCGGTATACGGCAGATTGTCGATGCGGCGGCCTTCGAGACGGATTTCGCCGCCGGCGATCCGGCCCGGCGGCTCCAGCAGGCCAATGATGGCCGAGCCGGTCATCGATTTACCGGCGCCGGACTCGCCCACGACGCCCAGCACTTCGCCGGCCGAGATATCGAGCGAGACGTCGTCGACGGCCACCAGCGTGCCGCGCCGGGTCGGGAATTCGACGCGGAGATTGCAAACTTCGAGAAGCTTCGGATTACTCATCGCCAACTACCGGAGCTTGGGATTAAGGGCGTCGCGCAGCCAGTCGCCCAGCAGGTTGACCGACAGCACCAGAATGGCCAGGGCCGCACCGGGGAAAATGGTGATCCACCATTCGCCGGAAAGCAGGAACTGCTGGCCGGTATTGATCAGCGTACCCAGCGAAGGCTGCGTCGGCGGCAGCCCGACACCGAGGAAGCTGAGCGTCGCCTCGGTGATGATCGCCAGAGCAAGATTGATCGTGGCGATCACCAACACCGGCCCCATGACATTGGGCAGCACATGGCGGATCGCGATCAGCGGACCGGGCAGGCCGATGACACGGGCGGCCTGGACATATTCCTTGTTCTTCTCGACCAGCACCGAGCCGCGCACCGTGCGGGCGTACTGGACCCAATAGCTCAGGCCGATCGAGACGATCAGCACGGTCAGCGCCGCCTCGCTATGCCGGTCGGAGCCCATGACGCTGCGGGTGACGCCATCGACCAGCATGGCGATCAGGATGGCCGGGAACGACAGCTGCACATCGGCGATGCGCATGATGAAGGCATCGACCGAACCGCCGAGATAGCCGGCAATCAGCCCAAGGCCGATACCGAGCACCATGGCGAAGATGACCGCAAGAAATCCGACGCTGAGCGAGGTGCGCGATCCATACATGATGGTCGACAGAATATCGCGGCCCTGATCGTCGCTGCCCAGGAGGAAAGACGGATCGCCCCCCTCTTCCCATACCGGCGGCTTGAAACCGTCGGACAGGTTCAGCGAAGCCAGATCGAAGGGGTTGTGCGGCGCCAGCAATGGCGCACCGTAAGCGGCGGCGAAGAACACCACGGTGATCAACGCCGAGAGCATGACCAGCTTCGAGCGGGTGAAGCTCCAATACAGATCGCTGTCCCGGATCTGCGTCCACCATGCCGACAGGCGTGCAAACGGCGATATCACTTGGCTCCCCCCACCCTGGCAGCCTGAGAACGCAGACGCGGATCGACGACGAAATACAGCATATCGACTATCAGATTGATCAGGACGAAGAGAAAACCGATCAGCACCAGGTAGGTCGCCATCACCGGGATGTCGGCATAAAGCACCGATTGCAGGAACAGCAAACCGACGCCGGGCCAGGAGAAGACGGTTTCCGTGATGATCGCGAAGGCGATGACCGAGCCCAGTTGCAGTCCGGTAATGGTGATCACCGGCACAAGCGTGTTCTTCAATGCATGGCCGAAATGCACCGCCCGGTTCGACAGGCCGCGGGCACGCGCGAATTTGATGTAGTCGGTGCGCAGGACTTCCAGCATCTCCGCCCGCACCAGGCGCATGATCAAGGTAAGCTGGAACAGGCCGAGCGTGATCGCCGGCAGGATGATGGCCTTGAGCCCCTCGATGGTGAGCAGCCCGGTGGACCAGAAGCCGATCTTGACGACTTCGCCGCGGCCAAACGACGGCAGCCAGCCAAGCAGCACGGCAAAGATGTAGATCAGCAGAATTCCGATCAGGAATGTCGGCAGCGAGACGCCGATCAACGAGATCGTCAGCATCAACCGGCTGAGCCAGTGATGGGGATAGAGCCCGGAGAAAACCCCCATCGGAATGCCGGCAAACAATGCGAACAGCGCAGCGACAAGGCTGAGTTCGAGCGTCGCCGGCAGGCGCTCGGCGATCATCTGGCCGACCGGCTGGGTCGTGCGGTAGCTCAGGCCGAAATCGCCCTGCACGGCATTGACGACAAAACGGCCGAAACGCACCGGCATCGGATCGTCCAGGCCAAGCGTCTTGCGCAGCTCGACACGCTGTTCCGCCGGAAGGTCCTGGCCGGCGATGATCGCCACCGGATCGCCGACGAAATTGAACATGGCGAAGGCGATGAACGCCACCGCCAGCATGACAAGAGCAGCCTGGATAATGCGTCGAACTATAAAAGCAATCATAGAGCAGGTCCCGAACGGCTACGGCCCGGACCAATAGTCCGGGCCGCCCGTTATAACAGGATAGGTAATTATTTCACCTTCACGAAGCGCAGCGGGAAATAGTTGTCCGCCGGCTGGAAGAGATCGACCGTATCCTTTGCCGCCCAGACCAGAACCTGCTGATGCAGCGGGATATACGCATAGTCATTGAGATAGATCTTGGTGGCTTCCTTGATCATCTCGTTGCGCTTCGCGATATCGGTCTCCTGCTCGATCTTGTCGGCCAGTGCATCGAACTTCGGATTCGAGTAGCCGCCCGCGTTGAACAGACCCTTGCCGGTCTTGGCGCTCGGCGTCTGAATCAGCGATTCGAAGACGTTATGCACGTCGTAGGTCGCGCCCGGCGACCAGCCCAGCATGTAGAAGCTGGTGTTCGGCGACTTCTCGATATCCGAGGAAGTACGCAGAATCTTGGCAAAGTACTTCGAACGGGTCTGCGCCAGCAGGTTCACCTTGACGCCGATCTTGGCCAGCATCGAAACGACCGCCTGGCAGATCGCCGCATCCTTCACGTAGCGGTCGTTCGGGCAGTCCATGCCGGTTTCGAAACCGTTCGGATATCCCGCCTCGGCAAGCAGCTTCTTCGACAAAACCGGATCGTATTTCGGGCGGACATCGAGGTCCTTCATGTAGCCGTTCAGACCCTGTCCGATCATCAGCGCCGTCGGCTGCGACTGGCCGCGCATCACCGTGCGCTTGATCGCCTCCACGTCGATGGCCCGGTAGAAGGCCTCGCGCACGCGCTTGTCCTTGAACGGGTTCTTGCCCTTGATGTTCGATTCCGGCAGCTCGGGGGCCTGCTGGTTGAAGCCGAGGAAGACCACGCGGGTTTCCGGCCCCTGAATGATACGCCGGCCCGGAGTCTTGGCGATGCGGTCGGTATCCTGCGGCGGCACGGTATAGATCATGTCGATCTCGCCCGACAGCAGGGCGGCAACGCGGGTCGCGTCATTGGCGATGCGCTGGAAGACGACCTTGGTCAGGTTGTGCTCCGGCTTGTCCCACCATCCCTTGTTCGGCTCCAGAACGGTCTTCACGTCCGGCTCGCGGCTCACGACGACGAAGGGGCCCGTGCCATTCGCGTTGCGCGTGGCAAAGTTCTCCTCGTTTTTCGTCATGTCGGCAGTCGAGGTGGCGTTGTGCTTCTCCGCCCAGATCTTCGACATGATGCCGATCTGCGCCAGCTTATCGACCAGCAGCGGATCGGGATACTTCGTGTCGATCTCGACGGTGAAGTCGTCGACCTTGCGCACATCCTTCACCGAGGTGAAGTTGCCCGAAACGTTCGAGCCCTTGCCCATGGCGCGGGCGTAGGAGAAGACCACGTCATCGGCGGTGAAGGGCTCGCCGCCCTGGAACTTCACGTTGTGGCGCAGATTGAAGCGCCACAGCGTCGGATTCACCTGGGTCCACTTCTCGGCCAGCGCCGGCTCCAGCTTCAGATCGCGATTGCGACGCGCCAGCGGCTCGTAGATGTTCGCCATGAAGCTGAGCAGGAATGTCTCGTTGCGGGCATACGGGTCCATCGAGTTGACGTCGCCGTCATTCGCCCAGGTAAACGTCTTGGCCGAACTCGGCTGCGCGCCGAGCAGTGCGACCGCTGCCACAGCAGCGATCAGCGTGGCCTTCAAAAACTTGCCTCGTTGCATCGTCCCCTTTTCCTTCTCCCAACGATGATGTGGCCCGTTGTGACCGGGCCGGATATGACACCAGAGAACCCTTTGGCTCCAAGGCGTTGGCGGATCATAAGGCGCTCGACGCGGACGCGTCTACATCTGTTGCGAATGCACCGCGCCGAAAAAGGCCGCCTCCCTGCCGGCCAGTCGTGCAGATCGACCGCTTTTTCAGCGGACCAATCATTCCCGGCCCGCCGATACCGCGGCTGATTCACGCCAGAGGCCGGGCAAGCGATACGACATCGCGGCCCTTCAGGATGCGCCGGGCAGGCATGATCAGCGTGCAACCGCCCTTGGGGGCGCGGATCTCTTCGTCGCCGTCCACGGCTATGAGCGCGCCGCCGGCAAGCTCCTCGAAACCGACGAAGGGCGCCGCAAACCTGAATTGGTCCGTCTTGGCGACCAGCACGTCCATGACTTCATAGCGCTGCGGCTCACCCGCCAAGGGTGCATATTGCGCCGCAAGATCGGCGGGAATCATACCCGCATAGTCGAGAAAGCGCATGGTCACGCCGATGGCGAGATCGCCGCTCGTCCGCGCGAAGTGCTGGCCGCATTCGACGACCAGGGCCACCGGGGTCGCCGCGGGATCGCCGAAGGCGCCGTACTGGATGAGCGGCCGTCCCGGATGCTTCACGCCCGGCAGGATCACATGATGCAGCGGCGAGCGCAGATGCCGCGCCAGCGGCCGCAGCTTCTCATGCGGCTCGTGGATCAGCATCGGCGGAACGGCATAGGAAGTCGAATGCAGATCAAGCAGAGCGTCGGCCTCGGCATAGATATGCCGCAGGGCGCGGGCGCGCTTCACGTCAACGGTCTCGTCCGGCCCTTCCAACGTGTCGAGGTCCCAGACCCGGTTGAAATCGCGTTCGACGAAGCGCGATTCGAACGGCTGGGCCGGATCGAAGCGGTGATAGGCGTCGACATTGGCGAAGACCAAGGTCAGCTTGCCGCGCAACGGCCGGATGCCGCGCTCGAACAAAGTCGTCACTGCGATCATGCCACAGAATTCATTGCCATGGGTCAGCGCATTGACGATCACATGCGGGCCGGGCCGGCCGGAGTCGAAGGTATGGACATAGTCCACGCCGCGGTTGCCCTTCCGATAGGCCGAAAGATCCTTCGGCATCAATTCGACCGGCGGCAGCGCCGAATGCTGATCCATTATCGCTGGCTCCAAATGAACAGCACGCTTCCCACACCATAGATGCCGAAGGCGAGCATGAGCAGTCCCGAAAGGCCGTTGATCCATCGCATGCTGTCGTTGCCCAGCCGGTGCCTGTAGGCGCCGGCGAGCCCCGCGAGCGACAGCCACCAGATCGACGAGCCGGCAAAGACGCCGAGCACCAGCCAAGCGGCCATCGCATTGGTCAGGCCGAAGGCGCCGACGCCGAAGAAGGCGAAGACGCCGAGGAAGGCCACGATCGTGATCGGGTTGGTGGCGGTCAGGACGAAGGTGGAGACGAAGCCCGACAGCAGGCCGTTGCGCGGCTCGGCGAGAAGCTTTTGCGGCATCGGATGCAAGGCCGCCCGCAGCATCCGCCAGGCCATGAAACAGAGGAACAGGCCGCCGGCGCCGCGGAAGAGCAACTCATGCTGCTCCAGCCAACGGGAAACGAGGCTCAGCCCGAAGGCGGCTATGGCGCCGTAGAAGGCATCGGCGCAGGCCGCCCCCAGTCCGGCGGTAAGGCCGCTCAGCCGGCCGCGATGCAGCGTCCGCTGCACGCACAGCACTCCCACCGGCCCCACCGGCGCAGCAATGATGAACCCCGCCAGACCGCCTTTGCCCAGCATCAGCAGGCTGTCCCACACCGTCAGATTACTCCAGAACTGTCGTTGTCATGGGCTGTAGCATGGCGAGCCGTGATCGTAAACCTATGCTGGTCTACAATTCTGGATCTATATCTTGATCAAATACTGGCACTTACCATAGGTCCACTCTTGCTGTATCCGACCGGCAAGGAGACTTGCCATGCCAGATCGGACCGGCGCCGCCCCTCGCCAACGCACCCGGATCAAGCGGGTTCCCGACCGCGGCCATTACGATGCGGCCACCATTCATGCCGTACTCGATGCCGGTTATGTCTGCCATGTGGGTTTCGGCGATGGCGATCAGCCGATCGTCATTCCCACCGCCTACTGGCGCGAGGGCGAGCATCTTTATATCCACGGCTCGACCAAGAGCCGCATGATGATGACGCTCGCCGGCGGTGCCCCGGCCTGCGTGACCGTCACTCTGCTCGACGGCCTCGTGCTGGCCCGCTCGGCCTTCCACCATTCGATGAACTACCGCTCGGTGGTCGCCTTCGGCCGGTTCGAAGCCGTCGCGGACGAGGCGAAGCTGGCGGCACTCGAGGCCTTCGTGGAACGCCTGACGCCCGGCCGCTGGGCCGAGATTCGCAGCCCCAACAAGCAGGAATTCAAAGCGACCATGGTCCTGCGGATGCCTTTGACGGAGGCCTCGGCGAAGATTCGGCGCGGCCCGCCGAAAGACGACGCCGAAGACATGGCACTGCATGTCTGGGCAGGCGAGTTGCCCTTCGCGGCCGGCTTCCTGCCGCCCCTGCCGGATCCGCAGCAGACAGCCGATATCCCGCTTCCGGGCTATCTGAGGGCGGCAACGAGCCGCTGAGCCGCCGCGTCCATCTCCGGCGCCGGCGTTGCGGCAAAGCCTAGGAGAAGCCCGCTCAGCCGCCTTGTCATGGCGTATTTGGACAACGGCGCGATCCCGAGCCCCGCGCCGGCGGCCGCTTTCGCGGCGGCAAGATCGTCGCGGCCGTCAGCGAATTCCGCGACCAGATGCAGCCCCGCCTCCGACCGCCGCGGCCGCAACAGGCCGGCGGCATGATGGTCGAGGGCCGCCAGCAAAGCCGTCCGCCGCTGGCGGTACAGCGTGCGCATGCGGCGCACATGCTGCGCCATATGCCCCTCGGCGAGGAAGGCCGTCAGGATGGCCTGCGGCCAGTTCGGCGCATAGCCGTCGGCCACGGCCTTGATGCGGACAAATCCCTCCACCAGATCCGGCGGCAGAACGACATAGCCAAGGCGGAAGCCAGGGTATAGCACCTTGCTGAAGGTGCCGACGTAAAGCACGCGGCTGCCGCCATCGAGGCCCTGCAGCGCCTGCAGCGGCGGGCCGCTGTAGCGATATTCGCAGTCGTAATCGTCCTCCACGATCCAGATTCCGCTGTCGCGGGCGATCTTCAACAGGGCCAGCCGCCGCGCCAGCGGCAGCGTCATGCCGAGCGGGAACTGATGCGAGGGGGTCAGCACCGCCAGCTTGGGAACAATCTTCAATCCGAGAAGTGCTGCCGGATCGAAGCCCTGATCGTCGACGGCGACCGGCGCCAGCCGCGCGCCGGTGCCGGCGAGAGCCTGGCGCACGCCCAGATAGCCAGGGTCCTCCACCGCCACCGTATCGCCCGGATCCAGCAGCAGGCGGCCGATCAGGTCCAGGGCCTGCTGGGCGCCGGAAACGATCACGATGGTCTGCGCCGTGCAGACCACGCCGCGGGTATCGGACAGGTACCGCGCGAGGGCGGCCCGCAATTCCGGCAAGCCCTGTGGATCGCCGGGACCGAGGACCAGCTTGGGGCGGCGCCGCAGCGCCTGCTGCGCCAGCTTGCGCCACAGCTCGATCGGGAACTCGTCCAGCGCCGGCAGGCCAAGCGAGGAAGCCCTGGCAGTAACACCGAACTCGCCTTCTGCGTGCAGGCCGGCAAATCCGCCGGCGCGATCCGATAGACCGGGCGATGGGGCGGCCTCGGGGCGGACGACATCCGGAACGATGTCGGTTGCAACGAAGACGCCGGCCCCCCGCCGGACCTCCAGATAGCCCTCCAGCACCAGGCGCTCGATCGCCGCGACCACGGTATTACGGCTGACCCCCAGATCGCTGGCCAAGGCTCGGCTGGACGGCAGGCGCTCGCCGGGAAGCAGTTCGCGGCTGAGCACGGCGCGCTGAACCGCCTGATGGAGCTGCTGCTGCAAACCCGGGCCGCCGGCCGACCGGTCGGGCCGGAACCATCCCAGGAAACGCCCTGCCGCACGCCGCGCCATTCTTATGATAATCCACTCTAAGTTTTTACTCTAATACATTATATCATTTATAATAAATTGGAATTCCAAAAATATTGTTATGAGCCCACACCATCACCGCATAAAGTATTGCGGCACCTATGACATTTCCCCAGCCAATATCGGCGAAACGCAGCTTGACCCGCCCCTGTGCCGCCGCAGCAAACGGAATGACTGAGGTTTTGTCTACAAAGCGTTGCCACTGCTCGCGAAAATCACCCTGTCTTTTGCGATCGATCGAACGCATACCGTTGACGGCGGTGATCAGGATGGCCCCGGCCAAAAGCCAGATCCGCAGATCGTTGCTGGCGATCATGTGAGATGCGGCCCAGAGGCTGAAGGCCCAGAGCATGGGATGCCGGGTGATCTTGATGAAGCCGATGACCGGCAGTTCCCCCTTCAGCACCATGTCAGGCCCGGCCATGGTCGGGTTGGTCTTGCGCAGGCTGCCGAGCAGAAACAGCGCCGCGACCGGTATGACCACGATCGGGACGAGGTTCAAAGCCGGCATGGGCGGCCAAAGTGCCACAGCCGGGGCCTGGCGGAAGGTCCAGATCATGGCGCCCAGCGACAGGAAGCTTAGGATCGTGAACAACCCACGGTAGCGCTGCAATCCGAGCCGGCCGACCAGCCACGGCCGCAGCGGTCCAGCCACGACGACATGCAGCAACACCCATCCCAGGGCGGCGAGAGCCAATCCAATCATTCCTCGTTCCCCTCCTTGCGAAAGCTGGCCAGCAGTTGCTGGATGGCAAGAACCGCCTGCTGGCGCTGTTCAGGGCTCAGCCGCGCCTCGATATAGCGGCGGCCTTGGCCGGCATCCGGAATGCCCTTCTGCTCCGCCAGCCGCATATAGGCCCAGGCCCGGGCTGGATCGGCGGGCAGGCCATCGCCCCGGAAGGTCAGATCGCCCAGCACGAACAGCGCCTCGGCATAACCCTGCCGCGCCGAACGGGTCAGCCAGGCCAGGGCCTGCTCTCTGTCTACCGCCACCGCCTCGCCATTGAACAGGATGCGCGCCAGCTGGAACTGCGCCAGGGGATTGCCGCGCTCGGCGGCCACTTGGTACCAGTGCAGGGCGGCCTTGGCATCGGCCCGAACACCGCCCTCGCCGGCTTCGAGATAGGCGGCGTATTTAAAGGCACCGGCGCCATGGCCGTTCTCGGCCGCCTTGCGGAACCAGTGAACCGCCTTGGGCAGGTCAAGCGGCGTGCCGAGCCAGCCCTGCTCGTACCAGAGCCCCAGCCGGAATTGCGCCCCGGCATAGCCGCCTTCCGCAGTCTTGGTGAGCAGGGCGCGGGCCTTTTCCGGATCGGCCGGCCGACCCTTGCCCTCGGCGAGATGGGTCGCGTAGTTGCTGACGGCCGGGCCGAATCCCTGCGCAACGGCCTTTTCCCACCAATCCATGGCTTTCGCCTGATCGGCAGCGACGCCCTCGCCGTTGAACAGGATCGAAGCCAGGTAATTCTGGGCGCTGGGGAAACCGGCAGCCGCCGCCCGCTTGAGATAAGGCAACGCGGCA
The DNA here is from genome assembly GCF_036381655.1 of Ferrovibrio sp. Classification (GTDB taxonomy): domain Bacteria; phylum Pseudomonadota; class Alphaproteobacteria; order Ferrovibrionales; family Ferrovibrionaceae; genus Ferrovibrio. The sequence continues at coordinate 35,191 of NZ_DASVCJ010000026.1, forward strand.
GCAGGATCCGCCGGACCGCCCTTGCCCAGATACAGCATCCGCCCGGCCATGTCGTCGGCGGGCAGGTAGCCGATGCTTGCGGCCTGCAATGCATGCGCCCGCGCGGCCTCCAGCTCGACCGTTCCAAGCGCGCCGGTTTCCTCGAGCGCCGCCAGGTTATGCCAGCCGATCGGATCGCCCAGCTCGCCCGCCCGCTCGTAACACCGGGCGGCCTGCCTGGCGTCGGCCGGGGTGCCGATGCCCTTCTCGTAGAGCAGCCCGAGTTCGACCAGGCCCTCGGACAAATCGGCATCGGCTGCCTGAGATGCGAGTTTGAAGGCGCGATCTGGATCGGGCTTGACGTCCGTCTCGCCGCTCAACAGATACGCGAGATAGGCCTCGCCATAGGGACTTCCCGCCGCTGCGGCCTCTTCCAGCAGGGCCAGGCCTCTTGCAGGGTCGCGCTTGACGACCTTGCCTTCCATCAGCAAACGCCCCAGACGATAGCGGGCATTCACGGCACCGCCGGAAACGGCCCGCTCCAGCAGGGCTATGGCCTCCGCTTTCTCCTCCGGGCGATCGGCGAGGATGAGTTCGGCCAGATTCGCCAAGGCGGTCACCTCTCCCAACTCGCCGGCCCGGCGCAGAACCCGTTCGGCCTCCGCCAGATCGCGCGGGCCGCCCTGCCCGAGCATGAGCAGGAAACCGAGGCCGGCCAAGGCCCGAGGCTGATCCTGGGCAGCCGCCTTGGCAAACCAGGCGCGGGCCTGCGTCAGATCGCGCACTCCATCCAGCCCAAGCTGATACGACAGGCCAAGTTGATACTGCGCCTCGCGATCGCCGGCCTGCGCGCGGGTCAGCAATTCCGCCGTACCGGGGATCGGGGTGTCCGGCTTGTGGAGCGGCGCGGAAAAGCGGTCTTCGGGAAGCGCATGGGCCGGCAACGCCCAACCCGCAATAACGGCCAATACGCCGAGCAAAAGCGGCCGCGAACGCAACAATGGTGTCAACGCAAATCCTCCAGCACCGCCCTTCCCTCGGGGGTGAGCTTGCAGACAAGCCAATCGGGTTTGATCGGGTTTTCGAACCACGGCACGGCCCAGCCCGCCTTGATGCAGGACTGGATCGTGCTGGCACTGATAAGCTGCCCCCGTTCGTCGAAAAGCGGAAGCTTGCCGCCAGGCTGCTTCAGCCCGCGCCGAAGATAGCGAAGCTGTGCCGCAGTCGGTTTCTGCCCGGTTGAGACCTGATCTGCGCTCGCCATATCGCCGTCCCTGTTTTTGGCGGTTAGCATAGGTAAGCAGGCGAAAAGCGTCCATCCACGATCGAGCCGGCGTGATGCAGGCCGGACAACGCCTGGACGTTGCTATATTCGGAAAACCCGCAAAACTGGTCTCCAGGCGATTGAGATCGTTAACGAGCTTCCCGTAATCTGCGCGGATACTGGTATGCCGGGTTACGGTCCGGCCAAGACGACAGGAATATATATGTCGAAGTCGGTAAGCGAAGCTCTCATGCAGCAGGCGGGCGTAGGCCAGGATCCCATGGTGGCGGTCAATGCCCTCCTGGCCCAAGGGCAATTGGATGCCGCCCAGGCGGTGCTGGACAATCTGGTCAAGCAGGCGCCGCGCCGCGCCGATGCTTGGTTCGGCCTTGGCCAGTTGCATGCCCGGAAAGGCGATTTCAAACCGGCGGCGCAGGCGTTCAAGCGCGCCGTGCAGCTCGCTCCCGATGTTGCCGACGGCTACGTGCATCTCGGCAATCTTTATCTTCGCAACGGGCGCCTCGGCCAGGCGACCGAGACCTACCGCAACGGCCTGCAGCGGCAGCCGAATGATCCGCTGCTGCATTTCAATCTCGGCGTGGCCTTGAACCTGAATGGCGAAGCCGAGGCCGCGATCGCAAGCTTCAAGCAAGCCATCGCCCTGCATCCGTCCTATGCACAAGCCTATTTCAGCCTGGGCAATGCCTACCGCGAACTCAAACGGCCGCAGGAGGCGGAAGCGGCATATCGGGAAGCCGTCAGGCTTGAGCCACGCTATGCCGATGCTCATGCCAATTTGGCCGGCCTGCTGGCGTCGGAGGAAAAGCACCTTCCTGCCGTCGAGGCCGCCCTCGCCGCTCTGGCGCTGGCGCCGGACCACATTCATGCGCTGCGCAACCTGTCGCTGTCGCTCTACAAGCTCGGCCGTTATGCCGAAGGCGCGGAAATCGTATTCCGGGCGCTGGCGGTCGCACCGGACGATACGATGCTGCATTACAGCATGGGCGAAATGCTATACGGGCTGATCCGGCTGGATGAAACCGCCAAGGCGCAGGACTTTGCACGACGCTGGCGCGCCATGAGCAACGGTCACGCCGTCGCCGAACACATGGCGGCGGCGATCCTCGGCGAACAGACCCCGGCGCGCGCCGGCGATACCTACGTTCGCGAGATCTTCGACCGGTTTGCGCAGGATTTTGAGAAAGCCCTTTCAGGACTTGGCTATCGCGTTCCTGAAATCTTGAGCCGCGCCGCCTTGGAGGCGCTTGGCGACCGGAAAGACCTGATTGTTCTCGATGCCGGTTGCGGCACCGGTCTGTGCGCGCCCTACCTCAAACCGGCGGCACGCAAGCTGATCGGTGTCGATCTGAGCGGCGGCATGCTGGCGAAAGCGCGGGAGCGCGGTCTGTATGACGCGCTGCATGAGACCGAACTGGGCGCCTTTCTCGCTGCGGCGAGCGATCAATACGATCTGACCATCGCCGCCGACGTCTTCTGCTATTTCGGCGACCTGCAACCGAGTTTCCTAGCCATCGCCCGGAAGACCGGGCCGCAAGGCGTCCTTGGCTTCACCGTCGAAGCGGCGAAAGGACCGGCTCCGGAACAAGGCTATCGCCTCGGCGCCACCGGCCGCTACCAGCATGATGCGGGTTATGTCCGCGACACATTGCGGCAGGCGGGGTTCGATATCCTCAAATTCGAGGAGACCCAGGGCCGCGAGGAAATGGGCCAGCCGGTTCTCTGTTATCTGATACTGGCGCGAAAGCGCTAAAAGCTACATCCGTCGGGCGGCGAAACGAACCAGGGCCTTCAGCGTGGCCGCCGGCTGGTCGCGTTGCGGACTGTGGCCGCAATTCGGCAACAGCAAGGTCTCGACCTCACCCGCCGCGCGGCGAGCAATGCTGTCAACCTGCGCCGTCGTGCCATACTCGTCACCTTCCCCCTGGATCACCAGGACGGGAACCGTGATGCGGCTGACATAGGCTTCGATATTCCATTGCATGAAATCCGGGTGCAGCCAGGCATCGCACCAGCCGCGAAAGGCGCAGTCCACGTTGTCGCCGTGATATTTCGCCAGGCGGCTGCGCAAATCTGTCTCGGCATAGGCGCGGTCGGCGGCAGCGATCGAGGCGACGGAAACCTCTTCGCAGAAAACATGCGGCGCGAGCACCGCCAAGCCGAGCAGGCCGTCCCGCTGGGCCGACCCGGCATAGATCAGCGCGATCGAGGCGCCGTCGGAATGCCCGACAAGGATATGCTTGCGAATGCCCAGAGCCGCCAGCAGTGCCGGCAATTCCCTCTCGCCTTCGTCATGCATGTAGGTCAGCGGTCGCGGCAACGCGCAGGGATCCGACCCGCCATAGCCAACCCGGCTGTAGACCAGAGCCGGCAGGTTGGCTGCCGCCGCGACCTGGTCGGGAAAATCGCGCCACTGCGCCACCGAACCCAGTCCTTCATGCAGAAAGACCAGGACCGGCAGATCGGTATCGCGCAGCGTGGAATTCTTCTGGCCGATCCAGCGATATTCGACGCGGCCGGACGGCAAGCCGACATGATGCAACCCGGAAATCATACCGTCGCGATCTAGGCTTTCACACGCAGTTTGAACCGCTGGATCTTGCCGGTTGCCGTTTTCGGCAGCTCACTGACGAATTCAATCCAGCGCGGGTATTTATATGGTGCGAGACGGTCCTTGACGAAAGCCTGAAGCTCGCTGACCAGCGCATCATTGGCGCCCATGCCCTCCTTCAGTACGACGAAGGCCTTCGGCTTGATCAGATCGTCGCTGTCGGCATGGGCCACGACGGCAACTTCCAGAACCTTCGGATGTGCCTGCAGCGCGGATTCGACCTCGAAGGGCGAGACCCAGATGCCGCTGACCTTCAGCATGTCGTCGGAACGGCCGGCATAAACATAATAGCCGTCCTTGGTCTGCAGATACTTGTCGCCGGTGCGGGTCCACGGCCCCTGGAACGTCGCCAGGCTTTTTGCGCGGTTGTTCCAGTAGGCCACGGCGCAGGACGGCCCGCTGACCAGCAACTCGCCGATCTCGCCCTGCTCCACCTCCTGGCCATTCTCGCCGACGATCTTCAGATCATAGCCGGGCACCGCCATGCCGGTCGTGCCATAGCGGACATCATCAGGCCGGTTCGACAGGAAAATGTGCAGCATCTCGGTCGAGCCGATGCCGTCCAGGATGTCGACGCCGAACAGCTTATGCCAGCGGCGGCCGATCTCCTCGGGCAGCGCCTCGCCGGCGGACACGCAGCGGCGCAGCCGCGCCGAGCCGCTTTCCCCGGTGATGTTCGGATCGGCCAGGATGCCGGCATAGAGCGTCGGCACGCCATAGAAGATCGTCGCCTGATGCTGCTTCAGGCGCTGCATCACGGCAGCCGGTGTCGGACGCTCGGCCATCAGCACGGCGGTGGCGCCGACATGCAGCGGGAAGGTCATCGCATTGCCCAGGCCATAGGCGAAAAACAGTTTGGCAGCCGAAAAGACCAGGTCGTCCGCCTTTATGCCCAGCACGTCCTCTCCGTACAGCACGGCCGTATGCACCAGATCGCCATGCAGATGCATGGCGCCTTTCGGCATGCCGGTCGATCCGGATGAGTAGAGCCAGAATCCGATATCGTCCGGAGTGGTATCGGCCGGCTCGAGCTGATCGGATTGCTCGTCCAGCAGCTTCTGCAGCGGCGTCACCGTCGGCGGCACCTGGCCCGAGATCAGGACCTGTTCCAGGCGCGGCTGATTGGCAATGACCGGCCGGAACTTCTCGACCAGCGCGTCCGAGACAACCAGGACAGCGGCCCGACTATCGCGCAGCAGGAAATCGTAATCCTTGGTGGTCAGAAGCGTATTGACCGGCACCGGAACGGCACCGATCTTCATGGCGCCGAAAAACATCGCCGGAAAGTCGATGCCATCGAGCAGAGCCAGCATCACCCGCTGCTCGGGCCGCACGCCCTGGCTTTTCAGCAGGTTGCCGGCCCGGTTCACTCGCGCCGCCAGGTCGGCATAGGTATAACTGCCCTTGTCGTCGATGAACGCGATCTTGTCGCCGCGCCCCTCGACGAGGTGACGGTCGATGAAATGGCTGGCGGCGTTGTACCGCCGCGGCAGCTCCAGAAAACGCGGCATTGCTTCCTCCCGATTTTTACGCCGCTCGTATTTTTCTTCAGGCGGCTTGTGCGAGCGGCGCCACCTGTTCGGCCCATTCCAATGCCCAGGCCACGCCGTCCTCTTCCGGCAACGTGCCGCCCGAAGCGTTGTGCCTCATGCGTTCGCCGACCACCGTGGCGTTCAACTCGCGCAGGATTTCCTCGAACTGCTGGCCGCCGTGATTGAACGTGTCCTGATAGGTGCTGTCGCCCAGGCCGATGACGCCGCAGAGCTTCCCGCTCAGGTCGGGCTTGCGGGACTGCAAGTCGGCGAGGAAATCACGGGCATTGTCGGGGACATCCCCCTGGCCATAGGTGGAGGTGCAGATCAGAAAGGCGCCCGGCCGATTGAAAACATCGGTCTGCAGATTGTCCATCAACAGGATTTCGACCTCATGCCCCTTGTCTTCCAGCGCCTTCTTGACGTCGCCGGCGACAAGCTCGGCGGTTCCGGTCATGGTGCCGACAAGTACGGAAATCTGCATGGACGAAATCTCCTATACGGTAGTGGGTCCGAACTATAACGCATGATCCGCTGGCACTCTAGGGCAAAATGCATTATAATGCAGACATGACCGAAAGCCGCGACCGGATCATCCCTGAAGACACGGCCTTTCTGCAAGCCGTGGGCGAGCGGGTGCGCAATGCCCGCGCCCGCCGCGGCATGAGCCGCAAGATTCTCGCCAAGGATTCCGGCGTTTCCGAGCGCTATCTCGCCCAGTTGGAATCGGGTGCCGGCAATATCTCGATCCTGCTGCTGCGGCAGATTGCCCGCGCCATGGATCTGCCGATCACCGAATTCCTCGGCGACCGCGCTCCCTTGAGCGTCGATCAGGCATTGCTGTTGCGGCAGGTCGAGGAGCTTTCGGCTGAGCAGATCGAGGAGCTGCAAAACCTGATCCGCGAACGCTTCGGGATTGCGCCGCGGGTGAAGCGCCATATCGCGCTGATCGGCCTGCGCGGAGCCGGCAAGACCACGCTCGGCCGCATCCTGGCTGATAACTTTCGCCTGCAATTCATTGAGATGGCTAATGAAATAGAATCGGAAGCCGGCCTGAGCCTGAACGAGATCTTCGACCTTTACGGCCAGAGCGCCTACCGCCGTTTCGAGGCCCGAGCCCTGGAGCGGATCACCATGGACCCGACGCCGAAGGTAATCGCCACCGGCGGAAGCCTGCCGTCCGAGCCTGGCACCTATGCCCATCTGCTCGGCCATTGCTTCACGATCTGGCTGAAAGCGCGGCCGGAGGAGCATATGGGGCGCGTCATGGCACAGGGCGACCTGCGCCCCATGGCCGGCCAGTCCGAGGCCATGGAAGACCTGAAGCGCATCCTGGCGCAGCGCGAGGCGCTGTATGCCCGGGCCGATCTGGCCTTCGATACGGCCGGCAAGAGCCCCGGCCAGGCCGCGCGGGATTTGATCGCCGCCGTGCAGGCCCATCCCGGCTGGCTGGCGCGAGAAGCCGCCGCATAAGCTGCAAGATATTTCTTGTCACCTTGGAATGATGTATTATAATGCACATCAGCGAAGGGAGGACTGCGCATGGCCGAAAGCCAGTCGAACGGCGCCGCGTTGGTGGATTTCCGCACCGAGCCGGGTCAGTACAAGCATTGGAAGCTGAGCATCGACGGTCCCATCGCGATCCTAGCGATGGACGTGCAGGAAAATGGCGGCCTGCGGCCGGGCTATGAACTGAAGCTCAATTCCTACGATCTCGGCGTCGATATCGAATTGCACGATGCCGTCCAGCGGCTGCGCTTCGAGCATCCGGAAGTCCGCTCGGTCATCATCACCTCGGCCAAGGACCGCGTCTTCTGCGCCGGCGCCAATATCCGCATGCTGAGCCAGTCGACCCATGGCTGGAAGGTCAATTTCTGCAAATTCACCAACGAGACCCGTAACGGTATCGAGGAAGCCACCGCTGAATCGAAACAGGCCTATATCGCCGCCGTGAACGGCCCCTGCGCCGGCGGCGGCTATGAACTGGCGCTTGCCGCCGACTACATCGTCATGGCCGACGACGGCGATACGGCAGTGTCGCTGCCGGAGGTCCCTCTCCTGGCCGTACTGCCCGGTACCGGCGGCCTGACGCGGCTTGTCGACAAGCGCATGGTGCGCCGCGACCGCGCCGATTTCTTCTGCACCATCGAGGAAGGCATCAAGGGCAAGCGCGCCGTCGACTGGCGCCTGGTCGATGAGGTCGTGCCCCGGACCAAGCTGGCCGAGACCGTGCAGGCCCGCGCCTGGGAATTCGCCGCCCGGTCCGATCGCCCGGCGGACGCCAAGGGCATCGCGCTGAACCGGCTGGAGCGCAAGATCGAAGGCGACCGGATCGCGTATTCCCATATCGAGGCCAGGCTCGACCGCGCCAAGGGCGTCGCCGAGATCACCGTTTCCGGCCCGCAGGCGCCGCCGCCGGCGGCTGCCGACGCAATCCAGGCCGCAGGCGATGCATTCTGGCCGCTGGCGCTGGCGCGCGAGCTGGACGACCTGATCCTGCATCTGCGCACCAACGAGGAAAGCGTCGGCATCTGGGTGTTCCGCAGCGCCGGCGATGCCGCGCTTGTCGCCGCCTATGATGGCGTATTGGAGCGGCATAAATCGCACTGGCTGGTGCGCGAGATCCGCCTGTTCCTCAAGCGCGTCTTCAAGCGCATCGACGTCTCGTCGCGCTCGATCTTCACGCTGGTCGAGCCAGGCTCCTGCTTCACCGGCACCCTGCTCGAGCTGGTGCTGGCAGCCGACCGCTCCTACATGCTGGACGGCAGCTTCGAGGGCGACAATCGTCCGCCGGCAACCCTGCGCCTGACGCCGCTGAATTTCGGCGCCTATCCTATGCCGAACGGTCTGAGCCGGCTCGCCAGCCGCAATCTCGACGATCCGGCCCGCGTCGATGCGCTGCGGCAGCGGATCGGCGAGGACCTCGACGCGCGGGCCGCCGATGAAGCGGGCCTAGTGACGTTCACGCCCGACGACATCGACTGGGAGGACGAAGTCCGCATCGCCATCGAGGAGCGCGCCGCCTTCTCGCCCGACGCGCTGACCGGCATGGAAGCCAGCCTGCGCTTCGGCGGGCCGGAGACGATGGAGACCAAGATCTTCGGCCGCCTCACGGCTTGGCAGAACTGGATTTTCCAACGTCCGAACGCGGTTGGCGAACAAGGCGCACTCAAGCAATACGGCACCGGCCAGCGCGCCGGCTACGACCGCAGGAGGGTCTGAGAATGGCGATCGACTACAATTCCCGCATTCCCAACAACGTCAATCTGTCGGATAACCGCCGCCTGCAGCGCGCCCTGGAAGACTGGCAGCCGAAATTCCTCGACTGGTGGCAGGATATGGGGCCGGCCGGCTTCCAGGCCCGCGAGGTCTATCTGCGCACGGCGACCAGCGTCGATGCCCAGGGCTGGGCGCATTTCGATTACGTGAAGATGCCGGATTACCGCTGGGGCATCTTCCTGGCCGAGCCGGAGGCCGACCGCAAGATCAACTTCGGCGATCACAAGGGTGATCCCGCCTGGCAGGACGTACCGGGCGAATATCGCGGCGTGCTGCGCCGCCTGATCGTCACCCAGGGCGATACCGAACCGGCCTCGGTGGAGCAGCAACGGCTACTTGGGCAGACCTGCCCTTCCCTCTACGATCTGCGCAACCTGTTCCAGGTCAATGTCGAGGAAGGCCGCCACCTCTGGGCCATGGTCTACCTGCTGGATGCGCATTTCGGCCGCGACGGCCGCGAGGAAGCCGAGGCGCTGCTGCAGCGCCGCTCGGGCGACAGCGACAAGCCGCGCATCCTCGGCGCCTTCAACGAGAAGACGCCGGACTGGCTGAGCTTTTTTATGTTCACCTTCTTCACCGACCGCGACGGCAAGTTCCAGCTCGCCTCGCTGGCGGAAAGCGGCTTCGATCCGCTGGCGCGGACCTGCCGCTTCATGCTCACCGAAGAAGCGCATCACATGTTCGTCGGCGAGACCGGCGTCGGCCGCGTGATTCAGCGCGCCTGCGAAATCATGCGCGACTTCAAGACCGACGACGTGCGCAAGCATGGCGGAATCGACCTGCCGACCCTGCAGAAATATCTCAACTTCCACTTCTCGGTTTCGCTCGACCTGTTCGGTTCCGAAATTTCGACCAACGCGGCGAATTACTACACGATGGGCCTCAAAGGCCGCTTCGACGAGACCCGCATCGATGACGATCACAAGTTGGCCGATGCCGCCTACAAGGTGCTGCGGCTGCGCGGCGACGCCATCGGGGAAAGCGAGGAGCCGGCCTTGCCGGCGCTGAACGAGCGCCTGCGGGATGACTATGTCAACGATTGCGCCCGCGGCGTCATGCGCTGGAACCAGATCATCAAGCGCCACGGCATCGATTTCGAACTGAAGCTGCCGCATCGCGGCTTCCATCGGCAGATCGGCCAGTTCGCCGATGTCCGCGTCACCCCGGAGGGCAAGGTGATCAGCCAGGCCGAATGGGATGCCCGCCAGCACGAATGGCTGCCGACCGAGGCCGACCGCAGCTATGTGATCAGCCTGATGCGCCCGGTCACCGAGCGGGGCAAGTTCGCGAACTGGATCGCTCCCCCGGCCCGCGGCATCAACAACCAGCCGATCGATTTCGAGTACGTACGGGCCTGATTTTCCAGTATTTCTTCCGTTCGGCCTGCCTCGGGGCGCCCCTTTGCCGGGGCGCCTCTTCTCCTGCCTCGGCTCTTCTTTTTTGCAGAATCGGCTCGTATAAGAGCGGGCATGTCCGCGCCCCCGAATCCCTATACCGTCCGTCGCATCGTCAAATGGGGTGAATGCGATCCGGCCGGGATCGTCTATACGCCACGCTTCCTTGACTGGGTGCTGGAAGCTGCCGAGAGCTTCTTCGCCGAGGTTGTCGGGGTCGACTGGTTTCAGCTGAACCAGAAATACGGACTCGGCTCGCCCAGCGTGAGCGTCAAGCTGGATTTCCGCAAGCCGATCCAGTTCGGCCAGCCATTCACCATCGAAGTGCTGGTGCGCCGGCTCAGCCGTTCGACCATCACCTACGCGATGCGCGGCCGCAACGGCGCCCATGAGCTCTGCTTCGAAGCCGAGCTGGTCTCCTGCATCGTCAATCATGCGCAGATGAAGTCGGTCGCCATACCCGACGACATCCGCCAGCCCATCCTGGCCTATCAGGCCGCCACCGCCGCCGTTCTTGAGAAGGATGCCGCCGCATGACCGAGGGTCACGGTTTCACCAAATTCTTTCCTGTCTCCTGGGAGGAGCTGCATCGCCATTGCAAAGCGCTTGCCTGGCGCTTGCTGGACAATGCCCATTTCAAGGGAGTCGTCGCCGTCACCCGCGGCGGTCTGGTGCCGGCCGCCATCGTCGCGCGCGAACTGGAAGTGCGGGTGATCGAAACCATTTCCTGCTCGACCTACAACGGCCTGCAGCGCGGCACCGAGGTCAATATCCTGAAAACCGCCGATGCCGCCCTGGCCGATCAGGGCGAAGGCTGGCTGATCGTCGACGATCTGGTCGATACCGGCGTCACCGCCAGGGCCGTGCGCAAATTGCTGCCCAAGGCGCATTTCGCCACGATTTACGCCAAGCCGGAGGGACGTCCGCTGGTGGATACCTACATCACCGAGGTCAGCCAGGATACCTGGATCCTGTTCCCCTGGGACCAGGAGGCCGTCATGTCGAAGCCGATCGTCGAACTGCGCGGCGGGCGCTGAGCGTCACGCCTCCGGCTTGCGGGCGGTCAACAGCGTCCACTGCACGACTTCGCGCAGCACGTCGCCCAGCGCCTCGTCGAAGGCCGCCACAACCGCGAGGATTTGCGGATCCCTGGCGCGGACACGCTTCTCGAAGCTGGCGGAAGCGACGATCTGCTGGCGCGGCTGAGCGATGATCTTGGCGTTCAGGGCGACGAGGATTTCGGGCACTGGACTGCCCTCCTTCAACTCCGCCTGGAATTCCCGCAATTCGCTTTTCAGGTTGAAATCCGAGCGCAGGCCGATCGACTGCCGGCCGACGGCAACGATCTTCCTGGTATTTTCGAAACTCTCCACCAGCAGCGTCTGCACCATGCGCGGCGCCCGCTCCGCCCAGCGCGCATCGGCATAGTATTTCACCTCATACGGGTTGGTCAGGATGGCGATCCGATGCGTATCCAGACCGCCCGCCGCGTAGGGCTCCTCGATCACCAGCTGCCAGTCCGCGTTCGGCAGATCGGCATGAAAGGTCGTCTTCGGCGATAGCGTGTAGATATTGGAAGGCGGCGCCTGCGGGATGATTCCGTTGCACCCGGCGAGCATCGACGCGGTGCCGAGTGCCACGGCGCTTCCCAGCAAATGACGTCGTGAGAAATCCCGGCTCATCTACGCCCCCCTCCATCCTTGTATTCCGGTTCGCGGTTGCCGAACAGAACGGCACTTGGATTGTCCTCCAGCCGCTGCGCCACCCGCGTCAGGCTGGCGACCATGATGCGTGCCTCGGCAATGAAGCGCTGAAATTCCCCGAGGCCGTCGGTGGTGATCGCCTGCAGCGGCCCCCTGTTCTCATGCACCATGGCCTGGATTTCGGCCAGCGTGGCGTTAAGCTGCTGCATGGCGCGCCTGGCATCCTGCACGGCCTGCGTGGCATCGCCGCTGACCAGCTTGTTCGTCTGATTGAGAGTGCTCTCGGTCTCCGCCAGCACGCGATCGAGCTTGGTCGCCACCTGCCTTGCCGCCGCCGCGGCCTGGGCGATATCGTCGCTGGTGCGCCCAAAGCCGTCGATCGCCTGGCCGATCTTGTCCTGCCGCGTGGCGAGGATTTGCGAAATCTGATGCAGGTCCGAAAGAAAGCCGGACAGGTTCTTCAGGTTTTCGTCGCTGAGCACCTCCACGGCGCGTTTCACCAGTTCCGGCGCAGCCTGGACGACATATTCGATGGCCGAAGGCCGTGACGGGATGACCGGATATTTGCCTGGGCCGCCGCTGCTCACCACCGGCAGAAATTCGGCCTTTTCCGAGCCGGGCGAAATCAGCACGTAGGAAATGCCGGTAATGCCCTGCAATTGCAAGGTCGCCTCCGAATCGCTGCGGATCGGCGTGTCGGCATCGACTTCGACCGTCACCCGGATCTGGCTGGTATTCTGGCGGTCGATGACGATCTGCGAGACGCTGCCCACCTTGATGCCGTTGAACCGGACGTCGCCGCCGACGCCCAGGCCGGCGACGGAGCCGGAAAAGTAGATGTTGTAATATGCGACATCCTTCCTGACCTGCGACTTTGCCAGCCACAGGGAGAAGACGATGATCGCGGCAACGAAGACCAGCACGAAGCTGCCGATCAAAAAATGATGCGCACGGGTTTCCACGATTCACCTTCCTTCCAATGCCGCGGTCACGGTGGCGGCACGGGCCCGCGGCCCATGGAAATACTCCTTGATCCAGGGATGCTCGTTCCTCAGCAACGCTTCGATCGGTCCAACGGCCAGAACCTTTTTCTCGGCGAGTACCGCTACCCGGTCGCAGATGGCATGCAATGAATCGAGATCATGGGTCACCATGAAGACGGTAAGGCCAAGCGCGCGTTGCAGATCGAGGACGAGTTGATCGAAAGCCGCAGCCCCGATCGGATCCAGGCCGGCGGTCGGCTCGTCGAAGAATACCACTTCCGGATCCAGCGCCAGTGCCCGGGCCAGCCCGGCCCGCTTACGCATGCCGCCGGACAGCTCGGCCGGATATTTCGTCGCCGCATCCGGCGGCAAGCCGACCATGTGTATTTTCGCCGCCGTGATCTCGTCGAGCAGATCCTGCGGCAACCGGTAGAATTCCTTCAGCGGCACCTGCACATTCTGAGCCACGGTCAGCGAAGAGAACAAGGCTCCGCTCTGGAACAGAACGCCGAACCGTTGCCGCACCGCGGTCAATGCCGACGGTTCGCCATGGATCATGTCGGTTCCCAGCAGCTCGATATTGCCGGCCGCCGCGCGGTTGAGGCCGATGATGGTGTTGAGCAGAACCGATTTGCCGGTCCCCGAGCCGCCGACAACGCCCAGCACTTCGCCGCGAAAGACATCGAGATCCAGATGGTCGTGCACGATATTGCGGTCAAACCGATTGACCAGACCGCGCACCCGGATCACCACCTCGCGCTGTTCGGTCATGCCCAGCTCTCAGATGTTGAGGATGTTGAACATGATGGAGAACAACGCATCGAACAGGATGACGAGAAAGATCGACTGCACCACCGAACGGGTCGTCAGGCGGCCGACGCTCGCCGCATCGCCCTTGACGCGCAGTCCCTCGTAACAGCCGACCAGCGCGATCAGGGCAGCGAAGACCGGCGCCTTGATCATGCCGACGACAAAGGTGCGCAGGGTGATTACGTCATGCAGGCGCTGAAAGAACAGGAAGGGGTCTATATGCAGCGAATTCCAGGCCATCAGGGCTCCGCCGAGCAGGCCCATGATGTCGGCGAAGAAGGTCAGAAGCGGCAATGTGATAATCAGCGCGAACATGCGCGGCAGCACCAGGACGATCACCGGATCGAGGCCGAGCGTGCGCATCGCGGCGATTTCCTCGTTCACCTTCATGGTGCCGATCTGCGCCGTGAATGCGCTGCCGGAGCGGCCGGCGATCAGGATCGCCGTCAGCAGTACGCCCAATTCCCGCAGAACGGAAATGCCGATCAGGTCGACGACGAAGATCTCGGCGCCGAAGCGCTGCAATTGGCTGGCGCCCTGATAGGCCATCACCATGCCGATCAGGAAGGACAAGAGGCCGACGATCGGAATCGCCCGCAAACCGGTTTCCTCCATATGGTAGACCATGGAGGTCAGCCGCAGATGCTTGAGCTGGACAACGGTGCGGACGGCGCTTTCGGCGACCCGGCCGATGAAGGCGACGAACCGGCGCGCCTCGCGCAGGAAAAATTCCATCAGCCAGCCGAAATAGACGATCAGGCCGATCAGCCCGCTGCCCGGCCTTGGCTGCGGTGCCAATGCCTCACAGGGCGCGACGTAATCGAGCAGCCGCCGATACCGCTCCGGCGTTTGAGGCCAGTCCACGGCGGCGCCCTGTTCGCTCAATCGGCGCCACAATCTGTGCAGCAATACGGCCCCGGCGGTGTCCAGCCGGTCGAGCCGGCTGGTATCGATCACCGCCCGGCGCAGGCCGGCGGCTTGCACGGCCGTGACCTGCATCGCCAGATCGGCCATGCTGGGCAGTGTCCAGGCGCCGCTCAGGCTGAGCCGCAGCACCGTCCCGTCACGCTCCGTTTGCAATCCGCCGCGCTGCATGGCTCCCGGCCCGGAAAAACAAGAGGACTTGCGACAGAGTTAGCAGAAATGACAGTCTCGGCAAACCGACCAGGGGGGCCACCATGCCGCGCTTCGCCGCCAATCTGAGCTTTCTGTTCCAGGAAGAACCGTTCCTCGACCGCTTTGCCGCCGCGGCGGATCAGGGATTCGAGGCGGTCGAGTTCACCTTCCCCTATGAACATGCCCCGGCGGCCGTGGCAGCCGCCATGAAGGCGGCTGGCCTGCAGGTCGTGCTGTTCAATACCCCTGCCGGCGATTGGGCCGGCGGCGAGCGCGGCCTGACCGCCCTGCCCGGCCGACGCCAGGAATTCCGTGCCGCCATGGACCGGGCCTTCGAGTTCGCTGCTGCCCTCAACTGTCCGCGGATCCATGTCGTCGCCGGCCTCGAGCAGTCCGGGAGCGACCGGCGCGTCCTGGAGGCCTGCTACATGGACAATCTCGCCTGGGCCGCGGAACAGGCTTCCGGCGCCGGGCTGATGCTGATGATCGAGCCGATCAACCGGCGCGACGTTCCAGGTTTCTTTCTGCACGATTTCGATTACGCCGAGAAGGTCTTGACCGAGATCGGCGCCCCCAATCTGCGCCTGCAATTCGACATCTATCATGCCCAGATCATCCATGGCGATCTGAGCAAACGCCTCGAGCGCCAGATGCCATGGATCGGTCATATCCAGATCGCCAATCCGCCGGATCGCCGCGAGCCCGGCGGCGGCGAGATCGATTACGGCTTCATCTTCGATCGCCTCGAAACCCTCGGATACGACGGCTGGATCGGCTGCGAATACCGCCCGGCCGGCGCCACTGCCGCCAGCCTGGACTGGGCGCGGCGCTATGGCATCGTTCCGCCGAAGAAAAAGCTCAATCCATGAAGGCGGGCAGGAACAGCGCAATCTGCGGCACGGCGATCAGCAGGCCGATGCGAACCATATCGGCCAGCACGAAGGGCAGGATGCCTCTGATCACGGTCTGCAGCTTGATCTGACCGACGCCCTGGATGATGAACAGGTTCATCCCCACCGGCGGCGTGATCAGGCCGACCTCGACGATGGTGACGATATAGATGCCGAACCAGATCGGATCGATGCCCAGCGCCCGCGTGACCGGGAAAACCAGCGGCAGCGTCAGCAGGATCATCGCCAGATCGTCCATCAGGCAACCCAGCACCAGATAGAAGAGCGACAGCAGGATCAGGAATCCGACCGGGCCGAGGTGCAACTCCTTCACGATGCCGATCAGATATTGCGGCACGCTGGTGGTCTCGAAAAAGAAATTGAACAGGCCGGCGCCGATCAGGATCAGGAAGATCATGCCGCTGGTGCTCGCAGCCTCCAGCAGCGAGGCCTTGAACCGGTCCCAGCCCATGGTCCGCCCGACGAGGGCGAAAAGCAGCGCTCCCACCGCGCCGACCGAGGCGGCCTCGTTGGGCGAAAAGACGCCGATATACATGCCGCCGATCACCAGCAGGAACAGCAGCATCACCGGCCAGACGCCGCGCATCACCCGCAGCCGGGCATTCCAGTTCATCCGATCGCCGGCCGGGCCAAGCCGCGGATTGAGCCGCGTGGTGATGGTAATGGCCGCCATATACAGCACGGTCCCGAGCATTCCGGGCAGCAAGGCGGCGATGAACAGCTTGCCGAGCGACTGCTCGGTCAGCAGCGCATAGATCAGCAGAATGATGGAGGGCGGAATCAGAATGCCGAGCGTGCCGCCGGCGGCAATCGAGGCCGCCGCAAGGCTGTCGGCATAGCCGTGGCGCCGCATCTCCGGCAGCGCGACGCGGCACATGGTCGCCGCAGTGGCCAAGGCCGAGCCGCAGATGGCGCCGAAGCCGGCGCAGGCGCCGACGGTGGCAAGCGCCAATCCGCCGCGATAATGGCCGAGAAAGGCATAGGCCACGTCGTAGAGCTGACGTGACAGGCCGGCATAGGAGGCGAACACGCCCATCATGACGAAGAGCGGCACCACCGACAGGCTGTAGGGAAACACGCTTTCGAAGGGCGATGAGCCCATCACATAGGCCAGGCCATCCCAGCCTTGCAGGAACAGGAAGCCCACCCCGCCGACCACGCCCATCGCCACCGCGACCGGCACGCGGACCAGCATGAGCAACAGAACGGCGGCAAAGCCGCCGGCGCCGACCAGAGCGGGCATCATGAATTCGGCTCCGAGGACTGGGAGGATAGGAATGCGTCATGCCCCGCCAGTGCCACCACGGCGTAGCGGAAGGCGACCACGGCGGCGATCAATGCCGCGAAGAAGGACCCGGCCAACAGCGGATACCAGTACCAGACCATTGGCAGGCCGATGGTCTGCGACCGGTCGCCCATCATCGCCACCGTGTCGAACTGGCCGATGCCGTACCAGCCTATCGCCAGCATCAGCAGCGCGCCAAGCAGCGCCGCCACGGCCTTGCAGACCGCCTGCAACCGGAATGGCAGGCGGTCGACGCCCATATCCACGGCGACATGGCTGTCGCTGATGAAGCCGTGGGGAATCGTCAGGAAAGCTGCCGCGACGATCAGCATCTGGGTGATGTCGACGGTTCCGATGATGCCCTCGCCCCCGACATTGCGGATCACGATATCGGCGCAGGTGATCGCGCCGGCCAGCAAGGCGCAAAGCACGGCCAGCTTGGCCGCCCAAGCGGCGGCCGTCTGGGCAGAACGGTAGATACGGATCATGCGCGACTACTCAACTCAAAAAATGACGACCCATCCCGGCTTTGGAAAGCGGGATGGGTCGCGGACCTGCACGAGATCAGGATTTGCCCTCGTATTTGGCGATATGCTGCTGCATGTCGCGATAGATGGCGCGGGCATCCTTGACGCCATGCGCCTCAAGATCGTCCAGCAGCTTCTCCGTCGTCGGCTTCAGCGCCTCCCGCCAGCGATTGCGCTCGGCATTCGATAGCGACGAGATCACATTGCCCTTGTTGCGGGCCGCTTCCAGGCCCGGAGCGTCCCACTGATTCCACCAGTCGCCGAATTTCTCGGTCAGCGCCGCGCCAGTGGTATCGTCGATCGCCTTGCGCACATCCGCCGGCAGGCTGTCGTACTTCTTCTTGTTCATGACGAAATAGAAGCTTGCCGTATAGGAACGCGCATCGAGGTGATACTTGGTGACCTCGAAAAGCCGGAAAGAATAGATCGGATCCCATGGGAACACGGCGCCGTCGATCACGCCGCGCTGCAGGTTCTCATAAACCTCGCCCGGCGGCAGACCGACCGGGGTCGCCCCCAGTTGCTGCAGCATGGCGTTGATCTGCGGGCTGGGCGAACGGATGCGCAATCCCTTCAGGTCGTCCATCGTCTTGACCTGCTTGTCGCGCGTATGGATCAGGCCGGCATTATGCGCATGCAGAGCCAGCACCTTGACGGTAGGCGGAAATTCCTGCGCGAAATATTTCGGATAGAGATCCCACAGCGTCCGGCTGGCGGCATTGGCCGTCTGCACAAGGAAAGGAAATTCGATGATGCCCATGCGCGGGAAACGTCCAGCCGGCAGACCGCGCAGGCCATGGGCGATATCCACCACGCCGCTGACCGCCTGCTCGAGCTGGCGGGCCGGATTGCCGAATGCGCTGCCGGCAGGATAGATCGTCACCTTCACCTTGCCGTTGGTGCGCTTGGTCAGATCCTCGGCCCAAGGGCCCAGCCAATCCCGCTGAATGCCATGCCCGGGCGGCAGGAAATGGCTCAGCTTGAGTTCGATTTCCTGTGCCATGGCCGGCACCGCGAAACCGGCCAACAGGATGGCGGCAGCAATAGCTTTACCAGTAGATCGCACGATACCCCTCCCAGAAAGTGTTTTTCGCAGACTAGTTTCATGTGAAACTAAGGTCAAGACGACCGGTCGGCATAGACGGCGCCCTTTGATGACGCCTAAGCTGCGCGGCGCAGGCAGTCCGTCGTAAAGGCCGAGAGACGAGAAGGTATACTTCATGGGGCGCATGGTAGCCGTGGCGGGCATCGCGTTGGTCGTCGGGATTCTGGTCGGCGTCGGCGCGGTGTCGTTGCAGCATTCGGCGGAAACGCCGGTCGCGCGCGCGATCAAGGAGGCGGAACCGGTTGCCGGATCGATCCCCAATGTACCGGAAGTGCGGGCGCCCCATAAGGTATTGAAGCTGGCGAGCACCGTGCCGACCAGTGCGCCGCTGATCGGAACCATGGCCACCGAAACCGCCGAGCGGCTCGCCTCGCTGTCGGACGGGAATATCGAATTCAAGCTGTACGAACCCAAAACCGTGGTGCCGAACGATCAGCTCCTCGACAAGGTATCGGACGGCGCCATCGATGCGGTCTGGGCTTCGGCAGGCGAATTTGCCGACCGCGACTCTGCCTTCTGGTTCTTCTCGGCCGTTCCCTTCGGCCCTGCCGCTGACGAATTGCTGGCCTGGCTGGATTCCGGCGGCGGTCAGGAGCTGATGGATGCCAGCTTCGCCCGGTTCAATATCAAGCCCATCGTCTGCGCGGTCCTGCCGCCCAAATCCGGCGGCTGGTTCCGCCGCGAGATCACCAGCGTCGACGATCTCAAGGGCCTCAAAATGCGCTTCAAAGGCCTCGGGGCGAGGGTCATCGCCAAACTTGGCGTCGAGACTGTCGCGATGTCGGGCGGAGATACGTTCTATGCCCTGCAGAGCGGTGCGATCGACGCTGCGGAATTTTCCTCGCCGAAAGTCGACCTTCGTTTCGGCTTCGACAAGGCTGCCGGCTATTACTATTTCCCGGGTTGGCATCAGCAGAGCAGCCTGATGACTCTGCTGATCAATGCGGCAAGCTGGGATGCCTTGTCCGATTCTCAGCGCGATCAGATCACCAGCATCTGCGGCGACAATATCCGCAAGAGCCTGGCGGAAGGCGAAGCCGAGCAGATCAAGGCCCTGCAGGAAATCAATGCCAAGGGCATCGCCGTCCAGACCTGGCCGCCTGGCGTCCTGGAGGCGCTCCAACAGGCCTGGCATCAGGTCGTCAAAGAGGAAAAGGCCGCCAATCCGGAATTCAAGACGGTCTGGGACTCGTATGAGGGATTCCGCAAAGCCTATGCCGATTGGCGTAGGCTCGGGCATCTGCGGTAACGCCTACTGGCTCAGCGAACGCCGGAGCTGACGGACGCGCCGCTCCACCGAGATATCCATGCTGGCCGTGACCTCGAGGCTGCGGTCTTCCAGCGCGTCGCCGCGCGGATTGGCACGCACCCGCGCTTCGACCGCTGCATCACGGCGTCGGATCAATTCGGCGATCTCGGGCTGGAAAAGCCGCAGCAGGGCATTGAGCCACTGGTTCACTTCCCGCACCGGCCAGCCGTGACTCAGCTCGAAGCGGTCCAGCATGGCGATGACGTCGCGAGCCGAAAACCAGGTCTCGTCGACGACCCAGCGATTCACCGTGAAAAGACGGATCGGCAAACCGTAATTGTCCATGGCGACGCCGACGATATGGGCCAGCGCCTGCTCGCCCCGCGGCCAATGCGAGCCGATCTCCTCGCGCGGCGAACATCTGCCGATCCCCACCCGCACATGGCGGGCCGGCTCGAAGCGGTCGGGCAGGAGATGCGGGCGCTGGAAGACATGGAAATGGCCATGCTCGCGGCCGTCGCCCCGGTGCGAGTGGTAGTAGTACTGCGCCCCGGTGTCGGGATCGAAGACATCTCCGGGCGGGTAATGCTGCTGTTCGAAAAAGTCCTTCTGGTCCCGCAACAATTCGGCCACCAGATTGGTGCGGCGGGCGGCAAGGTCCTCTTGAATCCGCATCACCTCGAGGCCGGCAGCCAACATCGAATGCAACCGCGCCTGGCCCGGACTTGCCATCATGTTCATACTGCAACCTTCCTTCGCGCCCCGTGGCGCATACAGGTCGGGCAGCCTAAGCAATCCCGGATTAAGCGGCGGTAAATGCGGCAATGGGTCGCTCTTGTTGGCGCGAGTCGCTGTGCTATTTTGCGGGCGGCTTTTGGAAATTAGCCGCATTCCAAACAAATCGTCGGTGGCCGAATCAGCCGGCGAAACCCGAGGAGCCCCACAAATGACGCGTATCCTACTGTCTGCAATTGCTGCTCTGGCCATCACCACCGGCGCCTTCGCCGCCCATGCCGATGGCAATCCAGAAGCCGGCAAGAAGGTGTTCGCCAAATGCAGAGCCTGTCATTCGCTCGACGCGGGCAAGAATGGCGTTGGCCCCAGCCTGCATGGCGTCTTCGGCCGCAAAGCAGGCACCGCCGAGGGCTACAAGTATTCCGACGCGATGAAGAACAAGGGCGTTACCTGGAACGAGGACAATCTCGAGAAGTATCTCGAAAACCCGAAGGCCTTCGTTCCCGGCAACAAGATGGCCTTTCCTGGCGTGAAGAAAGAGAGCGAGCGCGACGACCTGATCGCCTATCTCAAGCAGGCCAGCAAGTAACCTCCCTGCCCTGGATGAAAAGCCTCCCGGCGCCCCGGGAGGCTTTTTGCATTCTTTTTGTGTGAATGACATATATCACACAAATAGATGATTATTTATTTGCTTCTGCCATTCCGAACCGCTATATCTCTCGTATGGTCAAGCTGAACGAGATAAATGTCCCGGCCAATTCCAGCGTTTCCGCGACGACCGTGCGGGAATGGCTGGCGGAGGATTCGATTCTCCTGATCGACGTCCGGGAGCCCGAGGAACATGCCGACGAGCATATTCCGGGATCCGTTCTACTGCCGCTTTCCTCGCTGAATCCGGCCGATCTGCCTGAGGCGAAGGGCCGCCGTCGCGTTCTGCTCTGCCTGACCGGCAAGCGGTCCGCCATTGCCCTGGGACGGCTCGCCGCCGAGGGCGTGACCGACCTGCTGCATCTGGAAGGCGGCCTGCTGGCCTACAAGGTGGCCGGCGGCCAGACCGTCGAAGCCGGCGAAGCGGTCGCCGCCTGATCCGGCGGCCTGCACTTGATCCCGGCCCCGGACTTTTTCCTTTGACCGCCCTTGGCTAAGGTCTGCCAGTACTTACTGGAGGACGCAAATGCCTGTGCACGGCCCGGACGTGGTGCTGAACAACCCCGTCTACATCCATGAAACGGCGCAGATTTACGGGAAGGTCCGGCTGGAGGAAGGCAGCTCGGTGTGGATCAACGTCGCCATGCGCGCGGAAAATTACGAAATCGTGGTCGGCCCCTACACGAATATCCAGGATTTCGCCATGCTGCATGTCGGTGGCCAGACCGGCACCTATATCGGCGCCCATTGCTCCATCACCCATCACTGCACCATCCACGGCTGCACCATCGGCGACAACTGCCTGATCGGCATCGGCTCGACCATCATGGATGGCTGCGTCGTCGGGAATAACTGCATCATCGGCGGCCATACCTTCCTCAAGGAAGGTACCGTCATCCCCGATAACTCGGTGGTCGTCGGCAGCCCGGGCAAGGTGATCAAAACCCAGAACAACTACGTGCGGTGCCGCCTGAACGCCTGGCTCTATTACCGCAACGCGCTGGCCTACAAGCAGGGGCAATACCGGGAATGGGACCAGCCGGAAATGGCCAGGGCGGTCGGCGAGGAGATCGCCCGCCTCACCGAGGAACTGAAGGCCATGGAAGCGGCCGGACAGGCCTGAGTTTTCAGCGCAGGAGTCCCGCCTTGCGGCCGTGTAAAAGATCAGAAAGCAACGGCGCGAACGGGACAATCCTGAATGCAGATAGCAATGTCGCTAGCCTCGGTGGGGATCGCTCCCTCGGCTGTACGGCGGGTTGAAACGGTGCAGGATGACGATTCCGGTTTGATGCAGCGGGTCGCCGCCGGCGAGCATCGCGCCTATGCCACGCTGGTCGACCGCCATCTGCGTCATGCCGTCACCCTCGCCTATCGCGTCCTGTTCGATCGCGCCGAGGCGGAAGAGGTCGCCCAGGAGGCCTTCCTGCGGGTCTGGCAGCATGCCGGGCGCTGGCGGCCCGATGGCGGCGCCAGCTTCCGCACCTGGCTGAACCGGGTCGTGGTCAACCTGTGCATCGACCGCAAGCGCCGCCCGGGCATGGCCGCCCTGGAGGAACAACCGGACCCGGTTGACCCGGAAGCGACGCCCTATGAAGCGCGGCTGGCCGGCGAAACCAGCGGCCATGTCGCCGCCGCCCTGCGGAAACTGCCGGAGCGACAGCGGGCCGCGATTGTGCTGTGCTATTGGGAAGGCGAAAGCAATATCGCCGCGGCCCAGGCATTGGGGATCACCGTCGGTGCGCTGGAATCCTTGCTGGTGCGGGCCAAACGCACACTGCGGGACGAACTCTCGCCCGTCATCGGCGCCAAGGAGTGAGGCCATGAATCTCGAACGCTTTGCCATGCTGGTGGAAGCCTACGGCACCGATCCCGGGTGCTGGCCGGCGGCCGAACGGGCTGCGGCGCAGAGTCTGCTCGCCGCCGATACGGAGGCGCAGCGCCTCTTGCGCGAAGCCGCCGCATTGGATTCGCTGCTCTCTTCTCCCCCGGCCGCGATCGAACCGAGCGCCGCCTTGCGCGCCCGCATACTGGCGCAGATCGCGCCGCGGCCGGCGGCCATTCCGGGCTGGCGCGGCCAGTTGGCGGAGGCCATCGCCCTGTTGTTTCCGCGCGGCCGCGCCGTTCCGCAATTCGCTGCCCTCGGCCTCGCCCTGGTGATCGGCATCGGCGCCGGTCTGGCCGATATCGGCGGCCCGGAAACGACCAGCATCGATCTGTTTGCCCTGCAGGTCGCTGCGGCAGCCCCGGTTTCGCTTGAGGAGTAACTGACGTTATGACCGACACCGCCCCTCCTGCCCCGGCGCCGCGCAGGTCTGCCGCCAACCGCTGGCTGGCCATCGGCCTGATTGTGTCCGTAGCGATCAATCTCGCCTTCATAGGCTGGGGCGCCACCCGCATGGCCGGGTTCCACCGCATGTCGCCGCGGACCAGCGATCAGGTCGAGGAGCAGATCGCGCGCCGCCTGCCGGAGCATGCCGCCCATGCGTTCCGGGAAGCGATGGATCATGCCCGCAAGGGAAACAAGGCCTCTTTCCAGCAGATGCGCTACGACATCGCCCAGGCCCTCGCCACCGAGCCCTATGATCGCGCCAGGCTGGAGGCGCTGCTGCGCCAGCATCGGCAACGGATGGATCAGTTCCAGCAGAGCCTGCAGGCCGGCCTGCTTGCGGCGGCCGATGCGATGACGCCGGAAGAGCGCAAGGCCTATGCCGAACGCATGCTGCGGCACGGCCCGCCGCGCCACCGGCCGTCTCCTCCCCCGGCAGATGCGAGGGAGGACGGGTCGCCCCCGCCGCCAGGGCGCTGATCGGCTTGTTTCGAGCCCTCGGCCTGTTTAGCGTGGGCATCTCGCGGAGGTGCCCATGCTCAATGTCGTCATCACCGGCGGTGCCGGATTCCTAGGCCAGAAACTGGCGCATGAATTGCTCAGGCGCGGCAGCCTTGTCGGGCCGGACGGCAAACCGGCGGAGATTTCCCGCCTGACGCTGTTCGACGCGGCTGCCGCTGCCGGGCCGCAGGATCCCCGGGTGCAGGTGGTCACCGGCGATATCGGCGACGGCGCCTCGGTCCTGCGGCTGATCGGCCCCGACACTCATTCCGTCTTTCACCTCGCCGCCATCGTTTCGGCCGGCGCGGAAGCCGATTTCGACGGCGGCTATCGCGTCAATCTCGACGGCACGAAACACGTGCTCGAGGCCTGCCGCGCGATCACGCAGCACACGCCCCGGCTGGTCTTCGCCTCTTCGGTCGCCGTCTATGGCGGCAAGCTGCCGAAGACGGTGACCGACGATACGCCGCAGCGGCCGACGACCTCCTATGGCGTGCAGAAACTGTCGGGCGAACTGCTGATCAACGACTACAGCCGCAAGGGCTATGTCGATGGCCGCGCCATCCGGCTGCCGACCATCATGGTGCGGCCCGGCAAGCCCAACAAGGCGGCCTCCACCTGGGCCAGTTCGATCATCCGCGAGCCGCTTTCGGGCGTCGACGCGGTCTGCCCGGTGCGGCCCGACAGCCCGATGGCCTGCCTGTCGCCGCGGCGCACCATCGACGCCTTCATCCGCGCGCATGATCTGCCGGCCGAGCAGTTCGGCACCGACCGCGCCCTGCTGCTGACCGGCATCCGCGTCACCGCCGGCGAGATGGCGGCCGCAGTCGAGCGCAACAAGGGCAACCGCAAGATCGGCGAGATCAAGTGGCAGCCGGATGCGGCGATCCAGAAGATCGTCGACGGCTGGCCCGGCGAGACGCGTTCCGAGCGCGCCGCCAGCCTCGGCTTCACCACGGATTCGGGCATCGACGAGATCATACAGGCCTTCATTGCCGACGACCTCGATGAGCAGATCAAGAGTTTGCGGTCGTCGTAACGGCGGCTCTGCCGCTTATCGTTAAAAAACCCGTGGGTGCCCGGCACGAAGCCGGGGCATGCATCGGGTAATCAAATAGGTGTTCCCCATGACCAAGCCCTCCCCGGAAGCCCTCGCCATGGTGCGGCAGCTGATCGAAATGCCGACCGTCAGCCGCGATTCCAATCTCGAACTGATCCATTGGATTCGCGATCATCTGAAGTCGCTCGGCGTGGAATCCAAGCTGGTGCATGACGCGACCGGCAAGAAGGCCAATCTCTATGCCACGCTTGGGCCGCAGGACAAACCCGGCGTCATGCTGTCGGGGCATACCGATGTCGTGCCCATCGACGGCCAGGAATGGGATACCGATCCCTTCAAGCTGACCGAGAAGGACGGCAAGCTCTACGGCCGCGGAACCTCGGACATGAAGAGCTTCGTCGCCGTGGCTCTGTCCTACGCGCCGAAATTCCTGGCGCAGACGCTCGACACCCCGATCCACTACGCCTTCACCTATGACGAGGAGGTCGGCTGTCTCGGCGCCAAGCGGCTGATCGAAATCCTCAGGGACATGCCGGTACTGCCCAAGGCCTGTATCGTCGGCGAGCCGACCGAAATGCAGGTGATCGGCCAGCATAAGGGCAAAAAGAGCTGGCGCGTCGATGTGCGCGGTTTCGAATGCCACTCCTCGCTCATCCATCTCGGCGCGAATGCCGTGGAAGCGGCCGCCGAACTGATCGCCTTCATCAAGCAGCTCGCCCGCAAGAAGCGCGACAACGGCCCCTTCGACAATGAATTCGCGCCGGCCTACACCTCGCTGCATACCGGCACCGTGCATGGCGGCACCGCGCTCAACATCGTGCCGAAGGACTGCAGCTTCCTGTGGGAGATCCGCTATCTGCCGCAGGACGATGTCGATGCCCTCTACGCCGAAGTGGAGGCTTATGCCCGGACCAAGCTGGAGCCCGAGCTGAAAGCGATCGATCCCGCCTGCGGCTTCACCTTCACGCAGATTTCCGAGTTTCCGGGGCTTGCCACGGAGGATGGTGCGGGGGTCGTCGAACTGGCCAAGGCACTGACCGGCGCCAACCGGATACGGAAGGTCTCGTTCGGAACCGAAGCCGGCCTGTTCTCCGAGCTGGGCATTCCCACCGTGGTCTGCGGGCCGGGCTCGATCGAGCAGGCGCATAAGCCGAACGAGTTCATCGCGTTGGAGCAGATCGGGCTATGCGAGGCTTTCATGGGCCGTTTGCTGGAACGGGTGAAGCAGGGTTCGGCAGCTCTGCCCGTCTGATCAACGACTTGTCTCAAGCTGTCGCTGCCGTTCCCGGCCGATGCGGGCCGGTTCCGGGCCCAGCATCGGCCAATGCTGGAATATGGAGCCCCGGGGAGCATAGGACAAAAATCAGCAGCCTCTTCTGTCAGACCGCGCGCGGCAGGGCAGGTATGCAAAAAATAATATGGTGCAGTGCAGCATAGGCTGCTACCCCAGCACCGCCATGCACGCTCTTCGCCCTCAGCCACAGCCCCAGCAACAACCCCGGCCTCTGAATCTTGCCGCAATCGACCATACTCTCGCCCTGGCGGAGCATGAGCGGGTGCGCCTGTTCCTGACCTACATGCGGACGATCCATCCGCAGAATCGCCTGCCTTCGCGCGCCGATTTCGATCCGCTCTGCATTCCGCGGCTCCTGCCCGGCATCGTGCTGGTCAAGGTGGAGCGCACGACGCCCGATGGCATTTTGCTCACCAGCCCGCGTTTTCGCGTCCTGGTCGCCGGCGAGACCGTGCTGCATGCCTCGCCCGTACCGATGATGGGCCGCTATATCGACGAGATCGCCGCCGCGATCGCTGGCGGCCAGGTTGTCGTCGACGTGCGCCAGCGCGTGGTCGAGACCGGCACCACCTATTACTGGAATGGCCGGCCGCGCATGGCCTTCCGCTTCGATTTCGCCGGGCTGGAATATTGCCATTGCCCGCTTGCCGCCGATGGCAGGACGGTCGACCACGTCGCCTCCTTCTTCCATTACAAGGGCATCAACCGCGGCTGACGCAGTGCGGCAGATCGATTACTGGAATCGATCGTAACGATAAGAATGATCAATTGGACTGATTGCCTAAAAGGGCGCAAGGTGACTGTGGAATCACCGGAGCCAGCATGTCCGAACACGCATCCGCCCAGGCCAGCCCTTCCCAGGCCAGCCCTTCCGTTCAGGCCGGCGCCCTATCCGAGATCCTTACGAGATTTACCGCAATCCTGCCGGGCCTTGCGCTGGTCACGCTGATCGCCCTGGCGGCGTCGTGGCTGTCGCGCCAGTTGCCGCCGCAGGCGGCGATCAGCCCCCTGATCCTGGCCATCATGCTCGGCATTGCCGTCCGCAATCTTGCCGGAACGCCGCAGCGCTGCCGCGCCGGCATCGGCTTCAGCCTGCGGCGGCTGCTGCGGCTGGCCATCATTCTGCTCGGGCTGCAATTGACGGTCGGCCAGCTCGTCACGGTCGGCGGCAAGGGCCTGCTGATCACCGCAACGGCCCTTGCGGCCACGTTCCTGTTCACCACCTGGCTGGGACGGAAGATCGGCGTCGAGCGCCAGCTCGCGCAGCTCATCGCGGCCGGCACCTCGATCTGCGGCGCCTCGGCCGTCGTCGCCGCCAACACCGTCACGCAAGCGCCCGACGAGGATGTCGCCTACGCTATCGCCTGCGTCACCGTATTCGGCACGCTTGCCGTGGTGCTCGACCCCAGCCTGGGGCTTTTGCTGCATCTGCCGGCGCAAAGCTATGGATTGTGGACCGGGGCCTCGATCCACGAGATCGCGCAGGTGGTTGCCGCCGCCTTCCAGCGCGGCGACGAAGCCGGCCATGTCGGCACCATCGCCAAGCTGAGCCGGGTGGCGATGCTGGCGCCCGTCGTGCTCAGCCTGGGAGCCCTGGCCAGCCGTCGCAGCCGCAAGAATGCCGGCGACGCCCCTGCCAGCGCCAAGGTTCCGCTGCCGTGGTTCGTCTTCGGCTTCATCGCCATGGCGTTGTTCAACAGCCTGGACGTGCTGCCGGCTGCCGCCAAGGCCGATCTGACGCTGACCGCGACCTTCCTGCTGACGCTGGCGCTGGCCGCGATGGGCCTGGAAACGGATATCGGCAAGCTCAAGGCCAAGGGCCTGCGGCCTCTGCTGCTCGGCGCCGCCGCCGCCATATTCATCGGCACAGTCAGCCTTGCCCTGATCGAACTTGCCTATTGAGGCGGGCATCCCATTCGGGCGAAGCTCGTCCCGATGACCCTCGAACAGCTCCGCATCTTCATAGCCGTCGCCGAAAGCCTGCATGTCACCCGGGCGGCGGCAAAGCTCAATCTGACCCAGTCGGCGGCGAGCGCATCCATCGCCGCGCTCGAGGCGCGCTATCATTGCCGCCTGTTTCATCGCACCGGCCGGCGGATCGAGCTGACCGATACCGGCAAGGAATTCCTCGCCGCCGCGAAAGCCGTGATGGCGGATGTCGCGCAGGCTGAATCGGTGCTCAGCGAGCTGTCCGGCCTGCAGCGCGGCCATCTCGACCTGCAGGCCAGCCAGACCATCGCCAATTACTGGCTGCCGCCGCTGCTGCAGAAATTCCATCAGCGCCATCCCGGCATCCGCCTGAGCGTCACCATCGGCAACACGGCCAGCGTGGCCAGGGCCGTGCTGGAGGGCCAGGCCAATCTGGGCTTCATCGAAGGCGATATCGACGAGCCGATCCTGACCCGCCTTCCCGTGCAGGGCGACGAACTGGTTCTGGTGGTCGGCAAGGGCCATCCCTGGGCGGGACAGAAGCGGGTTACGCCCGCCGCCCTTCAACAGGCCGCCTGGGTGATGCGCGAGCCTGGATCGGGGACGCGGCAAATCCTCGAGGATGCCCTGCGCCGGCTCGGCGTCGATCCGGCCAGGCTCAATGTGGCGCTGGAACTGCCGTCAAACGAAGCGGTGCGCAGCGCGGTCATCGCCGGCGCCGGCATTACCGCCTTGTCCAGCCTCGTGGTCGATGCCGGTTTGCGCGCCAGCCGGCTGCATCGCGTCGGGCCGATCTTCGCCTCTCGCGAATTCCTGGTGCTGCGCCATGGCGAGCGCCACCACAGCAAGGCGGAAACGGCATTGCTGGAGATGATCCGGCAACAGCGGGATCACACGGCAAGGCGGCCAGCTTCGCCGAAGAAGGCCAAGACAAGCGCATGAAAAACGGGCCTGGCGATGCCAGGC
The DNA here is from genome assembly GCF_036381655.1 of Ferrovibrio sp. Classification (GTDB taxonomy): domain Bacteria; phylum Pseudomonadota; class Alphaproteobacteria; order Ferrovibrionales; family Ferrovibrionaceae; genus Ferrovibrio. Next base: position 64,416 of record NZ_DASVCJ010000026.1, read on the forward strand.
CCGTGGCTTTGTTCTCTCGCGGCTCTCAGCGGCGGATCAGCTCACCGCTTCCTTCAGCGTCTTGCCGGCGCGGAATTTCGGCTGCTTGGTCGGCGGCAGGTCGATGCGTTCGCCGGTGCGCGGATTGCGCCCCGGACTTGCCGCCCGCGTGCCGACGAAGAAGCTGCCGAAGCCGACGATCCGGACTTCCTCGCCGCGACGCAAGGCTTCGGTGATCAGATTGAACACCGTTTCCACGGCTCGCTCCGCCTGTTCCTTGCTGAGGCCCGTGTTGTCGCGAAGCTGGACCATCAAGTCTTGTTTGTTCACGCTGCCGCCCTCCGGACTGCGCTTCAGTGTTTGACCATGCCCTCGCGGTCGCCCTGCGCTTCGGGCTCGACCACCGCAGGCTTGGCGAGGTCATCCTCGACATCGGTCCATTCGATCGGCTTCAGCTCGGCCACGAGGGCATGCCGCAGCACTTCCTCGCAGGTCGAGACCGGGACGATCTCCAGACCCTTCTTCACGTTATCCGGAATGTCCACGAGATCCTTCTCGTTTTCCTTCGGGATAAGGACTTTCTTGATGCCGCCGCGATGCGCCGCCAGCAGCTTTTCCTTCAGGCCGCCGATCGGCAGGACACGGCCGCGCAACGTGACCTCGCCGGTCATGGCGACATCCTTGCGCACCGGAATGCCGGTCAGCACGGAAACGATTGAGGTCACCATCGCCACGCCGGCCGAGGGGCCGTCCTTCGGCGTTGCGCCCTCGGGTACGTGGATGTGGATGTCGCGCTTGTCGAATATTGGCGGCTTGACGCCGAAGGCAACCGCACGCGAACGGACATAGGACCGTGCCGCCTGCACCGATTCCTGCATCACCTCGCCCAGCTTGCCGGTGATGGTCATGCGGCCCTTGCCGGGCAGCATCACGGCTTCGATGGACAGCAGCTCGCCGCCCACCTCGGTCCAGGCCAGGCCCGTGGTGGTGCCGACCAGGTCCTCCGCCTCGGCCTCGCCATAGCGGAAGCGCCGCACCCCGGCATATTTGTCGAGGTTCTTCGGCGTGACCTTGATGCTCTTCACGTCCTTGGACAGGATTTCCTTCACCGCCTTACGGGTCAGGTTCGCCAGCTCGCGCTCGAGCGAGCGCACGCCGGCTTCCCGCGTGTGGTAGCGGATCAGGTCGCGCAGGGCATCGTCGGTGATCGACCATTCGCCCTTCTTCAGGCCGGCCGCATCCATCTGCTTCTCGATCAGATGGCGCTTGCTGATCTCGACCTTCTCGTCCTCGGTGTAGCCGGGGATGCGGATGATCTCCATGCGGTCGAGCAGCGGCTGCGGCATGCGCAGGCTGTTGGCCGTACAGATGAACATCACGTCCGACAGGTCGTAATCGACCTCGAGGTAATGGTCGTTGAAGGTGTTGTTCTGCTCGGGGTCGAGCACTTCCAGCAGCGCCGAAGACGGATCGCCGCGGAAGTCCTGGCCCATCTTGTCGATCTCGTCGAGCAGGAAGAGCGGATTCGAGCTCTTCGCCTTCTTCATCGACTGGATGATCTTGCCCGGCATGGAACCGATATAGGTACGGCGGTGGCCGCGGATTTCGGCCTCGTCGCGCACGCCGCCCAGCGAAACGCGGATGAAGTTCCGCCCCGTCGCCCGCGCGATCGACTTGCCCAGGCTCGTCTTGCCGACGCCCGGCGGGCCGACAAGGCAGAGGATCGGGCCTTTGAGCTTGCCCGAGCGCTGCTGCACGGCGAGGTATTCAAGGATGCGCTCCTTGACTTTCTCCAGACCGTAATGGTCGTCGTTCAGCACCTTCTCGGCGTTGCGGATGTCCTTCTTGACCTTGGTCCGCTTCTGCCACGGAATGGTCAGCAGCCAATCGAGATAATTGCGGATGACGGTCGCCTCGGCCGACATCGGGCTCATCGAGCGCAGCTTCTTGACCTCGGCCTGCGCCTTCTCGCGCGCTTCCTTGCTCAGCCGGGTCTTCTTGATGCGCTGCTCGATCTCGGCCACTTCGTCGCGGCCTTCTTCGCCTTCGCCGAGTTCCTTCTGGATCGCCTTGAGCTGTTCGTTGAGGTAATACTCGCGCTGGGTCTTCTCCATCTGGCGCTTCACGCGCGAGCGGATTTTCTTCTCGACCTGCAGCACGCCGATCTCGCCCTCCATCAGGGCGTAAACGCGCTCCAGCCGCTCGACCACGTTGGCGATTTCGAGCAATTCCTGCTTGTCGCTGATCTTGATGGTCAGATGCGAGGCGACGGTATCGGCCAGCTTGGAGGGATCGTCGATCTGGTTGAGCGACACCAGCACCTCGGGCGGGATCTTCCGGTTCAGCTTCACATACTGCTCGAACTGGTTGATCACCGAGCGCGACAGCGCCTCGGTCTCGCGGGTCTCGCCGGCATCATCCGGGAGCGTCTCCGCCTCGACCTGGAAGAAATCTTGGTTATCGGTGAATTTGACGATCCGGGCGCGCTGGCTGCCTTCCACCAGGACCTTCACGGTCCCGTCCGGCAGGCGCAGCAACTGCAGCACCGAGGCGATGGTGCCGACGCTGTGAATGTCTTCCGCGGTCGGGTTGTCCTGACCGGCATTCTTCTGGGCGACAAGCAGGATCTGCTTGTCGTCCTTCATGACGTCCTCCAGCGCGCGCACCGACTTTTCGCGCCCGACGAACAACGGCACGATCATGTGCGGGAAAACGACAATGTCCCGCAACGGCAGGACCGGAAATACTTGGGCGCGGGGTGATGTAAACATGAGCGATCTTATCCTGGGAGGGGCTTGTCAGGGGGCCCGGATCGACCGTCCTATCGCCACTCCGATGGGAGTTAACATGGGAATTCCGGCAAGGTCCGTCAAGGCACGGTTCTGCAACAGAAGGACAACATAATCTTCTACCCCGATTCGGCCATGGTGGACTCGCAACTGCCCCGGCACCCAGCGTCACCGACGGACAGGAAGGGCGGCCGGACCGGCCCGTTCGGAAAATTCTACTAGAGCACGGATTCGGCGGGGCTTTTATCGCCCGAAATACGACGGGCCGCCTTGCGACAGGCAGCCCGCGATTTCAGGCAAGCCGGACGGCAGCGCGATCAGGCGCTGACATCCTCCTGCTTGCGGTCGGCATAGATCAGCAGCGGCTTGGCCCGGCCCTCGACCACATCGGTCGAGATCACGACCTCCTCGACGCCGTTCATGTTCGGCAGATCGAACATCGGATCGAGCAGGATCGCTTCCAGGATCGAGCGCAGACCGCGCGCGCCGGTCTTGCGCGCGATCGCCTTGCGGGCGACGGCGGCCACCGCCTCGTCGGCGAAGGTCAGCTTCACATCCTCCATCTCGAACAGACGCTGATACTGCTTGATCAGCGCGTTCTTCGGCTTAGTCAGGATGTCGACCAAGGCGCCCTCGTCCAGGTCGTGCAGGGTCGCGATCACCGGCAGACGGCCGATGAATTCCGGGATCAGACCGAACTTCAAAAGATCGTCGGGCTCGACCTCGGCCAGGATTTCGCCGGCGCGGCGGTCATCCGGCCCGCGCACGTCGGCGCCGAAGCCGATCGAGGTACCCTTGCCGCGGCCGGCGATGATCTTTTCGAGACCGGCGAAGGCGCCGCCGCAGATGAACAGGATATTGGTGGTATCGACCTGCAGGAATTCCTGCTGCGGATGCTTGCGGCCGCCCTGCGGCGGGACGGAAGCGACCGTGCCTTCCATGATCTTGAGCAGCGCCTGCTGCACGCCCTCGCCCGATACGTCGCGGGTGATCGAGGGATTGTCGGACTTACGGCTGATCTTGTCGACCTCGTCGATATAGACGATGCCGCGCTGCGCCCGCTCGACATTGTAGTCGGCCGCCTGCAGCAGCTTGAGGATGATGTTCTCGACATCCTCGCCGACATAGCCGGCTTCGGTCAGCGTCGTCGCATCCGCCATGGTGAACGGCACCTCGAGGATGCGGGCGAGCGTCTGCGCCAGCAGGGTCTTGCCGCAGCCGGTCGGACCGATCAGCAGGATGTTCGACTTCGCCAGTTCGACGTCGTTGTTCTTGCCGCTCTGGCCGATGCGCTTGTAATGATTATGCACCGCGACCGAGAGAACCTTCTTGGCATGGTTCTGGCCGATCACGTAGTCATCGAGAACCCGGCAGATTTCCTGCGGCGTCGGCACGCCGTCGCGGGTCTTGACCAGCGCCGACTTGTGCTCTTCACGGATGATATCCATGCAGAGTTCGACGCATTCATCACAGATAAAGACTGTCGGGCCGGCGATGAGCTTGCGCACTTCGTGCTGGCTCTTGCCGCAGAACGAGCAGTACAACGTGTTCTTGGAGTCACCGCCGCTCAATTTGGTCATGCCTACTCCACTGAGCGGGCCGGCGCCGGGCGACGCAGGCCCTAATCCATCGAATCGTCATCATAAGGAACCGTTGCCCCGTGCACAACGGACATGGTCGGGCCGCCAGGCGGGCGGAGGTCACATCATGGGGAACCGCCGCTTCATCTAAGGTCGCCCGCAGGGAAGGCAAGTCCCCAGTTTTCCGGGACTTTAGCGCTACCGCAAACGGGGCGGCCACGCCCTTCCACGCACGGGCCGGAGGCCGGTTTCCCGGCCCGGTCCGGCCCGGTTCTCCCGGCTCAGGCCTTTTTGGCCGCGTCCTGCTCGGGCCGGCGGGCCACCACCTCGTCGACCAGGCCGAAGGCCTTCGCCTCTTCCGGGGTCATGAAGCGGTCGCGCTCCATCGCCGCCTCGATGGTGGCGATGTCCTGGCCGGTATGCTTGGCGTAGATCCCGTTCAGGCGGGCACGCAAATCCAGGATTTCCTTGGCGTGGATTTCGATATCGGCCGCCTGGCCCTGGAAGCCGCCCGAGGGCTGGTGAATCATGACCCGCGAATTGGGCAGGGCATAGCGCATGCCCTTCTCGCCGGCGGCCAGCAGCAGCGAGCCCATCGACCCGGCCTGGCCGATGCACAGCGTCGCCACCTTCGGGCGGATGTATTGCATGGTATCGTAGATCGCCAGGCCCGAGGTGACCAACCCGCCCGGGCTGTTGATATAGAAGGCCACTTCCTTGTTCGGGTTATCCGCCTCGAGGAACAGCAGCTGGGCGGTGACCAGGGCCGCGACCGCATCGTTCACCGGGCCGACCAGGAAGATGATCCGCTCCTTCAGCAAGCGGGAATAGATGTCATAGGAGCGCTCGCCCCGATTGGTCTGCTCGACCACCATCGGCACCAGCATGTTCATGTAGCTATCGACCATCTTGTCCATGTTGCGCCCCGCGAAATACGAAACCTTGTGTTGGCGATAATGTGGCGCAGACCGCGCCTTCCGGCAATGGCTGGCCCGCGCCGAAAAAAAGCGCCGGGAAGAACCCGGCGCTTCGATCTTTGGAAATCCGCGACGGAAGCGATCAGGAAACCGCCTCGGTCTCCTTCTGCAGCTCTTCCTTGGTGACCTGCTTTTCGGTGACGTCGGCCATCTCGAGGATGAAATCGACCACCTTGTCCTCGAAGATCGGGGCCCGCAGGCTGTTCGCCGCTTCCGGGTTCTTCTGGAAATATTCCATCACCTGGCGCTCCTGGCCGGGGAAACGGCGCGCCTGCTCGATCATGGCACGGGTGACCTCTTCCGGCTTGACCTCGATGTTGTTCTGGCGGCCGACCTCGGACAGCAGGAGGCCGAGGCGGATGCGCCGCTCGGCGATCTTGCGGTATTCGGCCTTCAGCTCTTCCTCGGTCTTCTTCTCTTCGGCCAGTTCGGCCTCGAAGCGCGCCCTGTCGGCGGTCACTTCGTTCCAGATCTGGTTGAACTCCAGCTCGACCATGCCTTCCGGCACTTCGAAGCTGTGGCGCTCGGCCAACTGGTCCAGCAGGTTGCGCTTCAGCTTCATGCGGGCCAGGCCCTTATACTCGCCGCCGAGATCGCGCTTGATGTTGTCGCGCAGCTCCTGCTGCGAATTGAGCCCGAAGCGCTTGGCGAATTCGTCGTCCAGCGCCACCGTCTGGCCGCCGCGCACTTCCTTCACGGTGCACGCGAATTCGGCCGGCTTGCCCGCCAGCTCGGCATTACCGTAAGCCTCGGGGAAGGTGACCTGCACGGTCTTCTGCTCGCCCGCCTTCAAGCCGACGAGCTGATCCTCGAAGCCCGGAATGAAGGTGCCGGAGCCGAGCACCAGCGGATAATCGTTGGCGGCGCCGCCCTCGAACTTCTCGCCGTTGACGCTACCGACGAAGTCGATCACCACCTGATCGCCCTTCTCGGCCGCGCGCTCGACCTTCTCATAGGTCTTCTGCTGCTCGGCCAGGCGGTTCAGGAATTCGTCGACCTCGGCCTCCGTCGGCTCGACCACCAGACGCTCCAGCTTGATCGACTTGAAGTCGCCCGGCTCGATATCCGGCAGCAGCTCGATGGCGATGGTGCATTCGACGTCCTTGCCTTCCTCGAAATTCTGCAGGTCGACCTTCGGCTGCATCGCCGGGCGCAGCTGGTTTTCCTCGATGGTCTTCTGCAAGGCCGAGTTCACCGACTCTTCCATCGCCTCGCCCAGCAGCGCGCGGCCATACTGCTTCTTGATCAGCGCGGCCGGCGCCTTGCCCGGACGGAAGCCCGGCATGTTGACCCGCTGACGCAGGGCTTCCAGCTTCTCGTTAACCTGGCTCTCGAGCGCGGCGGCGTTGATCACCACCTTGTATTCGCGCTTCAGGCCGGAGGCGCTGATTTCCGTGATCTGCATGACCGAAACACCTGTCTCTCAATAGAATTCCAAAGCGCCATCCGCCGCGATTGCCGATCAGGACAGAGGCATAGGCTTGAGCGCCGGGCGGACTGGTGCGGGCGGAGGGACTTGAACCCACACGCCTTGCGGCACAGGAACCTAAATCCTGCGTGTCTACCAGTTCCACCACGCCCGCGTCCGCACCTGGGCCGGCGCGAAGGCGCAGTCTATAGCATGGAGATTTAGGCCGCGCGAGGCTTTTGGGCAGTTTTCCGCAAGCCGCGCACTGTCTTTTTAACTTGCTGCTTTGACTGGCTTTTTCGTCGTCCGCTGGTCGCAATGCAGCATTGCCTCGCGCTCGGCGAACCATTCCTTGGCATAGGCGCAGTCGGCGAACTCGTCATAATACGGGCCGCCCAGCGTGTAATGGACGATCGAGACGTCTTTTGCATGCGGATCGTAATCGGCCAGGTGGTTCCAGCGGTGCGGAAGCTCGCCGATCAGCCCGTCGTCGCCCAGCCACTTGAACTGGTGCAGTTCCAGCCCGCTGGCGCTGTTGACGTATTCCGGGGTCAGCGCCGTGCATTTGGCGCAGTTGAACAGCATGACGCTGGACCAGTTCTTCTTCTCGTATTTGGTCTGCACCCGGTCGAGGAATTTGACGTCCTCGGCGGGAACATGATTGTGCTTCACCACCTGGACCGCGTAGCGCTCGTCGCGCAGCGCCCAGAGCTTGGCGATGTCGTCCAGCACCAGCATGTCGTCGTCCATGAAGATCGCCCAGCCCTGGAAACCGGCGAGATACGGCGTCAAAAAGCGCGAAAAGGAGAAGTCGGTCGACTGCAGTTCATGCCGCGGCCGGGTATAGATTCGTGCCCCTTCGAGCTGGTTCAGCGCCAGATGGGTGATCGCCACCGGCTGGGAAGCCCGGCGATTGATGCTGAACGCGGCCACGCTGGACACCAGCGGGGCGGCGCGGCTGAAACCGATGAAGACGCGGATCATTTTGGGTTTCTCCCACACTCCTGCTCGAGCACTGCAAGTACAGGATATGGCCCTACCGGAGTCTTAATAAACCAGCTTTGATCTGGAGCAAGCTCGCGCTAATGATACATGAAACATCAGAATAATTATCCTATACATCGCATTGACTATCTAATATACATATATTAACATTCTGCCTGTAACATTGGATATCTGAATGATCACCGGAGCGCAGATGCGGGCCGCGCGGGCCCTGATCGGGATCGACCAGCGTCAGCTGGCCGAATTGTCAGGATTGTCGCTGCCGACGATTCAGCGGATGGAGGCGAGCGACGGAGTGGTTCGCGGCAACGTCGACTCCCTGATGAAGCTGGTCGGCGCCCTCGATGCGGCCGGGATCGAGTTGATCGGTGAACAGGCCGCCAGCATGTCAGGCGGCCGCGGCGTCCGGATCAAGACACCTTCCGGAGGCTGAACCTCCTCTGAGTTGTTGTTGCAAGGGCGCCTGCCGCCGCCGACAAGACGACGACGCCCGATATCGGAAAAGAGATCGAGCGTCATGCATTCCCCAGTCGTCAAAAGCGAGCCGAGCTTCGCCCAGCTCTATACGCCGAAACTGATAACCGTCCTGCGCGAAGGCTATAGCTTTGCCAAGCTGCGCGCCGACGTCATCTCCGGCATCACGGTGGCGATCGTCGCCATCCCGCTGTCGATGGCCATCGCCATCGCCTCCGGCACCACGCCCGATCGCGGCCTTTACACCGCCATCGTCGGCGGCTTCCTGGTCTCGGCTTTCGGCGGCAGCCGCTTCCAGATCGGCGGCCCCGCCGGCGCTTTCATCGTTCTGGTCGCCGCCGCCGTCGAACGCCACGGCATCGATGGCCTGCTGCTGGCCGCCATGATGTCGGGTGCAATGATGCTGGCGATCGGTTTCCTGCGGCTCGGCACCTACATCAAATTCGTCCCCTACCCGGTCACCGTAGGCTTCACCGCCGGCATCGCCGTCATCATCTCCGCCAGCCAGATCAAGGATCTGTTCGGCCTGACCCTGGCCGGCAAGGAACCCGGCGAATTGCTGCCCAAGCTCGCCGCGCTGGGACAGGCGGCCCCTACCACGAATATCTACGCAGTCGTCATCGCCTTCTTTACGATCGCGGTGATCACCGGACTGAAGAAGTTCCGGCCCCATTGGCCAGGCATGCTGGTCGCCGTCGGCCTGGCGGCGGCGATCACCGCCTTGCTGCATCTGCCGATCGAAACCATCGGTACGCGTTTCGGCGGCATTCCTCGCACGCCACCGCTTCCGGCGCTGCCGCATTTCTCGCTCGACCTGGCGCTGGCGGTTTTGCCGGATGCGGTTGCCTTCACCTTGCTGGGGTCCATCGAATCGCTGCTGTCCGCCATCGTCGCCGACGGCATGACCGGCCGCCGGCACCGTTCCAACTGCGAATTGGTGGCGCAGGGCATTGCCAATATCGGCTCGGCGCTGTTCGGCGGCATCTGTGTGACCGGCACGGTCGCGCGCACGGCCACCAATGTGCGGGCCGGCGCCGCCAGTCCGATCAGCGGCATGCTGCATTCCACCTTCCTGCTGCTGTTCATGCTGATCGCCGCGCCGCTGGCGAGCTATATCCCGCTGGCGGCGCTGGCCGCCGTGCTCGCCGTGGTGGCCTGGAACATGGCCGAGCGCCATGCCTTCGTCGCCCTGATCCGCTCGTCGTGGGGCGATGCCATCGTCCTGCTGGCGACCTTCCTGCTCACCATCTTCGTCAATCTGACCGCGGGCATTCTGGTCGGCTTCACGCTCGGCACGCTGCTGTTCCTGCATCGCATGTCGGAGGCGACCAGCATCGAAGTCCACGTGCCGCTCAATCCGGAGGACAAGGCGGACGATGCCAATGGCAACCGCAAGCCGTATGACGCGGCCCTCGCCAGCAGCCGCGACATTATGGTCTACAGGATTTCCGGCGCGTTCTTCTTCGGTGCGGCGGCAACCATCGGCGCCGTTCTCGACCGCATCGCGGACTGGCCGAAGACCTTCGTGCTCGACTTCTCGGCTGTGCCGTTCCTCGATTCCACAGCGGCCAACACGATCGCCAGCATGGTCAAAAAGGCCGAACGCCATGACACGCGCGTCGTGCTGAGCGGCGCGTCGCCGGCGGTACGGCAGGTGCTGTGGAGCCACGGTTTGCGGCCGCCGAAGGTGCGCTACAAGCACAACATCGCCGCCGCCGTCGCCGCCGCCGGGCAGCCCAAGCTGGCGGCCACCGCGAGCTAGGGCATTATCCGCGCAATGCTGCCAAGGGCCGCCGGACGGCCTGCGGCAGGTCGTCGGCGATCAGGCATGGCCCGGCCGCTGCCGCCGCGGCCCCATGCAGCCAGACGGCGGCACAGGCGGCTTCGAAGGCGGGCATCTGCTGCGCCAGCAGACCGGCGCAGAAACCGGCCAGAACATCGCCGGTGCCGGCAGTGGCAAGATCCGGCGGCGCATTCGCGTTGATTGCGGCCCGACCGTCCGGGGCGGCAATTACCGTATCGGCCCCTTTCAGCACGATCACGGCCCCGCTGCGCTTGGCGGCTCGGCGCGCCCGGTCCAGCTTGCTCAGGCCGGCTGTTTCGAGATCGGGAAAGAGCCGCGCGAATTCACCTGCATGCGGCGTCAGGATCGCCGCTCCGTCGATCACTGCAAACAGACCTTGCGGATCGCCGGCGAAGGCGGTGATGGCATCGGCATCCAGCACGACCGCGCGCCCGGTCGCCAGCGCATCGCGCACCGCGCCGCGGGTGGCGTCATTGCTGCCATTGCCGGGCCCGAGCAGCAGAACATTGCGCCGCGGATCGGCAATCGCGCGCCGCCAGTCGGGAACGCCTTCGCACGCAAGGCGGATCAGGGCATCGGGACCGCCACCTTGCAGGATTGCCGCTTGCGGCTGCGCCAGCGTGACCAGTCCGGCGCCGATACGCAAAGCGGCGTGACCGGCCAGACAGGCCGCGCCGGCCATGGCACCGCCGCGCACCAGCACATGGCCGCGGGCATATTTGTGGCCCGAGGCGGCCGGCCGCGGCATGAGATGCCGCCACAATGCCGGATCGTTGCGCCACTGGCAGAAAGCGATCTCGGACAATACCGAAGCCGGAATCCCGATATCGGCGACATGCAGCTCGCCGCAAAGCTCGCGGCCCGGCAGCAGCAGATGGCCCAGCTTGGCGCGGAAGAAAGTCACCGTATGCGTTGCCTGAATGGCGCAACCCCGCGGCTGGCCGTCATCGCCATGCACGCCGCTCGGCAGATCGACGGCAACGATCGGCCTGCCGCTGACATTGGCAGCCTCGATCAATGCCTTCGCCGCACCGGTCAGCGGCTTGCTCAATCCGGCGCCGAACAGGGCATCGACGATAACGGCGGCTTCCATCGGGTCTGCCCGCCCGGGCGCATGGATGCCGCCGGTCCAGCGCGATGCCATGATGGCGGCATCGTCCTTGAGCGCGCTCGCGTCGCCCAGCAGCACTAAGGTCACGGAACGCCCGGCGCCGAGCAGATGCCGGGCCGCTACGAAACCGTCGCCGCCGTTATTGCCCGGACCGCAAAGCACCAGCACCGGCCCGCGCGGATAAAACCGCTGCACGATCCGCGCGACAGCGGCGCCGGCATTCTCCATCAGATCGGCGCCGGGCATGCCGCCGGCGATGGTACGCCGGTCCGCCTCTGCCATCTCGGCGACGCTCAGCAGGATCGCGGTGTCGCTCATACCGGCAGCTTGGGCCGCTGCTTGTGCCAGTCGGTCGCAGCCTCGTAAGCCGCCGCCGCGCGCAGCACCAGGTCATCCCGGTGCATCGGGGCGACCAGTTGCAGGCCGATCGGCAGGCCCGATTGCGAAAAGCCGCAAGGTACCGAAATCGCCGGCTGCTGCGTCAGATTGAAGGGATAGCTGAACGGCGTCCAGGCCGTCCAATAGGCATCGCCCATATCGGCTGGCGCAAGACGGCCGGCTTCGAATGGCAGGACGGCCAGGCTGGGCGTCAACAGCAGGTCGTATGTCTGATGGAACTGCTTCATCAGCACGCCGAGCTTGCCACGGGCATTGGCCGCCTCGAGATACTGCTTCGTCGAAATCGCCGCGCCGCGTTCGAAGGTCCGCTGCAGACCGGGATCGAGCAGCGCGAATTTCTCCTGCGGCAAAGCCATCAGTGCATTATAGGCTCCGACGAACCAATGCACGTGGAAACACTCGGTCGGATCGGCGAAACCCGGATCGACCTGGCTGACCTCCGCTCCCAGATCGGCAAACAATCTGGCTGCCGCATCCACCGCCGCTGCAACTTCGGGATCGACCTTGGCGTAGCCGAGCCGCGGGCTATAGGCGATCTTCATGCCCTTGATTCCGGCGCCGAGCGCGGCTGCGTAGTCGAAATCGGCATAGGGCAAGGCGAACCAGTCGCGCGCATCCGGCTTTGCCATCTCGCGCAGCATCAGCGCCGCGTCGCGCACCGTGCGCGTCATCGGCCCGAGATGCGCCAGGGTACCGAACGGGCTGAGCGGCGCGGCCGGCACGCGGCCGAAACTCGGCTTCAACCCGACGATTCCGGCGAAGCCGGCAGGAATCCGGATCGAGCCGCCGCCATCGGTGCCGACGGCCAGCGGACCGAGATCGGCAGCGACCTGCGCCGAAGCGCCGCCCGAGGAGCCGCCCGGCGTCGTTTGCGGATTCCACGGATTGCGGGTGATGCCGGTGAGCGGCGAATCGGTGACGCCCTTCCAGCCCATCTCCGGCGAGGTGGTCTTGCCGATCAGCACGCAACCGGCTTCGCGCAAACGCGCCGTCACCGGCGCATCCTCGTCCCAGGCCTGCTCCGGGTCTACGGTCCTGGAGCCGCGCAAGGTCGGCCAGCCTCTGGTCAGGATGATGTCCTTGATCGAGGCCGGTACGCCATCGATCGGCCCGCGCGGCTTGCCGTTCTTCCAGCGCGCCGCCGAGGCCCTGGCATCCTGCAGGGCCGCCTCGCCATCGATCAGGCAATAGGCGTTGACGATCGGATTGATCGTCTCGATCCGCCGCAGCAAGGCTTCGGTCACATCCACCGGTGTGAAAGTGCCGGACCGATAGCCTTCGACCAGTTCGGCAGCAGAGAGAAAGCAGAGGTCGTCGCTCATGGTTGCCTACCGTTCAGGATGGGATTCAGTGGCGAGGCTCTATCGTCATCGGCAGACCGGGTGACGGCCGCAAGGTGATCTTGCCGATCGGCTCGATCGAGACGCCCGGCGGCAGGCGGAAGCGCAGCCGCTGCGCCAGCGTTGCCAGGATCAGCACCGCTTCGATCATGGCGAAGCCCTGCCCGATGCAGATCCGCGGGCCGGCGCCGAATGGCAGATAGACATAGCGGCGGCGCTGTGCGGCCTGTGCCGGCGCGAAATTCTCCGGATCGAATACGTCCGGGTTCTTCCAATACAGCTTATGGCGATGCATCAGCCAGGGCGAGATGATGATATTGGTGCCCTTCGGGATCGCCAGGTCGCCGAAACGATCATCGGCTTTCGCCGCCCGCGAGGTGGTATGCGCGGGCGGATAGAGCCGCATCGCCTCCTCAATCACCGTCCGGGTATAAACCAGCTTGTCGTAATCGCCATACACCGCCGGCCGGCCAGCCAGCACCGCATCGAGTTCCGCGTGCAGCTTCGCTTCCACCTCGGGGGCGTTGGCGAGCAGGTACCAGGTCCAGGCCAGGGCCGTCGCCGTCGTTTCATGCCCGGCGAGGAAGAAGGTCGCCATATGGTCACGCACTTCCGTATCGGTCATGCCGCTGCCGCTCTCATCATCGACGGCGGCAAGAAGCAGGCCGAGCAGATCGGAACCGAGCTCGCCGCCCTGCGCGGCGCGTTCGCGGCGGCGCCGGATCAAATCGCGGATGATCGCATCCATCGCCGCCAGAGCCCTGCGCCCTTCGGCGGCATCGGGCCGCGGCACCCAGTGCGGCAGGCCTAGCAGGTCGGGGATATTCGGCCGCACCGTCGCCTGATAGCGGTCCATCGCCGCGCCGACCGCGGAGACGTCGATGCCCATATCGGCACCGAACATGGTGCGGGCGATGATGTCGAGGGTGACCAGCATCATCTGCTGCGCCATATCGATACGCGATCCAGGCGGCCACGACGACAGGCGCTCTGCCAATGCCGCTGCGCGATCGCTCATTGTTTCCGCGAAGCCCGCCAGACGGCGCGGCTGAAACAGCGGCGCCATCATGCGGCGCTGGCGCTTCCACAACTCGCCGTCGCTGGTCAGCAACCCCTTGCCCAGTCCGGGCTCGAGGATGCGGCGTCCAAGCGGATCGCGCGCATAATTGGCCACGTTGTCGAGCAGGACATGCCGGATCAGGTCGGGATGATTGGCGACAATGATCGGCCGGAACAGCGTCCGGTAGACCAGGATATCGCGCTCGTATGCCTGTCGAGTCCAGGCACCGATGGTATTGTGGCGCAGCGTCCTGATCAGCCGGAACAGCGGCAGGCGCTCTTCGAGCGGCTCCGGCCTGGCCGGAACGAAACCGATGCTCTGCGCCACGGATGCCATGATCAGAACGTGGTTGTCATGCCGCCGTCGACGGTCAGCAGATGGCCGTTCACATAAGAGGCGGCGGGTGACGCGAGGAACAATGCCGCGCCGGCCAGTTCCTCCGGCTTGCCCCAGCGGCGCAACGGCGTGCGATCGTTGACGAACTTGACGAAATCCGGCCGCGCCAGCAACTCGGCATTGATCTCGGTTTCGAAATAGCCCGGCGCGATGGCGTTGCAGGTCACGCCGGCGGCGCCAAGCTCGGCGGCGCAGGACTTGGTCAGCCCCAGAAGGCCGTGCTTGGCCGCCGTATAGGCCGGAATGCTGGCGCGCCCCTTCACCGACAATACCGAGCCGATATTGATGATTCTGCCATAGCCGCGCCTGACCATGCCGCGCGAGGCGGCGCGCGACAGCGCGAAGGCGGCGGTCAGATCGACCTCGATCACCTGGCGCCAGTCGTCGACCCCGTAATCGTCCAGCGGCTTGCGGATGTTCATGCCGGCATTGTTGATCAGAATGTCCAGCCGGCCATGGGTCTTCTCGATGGCGGCGATCGCCGCCTCGCCCGCCGGAATGTCGGCAACGTCAAAGGCGGCGGTTTCGACCGCGCCGTGGCGCCGCACGACATCGGCAGCGGTCTGCAGCGTCTCGGCGTGACGGCCATTGATCACCACCACCGCGCCGGCCTCGGCGAACAGCTTGGCGAATTCCAGCCCGAAGCCGCGCGAAGCGCCGGTGATCAACGCCACCTGACCGGACAAATCGAACAACCGCTGTAGCATTCCCATGTCTCGTCCTCCTCTGTCCGGTAAGTTTACCGTTTTAGGCGCTGGACACCAGCCTGCCGGCCTCCTTAGCATTCCGGCTGGATGTTACGGAGGACGCCCATGCTGCGCTGCTATCAGGTGGCCGAATTCGGCAAGCCGCTCACCGCGACCGAAAAACCCGAGCCGACGCCGCAGGGCCGCGAGGTGCTGGTCAAAATCGAGCGCTGCGGCGTCTGCCACAGCGATCTGCATATCTGGGACGGCTATTTCGACCTCGGCAACGGCAAGCGCGTTCCGGCCGCCAACAACGGCGCGCTGCTGCCCTTGACGCTGGGGCACGAGATCGTCGGCACCGTCGCTGCCGCGGGACTTGAGGCCAGGTCGGTCAGGCCGGGACAGCGCAAGCTGGTGTTTCCCTGGATCGGCTGCGGCACCTGTCCGCCCTGCCGCGACGGCATGGAGCATCTATGCGCCGGCGCCCAGCAGGCGATCGGCATCTTCCGCGACGGCGGCTATGCGACCCATGTCCTGGTGCCGGATGAAAAATACCTGCTCGATATCGGCGATCTCGACCCGGGCCTGGCCGCGACCTATGCCTGCTCGGGACTGACCGCCTTCTCGGCTTTGAAAAAGATCGGCCGGCTGGCGGACGGTCATAGCCTGCTGATCGTCGGCGCCGGCGGCGTCGGCCTGAACGCCGTCGCCCTGGCCAAGGCCGTGACCGGGCAGGCCCCGATCGTGGCGGATATCGACCCGGCCAAGCGCGCGGCCGCGCTGCAGCTCGGCGCGAAAGAGGCGGTCGATCCGCGCGCCGAGGGTGCCCTGAAGGCCCTGCTCAAGGCGACCGGCGGCGTCTCCGGCGCAATCGATTTTGCCGGCGCGGCATCAAGCTTCGAATTCGCCTATGGCAGCCTGCGCAAGGGCGGGCATCTCGTCACCGTCGGCCTGCTCGGCGGCGCCGTGACGCTTTCGATCGGACTGCATGTCCTGAAGGGCCTGCGCGTTTCCGGCTCTTACGTCGGCAGCCTGCAGGAGATGCGGGAATTGCTGGACCTCGCGCAGCGGACGACGCTGCCGGCCCTGCCGATAGCCACGCATCCGCTGGAGCAGGCGACGGCGGCGCTTGCGGCGCTGAAAGCCGGCGAAGTGGTCGGCCGCATCGTACTGCAGCCGTGACAGCCGGTCAGAGAAACAGCGTCAGCACGCCGGTATAGCCGTAAAGCCGCGACTGGGCGATCTCGCCGCCGCAATACATGCCGACCAGCGGCAGATCGGGGAAGACGGTCTGAATCCGCGCCAGTTCGCCGGGATCGCGCACGAACTGATCCTGGCAGCGCGCCATGCAGGAGAACCACAGCGCCCCGCGCGGCACACGCTCGCCGCAGCGGCGCTTGAGATCGCCGAGCATGCGATCCATGTCGCGGCCGGCGCTTTCGACATCGCGGCGGCAGAAGAAGATCGAGTCGCCCTCCTCCACCATGGCGCCGATGGCGATGCCGCCCGCCTGCGGGTCGACCCCGACGATGTTGCGGACCATGTAGTCCGGCCGGTCGGCGCCGCTGACCGGCAGGCCGACCATCAGGCCGGTGCTGAGCTTGCGCAAATCCTGCAACGATTCCACCGAGAAGCAATCCCGCAGCACGTCATAGGCCGGGCGATCGTTGAGTTCCAGCAGCACATTGCCGTCGGCGGCGGTCACTTCATGCACGCCGCCGATCGGGCTGCAGCCCTGCGTCAGTCCGGTCAGCATCGGCTGCGCCTCGGAAAAGACGATACCCGAAACGCTGCCCTCGACACCTTTGCCGGCCCATTGCGGCCGCGGCCCGCGGGCGGCGATCAAGCCGCCGACCAGATAGGCGCCGCTGGCATCGGCGAAATCCTCGATCAGTTCCGGCAAGGCCGGCACCTGCGGATCGGCATGCACCACGCCGAGCCAGCCCTGCGGCCGTTCGGCGGGGTCGCGAAACAGGGTGGCGCTGTCCTCCGGCACCGTTCCGATCAGGCAGGCGACGACCGGCTCGTCGCAATATTCGGTGCCGCCGGCGGCTACGCTATAGCCGCAGGCCGCTACCATGGCGGTAATACCGGTCGCATCGCTCAGGCGCCGCAGGATGCGCGGCAGCTGATCGGCCATGCGGTCGCTGATATAGACGAAGCCGACATTGGCTGCCTCCGGCAGCGGCATCAGTTGCAGCAAGCAGCCGTCGACGGCGATGCGCCAGTCTTCCGCCGCCCCGATGCCGAGGCGAAATCGTGAACCGGTCGTCTGGTCGCTCATGCCGGGTCTCCTCTGCGTCGCGATAGAGTATAATGGTTTTGGCGAAGTTATCGATCCGTCTAAATCGACAATAGCAGAGGGAGGGCATCATGTTGCGCCGCGCAGTGGTTTTCTCGGCCCTGTCTTTGGCCCTCCTGCTGCCGGGCGGATCGGCGCATGCCGGGGGCGTGGACGATCCGGTGGGCCTGTGGAAAACCATCGATGACGAGACCAATACCGAGCGCAGTCTGGTGGAAATCCGCAAAGTCGGCGACGAACTGCAAGGCCGGATCGTGAAAATCTTCTATCGCCCGGACGAAAAACCCGACCCGGTCTGCGAAAAATGCGAAGGCGCGCGCAAGAACCAGCCGATCATCGGCATGACCTTCCTGTGGGGTCTGAAGCGCGATGGCGACGACTGGGCGCATGGCGCCATCCTCGACCCGAAAAACGGCAAAATATACAACGCGAAGGTCAGCCTGGCGGATGATGGCCGGTCCCTGCGGGTGCGGGGCTATGTCGGGACGCCGTTGCTGGGCCGGACCCAGGTCTGGCTGAGGCAGGATGGCGCCTCCTCATCTCCTGCGGCGCAGTAGAGATTCCGCCAGAGACCCCGCCAGAGACGCCACCGGGGCGCTGCCGTTCGGGTGCCGTAAATCAGGTGCCGGAAATGTAAGTGCCAGGCGCCGCCGCGAGGGGCGCATAGCCGGCCGCCTTGTTGCCCATCTTCGGCGGCGCCACCTTTCCGCTCGAATGCTCGGCCAGCCATCCCTGCCAGGCCGGCCACCAGGAGCCCGGCTGGACCGGCGTCTGCGCCTCCCATTCATCCGGATCGACGTAAGGATCGCGCTCACAACGATGCGCCATCTTGAAGCGGCGGTTGGCGCGGCCCGGTTCGCTCACGATCCCCGCATTGTGGCCGCCGCTGGTCAGCAGGAAGGTCACGTCAGTATCGGCCAGGCGGATGATCTTGTAGACCGACCGCCAAGGCGCGACATGGTCCCATACAGTGCCGACCGCGAAGATCGGCGCCCGGATATCGGTGAGGGCAATCGCCCGGTCGCCGACCCGAAAGCGGCCCTCCGCCAGATCGTTGCGCAGAAACAATTGCCGCAGATATTCGCTATGCATCCGGTAGGGCATGCGCGTCTGGTCGGCATTCCACGCCATCAAATCGCTCATTGGCTGGCGTTCGCCGTCGATATATTCATTCACCATCTTCGACCAGATCAGATCGTTCGAGCGCAGCAGCTGGAATGCGCCGGCCATCTGTTTGGTATCCAGATAGCCCCGTTCCCACATCATGTCCTCGAGGAAACTGACCTGGCTTTCGTCGATGAACAAGGTCAGTTCGCCGGCTTCCGTAAAATCGGTCTGCGCGGCCAGCAAGGTCAGCGTCGCCAGCCGGCCGTCGCCATCGCGGGCCATCGCGGCGGCGGCAATGCTGAGCAAGGTGCCGCCGAGGCAATACCCTACGCCGTGGACCCGCCGATCCGGGCAAATGGCGTTCACTGCATCCAGTGCCGCCATCACGCCAAGCTGACGATAATCCTCCATCCGGAGATCGCGGTCGGCATAGCTCGGATTCTTCCACGAAATGATGAAGACGGTATGCCCCTGCTCGACCAGGTAGCGGACCAGCGAGTTATGCGGCGAAAGATCGAGGATGTAGTATTTCATGATCCAGGCTGGCACAATCAGCACCGGCTCGGCGTATACGTCCGGCGTTTGCGGCGCATACTGGATCAACTCGATCAGTTGATTGCGGAAAACGACTTTCCCTTCCGTGACGGCGACATTCTTGCCGGCCTGAAACGCCTCCGCCCCGGCCGGCGGCTGGCCCAATACCGCACGCTGACAATCCTCTATCACGTTCTGGAAGCCGCGAATCAGATTGAGGCCGCCAGCCTCGATTGTCCGTTTCAAGGCAACCGGATTGGTGAACAGGAAATTGCCCGGCGAGAAGACATCGAGTATCTGCCTCGCCGCGAAGGACACCACCTGCTCGTTATGCGGCGAAACCCCGCGTACCCCGTTGATCGCGTTGTGCCACCATTGCTGCTGCAGCAGAAAGGCCTGATAGATCAGGTTGAACGGCGGCGCCTGCCATTCGGGCGCAGCGAAACGCCGGTCCTGCGGCAAAGGCTGGATGCATAAGCTGCCTGCCTCGTGGCGCTGGCGGGCGCATTGAAAGGCGTAATGCTGAAACCGGATCGCCTTCCGGATGGCCTTGCGTATCAGCTCGAGCTGTTTTCCCGGCGCTGCGGCCAGATGCACAGCCCAATCCCAGTAAGACCCCAGCAGAGAGGCCGGCGACAATCCATGGGTCATCTGCGCGAGGGAGGCGTTCAGCAGCCTGTCGAGCGGGAAGTCCTGCGGTTCGTCCCGGTCCGGCGCCAGCGGCATATGGAACGGCGCCGCCACGGGCGCCGGAAGCTGCGCGGGCGTGAGGGCGTGTTGATCGCTGCGGGCGGGCTCGGCTGGCATCGGCATATTCCTCGGCTCCGAACCTTTCTATGCTGACGGCATGGGGCTTTTCCCGCATTGATCTGACGCAAGTCACAAAATCGCCGTTTCGCCGGTTTCGCGAAGGGAACCGAAGGCTGGCCAGTATCGTTTCCCTGCTCGCGATTTATCGCGGAAATGCACGAATCCCCGGGGACGCGAATTGAACCAGCAAACCAGACTTTGCCGAAACCGGCGGTGGCCGCATCTGGTTGGTCGGGCCGCAATGTTTGCCGGCCTGGCAGCAGGCCTAACCGCCTTCGCCGTTCAAGCTCAAGCCCAGAGCCAGAGCCAGAGCCAGAGCCAGGCGCCCTGCTCCGTCAGCAACCTTCGCGGCTTCGCCCTGGTGCTGCGGCAGGGAACGAGCATGCGGCTCGGCCGCGGTGCCGGGATATGGCCCGATGATCAACTGGTCACCGGCAACAAGACGCGCCTGCGCGTAGCCTGCACCGGCCGCGCCGAGATCACGGTCGGCCCGGAGAGCAGCGTATCGATGCAGGATCTCGCCAACATGCAAAACCAGAGCAACATGGTTCTGGAACTGCTTCAGGGCATACTCCGCGTCGCCATCTCGGCGAATGCCGACCGCCGGGGATTTCAGATTCGCACGCCCACGGCGGTGGCGGCTGCCCGTTCGACCGAATGGATCACCGAGGCGCAGCCGGCACTGACCGGCGTCTTGGTTCTGAAGGGCAGCGTCGCGGTTTCCAACCGCCGCACCGGCAACAGCGTAACCGTGGATGCCGGCCTGGGCACCAACGTTGCCGCCGATGCAGATCCGACGCCGCCGGCGCCCTGGGGCAGACCGCGCGCCGAATCCGCATTGAGCCGTACCAGCTTCCAGTGATGCCGACGCGATTGACGGATATCGTCGAACGGGGCAGTCGGGCCTTTCCCCGCATTGCCCTTGCCCTTTTGATAGGCGTGTCGACGATGACCGGCTATCTGTTCTGGCGCGATACGCCGCTCTTCGGCGCCATCGAAGGACAGACGCTGACCTGGCGTTTCCAGATCCGCGGCCCGATCCAAGCCCCCTCCGATATCGCCATCATCGCAATCGATGACGCCTCGATGGAACCCCTCAAGCGGTGGCCGCTGCCGCGGATCATTCTGGCAGATGCGATAACCAGGCTGGCGGCGGCTGATGTGCGCGTGATCGGCCTGGACCTGCTGCTGCTGGGGCCGGACCCGACCGCCGATGCGGCCGCCGCTGCAGACGGAGATACCGCGCTTGCCGAGGCCATTGCCACCATTCGAACGGTCCTGCCCCTGGCTTTCACATTTGATCCGGGCAAGGAGATGGACATCGCCTCCATCCATCTCGTCCGGCAGGTTTCGCTCCCGGTGATCCGGCATGCCGGGACTCCGGGTCTTGCCATCGATGCGACCGGGCTCCTTGCCCCGATCGCGCCGCTTCGCGAACACGCCGATCTGGGCCATGTGAATGTGCTGCCGGATCAGGACGGCATCCTGCGGCAACTCAGTCTGGCGGTCGAAGTCGGCGGCCGCTATGTCCCGTCTTTCATGACGGAACTGGCGCGCCATTTCCGCGGCCTGACCCGCGGCGATGCGGTGGTTCTGCCGGGCCGGGGCTTGTCGCTCGGCGAGAAGGTGATCCCGACGGATCCCTATCTGCAAGCCCCGGTCTTCTACTACGGTCCGCCGAAGACGATCCCGACCTTTTCGCTGCGCGACCTGCTTGCGGGGCAGGTTCCAGCGCAAGCTCTGGCCGGCCGCGTGGCGCTCATCGGCGCAACCGCAACCGGTGTCGGGGATACCTTCGCCACGCCGTTCAGTCACAATTTTCCCGGCGTCGAAGCCCTTGCGACCGCAACAGCCAATATCATGCACGATCAAGTGCTGCGCCACGATGCAACGGTCCTGCGCTGGGATGCAATCGCCATCATCGGCGCCTGCCTGGCGACCTTCCTGTTGGGATATCTTCCCTTTTCCGTCGCACCGGCCGGGGCGGCGGTCGCGACGATCCTCCTGCTGATGACGGTGGCGCAATGGGCCTTCCAGGTGCATCTGATCTGGCTCAACCTGACCTTTCCGACGCTGGGCATTCTGCTGAGTTCGAGCGTGATTGCCGCCAGCCGCGTGATCGCCGAGAGGCGCGGCCGGCGCGACATGGAAAGACAAAGATCCAATCTGGCCCGCTATCACTCCCCTTTGGTGGCGGATCTTCTGGCGCGCGGACCGGCGGAAGCCACCGAACACCGGCAGATGGCCGCCATCCTTTTCGTCGACATGGCGGGCTTCACCGCACGCTGCGAACGGTTGCAGCCCGAAGCGGCGGCGCGTTTCCTGCGCGATTTTCACGGCTGCATCGAACGGGCGGTCCTGGCGCATGGCGGCATGCTGGACCAGTTCCTCGGCGACGGGGCGATGGTGATCTTCGGCATCCGCGGCGCTTCGCCCGAAGATCCGATCGCCGCCTTGACCTGCGCCCGCCACCTGATCGAGGAATGCGAAAACTGGAGCCGCAAGCTGGTGGCCGAGGGACAAGAGCCGCTGGTGATCCGTGTCGGCATTCACTATGGCATGGTGATGATCAGCCGGCTCGGCGGCAGCATGCAGATGCACTTTTCCGCCGCCGGCGACACCGTCAACGTCGCCGCCCGGCTGGAGGCCTTCGGCCGTTCCGCGGCCAGCATAATCACGATCTCGGGCCCGGTGGCCGCGGCCGTGCAGCAGGCTGGCCGGAAAGATTTGCTGGCGGGGTTTGCCGAGCTGCCGCCACAACCGATCCGGGGACGCAGCGAAAAGCTGAGTGTCTGGACACTGGAACACCAGCCACTCTAGGCGGCTCTGCGCGGCACGAAGGTTCACGCGAGGGCGGGCAAAGCGGCACATACCGGCGGGACAAGTGACACACAGCCCCGAAATGAAACGGCCGACCAACGGATAAACCATTGATCGGCCGCAAAATTCATGGGGCGAGGAACGGGACTTGAACCCGCGACCCCCAGAGCCACAATCTGGTGCTCTAACCAACTGAGCTACCCCCGCCACAGGGCAGGCGCTTCTTAACCCCTGAGCCCGGCTCCGGTCAAGCATCGCCTTGGCGCGGGAGGGCGGTCCGGCAGAGAGTTATTCTACTTTACCGTGTTGGTTAACTTTCTTTGGTTTTTCAGCACCTTGCGAGAGATTTACGGCTCCGCTAAACAACAAGTAGATGACGTCTTTCTGGCTCATAATCGCCGCCTTCCTGATCGGCATTCCCGGCGCCGTCTTCATCGTGCTGCAGCTCATCGCGCAGCATAAGCGGCAGGTGATGGCCTATGAATGGAGTTCGCAGGAAGTGATCCGCCGCGGCCAGCGGCTGGACGAGTTGGAAAAGCTGACCCGCAACGCCCAGCAGAAGATCGCCGAACTCACCAAGCAGAAGTTCGAGCTGGAAGCGCAGATCACCAAGCTGGAAAAGCTGGCGGGCCAGGCCATCGCTCAGGAGACCAACACCAAGACCTTCTCCATCGGCATCTATAACCAGGAAGTGCGCCGCGCCCATATGATGGGCGAAAAGCATCGTCAGCTCGACGACAAATGGGGCGAGATCAACTATGTCGAGCTGCAGGCCACCAATGAGGACGAGGTGCGCCGGACGATCATGCGTAAATTCCCGCCCGAACGCGGTTTCGTGATCGAATCGATCCAGGAACAGAAGAAGTTCGATACCGGCGCGAAAAAGAAGTGACCGCCTAACTGGCCATCTGAACGGCGTGAACCCGCAGTTCCAAAGCCGTCGCCGGATCGATCTCTCCTCGCGGAGCCAGCAGCCAGTTCCATTCCTTCACCGGTGAGGGCAAGCGCATGCCGAGCAGCGCGCTCTCGTCCATCACCGGCTCGCCGGCCTTGTTGCGCCAGATGCGGAGCGCATCTGAAACAAGCGCAACCGGACAGGACAGCGATGCCAATCCATCGAGATGGGCGCGGATGATCTGCCTGCCGAAATCTTCGGCGGCTTGCTGCGGCACGTTCCGGCGCCGCAGGTAGTCGATCGGCAGCAAAGGCAATTGCGACAGAATATTGAGCGAAACGATCCCGTCCGGCGGCACCGGATCGAGATCGCGCAGTGCTTCATCGGAAGGGATCGGCAGCGGCATACCGGCGCGCCATTCGGCAAGCGGCGCGACAATGCCGGTGATGTCGGCGAGCCGCAGTTCGACATTTCCGAACCGCCGGATTTTCCGCCGCGCCTGCGCCAGCAGGGCGATATCGAAAACCAGGACATGGCGGAACATCGCCGACAGTTCGGCAAGCGGAATGTCCGCCAAGAGGCCGGCGCCGAGCAGCCAGAGGCTATCGCGATGCCGGCAGCTTTCCGCGAAGTCCAGGACGAAGCGGCGGCTGTTTATCTCGTGTTCGCGCCAGGCCGCAGCGCAACGCCGCCGCCGCGACCACAGGCTGACGGCGGATCTGGCATATCCCAGCCGCCGGGCCGACGGCGACGCCGCGACACCCGCCCAGACGAGCAACTCGGCCAGCATATCGCGATCTTGCGCTACTCTGCAGCGGAGCGCGACGGAACCGCGCCGAAACGTTCCCGGATCTGCTGCTCGGTATAGTACCCGCGCTCCAGGTCGCGGGCGATCAACGCCGGATCGCGCTTCTTCGGATCGCCGAAGCCGCCACCGCCGGGAGTCGAGACATGGACGCGGTCGCCTGCCTTGATCTGGATGTCCTGATCCTTGGACAGATGCGGCGGCACGTAAACATGCGTACCATCCTTCTGGGCGATCTCGATGCCGACCTTGTTGGTGCCGCCATCCTCGCCGCCCAGCACGCCACGCGGACCGGTACGGCCATGATCCATCACCATGCTGGCGCGCGCCTCGCCACGCCGCAATTTGATCGTGTAATTGACGCCGAAGCCGCCGCGATACTGTCCGGCGCCGCCCGATCCCTCGTGCAGCGAATATTCCTCGAACAGCACCGGGTAATACTGTTCCATCACCTCGATCGGCGTCGTCTTCGAAATGCCGATGGTCGAGCAGCCGTTGGTCAGGCCATCGCCGCCATACCAGCCGCCATAACCGCCGCCGGAGATCACATACATCACATAGGAGCGATCGCGCTTCGGATCGTAGCCGCCAAGGGCGAAGTTCCCGGAGGTGCCCGCCGGGGCGGCGAACAGACGATCCGGCAAGGCTTTTACCAGGGCGTTGAATACCGCTTCCGCGATGCGCTGGCTGACTTCCGCCGCGCAGCCGGAGACCGGGCGCGGATATTTTGCATAAAGAAACGTGCCGTGCGGGTCCTTGATCTTCAGCGGCTCGAAGGTGCCCGCATTGATCGGCACATCGGGAAAGATGTGCTTCACCGCCAGATAAATCGACGAATAGGTGGTTGCGATGACGCTGTTCATCGGCCCCCGGCATGGCGGGCTGGAGCCGGTCATGTCGAAATGCAGCTCGCCATCCCGCTTGTCGATCCTCATCTTGATGACGAGAGGTTCGTCGACGACACCGTCGGAATCGACTATCGCCGAACCTTCGTAGGTGCCATCGGGGATGCTGCGGATGCGGGCGCTCATCTGCTGGCTGGCGCGCTGTTTCAATTCCTCGATCGCCTGCTCGACGACATCGGCACCGTAACGGTCGAGCAAGGCCGTCAGGCGTTTCTCGCCGATAGCGAGCGCCGCCGCCTGCGCCTTGATATCGCCGATGCGCTGATCGGCGATCCGGATGTTGCTGAGGATGATCGACAGGATCTCCTCATCCAGGACGCCTTCCTTGTAAAGCTTGACGGGCGGCAGCCGCAGCCCCTCCTGCTCCACTTCCGTGGCATTGGCGGAGAAGCCGCCCGGCACCATGCCGCCGATATCCGGCCAATGGCCGGTATTGGCGAGCCAGGAGAACAGCCTGCCCTTATAGAAGAACGGCTTGACGAAGCGCACATCCATCAGATGCGTGCCGCCGAGATACGGATCGTTGACGATGTAGACATCGCCCGGTTTCGGCGCCAGCAGCGGCGTCTTGCGTGCACGTTCGATGACGGCCTGCGTCGAGAATTGCATGGTGCCGACGAAAACCGGCAGGCCGAGATCGCCCTGCGCGATCAGCTTGCCGGTGACGCCGTGATAGATGCCATCCGAGCGGTCAAGCGCTTCCGAGATGACCGGCGAGAAGGCGGCGCGGCAGAAGGCCAGGTCCATCTCGTTGCAGACCTGCTGCAGGCCATTCTGGATGACGACCAGGGTGACGGGATCGATCGTCGTTGCCATCCTTCCTACTCCCCATTCACCGAAACGATCAGGTTTCCGAGCCTGTCGACAAGCACCTGATTGCCGGGTTCGATCACGACAGTCGTGTCGAGCTGCTCCAGGATCGCGGGGCCGGCAAAGCTTGCGCCGCGCGGCAGCCGTTCGCGATCGTAGATCGGCGTATCCTGCCAGCCGCCGGCAGCATACCACACCTTGCGGCTGCCTGTGCGGGCGCCGGCGACATCCTTGGCCGGCGCCGCGGAGAGAAGCCGTTCCAGAGACAGGTCGGGGCGCCGGCCGATCACGGCCGTATGCAGATTGACGAGAACGGCGCGGATTTCCGGCAGTTCGACCTCGAAGCGCTGCCAGTAAGCGGCTTCGAAGGTCTTCTGCAAAGCCTCGCGCGAGATGCCCTTGTCCGGCACCGCAACGGTCAGCAGATGGCTCTGCCCCTGGAATTGCATGTCCGCCGAATGCAATACCTGGACGCCATCGACGGCGACGCCGTCGCGCTCGAGCGTCGCCATGCCGTCGGCAATCTGCTCCGACAGCACCTGTTCCACCAGGCCGTCCGGCAGGTTGGCAAGCGGCTTGTTCACCGTGCGGACATAATCATGGCGCAGATCGGCAACCACGCAGCCAAGCGCATTGGTAATCCCGGGTCGCGCCGGGATCAGCAATTTCGGAATGCCAAGTTCACGCGCCAGAGCCGCGGCATGCAGCGGGCCGGCACCGCCGAAGGCGAAGAGCGCAAAATCGCGCGGATCGTGACCGCGGCTCAGCGATACCATGCGGATCGCGCCGGCCATCTTGTCGTTGGCGATGCGCAGGATGGCGGCAGCAGCGCCGTCCGCATCCAGGCCCAGCGGCTTGCCGACCTGCTCGGCCACCGCCCGTTTCACATCGTCGAGCGAGACCTCGCTGTCGACCGAGAGCAAACCGTCCGGGTTCAGCCGCCCCAGCACGAGATTGGCATCGGTGATCGTCGGCCGGGTGCCGCCGCGGCCATAGCAGATCGGCCCCGGCCGCGCCCCGGCGCTTTCCGGCCCGACCTGCAGCAGGCCGGCCTCGTTGATGAAGGCAATCGAGCCGCCGCCGGCGCCGATGGTGTGCACATCCACCATCGGCACATGGATCGGCATGGCGTATTCGAGCTCGAGTTCGGATGAAACCTGCGGCACGCCATCCTGGATCAGCCCGACATCCGAGGAGGTGCCGCCCATATCATAGGTGATCACGTTCGGCAGGCCGGCGGCACGCGCCGTATAGGCCGCAGCCATGACCCCGGAGGCCGGCCCCGACATCACCGTATTGACGGCAGCTTCGGCGACGATGCCCGCGGCGATGGTACCGCCGTTACCCTGCATGACCAGCAGATCGCGGCGGAAGCCCTTGTTCTTCAACTCGCCGTTCAACCGCTCGATATAACGATGCAGTATCGGCTGCACGCTCGCATTCACGCAGGCCGTCGTGCCCCGCTCGTATTCGCGATATTCGGACAGGATCTCATGCCCGGCGGTGATGTAGCCGTTTGGCCAGATTTCGCGGGCGATCTCCAGGGCGCGTTTCTCATGCGCCGGATTGATGTAGCTGTGCAGGAAATGGATGACCAGGGCTTCGCAGCCGGCCGCTTTCAGCCTTTCGGCTGCCGCGCGCACCGCCGCCTCGTCCAGCGGCACCACCACCTCGCCATCGGCATCCATGCGTTCGGGCACTTCCAGCCGCCACTGGCGCGGCACCAGCGGCTCGAAGCCGCCGGTCAGACCGTAAGGTTGCGGCCGGGTGCGGCGGCCAAGCTCCAGGCTGTCGCGGAATCCCCTGGTGGTGATCAGGCCAATCCGGGCGACCTTGCGCTCCAGCAGGGCATTGGTTGTCGTCGTCGTGCCATGGACGATCATGTCGGCATCCGACAGCGCGATGCCGCCCTTCTCCAGCGCCGCCAGCACACCGAAAGCCTGGTTGTCGAGCGTGGTCGGCACCTTGGCGAGAGCGACGTCGCCTTTGTCCGTCTCGATGCCGATCAGATCGGTGAAGGTGCCGCCAACGTCGATGCCGACGATCCAACCCATCGCACTATTCCTCAAACCGAAAGATATTGCTCATGCACGGCGGCATCGGCGGCCAGTTCGGCCATGGTGCCCTGATACCGAATGCGGCCTTTCTCGATGATATAGGCGCGGTCGGCCACCATCTGCGAGAAATGCAGATTCTGCTCCGACAGCATCACGGTCAGGCCCTCCGCCTTCAGTTGCAGGATGGTCTTCGCCATCTGCTCCACGATGACCGGCGCCAGGCCTTCCGAGGGCTCGTCCAGCAGAATCAGGCGCGGATTGCCCATCAGCGTGCGCGCGATGGTCAACATCTGCTGCTCGCCGCCCGACATGCGCCCGCCCGGGCGGTCCTTCATGCGACCGAGATTGGGAAACAGCTCGAACAACCGCTCCGGCGTCCAGGCGGGAACGCCATCGCGCGCGGGCTGGCGGCCGACTTCGAGGTTTTCCATCACCGACAGCTCGGTGAAGATGCGGCGTTCTTCCGGCACATAGCCCAGCCCCAGGCGCGCGATGCGATACGGCGCGTGGTTCTCGATCCGCTCGCCTTCGAACATGATGGTCCCGCTCTGCGCCGGCACCAGGCCGATGATCGATTTCATGGTCGTCGACTTGCCGGCGCCGTTACGGCCCAGCAGCACGACCACCTCGCCCTGCCGCGCTTCCATGGCAAGATCCGCCAGGATATGCGCCCGGCCATAATAGGTGTTCAGGCCTTCGACTTTCAGCAACGGAGCAGCAGACATCAATGCGCCTCCGCGAATACGGTGCCGCTGCCGAGATAGACCGCCTGCACCTGCTCGTTGGCACGCACCGTCTCGGGGCCGCCCTCGGCGATCAGCCGGCCGCGATCCAGCACGATGATGCGATCAGCCTGGGCGAAGACGACATCCATGTCATGCTCGGTGAACAGCACGGCGATGTTGTCCTGGCGCGCCAGCCTTGCCGTCAGCTCCATCAGAGCGACGCGCTCGCTCGGTGCCATGCCCGCCGTGGGCTCGTCCATCAGCAGCAGCTTCGGGCTGTTCGCCAGTGCGATCGCCAGTTCGACCCGCTTGAGATCGCCATAGGCCAGAATGCCGCAAGGCCGTTCGCTCTGATCCGCCATGCCGACACGGGCCAGAAGCTCCATCGCCTCGTCGCGGTAGAGCGCGTTGGCCGGCCGCCACAATCCCATCAGCCGACGATGGAAGGACAGAAGCGCCATCTGGATATTCTCGCGCACTGTCATCGAGTTGAAGGTGGCCGTGATCTGGAAGGTGCGGCCGACGCCGAGCTGCCAGATCTGCCGCGGCGCCAGGCCGATCAGGCTCTGGCCGAGCAGCACCACCTCGCCCGCATCGGCGCGAAGCTGGCCGTTCAGCATGTTGAAGCAGGTGCTCTTGCCGGCCCCGTTCGGCCCGATCAGCGCCAGCAGCTCGCCGGCGGAGATCGAGAAGCTGACATCCTGCACGGCCTGCACGCCGCCGAAGGATTTATGCAGGCCCTTGACCGACAGCACCGTCATGGCGCGGTCTCCCGCATCAAGCCGAGCCTCGTCGCCACCTGCCTGATGAAGCCGGCGATCCCCTGCGGGAAAGCGAGGACGATGACGAGGATCGCCAGGCCAAGGATGGCACGCCAATATTCGGTGTTGCGGGCGATCACATCCTGCAGCCAGGTGAACAGCGCCGCGCCGGCAACCGGGCCGGTCAGGGTCTGCACCCCGCCGAGCAGGACCATCACCAGGCCGTCGATCGAACGCGAGACCGACAGAACTTCCGGCGAGATGCTGCCTTTCGAGAAGGCGAACAAGGCTCCCGCCAGGCCGGCCAGCGCGCCCGCGAGAATAAAGCCCAGCCACTGGAAGCGGCGCACGTCGATGCCGATCGCGTCGGCGCGCAGGGCGGAATCGCGGGCCGCCCGCAGGACGTAGCCGAACGGGGCGTGGATGACGCGCCACAGAAAAGCGACCGCGCCGGCGCTGATCGCCAGGACGGCTAGATAGAAGACCGTGCGGTCCTTCAGCCATTCGCTGGGCCAGAGTCCGATCAGGCCGTTCGAGCCGCCGGTCAACTCATCCCACTGGAACACCACCGACCAGGCGATCTGCGCGAAGGCAAGCGTAAGCATGGCGAGATAGACGCCGCTGAGCCGGACGCAGAACCAGCCGAACACCATGGCGCCCAGGCCCGCCGTCAAAGGTCCGGCAAACAGCGCGATTTCCATCGGCAGCTTCAGCTTGATGAAAGCCAGCGCGGCGCCGTAACAGCCCAGACCGAAATAGGCGGCATGGCCGAACGAAACCATGCCGGACGGGCCCATCAGGAAATGCAGCGTCGCGGCGAACACGGTGAAAACCGCGATGTCGACCAGCAGCACGAGCAGATATTCGTCGCCGATGGCCGGCATGAAGGCCAGCAGGACCAGCAATCCGAAAACTGCGCTCCAGAACACCTTGGTCAGCGGATGCAGCGGCGGTTCGATCATGCCGGTGCCGCGCTGGACCGCCTGCGGCTTGCCCAGCAGGCCCCAGGGCCGCACGACCAGAACGACGGCCATGATGACGAATTCGATGACCAAGGTGAACTTGCTGAAGGACAGCGTGATCCCGAGAACATCGACATCGCCGATGCCGATGCAAAAGGCTTTCGCTTCGGCGATCAGCAACGCCGCCAGGAAGGCGCCGCCGATCGAGCCCATGCCGCCGACGACGACGATCACGAAGGCATCCGAGATCACGGTCAGATCGAGCATGAGCTGCGCCGGCTCGCGCGGAATCTGCAGCGCACCGCCAAGACCGGCGAGAAAAGCGCCAAGGAAGAAGACGCTGGTGAACAGCCAGGCCTGGTTGACGCCGAGGGCGCCGACCATGTCGCGATCCTGCGTGGCGGCGCGGACCAATGTGCCCCAGCGGGTACGGTTCATCAAAAGCCAGAGCAGGCCGAAGACCACCGGCCCGACGAAGATCAGCAGCAGATCGTAATCCGGCAGGTGCCGGCCGGCGATCTCGATAGCGCCGCGCAGGCCGGGCGCGCGCGGCCCCAGCAGATCTTCCGCGCCCCAGACATAGAGCGCCGCATCCTTGACCACCAGCACCAGAGCGAAGGTCGCCAAAAGCTGAAACAGCTCCGGCGCGTGATAAATCCGGCGCAGGACGACGACTTCGATGACGATGCCAATGATGCCGACGGCGACGGCCGCCAGCAGCACACCGCCCCAAAAGCCGACGATGGAACTGCGTCCGAACAGCTCGATCAGGCTGTAGGCCACATAGATGCCCAGCATGTAGAGCGAGCCATGCGCGAAGTTCACGATGCGGCTGACACCGAAGATGATCGACAGTCCCGCAGCGACAAGGAAAAGCGAAGACGCCCCGGCGAGGCCGTTCAGGAACTGGATAACGATGTTGGAGAGAGACAAGGCAGCCCCGGTGACGATGGTCTCCCCCGCCGGACATCCGGCGGAGGAGAGGAGTGCGTTTCAGAAGCGAAGCGGCCCGACTTACTCGGCCGGACGCATCTTGGCGACTGCGGCATCCGACGGCAGATACTTCGCGCCATCTTCGTAATGCCAGTTCTTCATCGTGCCCTTGCCGTCCTTGAGGGTGATCTGGCCGACGAAAGCTCCCATCGTCGACTGATGATCCTGCGCACGATAGGTGATCGGGCCGAACGGGGTTTCAACCTGCAGGCCCTTCATGGCCGCGACCAGCTTCTCGGTATCGAGGCTGCCGGCTTTCTTGATCACGGCGGCGGCGCTGTAGACGGTCGAATAGCCGACGATCGAGCCAAGACGCGGATAGTCGTTATACTTCTTCATATACGCATCGCGGAACTTCTTGTGTTCCGGCGTATTGATCTGATCCCAGGGATAGCCGGTGACATACCAGCCTTCCGGAGCCTCTTCCTTCAGCGGATCGAGATATTCCGGCTCGCCCGCCAGCA
This sequence comes from Ferrovibrio sp., assembly GCF_036381655.1. Classification (GTDB taxonomy): domain Bacteria; phylum Pseudomonadota; class Alphaproteobacteria; order Ferrovibrionales; family Ferrovibrionaceae; genus Ferrovibrio. The sequence goes on from NZ_DASVCJ010000026.1 coordinate 96,374, forward strand.
GGTTGAAGACGGCGACATTCTTGAACAGGCCGCGCGTATTGCCTTCGCGCACGAACTTGGCGAGGTCGCCGCCGAACAGCGACGAAAAGATCGCATCCGGCTTCGCTGCCGCAATGGCGTCGACCACGGCGCCGGCCTCGATCTTGCCGAGCGGCGGCGCCTGCTCGATGACGAATTCGACATCCGGCTGCTTTTCCTTCATCAGTTTCTTGAAGGCCGCAGTTGCCGCCTGGCCGTATTCGTAATTCGGATAGACGATGGCCCAGCGCTTCTTCTTCAGCTTGAGCGCATCGGGGATCAGCATCGCCGTCTGCATGTAGGTCGATGCCCGCAGGCGGAAGGTGTACTTGTTGCCCTGATCCCAGACGATCTTGTCGGTCAGCGGCTCGGCACCGATGAAGAGCACCTTCTTCTCCTTGGCGAAGCTCGCCACCGCGAGCCCCACATTGGAGGGGAAAGTGCCGATCAGGAAGGAAACCTTTTCGCGGGAAACCAATTCCTCGGCGGCGCGGACGGCCTCGCCCGGATTGCCGCTGTCATCGCGGCTGACGATCTCCAGCTTCTTGCCAAGCAGGCCGCCATTGGCATTGATCTCTTCGACCGCCAATTCCCAGCCCTTCTTGTATGGTTCGAGGAAGGCCGCAAAATTCTTGTACGAATTCAGCTCGCCGACCTTGATCGTGTCCTGCGCCTGGGCGCCAGACGAAAGCCCGAAAACGGCGGCCCCCAATACCGCACTCCACTTCAGCACCGTCCTGCGATTCATTATCTGCCTCCTCGTTCCCTTTGGTTTTATGGAAAACGCAAACGCCTGACGCTGAACTTACCTCAGACCATCCTCACCCCTGATCTCGCTTGCCTGCAAGCCGCCGACCCGATGATGCACGCGCGGCCCCGTGCTCATGGCGAGAATGAAAAGGATCTCGTTGTCCCGCGGCCCGTCCGGAACGCCGAATTCGAAGGCGTCGAAATGGCTGCGCACATAGGCCGCATTGATGTGATGCAGCGGAATATCGATGCGGCAGCCGACGCCGCCCACCTTGGTCGACGACGGCACGATCGCCTTGGCGCCACCCAGCACCTCGCGCATGCTGTAGCCGCCCGGCACGTGCCACAGCGCGCCATGCTCGAGTTCGCCGCCGGCGCCGACAATGGAGCCTTTGCCATAGGCTTCGATGGCTTTCGGATCGCCGCCGAGCGCAGCGACCAGCCGCTTGCTCAGGTCGATCCCCAGCGGCTTCAGCGCCTCCATCATCGGCGTGATGTCGGTCTCGTAGCGGCCGGCATAGGGATTGCGCAGTACTGCGCCGATGGCGCCGCGCCGCGGCGGTTTCGCCGCCTTCGGGCCACCCTCGTGGAAAATCTCTTCCGTGCTCAAGACGATCTTGCGGACCTCTACCAGACTCATCTCCTACCCCGCAATCCTTCTTCGATCTTCCAGCAGAGCTTCGCCGCCCATGACGGCACTTTCGCCCTGCAACGATAAAAACGCTGCCTGAATCAAACCGCGGCGGCGCAAATCTTGGGCGATGGCCGTGCCCGACGACAAGGCTTCCTGAACGGCAAAAAACGGCAGTACACCAACAGTCACCGTCACCGGCAGGTCGCCAAGATCAGTATCATCTCGCAAACTTCGTGCCGGCGCCCGCTCGATCGCCGGATGATCGACATTGACGGCATTGGCGACGATCGTCGCAGCGGCATCGGCGGCGGCGGCGTTTTCGGCCAAAATCGTGACGGCATCGGCAATGCCGAGGGAGAACGAGCGGCCTCGCCAGCCCGAGGTTGCAAGCCCGCGAGACGGCGCCGTGGAATTCAAGGTGGCAATGGCATCCAGATGTGGATGCTCCGGGTTGCAGACCACAGCCGCCCGCATGCTTTGCCCCGCACCCAGATGAAAGGCGATGTCGCCGCCATTATTGACATAAGCCCGATCCAGGGCATTGTCCGCCAGCATCGCTGCCATGATCTCGTCGGCAACCGCGCCGGCCACCGCAGCCATTGGCGTGATGAAAACGCCTCGATGGGGCCAGCAGGCCTCGGCCATGCGACGCGCGACCGGACCGCGGAACAGCGGATGGACGTTGCCGAGCGGCCGGCGCAGCGCTTCGAGCTCGCCGACCAGCACCGTCAGGATATCCTGAAAGCGGACCCAGGCCTGCCGATAGGCTTTGATGACGGCATCCTCGGCCCCGAAAGCCTCGATGATGAGATCGATCGGGCCGTGCTGCATATGCAGCCGCCGGCCGCCGCCCGCTTCGGTACCCAGCCATGCCGCCTGCGGCCCGCTCATGGCTGCTCCTCGGCGCTCGGTTTGGAGATCGGCCAGGGATTGTCGAGGCGCCATTCCTGCCGGCTGAGCCGCTGGCCGCGCAAAACGTCGTCCAACTGTATGACGTAATCCATATGGCCGCCGAGCGCGGCGTAATCCTCCCGCCGCATGGTGAACTCGATGGGCGCCACCAGGGCCGGCGTCGGCACGTAGCCGAAGGACTTGTCCGGCATGCGGGTGACATCGACCATGTAGGTGATGCCGCCGCCCGGCCAGACATAGACCGGCGCGCCGCCGGAAGTGACCCGGGTCAGCCGGTCCTTGACCGACAGCGTCAGCCGCACCGGATTTTCGGTCACGCCCGCCCGCAACGATCCGCCGGCGCCAGCCATGAACAGCACGGTACACAGCGAAGGCTCGCAATTCTCGGCGATGCGATCGACGACCTTCTTGACCGGCGCCGGCATCGCGGCCGGCTGCGGCTTCAGATTTTCGTCCAGCACATACCAGCCGCTATGCTCGCCCGTGGTCGAAACCATCAGCAGGCGCAGGCCCGGCCAGGCAGTTTTGGGGTCGATGGTTTCGATGATCTCCAGCGGATCGGAGATATTCGTCCCGCCCCAGCCAAGGCCCGGCTCGGCGACCTGGAAATAGCGGCCCGGCGTGGACTTGCGTCCGCGCACGCGGATGCCCGACAGCTTCATGTCAAGAAAGCGGCCGGCCTGATGCTCGGTCAGAACGCCGGTGATGTGGTCGTCCACGACGATCACCTCATCGCAATGGCCTTGCCATTGCTTGGCGAAGATACCGATCGTGGCGGAGCCGCAGCCAACGCGCATGCGCTCTTCGGGATTGCCGTTGACGACCGGCGGCTTGCCGGCCTGCACCACGACTTCGGCGCCGTCGTCGATCTGCAGGGTGACGGCGTCCTTGTTGCACAGCGCCAGAAGCGTATCGCAGGTGACCGTGCCCTCCTTCTTGCTGCCGCCGGTCAGGTGATGCACGCCGCCGATCGAGAGCATCTGCGAGCCGTATTCCGCCGTCGTGACATGGCCGACGGCCTCGCCATTGACGCGCACGGTCGCCTGCTCGGAGCCGAGGAAACGGTCGGTGTCGATCTTCACCTTGACGCCGCAATAGCTGAAGATGCCCTCGGTCACGACGGTGACCATATCGATCCCGTCGTGCTGCGAGGACACGATGAACGGCGCGGGCTTATAGTCCGGATAGGTGGTGCCGGCGCCCACGCCGGTTACGAAGCTGGCAGTCGCCGGCTTCACCGGCGGCGGCGCGGCAACGCTGCCGTTCCAGCCTTCGCTGCCCGACAGGAAAGGCACCAGATCGCCGCCCTGCGCGGCGGTACGGTCCGATATCACCAGGGGATCGACGCGGGTCAGCACGCCGTCGACGTTGGCGTAGCGGTCGCAGGCCCCCGCCTTGCCCGGCCGGATCCGGCACAAGACCGGGCAGGCGTCGCAGCGGACAACGTCGTCCTTGACGTTTTCAGTCTTGGAGACGGCCTGGCTCATGCGAAGCCTCCCCTATTCCGCCGCCATCGGCATGTGTTGCAAAGCCGCATGCAGGCGATGCGGCAGCACCGGCACTTCGGTGATCCGCACGCCCGTGGCATGCCGGATCGCACCGAGGATCGCCGGGGCGGTCGGCACCAGGCCCGGCTCACCGACGCCCTTGGCGCCATAGGGGCCCAAAGGTTCCGCATCCTCGATCAGGATGCAATCGATCTCCGGCACATCGCCGACGGTCGGGATCAAGTAATCGTGCAGATTCTCCGTGCGGCCCGGCAGATATTCCTCCATCAAAGCCAGGCCCAGGCCCTGGGCGATGCCGCCCTGAATCTGTCCTTCCACCTGGGTCGGATTGATCGCCTTGCCGACATCATGGGCGGCGATGATCTTCTTGACCTTGACGGTTCCGAGATCGGTATCGACTTCCACCAGGGCTATCTGCGCGGCGAAGCCATAGGTCGCATAGGGCACGCCCTGACCGTCTTCGTCGAGCATCGTGGTCGGCGGATCGAATACGCCCTCGCCGAGCAGTACATCGGCATCCCGATTGAGGCGCGGAAGCTGCGCCAGATCGATCTGATGCGTGGTGCCCGTATCCGCGACTGTCAGTATCGTGCCATGCAAAGTCAGGCTGGCATCCATACCCGCATTGGCAAGCCGCAAAATCTGGCTGCGCAGATCGCGCGCCGCCAGTTCGGTCGCCTTGCCCGAGATGAAGGTCTGGCGGGAAGCCGAGGTCTTGCCGGCATCGGCGGTCCGGTCGGTATCGCCCATCACGTAGTCGAACAGCGCCATCGGCAGGCCGAGCGCATCGGCGGCAATCTGCGTGAGGATCGTATTGGAACCCTGGCCGATATCGACGGCGCCGTTATACAGCATGACACGCCCATCGGCACGCAGCCCGACGCGCATGCGCGACGGATTGGACATCGAGGTATTGCCGATGCCGTACCACATGCAGCCGATGCCGATGCCGCGCCGCAGATTCTTCCGGCGGGCGTTGAACCGCTCCGCTTCGGCGCCGAGCGCGTCCCAATGCGGCTTCAAGGCGTCAAGGCATTGCGGCAAGCCGGCCGAATGCGCGAGCTTCTGGTTCGTGGCGGTCAGGTCGCCGGCGCGGATCGCGTTGATGCGGCGCATTTCCAGACGGTCGATGCCCAGCTTGAGGGCCAAATCGTCCATCAGTGTCTCATGCGCAATCGCCGCCTGCGGTACGCCGAAACCGCGGAAGGCGCCGGCCGGCGGTGCGTTGGTGAACAGCGCTCTGCCCCAGTTCTTGACATGCGGAACCCGGTACGGGCCCGTGGCGTGCACCGGCACGCGATTGGCGACCGTCGGGCCCCAGCTCGCATAGGCGCCGGTGTCGAAATCCGCCCAGGTCTCGACGGCGGTCAGGCGGCCCTGAGCGTCGCAGGCGAATTTCGCCGTGATCCGCGCCGGATGCCGCTTGGTGCTCGCCGCCATGCTTTCCGGCCGCGTATAGACGCAGGCCACCGGCTTGCCCAGGGTCCAGGCCGCCAGGGCGATCAGCGGCTGCACCGAAAGATCGAGCTTGCCGCCGAATCCGCCGCCGCAGGCGGTCGGCACCACCCGGATGCGATCCGGCGGCAACTGCATCACCCCGGCGATCTCGTCACGATCCATGTAAGGCGTCTGCGTCGTGGCATGAATTTCGATGCGCTCGCCGACGCGAACCGCCCAGCCGGCTTCCGGCTCGATATAGGCATGCTCGACGAAGCTGGTCTGGAACAGGCCCTCGGCCAGAGCGGCAGCCTCGGCGAAGCCCTTCGCCACATCGCCCTTCTTCACACCACCTTCGATCAGCAGGTTGCCCGGCTTGTCCGCCTGCACGAGCCTGGCATCCGAGGCCGCGGCCGCGATCACGCCGACGATGGGCGCCTCCGCCTCGTAATGGATCGGCAATTCGCCGGGCCGGACCGCCTCGACGGACTCGCGCGGGCCTACCAGGGCAACGACGGCCTCGCCTTTGTAGCGCACCAGGCCATCGGCCAGAACCGGCTGGTCCTTGATATCCGGATAGATGCCATAGCCATTGCGCGGCACGTCGCCGGCGGTGAAGACGCGGGTCAGGCCGTATTTCTGAACGATCGGCGCAAAGTCGCCGAGCGTGAATGTCGCCCGCGCATGCGGCGAGCGGATGACGCGGACCCAGAGCGCGTCGGCGGGAATGTAGTCGGCGCCGTAGCGCTCGCGTCCAGCCACTTTGGCAAGGCCATCGACCTTGGTGCTGCGTGCCCCCACCGCCGCGCCTGCAACGGGAAGATCAGGCACCGGTATCGTCCGCGCCGCATCCAGCACGGCTTCGACGATCTTGCGGTAGCCGGTGCAGCGGCACAGCACGCCGCCGATGGCGTCCATCACCTCCTGCTCGCTCGGCTTGGCCTTCTCCGCCAGCAGGTCGGTAGCGGCCATCAGCATGCCGGGCGTGCAGATGCCGCATTGCGCCGCGCCATGCTTGAGGAAACTGCGCTGCAGGCGGGACAGGGTGCCATGCGCCTCCAGGCCTTCGACGGTCGCCACCGGCCGGCCGGCCGCCTGCGCGACCGGCGTCAGGCAGGCGCAAACCTGCCTGCCCTCCAGCATCACCGTGCAAGCGCCGCAATCGCCGGCATTGCAGCCGACCTTGGTGCCGATAAGCCCGAGATCGTCGCGCAGCACGTCGCTCAGCCGCTTCAGCGGCGAGCCATGATAGGTATGCGCTTTGCCGTTTACGATCAGCCGCATGGGCCATCACCCTCCATTCTGCTTGGCAAGCGCGGCCAGCGCGCGACGGACCAACACCACGGCAGCCTCTCGCCGATAGGCGGCATTCGCGCGCACATCGTCGATCGGCGACAAGGGTTCGAAATGCTCCGGCTTGACCCTGTTGGCCAAGGCGGCATTCAGCCGCCGGCCAATCAGCTCCGCCTCGAGATAAGGCAGACGCTGGGCGACCTCCGAGCAGGCGCCGACCGCGACATTCGCCGCCGCGACCACATCGCCCTCGCTTTCCAGCACGACACCGACCATGGCGATCGAGATCACCAGATAGGAACGCGCGCCAAGCTTGAGGAAAATGCTGCTCGCGTCATGCTTCGGCCGCGGCACCAGGATGGCCGAAACCAGTTCGCCCGGCTTCAGCGACGTCCGCCGGTTGCCGGTGATGAAATCGGACAGGGCTGCTTCCCGGCACTGGCCGCGGCCGCGGATTTCGACCTTGGCGCGCATGGCCAGCAACGGGGGAACGCTGTCGGCGGCGGGCGAGGCATTGCACAGATTGCCGGCTATCGTACCGGCATTCTGGATCTGCCGGCCGCCGATCTCGCGCCCCGCCTGTTTCAGCCCGTCGAAAAGCGGCGGCAGCTCGGCCGCGACCAGCTCGCTCCAGGTCGTCGTCGCGCCCAGCCGCCAGCCCTCTTCGGTTTCGCTGATGCCGCGCAGATCGGGAATCGCGGTGATATCGAGGACATCATCGTCCAGCGCGCGGCCAACCCGGGCCGGATAGAAATCCGTGCCGCCGGCAAGAATGACCGGATGATGCGCTCCGGCAGCGCTTAAACTGGCCAATGCCTCATCGAGGCTGGTCGGACGCAAATAAGACGCCATCGGTCTCGGGGCCTCCCATCGGCACCGTGTGCACCTGCTCTCAGGCGGAACACATCGTTTGTACGCAAACAATGCTGCGACTCTCCCCCGCAGGAGTCAACGCCAAAATTTTGCGCCGCTGCCGCCTGAAGATCAGGCAACAGATGAATTCCAGACTGAGCGGGAAAACGTCAGGTCAGACGCTTCAGCAGGGCGAGGAATTGCCGCTGTTCGTCCGGCGAGAGAGGATCGAGCGTTGCTTGCGTGACCTTCGGCCCGTTCGCCACCAGCCGCGCCACCAATTCGCGCCCTGCCGGCGTCAGGCTTAGACAGCGGCGGCGCTTGTCATTCTTGTCCGGTCGATGGGAAATCAGCTTGCGCGCGGTCAGGCGGCGGATCACGCCCTGGATCGTGGCCGGATCCATGGCCGTCAGGCGCCCGAGGTGATTCTGCGAAAGCTCCCCCATTTCATAGAGCTTGACCAGGGCGGCATATTGCGTGGTGGTGACCTGCGCATCGCCGATCATCGCCAGGAAAAGCGCCGTATGGCGCTGATGGGCCCGCCGGATCAGATGCCCGACCTGATCCTCCAACACATATCCCTCCGGCAGGGCGGTTGGGGGACTTTTGACCTCGGGCTTGGTGTTCATTGCGATCGATCGGCTTCCGGTTACACCTGGAGAGACAGATTAGCTGGATCGCGACAGCCGGGCCAAGGCTGTTCGCCAGCCGCTCAAAGGACCTTGGTTTCGGCTTCCTTGCCGCGGGTAACGAGGCTCAGCCCGCGCCGCCCGGTTTCCAGCACCGTGCAGGAGCAGTAGTCGGGATGCATGATGACCAGCCGGTCGTCCTTGAGTGCCGCGCCGATGGCCGCGTTGATCACCATGAAATGCGTGAAGATCACGGCATCGTACCGCGACGATTTGAGCATGCCGATCAGGCCCTCGCGCCAGGCGCGGATGATCGGCGGCTGGGCGTTGAACTTCTGGGTGGCGATCTGCTGCAGCCAGGGTCCACGCGCCTTGATGCCGCGCTCGGCCACCTCCGGGGGGGTGGGGATTTCGCTGAAGGCCGCGTTGACCTCGGGCAGGATGCCCCAGCGATTCGCGAGCGGCAACGCGCTTTCCCGCGCCCGCTCCAAGGGCGAGGTCAGAATCTGCATGGGCCCAAGCGACTCGAGCTGCAGCGCCAAATCCACCGCCGCTTCCTTGCCGTCCTCCGAAAGCCCCGGATCGGGATCCTCGTCGAATCGCGCGGCCGCTTTTGCGTGACGCACGAGATAAAGCCGTGCCATTCCCCCTCTCTTCCTGCGCGCCCCGCGCCGTTTGGCGGATCGATTATAGCAGATTGACCCGCATGTTTTCACGCGCCACGAAAGCGCCGGACCAAAGCTGCCTTGCCTCCGCCTCCAGCTGTTCCATGAACGGATCCTCGTGATCCGGATCATGATGGAAGATGGCGAGGTTTTTCACATTGGCGGCGCGGCAGAGGCGGACCCCCTCCTGCCAGGTCGAATGCCCCCAGCCGACATGGCTTTCGAATTCCTTGTCGGTGTAGGTGCTGTCATAGATGACAAGATCGGCGCCGTCGATCAGTCCCAGGATTTTCTGATCCGGACTCCCCGGCACATGCTCGGTATCGGTGACATAGCATAAAGCCTTGCCGCCATACTCGAAACGATAGCCGGTGGCGCCGTCCGGGTGATTGAGCGGCACGGTGCGGACCTTGATCTGCGGCGTCAGATTGAAACTGTCGCCGGCGCGGAAATCGATGCTTTCGATGCGCGCCCCCATCTTGTCCATGGGAACCGGAAAGAACGGCTGCGCCATCTGCGATTCCAGAACCTTGCCGATCCCGCCCAGCTCCGCCAGATGGCCGGCGCGAATCGTGAAATGACGGTCCTGTTTGAAGGCCGGCGAAAAGAAGGGGAAGCCGTTGATGTGATCCCAATGGGTGTGGGAGAGGAAGAGATCGCCGCGCGCGACGTTCCGGCGCAGCAACCAGTGGCCGAGATTGCGAATGCCGGTGCCGGCGTCCAGAATCACCGTCTGCGTCCCCATCTTGAGTTCGACGCAGGAGGTGTTGCCGCCGAAGCCGATATGGCGCGGCGAAGGTGTCGCGATGCTGCCCCGGACTCCCCAGAACTTGACCTTGAAGCCCACCTTCGCCTCGCCTCGTGATCAGGTCGCCGGCAACGCCATCTCCACCAGCCGCGACCAATAGCTGGCGCCGATCGGAAGAATGTCGTCGTTGAAGTCGTAGCGCGGATTATGGACCATGCAACTGCCCTCGCCTGCGCCGTTGCCGATCCAGACATACGAACCCGGCTTCTCGCGCAGCATCCAGGCGAAATCTTCGGCGCCCATGCTTGGATTGAGGTTGCGCAACACATTCTCGTTGCCGACCACGCGGCCGGCCGCCTGCGCCGCCAGCTCGGTTTCGTCGGCGGTGTTGATCGTCGGCGGGTAGCGGCGCTGGTAGTCGACCGTAGCCGAGCCGCCATGCGCGGCCGCGATGCCGGTGGCGATCTGTTTCAGCCGGGCCTCGATCATGTCCTGCACCTCCGGCAGGAAGGCGCGCGTGGTGCCGGCGATCATCACCTCTTCCGGGATCACGTTGGTGGTATGGCCGCCCTGGATCTGGCAGCAGCTCACGACCGCCGAATGCATCGGATCGACATTGCGGCCGACGATGTTCTGCAGCGCCAGCACGATCTCGGCGGCGATCACCACCGGATCGACACCGCGATGCGGATAGGCGCCATGCGCGCCGACGCCCTTGACCTTGATCCAGAACATATCGGCCGACGCCATCATCGGGCCGACGCGGACGGCAAATTTGCCGACATCGACGCCGGGCATGTTGTGCATGCCGAAAACCGATTCGCAGGGAAATTTCTCGAACAGGCCGTCATCGACCATCACCTTGCCGCCGGCGAGGTTTTCCTCCGCGGGCTGGAAGATGAAGTGCACGGTGCCGTCGAAATTCCGGCTCTTGGCCAGATACTGCGCCGCGCCAAGCAGCATGATGGTGTGCCCGTCATGGCCGCAGCCATGCATCTTGCCGGCATGCTGCGAGCGGTGGGCGAATTCGTTCTGCTCGATCAGGTCCAGCGCGTCCATATCGGCGCGCAAACCGATCGCGCGGTTGCCCTTGCCGGCCTTCAGCGTGCCGACCACGCCGGTTTTCGCCAAGCCGCGATGGATCGGAATGCCGAAGGATTCCAGGGTCCGGGCGACGAAATCGGCGGTGCGGTGCTCTTCGAACGCCGTTTCCGGATGCATATGCAGATCGCGGCGCCATTCCGTCAGCTGCGCCTTGTTCGCGACGATTTCGTCGATCAACTCCATGGGACTCCCCATTTGTGTAAAAATATCGAAATATCACGATAACCGATTGATTTTCCTGTTTCCACTCGCATGACCGGGCATTGACTCGAGGGGCCGCCTGTGGTCTTTTCCGCCCGCGGGCAGCGCGCAGCGGTGCGCAGCGCGTTCAGACAACGCGGAAATCCATGGATTTTGCTGATTTAGGCTTGAGCGAGCCGGTCCTCAAGGCCGTCGCCGATGCCGGCTATATCAAGCCGACCCCCATTCAGGAGCAGGCCATCCCTATCGTCTTGATGGGGCGGGACGTGCTGGGCACGGCCCAGACCGGCACCGGCAAGACGGCGGGCTTCACCCTGCCGCTGATCGACATCCTGGCCGGCGGACGCGCCCGCGCCCGCATGCCGCGCGCCCTCATTCTGGAGCCGACCCGCGAACTGGCGGACCAGGTGGCGCAGAGCTTCGACAAATACGGCAAGAATTCCCCGCTTTCGATGGCGCTGCTGATCGGCGGGGTGAACTACTCCGACCAGGAGAAGCAGCTCGATCGCGGCGTCGACGTGCTGATCGCCACCCCCGGCCGCCTGCTCGACCATTTCGAGCGCGGCAAGGTCATGCTGACCGGCGTGCAGATTTTCGTCATCGACGAAGCCGACCGCATGCTGGACATGGGCTTCATGCCGGATATCGAGCGCATCTCGAAATTGCTGCCGCCGTTGCGTCAGACGCTCTTCTTCTCGGCGACCATGGCGCCGGAGATGCGCAAGCTGGCGGACAAGTTCCTCAGCAATCCGAAGGAAATCACGGTTGCCCGGCAGGCCACCACCGCGGAATCGATTGCACAGTTCCAGATCCGGGTCTCGCACAAGCTGAAACGCGAGGCGCTGCGCACGCTGCTGCGCAACGAGGACGTCAGGAACGCCATTATCTTCTGCAACCGCAAGCGGGATGTCGATATCCTGGCCAAATCGCTGGCGCGGCACGGCTTCGACGCCCAGCCGCTGCATGGCGACATGGACCAGTCGCAGCGCACGGCGACGCTGGAGAAATTCAAGAAGAACGAGATTTCGCTGCTGGTCGCCTCCGATGTGGCGGCGCGCGGCCTCGACGTACAGGGTCTGACCCACGTCTTCAATTTCGACGTGCCGACCCATCCGGAAGACTACGTGCACCGAATCGGCCGCACCGGCCGGGCGGGCATGGAAGGACGTGCCTTTACCCTCGTTACCAGCGAAGACGCCAAATACCTCGCGGCGATCACCAACCTGATCCAGCGCGACATCCCGGTAATGGAACTGCATGGCTTCACCCATGCGGAAGCCCAGCCATCGGAGCCGGAAGCTGCGGCGGAAAAGCAAGGCGAGGGCCGGCGCGGCCGCAAGGAGCGCGGCGGCCGCAGCCGCAAGCGGAGCCCCAAGGCTGCCGAGGCGCAGACTTCCGGGCCGCCCCACGCCGAGACCCCGCGCCAACCCTCCCCGGAACCGCAACGCCGCGAATCGCGCGGGCGCCAAACCGCCCGCGAGCGCCGGGAAGAGCGTGAGCCGCCGGTGGTCGGCATGGGCGATCATGTCCCCAATTTCCTGCTGCGCCCGATCCGCCGCGCCGCATCCTCCTGATCCGCTGCTTCAGCCGGCGGGGTTACCGCTTGGACGAGAGCGGCAAGTTCGATTACAGTCCCGCTCAACGCAAAGTTAGGAGCCGGCGATGCAGACAATCTTTGTGATGGTAAAATGCGAACTCGGCCGGGCTTACGACGTAGCCGTCGAGGCGGTGGAGGAGATCGAACAGGTCTCCGAGGTTCACTCCATCTCCGGCCAATACGACCTGATGATGAAATGCTACCTTCCTGACGGGCAGGATATCGGCCATTTCGTGGTGAACAGGCTGCAGACGCTTGCCGGCGTGAAGGACACTTTCACGCTAATCACTTTCAAGGCCTTCAACTAAGACACACATCGCAGGTTTTGTGTCGCAACTTCGCCACAATCGCGAAGCTGGAACCACTATTTAATCACAGTACAAATCGCACCGCTTCTCAGACACTCCGCGACAGCACTGGCGCGGAGAATCCTTGGTGTTCCCCGCCAGACGCTGATGTTGATCGGCCAAGGCAGGGGTTGAGGATTGCCAGCGCAAACAGGACAGCAGGTCGTGGCGCGATTCACCGTCCACGATTCCGACATGAAGGCGTTTCAGCGAATAAGTGGAGATACCAATCCACTTCACCATGACGCTGATTTCGCTGCACGCCGGGGTTTTCCCGGCGTGGTGGTCTATGGCGGCCTGATTCTTGCCCAGGTTTCCCGCCTGCTGGGCACGGAGCTTCCCGGCTATGGCTGCGTATGGCGGGCCGTTACCCTGCGCTTCCGTTCGCCATTATTCGTCGACGAGCAGGCAGAATTGTCGGCAACGGTGATCCACGCCAATGACGAACTTGGCACGTTCGAACTCAAGCTCAGCGTGACTGCGGCGGGGCGCCGGATCGCCGAAGGCGAAGCCTCGGCGCAACAGGCCTGCGAGCGCGAGGACCTGCATGCCTAGCCGATCTTTCGCCTATCAACCGGCTGTCGTGGTGACGGGAGGCAGCTCCGGCATCGGCGCCGCCTTCTGCCGCCTGGCCGCCCAGGAGGGCTGGCATGTCTGGATCGGCTACGGCAAAGGCGCCGGGCGGGCAGAACTGCTGGCGGAGGAATTGAATCGAGCCGGCAATTCGGCCATGGCGATACGCCTTCCGCTCGACGATGCCGACAGCCTCCGCCAAAGCATCGCCGCTATCGCCTCGCACCAGCCCATCGCCGAGGCGCTGGTGCTTTGCGCGGCGCCGCCGCCGACGGTGGCGCCATTCCTGAAACAGATGCCGGACGATTTCCGCCGTCAGTTCGAATCTACCGTCGTCGGCACCCATCTTCTGCTCGCCGATTTCTGGCGCGGTTGTCTGCGCCGGCGCGGCGGCGGCCATGTTCTGGCGGTATTGAGCGCCGCGCTCGGCCCGCCGGCGGCGCCGCATATGGCAAGCTATATCTGCGCCAAGAGCGGCCTTGCCGCCCTGCTGCAATCTGCCGCTGCCGAATTTGGCCGAGCCGGCCTGCGCATCAGCATGGTCAACCCTGGATATGTCGAGACGCCGATGCTGCAGGCATTCCAGCCGCTGCTGCTCGAACGCGCCCGCGCCGCCGCCCCGGGCCGGAGATTTCTTCATGCCGAAGAGGTGGCACGCACGCTGCTGCATGGATTGCAAAATCCGCCCCCTCCCGGCGCGATCGATGAGCTGCCCCTGCCCACGGCGATGGGACCTGGTTCAGGAAGGGCTTCGGCATTATGACGTCGTCGACACCCGCATACGCACCGCTTGCACTCAAATGGCTGCCCCCGATCGCGGATTTCAGTGCCGCCCTGACGCGTCTGCGCCAGGACGGAATACCGGGCGACGAACTCTTTGCCGCGCTGCAGACTCTAGCCTCGCATCAGCTCGATTTCATGCAGACGCGCCGTCTCGACCGGGCGCTGGCGGAACTGACGGACAAACTGCCGGCACGCGCCCCGCGGCTGCGTTTTGCTCTGCTGGGCAACAGCACGCTCGATCACCTGCCGCCGGGAATACATGCCGGCGGCTTGCGTCGCGGCCTGCTGATTGAGACCTATGTCGGCCCCTACGGCCAGTGGCGACAGCAGATTCTGGATGCCGGCTCCGCGCTGCATGGCTACAGACCGGACGCCGTGCTGCTCAGCCTGGATTGCAATGCCTTGCTGCCGGAGCCGCCGATGACGGCCACGGCAGCGGAAGTCGATGCAGCGGTCGACGATGCCGTCGCCGAGCTGGTCGAGCTGTGGCGGAAGCTGCGCGACGATGCGGCGGCGATAGTCATCCAACAGACCATCCGCAACAACGAGCCGCCGCTATTCGGCCATCTCGACCGGCTGGTGCCGGCTGCGCCGGCCGCGGTCGCCGCCCGGCTGAATGCCCGCCTGATCCAGGCGGCCGCCGAGGAACATGTCCTGGTGCTGGACCTGGACGATACCGCGTCCGCCAAAGGCATCGACCTGATCCGCGATCCGATGCTGTGGCATCACGCCAAGCAGAATATCTCGCCGGCAGCCGTCCCCTGGGCGGGCGATCAGATCGCACGCATTCTCGCCGCCATGCGCGGTCTGTCGAAAAAGGTCCTGGTGCTCGACCTCGACAATACGCTGTGGGGCGGCGTGATCGGCGATGACGGCGTGGACGGCATCGTGCTGGGCCAGGGCAGCGGCACGGGCGAAGCCTATCTGGCCTTCCAGCGTTACCTGAAGCAATTGCGCAGCCGCGGCGTGCTTCTCGCCGTCAGTTCCAAGAATGACCAGGCCATCGCCGAATCGGCCTTTACCGACCACCCGGAAATAGTGCTCAAGCTCGACGACTTTGCCGCCTTTGAGGCCAATTGGAACGACAAGCCCTCGGCCTTGCGCCGCATCGCGCATGATCTCGATCTGGGTCTCGATTCGCTGGTTTTCGTGGACGACAATCCGGTCGAACGGGCCCTGGTGCGCCGCGAATTGCCGATGGTCGCTGTGCCGGAACTGCCCGAGGCGCCCGAGCTTTATGCGCGCTGCATCGCCGAGGCCGGCTATTTCGAGGCCGTGTCGTTCACCGGCGACGACGTCAAACGCAACGATCAGTACGTCGCGAACCGCCAGCGGCGGCAGTTGCAATCCTCGGCGGGCAGCATCGACGGCTTCCTGCGCGATTTGCAGATGACGCTGACCGTAACGCCGTTCCAGGCCGCCGATCTGGCACGCGTGACCCAGCTCATCAACAAGACCAACCAATTCAATCTGACGACGCGACGCTACACCGAAGCCGAGGTGCGGGCGATGATGGAGGATCCCAGCATCCGCACCTATGCCGGCCGCCTGACCGACCGTTTCGGCGACAATGGGCTGACCAGCATCGTCATTGGCCGCCTGACGCCGAAGGAAAACGAGCTGCGGTTCGACCTGGACAGCTGGCTGATGAGCTGCCGCATTCTCGGGCGGCGCGTCGAGCACGTGATGCTGACGCTGCTGGCGCAGGATGCGCTCGCCGCCGGCGCCTCGGCGCTGATCGGCCATTACCGCCCGACCCCGAAGAACGGCCTGGTGAAGCGGCATTACCCCGATCTCGGCTTTATGCCGCTCGATGAAAAAGCCGATGGCGAGGAAACCACCTGGATGCTGCCGCTGGCGACGGCGCAGCTGCCGCCGGCGGATCACCTGACTGTGGTTTACAGGAGATGAGCATTATGGACGAACAGCATGTCTACGCCGCCTTGACCGAGATCTTCCGCGAGATTTTCGACGACCCCGAAATCGTCGCGGCCCCGGAGATGTCGGCCAAGGACGTGCCGGAATGGGACTCCTTCAACCATATCAACATCGTCGTCGCCGCCGAGATGCGGTTCGGCATCAAGTTCCGGGCGGCGGAGATCGACAATCTGCGCAACGTGGGCGAGTTCGTCGCGCTGATCACGCGTAAGCGCGAGGCGGCCTGAGGCTTATGGGGGCGTCGCCATGCTTTTCAACGAACCGGCCTTCCTGTTTGGCTTCCTGCCTGTCACGCTGGCGGGCTTTTTCATCATTGCCGCGCTGGGCCGGACGCAATTGGCGCTGCTTTGGCTCGCCGCGGCCTCTCTGTTCTTCTATGGCTGGTGGCGCCTGGATTTCCTGCCGCTGATGCTGGCCTCTCTCGTTTTCAATTTCGGCATCGGCCTGCTGCTGTCGAGGCAGCCGCGCCGTTGGCTTCTGGTGCTCGGGATCGCCGCCAATCTCGCGGCGCTCGGCTGGTTCAAATATTCCGGCTTCCTTGCCAGCCTGATCAACGACACGGCGGGGCTGGGCCTGCCGGTGCCGCAGGTCATCCTGCCGCTGGCGATCTCCTTCTACACGTTCAACCAGATCGCCTATCTGGTCGATGCCCATGCCGGCGAGGCGCGCGAAACCAGCTTCACCCGCTATGTCCTGTTCGTCACCTTCTTCCCGCACCTGATCGCCGGCCCCATCGTGCATCACCGCGAGATGCTGCCGCAATTCGCCTTGCCGGAGACCTACCGGCCGCAGCTTCAGCCCCTCGTCCTCGGCCTGGCCGCCTTCGCGATCGGCCTGTTCAAGAAAGTCGTGATCGCCGATCCTCTGGCGCCGCTGGCTGCCATGGCCTTCGGGCCGGCGGCGGACGGCAGCGCACCGCATTTCCTCGATGCGTGGCTGGGATCGATCGCCTTCTCGCTGCAGCTCTATTTCGATTTCTCCGGCTATTCCGACATGGCGATCGGGCTGGGCCTGATGTTCGGCATCATGCTGCCGATCAATTTCGCTTCCCCCTACAAGGCGGCCAGCATCATCGAATTCTGGCAGCGCTGGCACATGACGCTGACGCGCTTCCTGACCGGATACATCTACAATCCGATCGTCATGGCGCTGACGCGCCGGCGCGTGCAGGCAGGCAAGCCGCTCCTGAAACGCTCCGCCCCCACCCTCGGCCCCTTCCTGGTGCTGCTCGCCCTGCCGACGCTGATCACCATGGGCCTGGCCGGCGTGTGGCATGGCGCCGGATGGCAATTCGTCGTCTTCGGCCTGCTGCACGCGCTGCTGCTGATCGTCAACCATGCCTGGCGTGCCCTGCGGCAGGCACTCGGCATCCGCTCGCGCCTGGGCTGGTTCGGTCACGCCACCGGCGTGCTCGCCACCTTCCTCGCCGTCACCGTGACGCTGGTCTTCTTCAAGTCGTCCAGCCTGGATCAGGCGCTGCAGGTGGTCCGCGGCATGGCCGGCTTCGGCGGCGATCTGCCTTACGGCCTCGTCCTCGGCGGCATCGATCCGGCAACGATGAATCCCTTCCAGCTCGTCGCCTGGCGCCTGTTCACTTCGCAGGGCGCGCTGATCTGCATCGCTCTCGCCGTCGTATGGCTGCTGCCCAACACGTCCCGCTATCTCGAACTGGTCCGGGAGGCGCTGGCGCAACGCCCCGCATCGGGCGATGCGGCACCGGCCGGCGCCCTTCGTCAGGGCTGGGCCGCACTGATGCCGCAACGGGCCGGCCTGATCGAAGGGGGCGTCATTGGCGTGCTGCTGGGGATCGCCCTGTTGCGGGCGGCCTCCGTCGCCCCCACGGAATTCCTCTACTTCACCTTCTAGTCCGCTTTTGGGGAGGCTGTGATGAAGAGGTTCGCGCTAGGAATCATCGCCGGTTGCATCGGCGTCCTCGGCGGCCTGGCTGCCAGCTACGCGGCGCTGGCCCTGCTCTGGCCCGACAGCTTCCCCGCTCCGCCGCTCACGCGCGAAGCCGGGCTCGACGAGAAGCTGCGTTTTCTGCGCGAGCATCCTCGATTGGATCCGACGATCCTCGCCGTCGGTTCCTCGATCACCTGGCGCCAGGTCGCCGGCACGCCTTTCGAGCGGCTCGCCGGCGGCCCGGGCCGTTTCCTCAACGGCGCCACCGGCGGCCTGCAGATTCACCAGACCCACGATCTGCTCGACTTCTACCTGGATCATTACCCGAATGTCCGGTCGGTGCTGATCCTCACCGGCCTGCCCGATTTCGCCGACTGCACCAATGCGCCGGCCGCCATGCTCAATCATGCCGCCGCCGCCAGCTATGCCTTCGAGCGATGGCCTTCAGCCTATTTCTATCTGCGGTATTTCGCGCCGCAGCGCTTCATCCGCACCGCCATGACCCTGGCCGAACGCCGCAAGCCCCTGATCGGCGATCTGTATCTTGACGCCGACGGCGCCGCGCCGCTGCAGGTTCCGGAAGCGATGCAGCGCGGTCTGCGCTATCAGCAGATCGACACCGATGCGGCCTGCATCGACGAAATGGCCGGGATTTCGCGCGACCTGACGAAACGCGGCATCCACCTCGTGGTGGTATTCCCGCCGGTCAATCCGCTCTATCAGCAGACCTACCCCGATGCCATCCCGCAGATCTGCCGGATCGCCGACCGCATCGCCCAGCAAACCCGCGGCTTGGACATCCGCTTGCTGCTGCTGCCCGATGACGGCGAATTCGACGAGACGGATTTCTTCGATGCGTTCCACCTGCAGAACACGGCCGTCCAGAGGCTGTCGGCGCGCATCGCCAGCGAGATGGAGCATGCCTCGCGGCTCGGTGCGATAAAGCAGGTCGGCACAATTCCGGGCGAAGCCAGGAAGGCGTCCGGCTTCGACCGCTCCTGCCTCAATCGCAGGAACGAACACCGCCAGGAGGCCTTGTCGGATGCTTTCGCGGGATAAGGTCTAGCGCCGCGTCACTGGCGCGCGGCTCGCCACGCCGCTGCCGGTGGCCGGCGAAACGGTCATGTCGACTTTCGAGCCATAGAGCGTGCTGCGCGTGATCAGGATGGACGCCACCCGGTCGCCGGCGCCGGAAAGATAGGTGAGCTGACTGGTTTCGGCGCGGACCACCGCAACTTCGGTCCAGCCATGATTGACCATTTCCTGCCGGATGAAGTCGAACATGCTGTCGGCGGAAGAGTTCACCGAATAGGACAGGCGGCCGATCCAGCGGTCGCCCTCGCCCAGAATGATGGTACGGTTGGCATCCAGCGAATAGCCTTCGGGCAGCGCAATACCGGAAATCTGCGGCGGCGGGCCGCCCCGGTTGGCACTGGAATCGGGCGGCGACGTACTGCCCCCGCCCAGGATCATGCCGCCTTGGCACCCGGCGAGCGTCAAACTCGCCGTCATCAGCGCCAACTTGACCCAATGGCTCCGCGCACCCCTCACCGGCCTGTCTTCCCCCAACCCGAAAGCGAATCACTTGAGGGGTTATTTACCATACTTGTCCGGGCAAGTCGCCTTAACCTTGTCTCGACCGCCAATTTGTTTTAAATTTAAAATAAATTGCGTGGAGGCTTCTCGGCGTGACATCGGCTCCTGCACAGCAAGCGGCACCGCGCCGCGCCGGCGCTTCGGGACTGCATGGCCGCCATGTCCTGATCACGGGCGCCACGCGCGGTATCGGCTGGGCGATCGCGCAGGCTTGCGCCGCCCAGGGCGCCAGGCTCAGCCTGACGGGCCGCGACGCCGCCCTGCTGTCGGAGCGGCGCGCCACGCTGGCCGCCGACCACGCCATCTCCTGCGCGGCCTTTGCCGCCGATCTCGCCGATCCGGCGAATGCTTCGGCGATGGTGGCCGATGCCGTCGCCGCGCATGGCGCGGTCGATGTCCTGGTCAACAATGCCGGCGCGGGCAGCAGCCAGCCCTTCGCCAGGATGACCGCGGAGCATTGGGACGATGCAGTGGCGATCAACCTCTCCAGCGTCTTTCATGTCACCCGCGCCGCAATCGCCGGCATGCTGGAGCGGCGCGCCGGCCGGATCGTCAATATCGCCTCCACGGCCGGATTGACCGGCTATCCGTATATCGCCGCCTACGCCGCCGCCAAGCATGGCGTGGTCGGATTGACGCGCGCCCTGGCGGCGGAATTCGTCGCCAGCGGCATTGCCGTCAACGCCGTCTGCCCGGGCTATGTCGAGACGGAAATGACCAGGGCCACGATCGACAACATCGTGGCGAGGACCGGCCGCAGCGCCGAGCAGGCGCGCGCCGAACTGACCAGGCACAATCCGCAGGGCCGGCTGATCCAGCCGGATGAAGTGGCCGACACGGTCCTGTGGCTGGCCGGGACAGCCAGTCCATCGATCACCGGACAATGCATCGTCGTTGCCGGCGGAGAAATCATGCCATGACGGAAGCGAGGAATTGACCGGATGAGCGAAGCCCGCCCGATGCCGCAGCCGGCGAACGACCGCGAGACGGCCGTCAGCCGCGACGACAAGCTGGAACTGCGGCTGTGGCTGCGGCTGCTGACCTGCTCGAACCTGATCGAACGCAACGTGCGTAGCGCCCTGCGCGAGAAGTTCGACACCACCTTGCCCCGCTTCGACCTGCTGGCGCAGCTCGACCGGGCGCCGGACGGCCTGACCATGAGCGAGCTGTCGGCCCGTATGATGGTCTCGAACGGCAATATCACCGGACTGACGGACCGCCTCGTCGAAGAAGGCCTCGTCAGGCGCACGCCGTCCGCGCGCGATCGGCGCAGCAGCCATGTCGGCCTCACCCCGGCCGGCAAGAAGGCCTTCGATGCGATGACGCCCGAGCACGAAGCCTGGATCGACACGATGATGGCCGGCCTGAGCCGCCAGGAGATGCAGCAGCTCTTCCAGCTGCTTGGCAAGCTCAAGGCCTCGGTACTGGAGAATCTCGGCGACAGGGGAGCTGAGCCGTGACGCTGGCGAAGGATTTCAAGCCGCAGCATTTCGGCTGGGCGGTCGATGGCAAGGTGGCGACGATCACCCTCAATCGGCCCGAGCGCAAAAACCCGCTCACCTTCGATTCCTATGCCGAGCTGCGCGATACCTTCCGCACACTCGGGGATACCGGCGCGATCAAGGCCGTCGTCCTCACCGGCGCCGGCGGCAACTTCTGCTCTGGCGGCGACGTGCACGAGATCATCGGCCCGCTGGTGAAGCTGAAAGAGTCCGGCGACATGGCCGGTCTGCTCGCCTTTACCCGCATGACCGGCGATCTCGTCAAGGCCATGCGCCATTGCCCGCAGCCGATCGTCGCCGCGGTGGACGGCGTCTGCGCTGGCGCGGGCGCGATCCTGGCCATGGCCTCGGACCTGCGCATCGCCACGCCGCGCGCGAAAACCGCCTTCCTGTTCGTCCGCGTCGGACTGGCCGGCGCCGATATGGGCGCCTGCAACATCCTGCCGCGCATCGTCGGCAGCGGCCGTGCCGCCGAGTTGCTGTTCACCGGGCGCAGCATGAGCGCCGAGGAAGGCGAGCGCTGGGGCTTCTTCAACCGCCTTGTCGCCCCCGAACAGGTGCTGAGCGAGGCGCAGGCCCTGGCGAAGGAAATCGCCGATGGGCCGACCTTCGCGCATGGCATCACCAAGACCTGCCTGCATCAGGAATGGTCGATGGATCTCGACGCCGCCATTGAGGCCGAGGCGCAGGCGCAGGCGATCTGCATGCAGACCGAGGATTTCGCCCGCGCCTACCGCGCCGTCGCCGCGAAGCAGAAGCCGGTTTTCGAGGGCAACTGAAATGGCCGATCGCAGCTATCTGACCTGGCCGTTTTTCGAGGATCGCCACCGCGAGCTGGCGAAGACTCTCTGGGCCTGGGCCGGGCAACATGCGGCGCATCACGACGATAGCGAGGACATCGACGGCGTCTGCCGCAATTTCGTCCGCCAGTTGGGCCGGGACGGCATCCTTGGACTGACGGTGCCCAGGGATGGCGGCGGCACGCATGACAGGCTCGAAGTCCGCTCGCTGGCGCTGGCCCGCGAAATCCTCGCCTATCATAACGGCCTGGCGGATTTCAGCTTTGTCATGCAGGGGCTCGGCTCCGGCCCGATCAGCCTGTTCGGCACGCCCGAGCAGAAACGGCGCTGGCTGCCGGCCGTGGCGCGCGGCGAGGCAATCGCCGCCCTGGCGATGTCGGAGCCCGATGCCGGATCGGACGTCGCCAATATCGCCACGACGGCCGTGCCGGACGGCCAGGGCTATCGCCTCAACGGCGCCAAGACCTGGATTTCCAACGGCGGCATCGCCGATCAATACACCGTCGTGGCGCGGCTCGGCGACGCCCCCGGCGCCAAGGGCCTGGCGGTCTTCGTCGTCGAAGCCGGCACGCCGGGCCTTTCCGTGCCGGAACGCATCGAGGTGATCGCGCCGCATCCGCTGGGCCGGCTCGAATTCAGGGACTGCGTCATTCCCGCCGCCAACCTGATCGGCCGGCCGGGGGACGGCTTCAAGATCGCCATGAGCAATCTCGATGTCTTCCGCTCGACGGTCGGCGCCGCGGCTCTGGGCTTCGCCCGCCGTGCCCTGGACGAGGCACTCAGGCGCGTGCAGGAACGCAAGGTCTTCGACCGCAAACTTGCCGATTACCAGCTTACGCAGGCCAGGATCGCCGACATGGCCACCGAAATCGACGCTTCGGCGCTTTTGATCTACCGCGCCGCCTGGACCAAGGACATGGGCGCCGCCCGCGTCACCCGCGAAGCCTCGATGGCCAAGATGTATGCCACCGAAGCGGCGCAGCGCGTGATCGACGCCGCCGTGCAGCTCTGGGGCGGGCTGGGCGTCACCAAAGGCAACATGGTCGAAAGCCTCTATCGCGAGATACGCGCCCTGCGCATCTATGAGGGCACCACCGAGATCAACAAGCTGGTGATCGCCGGCCAGGCCTACGCGGCATTCGCAGCAGAGGGCCAAACCGGATGAAGCTGCTCGAGCCGCTGACCATCAATGGCATGACGCTGCCCAACCGGGTGGCGGTGCCGGCGATGGTGACGCGGCTTTCCGGCGAGGACGGCTTCGTCAACCGGGACATCATCGATCGCTATGTCCGCTATGCCGAGGGCGAAGTCGGCCTGATCGTGGTGGAAGCGACCGCCGTGCACGGCAACAAGTCCGGGCCCCTGCTGCGGCTGTCGTCGGATGAATTCATTCCCGGCCATCGCGATCTGGTCCGCCGGGTGCACGATGCATCGGCCTCGAAAATCGTGCCGCAGATCATCCACTTCCTCAAAGTCGCGCGCTCCGGCTGGCGGCAGACCATCGACACTCTGAGCACGGACGACATCGAGCGCATCATCCAGCAGTTCGGCGCGGCAGCCGCGCGCGCCCGCGAGGCCGGCTATGACGGCGTCGAGCTGCATTCCGCCCATGCCTATACGCTGGCGTCCTTCCTGTCGCGCCGCAATCCGCGCCGCGACGAATATGACGGCCGCATGCTGGAGGGCCGGCTCGCCATGTTCGGCCGCGTCATGCACAGCGTGCGTCGCCAGGTCGGCAATGACTGGCCGGTCGGCGTACGCTTCCTGGCCGAGGAGGCGATCAAGGAAGGCTATACCGTCGAGGATGCCAAGCTGATCGCCCTGCGCATGGCGCAGCTCGGCGTCGATTACATCTCGCTGTCGGTCGGCGGCAAATTCGAGGACGCCATCCATCGGCCGGGTCAGCCGCTTTATCCCTATACCGGCTATTCCGGCGACCGCTGCATGCCGGGCGACTGGTATCCGCCGCTGCCGCATGCCCATCTTGCGGCAGCCATCAAGCAGTTCATCAATGCCAAGGGCTTCACCCTGCCGGTGATGTCGGTCGGCAAGATCAATGCGCCGGGCGATGCCGAACATCTGCTGCAGAGCGGACAGGCCGACATGATCGGCATGGCGCGGCAATTGCTCGCCGATCCCGACTGGGTGAAGAAGCTTCGCACCGGCCGCAGCGATCAGATCGTTCGCTGCATCTATTGCAATGTCTGCAAGCAGCTCGATGAGAATTTCAGGGAAGTCACCTGCTTCCTCTGGCCGAAGGGATTGCGGCAGGCGCCACCGGACGCGGTGGACGGCGCCGGGCCGCGCTGGCCGGAGGGCGGCGCCGGCCTGACGGCGGTATTCGAAAAAGGCCAGGTCAGGCTGAGCTGGGCGAAAGCCGAAGCCGGCGCCGCACCGATTGCCGGCTACAACGTCTATCGCGCCGAGGATGGCGGCGAAGCGAGAGTCACCGAAGCCGTCAAAACCACCAAGCATGCCGACCGCACCGTGCTCGGCGGCCTGCGCTATACCTACTATATCCGCGGCCACGATGCCGCCGGACGCGCGACCCCGCCATCCGAAGCGGTGCGCATCGACCTCCCCTGTCCGAGTGCCGAACCCGCCTCTCTTTCGCCAAAGGTGCACCATGCCCAGCACTGAGAGATACCGTTTCGAGCCTTCTGCTCATGTCGACACCTTCGCCCGCGCCCATCTGCCGCCGCAGGATCAATGGCCAAAGATGCTGTGGGACAGCCTGCCGGAATTGCGGGCCTATCCGCGCCGCATGAACTGCGCGCGCGAATTGCTGGACCGGCAGGCGGCAAAATTCGGCAATCGTCCGGTCATCCACTATAACGACGAGATCTGGACCTATCAGAAGCTGCTGCAGACGGCGAACCGGATCGCCCATGTGCTGGTCGATGATCTCGGCGTGAAGCCGGGCAACCGCGTGCTGCTGCGGGCGCCGAACAATCCGATGTATGTCGCCTGCTGGTTCGCGGTGATGAAGGCCGGCGCCATTGCCGTCGCCACCATGCCGCTCTATCGCTGGCGCGAATTGACCTACATGGCCGACAGGGCCGAGATCGAGGTCGCGCTGTGCGATTGGCGGCTGCGCGAGGAGATGGAAACCACGCTGCGGGAATCGCGGCACCTCAAACGCTGCGTCTATTTCTGCGGCGAGGGAGACGGCACGCTGGAAGCCCGCATGGCGGCCAAGCCGGCGGAGTTCGACACCGTCGATACCGCCTGGGATGACGTCTGCCTGATCGCCTTCACCTCCGGCACGACCGGCCCGGCCAAGGGCTGCATGCATTTTCACCGCGATGTGCTGGTGATCTGCGACACCTTCGGGCGCCACGTGCTGCGGCCTGGCCAGGACGATATCTTCACCGGCAGTCCGCCGATTGCCTTCACCTTCGGCCTCGGCGCGCTCGTCACCTTCCCGATGCATGTCGGCGCCTCGACCGTGCTGGTCGAGCAATACAATCCGCAGAAGATGCTGGAGACGATCCAGGCCAAAAAGGTGACGGTGCTGTTCACGGCGCCGACCGCCTACCGAACAATGACCGATTTGGTGCCGGACTACGACATCTCATCCCTGCGCAAATGCGTCTCGGCCGGCGAAAGCCTGCCGCGTCCGACCTGGCAGGGCTGGTACGAAGCGACCGGCATCGGCATCATCGACGGCATCGGCTCGACCGAGATGCTGCATATCTTCATTTCGGCGGCAGGCAAGGACATCCGGCCGGGCGCCACCGGCAAGCCGATCCCCGGCTTCCAAGCGCGCGTGGTCGACGACAGCGGCGAGCCGGTCCCGCCCGGCACGATCGGCAGGCTGGCGGTGCGCGGACCGACGGGGTGCCGATATCTGGACAATCCCGAGCGCCAGGCCGCCTATGTCCAGGATGGCTGGAACGTTACCGGCGACGCGTATCGATGCGACGAAGACGGCTACTTCTGGTATCAGGCCCGCACCGACGACATGATCGTCTCGGCCGGCTACAACATCTCCGGACCCGAAGTGGAAACCGTGCTGATGCTGCATCCTCTGGTGCAGGAATGCGCCGTCGTCGGCGTTCCGGACGCGCAGCGCGGCCAGCTCGTCAAGGCTTTCGTCGTGCTGCGCGACAAATCCAGGGCCGATGCCGAAACGGCGAAGAGCCTCCAGGATTTCGTGCGTGCGGAAATCGCACCCTACAAATACCCGCGGGCCATCGAATTCATCGACGCCCTGCCGCGCACCCAGACCGGCAAGGTGCAGCGCTACTTGTTGCGCCAGACGGGCTTCGCGGAAAAATAGATCGTTGCCGGAGAATTAGTTTGCGATTACAACTTTTCGGCAGGGACGATCACGACGCCAGCCGATTGCTCCCGGCAGCAGGCCTTGGCTAGAGTGATCAGAGGGAGGCAAAGCCGACACCGGAGACCAACCGACTGCGGCTGCGCCGTTTGGCGTATAAGAAGGCAGGCCGTTCAGGTCCTGCTTACAGAGGGAGAGAAGCATGAAAGCGTCCAAGTTGCTCCGCATGGCTGGTGCAGCCGCACTGGCTGTTGCGCCCTTCGTCACGGCCTCCTTGCTGGCAGGGCCGGCGGAAGCGCAGGCCAAGAAGATCAAGATCGGCTTTGTCACCACGCTGTCCGGGCCGAATGCCGCCTACGGCAAGGACATGAAGAACAGCTTCGAACTGGCCCTCGACCACATGGGCCGCAAGATGAACGGCATCCCGGTCGAGGTCTTCTATGAAGACGACGAGCAGAAGCCGGAGGTCGGCAAGCAGAAGACGGAAAAGCTGCTGCAGCGCGACCGTGTCGATTTCGTCACCGGGTACATCTGGTCGAACGTGCTGCTCGCCTCCTACAAGCCGGTGGTCGACAGCAAGACCTTCCTGATCAGCGCCAATGCCGGTCCGTCGCAGCTGGCCGGGCCGCAATGCAACCCGTATTTCTTCGCCGCCTCCTGGCAGAACGACCAGAATCCGATGGGCGTCGGCGAGCTGCTGAACCAGAAGAACGTCAAGAACCTCTACATCGTTGCGCCGAACTACGCCGCCGGCCAGGACATGGCGAATGGCGTGAAGTCCACCTTCAAGGGCAAGGTGGTCGGCCAGGACATGACCAAATGGCCTGACCAGCTCGACTTCTCCGCCGAGATCTCGAAGATTCGCGCGGCCAAGCCGGATGCGGTCTACGTCTTCTACCCCAGCCGCTGGGGCGTGCAGTTCCTCACCCAGTACAGCCAGGCCGGCCTGAAGAAGGAAATCCCGCTCTACTCCGTCTTCACCATCGATGCGGTGACGCTAAAGCTGCAGAAGGACCTGGCGCTGGATACCTATTTCGGCCTGTTCTGGGCGCCCGATCTGCCCTATGCGGCCAATACCAGGTTCGTCAGCGATTACAAGAAGAAGTATAAGGACACGCCGACCTTCTACGGCGCGCAGTCCTACGACGCGGCCAACCTGATCGCTTCGGCGGTTGCGGCGACCAAGGGCAACCTGAAGGACAAGGACGGCCTGCGCAAGGCGCTGGAGGCCGCGAAGTTCGATTCCGTGCGCGGCCCGATGAAGTTCGGCCCGAACCACTTCCCGATCCACGCGATCTACCAGCAGGAAGTCTACAAGGTATCCGACAACGAGTACGACATCCGCACGATCAACAAGATCGTCGACAACCTGCAGGATCCGCACGCCAAGGACTGCAAGATGCATTGATCGGGGCTAGCCCCTGCGTTCCGGGGCGTCGGGAGGCTGCGGCCCCTTGACGCCCCGTTTCTATATGTCAGCTTCGCCCTGCCATGATCCTTCTTCTCGTCGAGCAATTCCTGAACGGCCTGCAGACCGGCCTGTTGCTGTTTCTGCTGGCGGCGGGCCTGACCCTCGTCTTCGGGATCATGGATCTGGTGAACCTGGCGCATGGCTCCCTTTACATGATGGGCGCCTACTTCGCCGCCGTCTTCACGCAGTGGACCGGCAATTTCTTTCTCGGCGCCTTGCTGGCGCTGCCCGCCGGCGCGCTGCTCGGCATCGTCACCGAGGTCATCGCGCTGCGCACGCTTTATACCCGCGATCACCTCGATCAGGTGCTCGCCACCTTCGGCCTGATCCTGTTCTTTAACGAACTGGCGCGGCTGGTCTTCGGCGTCGGCGGCATGGCGATCGAGCTGCCCGCCTGGCTGGAAGGCCAGGTCGAGGTCCTGCCCGGCCTGCCCTATCCGACCTTCCGCTTCCTCATCATCGTCGTCGGCCTGGCCTGCGCCTTCTTCCTGTATTACCTGGTGCAGCGCACGCGGCTCGGCATGCTGATCCGCGCCGGCGCGTCCAACCGCGAGATGGTCGGCGCGCTCGGCATCGACATCAAGCTGCTGTTCACGCTGGTCTTCGGCCTCGGCTCCGGCCTGGCGGCGCTGGCCGGCCTGATGAGCGGCCCGATCACCACCGTGCAGATCGGCATGGGCGACAACATCCTGATCCTCGCCCTGGTCGTCATCGTCATCGGCGGCATCGGCTCGATCCGCGGCGCCTTCATCGCCGCCGTGATGATCGGCATCATCGACACGATGGGCCGCGCCTTCCTGCCCGATATCCTCGGCAGTTTCCTCAGTCCCGCCGATGCCGGCACGCTCGCCCAGGCGCTCTCGTCGATGCTGATCTACATCCTGATGGCCGGCGTGCTCGTGCTTCGCCCCGCCGGCCTCTTCCCGGCGCCAGGCCGATGAAACCGACCGCCATGATCCCCGTTTCCAAGCTGCCCTTCAAATCGCCAGTCACCACGATCACCGGGCTGGTCCTGCTCGGTCTGCTCGCGCTGGTGCCGCTGGCCAGCGAAGTGTTCGACGATCCGTTTCTGCTGACGCTGTTCACCCGCATCGTCATCATGGCGCTCGCCGCCGTCAGCCTGAATTTCATCCTGGGCTATGGCGGCATGGTCAGCTTCGGGCATGCCGCCTATATCGGCATCGGCGGCTATGCCATCGGCATCCTCGCCCATCACGGCATCCGCGAAGCCTGGATCCAGTGGCCGGTGGCGTTGATCATGTCGGCACTGGCGGCGCTGATCATCGGGCTGCTGTCGCTGCGCACCCGCGGCATCTTCTTCATCATGATCACGCTCGCGCTGGC
This sequence comes from Ferrovibrio sp., assembly GCF_036381655.1. Taxonomy (GTDB): domain Bacteria; phylum Pseudomonadota; class Alphaproteobacteria; order Ferrovibrionales; family Ferrovibrionaceae; genus Ferrovibrio. The sequence continues at coordinate 125,260 of NZ_DASVCJ010000026.1, forward strand.
GCAGCTCGTCTATTATCTCGGCAACGGCGCCTATGCCTATGGCGGCGACGACGGCCTCACCATCCTCGAGCGCACCGATTTCGGCGGCATCATCGACGTCAACGACCGCATCACCCTTTATTACCTCTGCTGGACCCTGCTCGCCCTGGCGCTCTATCTTTGCTACCGCGTGATCAACTCGCGCTTCGGCATGGTGCTGCAGGGCGCCAAATCGAACGACCGCCGCATGGCAACCCTCGGCTATCCGGTCTTTCGCTACCGCCTGACCGCTTTCGTCATCGCCGGCGCCGTCTGCGGCCTGGCCGGCGTGCTGACGGCGACGCAGGCCGACTTCGTCAGCCCCGCCATGATGCACTGGACCCGCTCGGGCGACCTGATCGTCATGGTCGTGCTGGGCGGCATGGGCAGCCTGTTCGGGCCTCTCTTCGGCGCGGTCAGCTATCTGATGCTGGAGGAAATCCTGTCCGGCTGGACGGAATACTGGAAGATCGTCTTCGGCCCGATCCTGCTGCTGGTGGTGATCTTCGCCCGCGGCGGCATCGACGGGGCGTTGGCGCGCGGGGCCGCCGGCTATCTCATCGCCGGCGCGGCGGCTTTGTTCCTGATCTATGGCGTCCACTCGGCCTACGAGGATGCATGGCTGGTGCCGGTGCTCATTCTCGTCGCCGCCTGCATCCCGGTGGCGCTGCTGTGGCGGCGGCGCCGGCGCAGCCTGCATGGCGGAGGCGATCATGCTTGAGCCGGTGCTGAAGGTCGAGAATCTGGTCAAGCGCTTCGGCGGCCTGGTCGCCACCGACAACCTCTCGCTCGACATCCGGGAGGGCGAAATCCATGCCGTGATCGGTCCGAACGGCGCCGGCAAGACCACCATGATCAGCCAGCTCATCGGCGAGCTTCGCCCCGATGCCGGCAGCATCCAGTTCATGGGCAGGGATATCACCGCGACGCCGGTGCATGCGCGCTCCCATCTCGGCATCGCCCGCTCGTTTCAGATCACCTCGATCTTCCTGAACTTCACCGCACTGGACAATGTCGCGCTGGCCGTGCAGGCGCATGACGGGCATTCCTTCCGCTTCTGGGCCGATGCCCGCCGCGATCCGCGGTTGCGCGAGCCGGCGATGGCCGCGCTCGAGCAGGTCGGCCTCACCCATCGCGCCGGCACCATCGCCAGCGCTCTCAGCCATGGCGAGCACCGCCAGCTCGAAATCGCCATGGCGCTCGCGACCAAGCCTAAGCTGCTGCTGCTCGACGAGCCGATGGCCGGCATGGGGCCGGAGGATTCGGCGCGCATGGTGGTCATGCTGCAGAAGATCAAGGGCAGCATCTCCATGCTGCTGATCGAGCACGACATGGATGCCGTCTTCGCCCTGGCCGACCGCATCACCGTGCTGGTCTACGGCCGGGGCATCGCCACCGGCCAGCCGGAGGAGATCCGCCGCAACGAACAGGTCCGCCAGGCCTATCTCGGCGATGAGGGGCTGGCGGGATGACGGCCATGACCAACCTGCTGCAACTCGAAAGCGTCGATACCTTCTATGGCCGCAGCCAGGTGCTGTTCGGCATGAGCCTGTCGATCGCCGCCGGCGAAGTGGTCACGCTGATGGGGCGCAACGGCATGGGCAAGACCACCACGATCCGCTCGATCATGGGTCTGACCCCCGCCGCCCAGGGACGCATCCGTTTCCAGGATGCCGAAATCCGCGGCCTGCCGGCCTACAGGATCGCCAAGATCGGCCTCGGCCTGGTGCCGGAGGGCCGGCAGATTTTCCCCAACCTGTCGGTGCGGGAGAACCTGGTCGCCACCGCCGCCAACCGCCGCAATGCGGCCCAGCCCTGGACCTACGAACGCGTGGTCGAACTGTTTCCCCGGCTCGCCGAGCGCGCGAATAACATGGGTAACCAATTGTCGGGCGGCGAGCAGCAGATGCTGGCCATCGGCCGCGCCCTGATGACCAATCCGCAACTGTTGATTCTGGACGAGGCGACCGAGGGCCTGGCCCCGCTGATCCGTCAGGAAATCTGGTCCTGCCTGGAGCGCCTGAAGGGGGCCGGCCAGGCGATCCTGGTGGTGGATAAGAATGTCGAGGCGCTGACCCGGCTGGCCGACCGCCATTACGTGATCGAGAAAGGCCGGGTGGTCTGGCAGGGCGATTCCAATGCTCTTCTGGCGGCCCCGGAAATCCAACACCGCTATCTCGGTATTTGATTCTTGCGAACAGCCATTGCCAGAGGCAGCGCTTCCCAGCAAACTATGGCCTGAGTAGCGGGCGGGCGCTCGGGGGGCTGGGATGTATCACGATGACCTGCATCAGGCGGCCGAATTCGCCCACGCGGCGGTGGCCAGCATGGCGCGTTTCTCGATTCCCCCCACCCCGATCAACTTCACCATCTGGTACGAATACCATGCCGGCCGCGACCCGGCTCTGAGCCACGCCATCGACTCGCTGCTCGGCAGCCAGACGCCGTTCACGCCGGAAACCACGCTGCAGCTGTATGAGGAATTCCTCAATCCGGCGCGGATGCTGCGCGCCTCGCGCGAGACCACCGAAAAGCTGGCATCGGCCATGGAGGAGCTGCGCCATTTCATCGGCGCCGCCGAGGAGGACACCCGCGCCTATGGCGACAAGCTGGAGCATTTCTCCGGCAAGCTCGACAGCCAGGTGCAGGTGCATTCCGCCCCGGCGCTCGGCTCGCTGGTCGGCGCCATCCTGCAGGAAACCCGTAGCATGCAGGAGCGCAACCAGTCGCTGGAAGACCGGCTGGCCGAGACGACGGCGGAAGTGCAGCTCCTGCGCGAGCATTTCGAGCAGGCGCGCCGCGAGGCGCTGTCGGATGCGCTGACCGGCCTCGCCAACCGCAAGAATTTCGAGCAGACGCTGACGCTGTTCGCCAAGATGGCGCAGGATACGCATGAACCGCTGGCCCTGATGCTGATCGACATCGATCATTTCAAGCTGTTCAACGACCGCCACGGGCATCAGACCGGCGATACCGTCCTGCAGCTCGTCGCCCGCACATTGAGCGACAATGTGAAGGGCCAGGATCTGGCCGCCCGCTACGGCGGCGAGGAATTCGCTTTGCTGCTGCCGCGCACCCGCGCCGACCAGGCGGTGAAACTCGGCAACAACCTGCGCAACCTGGTCAATGCCCGCAAACTGGTGAAGCGCCATTCCGGCGACGAGCTGGGGCGCATCACCATTTCCGCCGGCGTCGCCGAATACCGCCTGGGCGAAGCCTTGAGCAGCTTCGTGCAGCGCGCCGACGCCGCGCTCTACGCCGCCAAGCGCCAGGGCCGCAACTGCGTCGTTGCCGCAACGGAAAGCGGCAGCGGAAAAGCCGCGGCGGCTGTTCTGCCCGGCTGAGAAATCGGCTAGCGTTCGTCTCCGGCAAGGGAGAGAAACGCATGGCCTACGAGACCCTCCTGGTGGACAAGCGCGGCGGCATCGCCACTGTCACCTTAAACCGACCCGACAAGCTGAACGCGATCACGCCAACGCTGATGCAGGAATTGCTGGCGGCGCTGAAGGACATCGAGACCGACGGCACCTCGCGCTGCCTGATGCTGACCGGCGCCGGCCGCGGCTTCTGCTCCGGCGCCGACCTCACCGGCCGCGACGTGAACCAGGACAGCGCCGACCGGCCCGATCCGGGCGCCACCCTGCATCAGAACTATCATCCCACCATCCGCAAGCTGGCGAGCTATCGTCTGCCGATCGTCTGCGCTGTCAACGGCCCGGCCGCCGGGGCCGGCATGAGCCTGGCGCTGACCGGCGACATCGTCATCGCCGCGCGCTCGGCCAGCTTCCTGCAGGCCTTCGCCAATATCGGCCTGGTGCCCGATGCCGGCAGCACCTATTTCCTGCCGCGGCTGGCCGGCACGGCACGCGCCCTGGGCATGACCATGCTGGGGGAAAAGCTGCCGGCCGAAACCGCCGCCGCATGGGGCCTGATCTGGAAATGCGTCGACGACGAGGCGCTGCTGGAGGAAGCCGGCAAGGTGGCGGCGAAATTCGCCGCCGGCCCGACCGTGGCCTATGGCGAAATCCGCCGCCTGGTCCGCCAGTCCTGGTCCAACAACCTTGATACCCAGCTCGAGCAGGAGGCGCTGTCGCAAAGCGTCGCCGGCCGCAGCGACGATTTCATCGAGGGCGTCGCCGCCTTCCTGCAGAAGCGGCCCGCCAGATTCACCGGAAAATGACCAGCCAGAAGAAAACCCCGCAGGAGCTGGCCGACCTGATCGGCAGGACCGCCGCCCAACGCGATCTCGCGGCGCGCCGGCTCGGCATCGAGTTGGTGGAGATGGGCCCTGGCCGGGCCGTGCTGCGCATGACGGTGCAGCCGGATATGGTCAACAGCCACGGCACCTGCCATGGCGGCATCATTTTCACGCTGGCCGACAGCGCTTTCGGCTATGCCTGCAATTCCTTCAACCGCAACAGCGTCGCCCAGCATGCCAGCATCGAATTCCTGCGGCCGGTCATGCCCGGCACGGAGCTGACCGCCGTGGCCGAACTGCGCTCCACCACCGGGCGCAGCAGCATCTATGACATGACCGTGAGCGACGCGGACGGCAACGCGGTCGCCCTGTTCCGCGGCTTGGCGCGGACCATATCCGGAGAAACCGTTCCCGGCCTGACGCCGCCCGATGGAGCTTAGCATGGCACACCTGAACACCGCGCCCAACCTTGCCGACCCGGATGCCTTCTTCGCCGCCGTGGTCAAGATGACCGAAGGCCTCGACGACCGCGCCGCCCAGACGGCGATCTCCAAGCTGGTGCTGCTGCTGGCCAACCATATCGGCGACGAAGCCGTGCTGAAGGAGGCGATCGCCATCGCCCGCGGCGCACGGGACGAGGCGGCGTGACGGCCCGGAAAGGGCGGCTTTCGCTCAGCGCCGCCGTCTGCCGGCGCTGAGCGCGGCCCGGCGCGAGGGCGGCGGCACGGCTGCCTTGGCCAGACGGGCGACGCCCAGCGCCCGGCGGGCCCAGACCAGCGCCTCGTCGGCATCGTCGACCAGTTCCGCCGGCATCTGCCAATAGCTCATCACCACCGGCTTGCCGTTGGCCCGATAGACATACGGCCCGCAGCCATGGGCCTCGAACGCCTTGCGGCTCTCCTCGTCGGCCTTGAGATAGATCGTATCATCCACGACCAGGCCGAACATTACGCCGCGGCAATAGATGCCGGCGCCGCCGAACATCCTGCGCAGGCTGACCCCGCCCAATGGCGCGAAGAGTTCCTGAACGAATGCGATGAAGTCGTGACTCGCAGTCATGGCGCCGCAGCCTAGCCGCACAGGCCGTTCCGGCCAAGCGGGCGCTTTGACGGAAAAAAGGAAAGCCGTTAATTTCCGCCCGATGGGGATGGGGTCCCCTCGATAACCGCCGCTGGCCCGATGCCGGTCGCCGCTGGCCCGATGCCGGTCGCCGATGGCCCCTGCCGCGGCGATCCGGCGGCGGGAATTTGCTCGAGGCTTCCGTCACTGCCGTATCAGCTTCAGCGTGCCGGTCGGAGGCGAGGCGACGATGGATGGCGCATCGAAAAAGCCCGGCGCATTGCGCGCCCTGCCGCGCGGCATCTGGGCGCTCGGCCTCGTCTCCGGCTTCATGGACATGTCGTCCGAGTTGATCCATAGCCTGCTGCCGCTCTTCCTGGTCGGCACGCTGGGTGCCAGCGCCGCCAGCCTCGGGCTCATCGAAGGAATCGCCGAGGCGACCGCCTCGGTGACCAAGGTTTTCTCCGGCGCCCTGAGCGATTGGCTCGGCAAGCGCAAGCTGCTGGCGATCGCCGGCTACGGCCTGGCGGCGCTGACGAAGCCGTTCTTTCCCCTGGCCCATACCATCGAGGCGGTTTTCTTCGCGCGGTTCGCCGACCGCCTCGGCAAGGGCATTCGCGGCGCGCCGCGCGATGCCCTGGTGGCCGACATCACGCCTCTGCATTTGCGCGGCGCCGCCTATGGCCTGCGGCAATCCCTCGACACCGTCGGCGCCATTATCGGGCCGCTGCTCGCCATGGCCGCGATGGCCCTGCTGTCGGGAGACTTGCGCGGCGCCCTGTGGGTCGCCGTCCTGCCGGCCTTCATGGCCGTGGCGCTTCTGGCCTTCGGGGTGAAGGAACCGCAAGCCCCGGTCGGCGGCGGGGAGGCCAGGACCAGGCTGCGCCTCGACGATATCGGACAGCTATCCGGCGGCTTCTGGCTGGTGGTCGGCATCGGCGCTTTGATGACGCTGGCCCGCTTTTCCGAGGCATTCCTGATCCTGCGCGGCGCCGATGCCGGATTGGGCATGCAATATGCTCCGCTGGTCATGGTGGTGATGAGCGCCGTCTATACCCTCTGTGCCTATCCTGCCGGTGCGCTGAGCGACGAATGGGGCCGCCGCCCCCTGCTGTTGCTGGGCATGGCGGCGCTGGTCGCCTCCGATGTGGCGCTGGCGCTGGCGCGCGAGCCGATCCTGCTGTTTGCCGGCGTCGCTTTCTGGGGCCTGCATATGGGACTGACCCAGGGGCTGTTCGCCGCCCTGGTCGCCGATACCGCGCCGCTGCGGCTGCGCGGCACGGCCTTCGGGCTGTACAACCTGATCAATGGCGGCGCCCTGCTGGCCGCCAGCGTCATCGCCGGCGCGCTCTGGGACCGCATCGGCGCATCGGCCACTTTCTGGGCCGGCGCCGGTTTCACCGCAGCCTCGGCGCTCGGCCTTTTGCTATTCTACCGCGATCCGAATCCGAGGCCGCAACGCAGGACCACAGAATGACAGCCTACCTTTCCATTGCCCTGGGCGGCGCCCTGGGCAGCATGGCGCGCTACTGGTGCTCCGGCTTCGTGGCGGAGCGCTTCGGCGAAACCTTTCCCTGGGGGACGCTGGTCGTCAATGTCGCCGGCTCCTTCATCATCGGCTTCTTCGGCACGCTGACCGGCCCGGATGGCCGCCTGCTGGTCGGCACCTCGACGCGGCAATTCGTGATGGTCGGCATCTGCGGCGGCTATACCACCTTCTCCTCCTTCAGCCTGCAGACCTTGAATTTGATCCGCGACGGCGAGATCGCCCAGGCCGGCGGCAACATCGTCGCCTCGGTGGCTCTCTGCCTGATTGCCGTCTGGCTCGGCCATATCGCCGCGGCCAGCCTGAACCAGATGAAAGGAGCCTGAACCATGCAGCTCCCCCAATCCGCCATGCTGCTCCGCGTCTTCCTCGGCGAGGACGACAGGCATGCCGGCAAACCGGCCTACGAAGCCATCGTGCTGAAGGCGCGCGAACTGCATCTGGCCGGCGCGACCGTGCTGCGCGGGCCGATGGGCTTCGGCCATTCCAGCCGGCTTCATACCGCGAAGATCCTGCGGCTTTCGGAGGACCTGCCCTTCGTCGTCGAGATCGTCGACGCCGAGGACAGGATCAACGCCTTCCTGCCGGAGCTGGACAAGATCATGCAGGGCCATAGCGGCCTGGTCACCCTGGAGAAGGTGCAGGTGCTGCGCTACGGCACGGCGGGCCAGCAGGCGGGATAATTCCGCCGCCTAAGCGGCAAGGATCGCTGCGACGTCGGCGATCTCCACCTGCTCGCTCAGCCGCTGATGATAGAAGGCCAGCAGCGCGTCGTGGGTTTCGTCGACCGAGCTGCAGAGCGCATCCTGCACGACGATCACGCGATAGCCATGGTCGATCGCCCCCAGCACGGTCGACAGCACGCAGATATCGGTTTCGGCGCCGGAGACCACCAGCGTATCGATCCGCCGCCCCTGCAGATGCTGCAACAGTTTCTGCCCGGTGAAGGCCGAATAGACCGGCTTGTCGATGATCTCGGCCGGCGGCACGAAGCCCTGCAGCGGCGGCAACAGCTCGAACAATTCGGGCTGCTCCGCCAGCCCGCGCCAGCGCCGGAAATAATGCTGCCACAGGCCGGGCATGGCGGCCGGCTGCGGCGGCAGCACGAAGCGCGTGAACACCGTCGCGTGGCGGAAATGCTCGGTCAGCTCGATCAGCTTGGGCACGATCTGCATCGCCCAGGGCGCGTGCCACGGGCTGCCCGGCCCCAGCAGATTCTGCATGTCGATGCACAGATGGAGCGTCGATTGTCCGAGCGGGCCATGCCGCAGCATATCGGTCATGGCCAAGCAACCGCATCGCCGCCGGCTTTGTTCCGCCTCAGTCGATCCTGACCAGGCGCAGGCGCAAGGCGTTGCCGATCACGCTGACCGACGACAGCGCCATCGCGGCAGCCGCGATCACCGGCGACAGCAGCCAGCCGAACACCGGATACAGCACGCCGGCCGCGATCGGCACGCCGGCCGCGTTGTAGACGAAGGCGAAGAACAGATTCTGCCGGATGTTGCGCATGGTGGCCTGCGACAGGCGGCGGGCGCGCAGGATGCCCTGCAGGTCGCCCTTCAGCAGGGTAACCCCCGCGCTCTCGATCGCCACATCGGTGCCGGTGCCCATGGCGATGCCGACATCGGCCGCCGCCAGGGCCGGCGCATCGTTGACGCCATCGCCCGCCATGGCCACGGCGCGGCCGCTTTTACGCAGGCGCTCGACCACCGCGCTCTTGCGTTCAGGCAATACATCGGCTTCGACATCCGCGATCCCGAGGCGCCGCGCCACGGCTTCGGCGGTGGTGCGGTTGTCGCCGGTCACCATGACGACGCGGATGCCCTCCGCCTCCAGCGCCTTGAGGGCGTCCGGCGTCGTCTCCTTGACCGGATCGGCGATGGCGAGAAGGCCGGCGATCCGGCCATCCACGGCAACGAAGATCGCGCTCGCGCCGTTGCGGCGCAGCGCGTCGGCCTGGGCGGCGATCGGCGCGGCGTCGATGCCGCGCTCGGCCAGAAAGCCGGCATTGCCGATGACAACCGCGCGGCCATCCACCCTGCCCAGCACGCCCTTGCCGACCGGACTGTCGAAATCGGCGGCTTCGGACAGGGCCAGGCCCCGCTTCCCGGCCGCCCTGACGATGGCCTGGGCCAGCGGGTGCTCGCTGCCCCGTTCCAGGCTGGCCGCGAGGCGCAGCAGCTCGGCTTCCTCGAATCCATTCGCCGGCCGGATGGCGATGACGTCTGGCTTGCCTTCGGTGAGCGTGCCGGTCTTGTCGAGCACGATGGTGTCGATCTTCTCCATGCGCTCCAGCGCCTCGGCATTCTTGATCAGCACGCCGCATTGCGCGCCGCGACCGACGCCGACCATGATCGACATCGGCGTCGCCAGGCCGAGCGCGCAGGGGCAGGCGATGATCAGCACGGTCACCGCCGCCACCAGGCCGAAGGCGAGGCGCGGCGGCGGCCCGAACAGCGCCCAGGCGGCGAACGCGACCAGCGCGATGGCGAGCACCGCCGGCACGAACCAGCCGGCCACCCGGTCGGCCATGCGCTGGAT
>NZ_DASVCJ010000027.1:0-1627 GCF_036381655.1 Ferrovibrio sp.
ATCCGGTGATCAGCGCCGCGTCCGGCACGATCGTCGGCATCGTCGCCGGCATCGTCCTGCTCGCGCAATGGCGCCATCTGGCGACAGCATCGGAGCCGGAAAGGAGGCGGCGATGACGGCGGAGGCGGTGCGGCATCATCAACCCATGCTCTGGGCGGCAACCGCCTGGCCGGCCATGGCGCACGGCGCCGCCGCAGCAAGGCCGGCAGGCGCAGTCATGAAACGCAGTGGTGGTCAGATTCTGGTCGAACAGCTCCGCATTCAGGGCGTCGATACCGTATTCGGCGTGCCGGGCGAGAGTTTCCTCGCCGTGCTGGATGCGCTGCACGACCATACCAACGCGATGCGGTTTGTGATCTGCCGGCAGGAAGGCGGCGCGGCGATGATGGCGGATGCCTACGGCAAGACGACGGGCCGGCCGGGCATCTGCATGGTCACGCGCGGCCCCGGCGCCACCAACGCCTCGGCCGGCGTGCATGTCGCCTTCCAGGATTCGACGCCGATGATCCTGCTCATCGGCCAGGTCGGGCGCGACATGATGGAACGCGAGGCGTTCCAGGAGATCGATTACCGCCGGATGTTCGGCCAGATGGCGAAATGGGTAGCCCAGATCGACGATGCCGCCCGCATCCCGGAATTCATCGGCCGCGCCTTCAGCGTGGCGCTGTCCGGGCGGCGAGGCCCCGTGGTGCTGGCCTTGCCGGAGGACATGCTGACCGACTGGGTGGAGTGCGCCGACGGCGCACCGGTGCAGCCCGTCGAGGCGCATCCGTCGGAGGCGCAGATGGCGCAGGTCAGGCAGATGCTGGAAGCGTCCCGGCGGCCGCTGATGATCGTCGGCGGCAGCGGCTGGAGCGAGAGCGTGCGCGAGCAGGTACAGGCCTGGGCCGCGGCGTCCGATCTGCCGGTCGGCGCCGTGTTCCGCCGCCAGGATTATCTCGACAACGAGTGGCCGAACTATGTCGGCGATGTCGGCATCGGCATCAATCCGAAGCTGCAGCAGCGCCTCAAGGACAGCGACCTGCTGCTGGTGATGGGGGCCAGGCTGGGCGAGATGACGACCGGCGGCTACACGATGGTCGATATCCCGGTGCCGGGCCAGACGCTGATCCATGTCCATGCCGGCGCCGAGGAACTGAACCGGGTCTATCGCGCCAATCTGCCGATCAATGCCTCGAATGCGGCCTTCGCGGCGGCCCTGCAGCAGATCGGTCCGGTCAAGGCGGGTCCCGGCTGGGCCGAGCAGGTGCGCCAGGCGCGCAGCGACTACGAGGCCTGGCAGGAGCCGCCGGTCTCGCCCGGCCATGTCCAGATGGGGCAGATCCTGCGCTGGCTGGATGCCAACCTGCCGGCCGATGCGGTGCTGACCAACGGCGCGGGCAACTACGCGACCTGGCTGCACCGGTTCCACCGCTATCGCCGTCATACCGGCCAGCTTGCGCCGACCTCCGGCTCGATGGGCTATGGCGTGCCGGCGGCGGTGGCTGCCAAGCTGGTCAATCCGCAGCGCACCGTGGTTGCGTTTGCCGGCGACGGCTGCTTCCTGATGACGGGGCAGGAATTCGCCACCGCGCTGCAATACGGCGCCAATGTCGTCATCGTCGTGGTCAACAACGGCATGTACGGC
>NZ_DASVCJ010000028.1:0-3318 GCF_036381655.1 Ferrovibrio sp.
ACCGCATCGAGCGCTTCTTCTGCCGCCTCAAGCAGTTCCGAGCCATCGCCACCCGCTACGACAAACGAGCCGACCATTTCGCAGCAGCCACAAAGCTCGCCGCCGCCATCCTCTCATACAATTGACGACACACCCTAGGCCGCCCTCTCGACTCGCCGGCCGTATGCCGGTCCGGACGGCCGGCGGCAGCCCGGCGCCCCGGCCGGCAGACCGCAGTGTCGCCGTCATAATAATTGGATTCCAGCGGCTTATCCAAAATTTAGTCTCGTTTCGGACCTATTTTTAGCTATTCTGCCGCAGAAAGACTGGCGCTTAAACGCGAAAATGATCCACAGGTCCATAAAAGGTCAGCAAGCGTGACCTATCGGCTAAATTTTGCTTGCCATTCCGTCTCTAAGGCAATAAATGTTTGCGGCCTGCCCCAGGCGCGTCCGGTTCGTTCGCGACCATGACTTCATGCGCGACCGTGACGATGTGCCCGGGGCTGTCTCTGTCCAGCCAGGATCGCCGGGACGCCGCCGCTTCTGATGCGCGCCGCCCGCCGGTCCCAGGCCCGACCCGTGGAGCGCCGCATGGCCGAGAAGATGTTGAAGTTCGTCCAGACCAACCGCGCCATGCCGGAGAAGCGCGCCGCCACCGAGCGCGCCCAGGATTTCGACGAGATCTATCGCGAATTCGCCGCCGCCAAGGCCAAGGAGCAGGCTTCGCGCTGCTCGCAATGCGGCGTGCCGTTCTGTCAGGTGCATTGCCCGCTGCACAACAACATCCCCGACTGGCTGCGCATGACCGCCGAGGGCCGCCTCGAAGAGGCCTATGAGCTGTCGTCGGCGACCAACACCTTCCCCGAGGTCTGCGGCCGCATCTGCCCGCAGGATCGGCTCTGCGAGGGTAATTGCGTGATCGAGCAGGCCGGCCATGGCACGGTCACCATCGGCGCGATCGAGAAATACATCACCGAAACCGCCTTCACCGAAGGCTGGGTCAAGGCGCCCAAGCCGGTGAATGGCGAGCGCGGCGAAAGCGTCGGCATCATCGGCGCCGGCCCGGCCGGCCTTGCCGCCGCCGACAAGCTGCGCCGCAAGGGTTATCAGGTGCATGTCTATGACCGCTACGACCGCCCCGGCGGCCTGATGATCTACGGCATCCCCAATTTCAAGCTCGAGAAGGACGTGGTGCAGCGCCGCTCGGCCCTGCTGAAGGCGGCCGGCGTGCAGTTCCATCTGAATTTCGAGGTCGGCCGCGACGCCACGCTGGACGATCTGCGCAAGAAGCACGATGCCGTGCTGATCGCCACCGGCGTCTACAAGGCGCGCGACATCCAGGCGCCCGGCATCGGCCTCAACAATATCGTGCCGGCGATGACCTACCTCACCGCCTCGAACAAGCATGGCCTGGGCGACCGGGTTGCGGAGTTCGACAGCGGCATGCTCAACGCCAAGGGCAAGCGCGTGGTGGTGATCGGCGGCGGCGATACCGCGATGGATTGCGTGCGCACCGCGATCCGCCAGGGCGCCGAAAGCGTGCATTGCCTCTATCGCCGCGACCGCGCCAACATGCCGGGCTCGATGCGCGAAGTGAAGAATGCCGAAGAGGAAGGCGTCGAGTTCGTCTGGCTGTCGCTGCCCAAGAGCTTCCGCGGCGGCGACTTCAACGCCAGCGCCGAGGCCAATTTCGACAAGCTGCAGGAAGGCCAGCCGCGCAGCACCACCAAGCTCGCGGATGTCAGCTTCCGCGGCGGCGAAAGCGTCTCTGCGGTGCATACCGCGCGCATGAAGCTCGGCCCGACCGATGCCTCCGGCCGCCAGACGCCGGTCGAGATCGAAGGCGCCGAGTTCGACCAGCCGGCCGATCTGGTGGTGAAGGCGCTCGGCTTCGATCCGGAGGACCTGCCGCAGCTCTTCAAGGCGCCCGATCTGGAAGTCACCCGCTGGGGCACGGTGAAGATCGCCAACCGCAGCAAGATGACCAACATCCCCGGCGTGTTCGCCGCCGGCGACATCGTGCGCGGCGCCAGCCTGGTGGTCTGGGCGATCCGCGACGGACGCGATGCGGCGGATGCCATCCATCAATATATCGAGGCGAAAGCCCAGCAGCCGGCCGCCAAGCAGGCGGCGGAGTGAGGAGTCCGACCATGAGCGACAGGATCAAGAGCTACGTCGAGCAGTGGCAGGACGAATCCAGGCGCCTGAGCGAAACCGGCCTGTACCGGCCGGAAGAGGAGCATGACGCCTGCGGCGTCGGCCTGATCGCCGCGCTGGACGGCAAGCCGCATCGTTCCGTGGTCTCCGCCGGCATCATGGCGCTGAAGGCCCTGTGGCATCGCGGCGCGGTGGATGCCGATGGCAAGACCGGCGACGGCGCCGGCATCCATGTGCAGATTCCGCAGGATTTCTTCCGCGATTACGTGCGCAAGACCGGCTTCGAGCCGGGCGAGGGCAAGCTCGGCCTGGGCATGGTCTTCCTGCCCAAGACCGATCTCGCCGCCCAGGAGACCTGCCGCACCATCGTCGAGACCGCCATTTTGGATTTCGGCTACGGCATCTATGGCTGGCGCCAGGTGCCGGTCGACGCCACCATCATCGGCGAGAAGGCCAACGCGACCCGTCCCGAGATCGAGCAGGTGCTGATCGACAACCGGCTCGGCAAGGACGACCACGATTTCGAGCGCGATCTCTTCCTGATCCGCCGCCGCATCGAGAAGCAGGCGCTGGCCGCGCATATCAGCGAATTCTATATCTGCTCGCTGTCCTGCCGTTCGGTGATCTACAAGGGCATGTTCCTGGCCGAGCAGCTCGACAATTTCTATCCCGATCTGCAGGACGAGCGCTTCGTCAGCACCTTCGCCATCTATCACCAGCGCTATTCGACCAACACCTTCCCGACCTGGCGGCTGGCGCAGCCGTTCCGCATGCTCGCGCATAACGGCGAGATCAACACCGTCCGCGGCAACGTCAACTGGATGCGCAGCCACGAGATCCGCATGGCCTCAGAGGCCTTCGGCGAATACGGCGAGGACATCAAGCCGATCGTGCAGTCGGGCTCGTCCGACTCCGCCGCGCTGGACGCCGTGTTCGAGGTTCTGGTGCGCGCCGGCCGCACGGCGCCGCTGGTGAAGACGCTGCTGATTCCGGAAGCCTGGTCGAGCAAGGCGTCGATGCCGGCGAGCCACCAGGCGCTCTATGCCTACTGCAACTCGGTGATGGAGCCTTGGGACGGGCCGGCGGCGATCTGCGCGACCGATGGCCGCTGGGCGATCGCCGGCATGGACCGCAACGGTCTGCGCCCGATGCGCTACTCGATCACCGAGGACGGACTTCT
>NZ_DASVCJ010000029.1:0-67275 GCF_036381655.1 Ferrovibrio sp.
TCGCGTGTTGCCCATCCGCTTGGCCGCCGGACTGCCGGTGGCGCGGTAGCGCTGCGACCACTTCACCACACTCGCCACGCTTACCCCGAAGGTTGCCGCCACCTTGCGGCAGGTCTCCCCAGCGGCAACCCGGGCCACTACTCGTTCACGCAGATCCAGCGAATACGGTCGAACCATCCCTGCTGACCTCCTACCAGCAGGGATGGTGAATCTGATTTCGTCGAAAACCCGAAACCCAAAACCGGCGCCGACTCACAAAGGACTCACCACCGTCTCAAACAGGTCCCAAGACACGATTCAGAGACATCGAACTACGCTCTAGGCCCGCCGCACCCCCTCCATGATCAGCCGCAGCCCGAGCAGTGCCATCACGCCGCCGGCCAGCCGGTCGATCCAGGTCTTGGCCTGCAGATAGACCTTGCGCGGGCGATCCGCGGAAAACGTGACGGCGACGATCACATACCAGCCGAACTCGATCAGGAATACCGAGGGCGGCAGAAGCAGCACCAGCCAGAATGGCGGATGCGCCGGCAGCAATGCGGCAAAGATACTGGCATAGACGACGGCCGCCTTCGGATTGCTCAGCTGGGTCGCCAACCCGACGGCGAACGAACGCAGCGGGCTGCGCTCTCCGGCTTGCGGCAGGCCCAGGCTCAGCGGCTGCGCTGCGCCGCGCCAGATGCGTACCGCCAGATAGAGCAGATAGAGCCCGCCGGCGGCCTTCAGCCCCAGATAAAGCCATTCGACCTGCGCCAGCAGTGCAATCAGGCCGCCGAGCGCGAGACTGGCGAAGACCATGCCGCCGAGTCCCATGCCGAGCGCCGCCGCGATGCCGTGCACCCTGCTGCCGGCAATCGCCGTACGCGCCACCAGGACGAAGCTGGGGCCGGGACTGGCGGCACCGACGGCAACGGCGCCGAGAATGCTGAAATAGGGAACCAGGGATGGGATGCTGCTCATGCTGGGCTCCATGCGTTGGGCGCCATCATAGCCGGCATGGACAGGGGCAGCAGCCTCTATATTGCGGGCCGCCCCACCAGACGGATGAAGTCCGCCACCGTCTCGGCGAGGGCGCCGTCGTTGTTCAGCATGACGACATCGGCGCCTGCCAGCCTGTAGGCCGCGGCCCGCTGCAGGCGCTCTTCGATTTCGGCTGGGGTTTCGCGGCCGCGCTTTTCCAGCCTGGCGCGGAGAATCTCCGGCGCAGCGGTGATGCCGATGACCAGCAGGTTCGGATAACGCCGCCGCGCTTCGTCGATGACGGCGCGCGAAACATTGACGACCACCTGCCGGCCGGCGGCAAGCTCACCGTCGATGGCTTTGGGAATGCCGTAACGCAGGCCATGCGCGGCCCAGGCGAGCGCGAAATCGCCACGCCGCTGCATCGCGGCGAAATCGTCCTCGCTGACGGCGATGTAATCTTCGCCGCCCAACCCGGCCGGGCGGGTGACATAGCGGCGCGGAAACACGATATCGCCGCGGCCGGACAGGGCGGCGCGGGCGCCGTCGATCACGGAATCCTTGCCCACGCCGCTCGGGCCGACCACCAGCACCAGACGGCCCCGATCGAGAACGGTCATCGTCTTCCCTACATCACGCGCCGGCCATGGCGCCAGACCGACCGCACCACCGGAACATCGTCGATCAGGCTGACCCGGATCATATCGGCACGCCGGCCGACCTCCAACGCACCGCGATCGGTCAGACCGACGGCCTCCGCCGGATTGACCGATGCCATCGCCACCGCCTGGGGCAGGCTGATGGGCGGCACTTCGCGCGGCAGCAGGAAAACGGACTGGATCATGCTGCTGGGCACGTAATCGGAAGAGATGATGTCGAGCTGCCGCTTTTCCGCCAGATCGCGCGCCGAGACATTGCCCGAATGCGAGCCGCCGCGCACCAGATTTGGGCCGCCCATCATCACCCGCATGCCATGGGCGCGCGAATATTCCGCCGCCGCATGAGTGGTGGGAAATTCCGCCACCACCATGCCGTCGGCGGCGGCTTCGGCCACATGCTCGATGGTCGCATCGTCATGGCTGGCAAGCGGCAGGCCGCGCGAGCGGCATAGCGCCACCAGGTCGCGGCGGTTCTTCGGGCCATGCGCCTCGGCGGCGGCGACCTGCTCGGCCATGAACCTGTCCATCGCCGCGCCGGAGAGGCCGAACTTGCCCTGGTAATATTCGCGGTACTTGTCGAGATTGGCGAATTGGCGCTGGCCGGGCGAGTGATCCATCACCGAAACCAGGCGGAGCCAGCTCAGGCCGGTCATCGGCTCGACCAGTTCCAGCAGATCCTTGAACGAGATTTCGCAGCGCAGATGCAGCAGATGCTCGGCGCGCAGCATGCCCG
This sequence comes from Ferrovibrio sp., assembly GCF_036381655.1. Classification (GTDB taxonomy): domain Bacteria; phylum Pseudomonadota; class Alphaproteobacteria; order Ferrovibrionales; family Ferrovibrionaceae; genus Ferrovibrio. Next base: position 2,353 of record NZ_DASVCJ010000029.1, read on the forward strand.
CCGTCTGCGCAGCCTCGATGGCGGCCACCATGTCGCGCAGGATCGTCATGCGCAGAGCGCCGTCGCGCATGTCGCCGACCGCAATCGCATCCATAACCGTGGTGATGCCGGCCGCGGCGATCTGCGCATCATGGTTGATCACCGCCAGCTTGCCCGGCCAGCGCACGCCGGGGCGCGGCGCGAAATGCTTCTCCAGGTTGTCGGTATGCAACTCGACCAGGCCGGGCAGCAGGTAATCGCCGCCGAAATCCAGGGCCCCCGCCGTCGGCGTACCCCGGTCGACAGCGGCGATCATTCCGGCGCGCACATGCAGGCTGCCCGGTTCCAGAACCGTATCGCGGCCGACGAGGCGGGCGTTGCTGATGACCAGGTCGGAACTCATGCCGCGACTCCAAGGCTTTGCATGGTGAACAGGCGCGTGGCGATGGCCGCCCGTGTCTCGCTGTCATGCACGATGGCGACGATCGCGGCGCCGCGGGCGCGCGAATCGTTGATCAGGTTTATGACAATTTTGCGGTTCTGCTCGTCCAGCGAGGCCGTCGGCTCGTCCAGCAGGAGGACCGGATACTCGGCCGCGAAACCGCGGGCGATATTGATGCGTTGCTGCTCGCCGCCCGAAAAGGTCGCCGGCGGCAGGCTCCACATGCGCTCCGGAATCTGCAGGCGGGCGAGCAGTTCGCCGGCCCGCGCCCTGGCGGCGGCGGCACCGATGCCGCGCGCCAGCAAAGGTTCGGCCACCACATCGAGCGTCGCCACGCGCGGAATGACCCGCAGGAACTGGCTGACATAGCCGAGCGTGCACCGGCGGATCGCCATGACGATGCGCGGCTCGGCATCGACGATATCGGTCATCGTGCCGTCATGGCGGATCAGGATGCGGCCGTCCTGCGGCCGGTAGTTGCCGTAGATCGAACGCAGCAGGGTGGATTTGCCCACGCCAGACGGGCCATGCAGGGTGACGCATTCTCCCGCCGCCACGCTGAGGAAGACGTCGCGCAATACCGGCAGGCTGACCCCGCCGCGCAGATGCAGCGTGAAGGACTTGGCAAGGTTTTCGACGCGGATCATGTCCATCAGAAGCCTCACACGCCGAGTACCGAGGATACCAGAAGCTGGGTATAGGCATGCTGCGGATCGTCCAGCAACTGGTCGGTCAGGCCGGTCTCCACCACCTCGCCGTGCCGCATCACCATCAGCCGGTCGGCCAAAAGCCGGGCCACGCCAAGATCGTGGGTCACGATGATCACCGCCAGATGGTAGTCCTGCACCAGGCGGCGGATCAGATCGAGCAGCCGCGCCTGCACCGAGACGTCGAGGCCGCCGGTCGGCTCGTCCATCAGCACGATGCGCGGGCGGGTCACCAGGTTGCGGGCGATCTGCAGCCGCTGCTGCATGCCGCCGGAAAAGACGCGCGGCAGATCGTCGACGCGATCCGGCGGCATCTCCACGGCCGTCATCCAGTCCAGGGCCGCCTGGCGCAGATCGCCGTAATGGCGCCCGCCCAGCGCCATCAGCCGCTCGCCGATATTGGCGCCGGCGGAGAAATCCATGCGCAGGCCGTCGCGCGCATGCTGCTGCACGAAGCCCCATTCCGTGCGCATCAAATGCCGCTTCTGCGCCTCGCTCGCCGCGACCAGATCGACGCTGTCGCCACCCGCCAAGCGATAGCGGATGGCGCCGGCATCGACCGGCAGCCGGCTGGCCAGGCAATTGAGCAGGGTCGACTTGCCCGAGCCGCTTTCGCCGACGATGCCCAGCACCTCGCCCGGCCATAATTCGAAGGTGACATCGCGGCAGGCGATTTGCCGGCCGAAGCTCTTGCGCAGCTTCTCGACCTCCAGGAGAGGTATGTCGGTCATTCCGCGGCCCCTTCCCGATAGGGCGCCGCCATGCGCCCGTGATGGCCGGCCTGCTGCCGGCCATGGCAGTAATCGGTATCCGAGCAGACGAACATGCGGCTGCCCGCATCGTCGAGGATCACCTCGTCGAGGAAGCTGTCGCTCGCGTCGCACAGGGCGCAGGTCTGCGGCCAGCGCTCGATCTGGAACGGATGATCCTCGAAGTCGAGCGGCTTGACCTCCGTATAGGGCGGCACGGCGTAGATGCGCTTCTCGCGGCCGGCGCCGAAAAGCTGCAGGGCCGCGTTCATGTGGAGCTTGGGGGTGTCGAATTTCGGAATCGGCGAGCAGCGCATCAGATAGCGGCCATTGACCATCACCGGATAGTCATAGGCGGTCGAGATATGGCCATGGCGCGAGATATCCTCATACAGCTTCACATGCATGACGCCGTATTCGCTCAGGCCATGCATCTTGCGGGTTTCGCTTTCGCGCGGCTCCAGCCAGCGCAGCGGCTCCGGGATCGGCACCTGATAGACCAGGATCTGGTTCTCGCTCAGCGGCGTCTCCGGCACGCGGTGGCGCGTCTGGATCAGGGTCGCCTCGCGCGTCTTCTCGGTGGTCGCCACGCCGGTCATGCGCTGGAAGAAGCGGCGGATCGAGACGGCGTTGGTGGTGTCGTCCGCGCCCTGGTCGATCACCTTCAGAACGTCGCCTGAGCCGATCACGGCCGCTGTCACCTGCATGCCGCCGGTGCCCCAGCCATAGGGCAGCGGCATCTCGCGGCTGCCGAACGGCACCTGATAGCCCGGGATCGCCACCGCCTTCAGTATGGCGCGGCGGATCATCCGCTTGGTCTGTTCGTCCAGGAAGGCGAAATTGTAATCCGCCAGATCGCCGGCTTGCCGGGCCGTGGCGGTGAAGCTTCGTTGCAGGGTCATTGCGCCGCCTCCGGCAGCTCCGCGGCGGCGCGTTCGATCTCGGCCCGCATGGTGCGGATCAGCGTCAGCTCGGACTGGAAATCGACATGATGCGGCAGCTTCAGATGCTGCACGAAGCCCGAGGCCTCGACGTTGTCGGCGTGATAGAGCACGAATTCCTGATCCTGCGCCGGCGCGGTGACATCCTCGCCCAGCGCTTCCGCCTTGAGCGCACGGTCGACCAGCGCCATGGCCATCGCCTTGCGTTCGGTATAGCCGAAGCTGAGGCCGTAGCCGCGGGTGAATTTCGGCTTTTCTGTTTTCGAGCCGCGGAACTGGTTGACCATCTGGCATTCGGTCACGGTGATATCGCCGATATCGACGGCGAAGCCAAGTTCGGGGATGTCGATCTCGACGCCGACCTCGCCGCTGCGGATCTCGGCCACGAAAGGATGCGAGCGGGCATAGCCGCGCTGGGTGGAATAGCCGAGCGCCAGCAGGAATCCCTCATCGGCGCGCGCCAGCGTCTGCAGCCGGACATCGCGCCCGGCCGGGAACATCAGCGGCGCGCGGGTCAGGTCGCCGACCGGCGCTTCGTCTGCATCCGGCGCCTCCTCCTCGATCAGGCCCTCGGCATTGAGGAAGTCGATCACCGGCGGGCAATCGACGGCAGCGCCCGGCCTGGCATCGGCCCTCGGCGCCTCGCCCGCGGCGGCCAGCGTGAAATCCAGCAGACGATGCGTGTAGTCGAAGGTCGGGCCCAGCAACTGCCCGCCCGGCATATCCTTGAAGCAGGAGGAAATCCGCCGCGATACCTGCATCTCCGCCGTGTCGATCGGCGCCGATACGGCGAGCCGCGGCAGGGTCGTGCGGTAGGCCCGCAGCAGGAAGATCGCCTCGACCTGATCGCCGCGCGCCTGTTTCAATGCCAGCGCCGCCAGATCGGGATCGTAGACCGAGCCTTCCGTCATCACCCGATCGACGGCGAGGCTGAGCTGTTCGCGGATCTGCGCCAGGCTGAGTTCCGGCACGGCGGCATCGCCGCGGCGGTCTTCCGCCAGCAGCTTATGGGCATTCTCGATGGCGGCCTCGCCGCCTTTGACGGCCACATACATGTCAGGCCTCCATGGCAATCGCCGTGCTGCGCGGCAGGCCGACCAGCACGCTGCCGCAGCAAAGGTAGATGTCCAGTCCGCGCGGAAAAACGGCCGGCAGCGCGGCGCGCTGGTGCCAGAAGTATTCCGGCAGGCCGCAGAACGGCATCGCCGTTTCGGACCTGATGCCCGGCCCGCGCCAGGTGAGCGCCGGCGCGCCCTGCAGGCTGCCGACCTGGATCAGCAAGGTCGCGCCGCGGTCCGGCGCCTCGTCGCAGCCCAGGCTGAACTGCTCCAGCGGCGGCAGCGGCTGCGCGGCATCGAGCAGGGCAAAAGCGGCCGCCTTGGCCTCGGCGAACGGCGCGCCGGTATGAAAGCGCAGCCAGTCGCGTATCTGCGGCCGGTCGAGGCCCGGCCCCAGCCAGACCGGCGTTTCGAAATCGCACAGCGTCAGCGCGGCGGCGGCCAGGGCCGGCCCGATGCCGTCCGGACGGCCCGGCTCGGCTTCGATGCGCGTCATCCGGCCCGGCCGGGCCGTGGCATCGAGCAAGGCGCGGAAACTCTGCTGGCTTTGCTGCACCGGATCGTCGAAGCCGGCGACGGGGGCGAGATTCGATCCGGCCATGTTCATTCTCCCCGCACCAAGGTGAAGAAATCGACCTTGGTGGCCGCGACCTTCGCGGCGCGCGCGCTGCGCCGCCCGGCCAGCCGCGCGCGTTCGGGCGCGATCAGCGCCGTTTCGATGGCCTCGCTGCGCGCCGGATCCTGCGCAAGCGCATCGAACAGGGCCACCAATTCTGCCTTGCGCTTGTCGCGGCCCTGCACATAGCCGACGCCCATCAGACCGTCCGGCTCCAGCGCCACCACGCAGCGGGTCACCGTCAGCTCGCCGAGATTGAAGCGCTGGCCGGTGCCGCCGGCCCGCGCGCGCACCATGACCAGACCGGTTTCCGGCGGCTTCAGGCGGCGGTAGCGCGGCTTCTCGCGCAGCCCGTCCCATGCCGCCTCCAGGCTGCCGAGCGAGGCCCGGGCAAGGATGGCGAGGCGGTCCTGCCGGCGGCGGAGCGGGGTGGCGCCGGCCCCGGCGGACTCGGCTGCGGTGGACTGATCTGGCGCGGCTTGCGGCGCGACGGACATCTCGACCTCTTGCGGATTTGTCTAAATTGGTCTAGACATCTATATATCTACACCCGACCTCCCTCAGGATCAAGCCGGCTGTCGGCGCACGCTCTATGGCATCGGACGGATCAGCATTGCAGACGAACGACCCCGATACGGCGGGTATCGAGACGGCGGGCATCGAGCGCGGCAAGGGCATGGCGGTCTGGCGCCAGATCGCCGCCGCCATGGAGCAGGCGATCCGCCGCGGCGAATATCCGGCCGGCAGCCAGTTGCCGACCGAGAAGCAGCTCGCGGCCAGCTTCGGCGTCAACCGCCACACCGTGCGCCAGGCGATGACGCGGCTGGCCGATCTGGGCCTGGTCCGCATCGAGCAGGGCCGCGGCATGTTCGTCGCCGAGGCGATGCTGGATTACAGGATCGGACCGCGCACCCGTTTCAGCGAAAACCTGCAGACGATGCAGAAGAAACCGACGCGCGAACTGGTTTTCGCCGAACGGATTGCGGCGCCGGCCGATATCGCCCGCGCGCTCGGCATCCCGACCGGCGCGCTGCTCTGGCAGATCGAAAGCCTGAACAAGGCCGATGGCCGCCCGGTCGGCATCAGCAGCCATTACTTCGCCGTCAGCCGCTTTCCCGACATGCCGTCGCTGTTCCGCCGCGCCGGCTCGATCACCGGCGCGCTGCGCGCCGCCGGCGTGACCGATTACCGCCGCCGCAGCACGCGCATCGCGGCCCGGCTGATTTCCGCCGGCGACGCCCGGCTGGCCGATCTGCCGCGCACCCGGCCGATCCTGGTGAGCGAAACCGTCAATGTCGATCCGCAGGGCCGGCCGGTGGAATTCGTCCGCGCCCGCTTCGTCAGCGAGTATGTCACGCTCACCATCGAGCATTGGGAATAAGGCAAAACCAGGCCGTTTACGGCGGCCGGCGGGCTAACGCGCCGCGATCGGGCAGTTCCGCCCCTGGTGCCGCCCATGCCGCTTGGCGGGGCGCAGGGCCAATCTATGTGTTAGCCGAGATGGTGGAACAGACCCGGGTGGGAGAGGCCCGATGCAGTTGCCGGTCGCCGAAATGTTGAAGCTGGTCCTGAACGGTGTGCGAAAGCGCAGCCCTGCGGCGATGCGCGACGGCCGGCTGGATACGCTGTTCGCCATGCTGCAGGAGCCGGCATCCGATCTTCCGGCGGAAGAGATCGAGGACGAGATCTGGGCGATCTGGACCGGCCATGACGATCCCGCCCTGGAAGCGCGTATGCAGCGCGCCATCTCCGCCATCGCGCGGCGCCGCTATGCCGAAGCCGAAACGCTGCTGGATGCCCTGACCGGCGAGGCGCCTGGCTGGGCCGAAGCCTGGAACAAGCGGGCGACGCTGTATTACCTGACCCGCCGCGACGCCGAAAGCCTGGACGATATCCGCCGCGCGCTGCAGCTGGAGCCGCGCCATTTCGGCGCCATCTGCGGCTTCGGCCAGATCTGCCTGCGCCATGGCGAGAAGGCCGCCGCCGCCAGCGCCTTCGCCGCCGCCCTGCAGCTCAATCCCCATCTGGAAAGCGTGCGCGCCGTGCTTTCCGAACTGGAGCCGGCCCCGCCGCCCCGCCTGAACTAGCCGGATCGAGACGGCGCCCCGGACGGCCCGATCCCCATTGACGATTCCGAGCGGCCTCGCTAGGGCTGGATTGCGCCGCGCCAAGGCGGCGCCTGCGCCGCTCGGAGTATCTTACGTCCATGACCGACATCGCCCTCGAATGGCTCAACCTGGTGCTGCGCTGGATGCACCTGATCTTCGGCATCGCCTGGATCGGTTCGTCCTTCTTTTTCATCTGGCTCGACAATTCGCTGCGCAAGGGATTGCACGCCAAGGACGGGGTGCAGGGCGAGGCCTGGATGATCCATGGCGGCGGCTTCTATTTCACCGAGAAATACACGGTGGCGCCGGCGCAGTTGCCGGAAACCCTGCATTGGTTCAAGTACGAGGCCTATTTCACCTGGCTGTCCGGCTTCCTGCTGCTCGGCGCGCTCTATTATGTCGGTGCCGATCTTTATCTGATCGACCCGGAGGTGCTGCCGCTGAAACCCTGGCAGGCAATCGCCATCAGCTTCGTCTCGCTGCTGCTCGGCTGGGTGATCTACGACCTGCTCTGCAAGTCGCCGCTCGGCAAAAACGACGCCCTGCTCGCCGTGGTCGGCTTCGTGCTGCTGGTCGCCGCCGCCTACGGCTACACCAGGCTCTTCTCGGCGCGGGCCGCCTATCTGCATGTCGGCGCGCTGATCGGCACCATGATGGTCGCCAATGTCGCGCATATCATCATCCCGAACCAGCGCAAGGCGGTCGCCCAGATGCTGGCCGGCCAAACGCCCGATCCGAAATACGGCAAGCAGGCCAAGCAGCGTTCGCTGCACAACAACTACCTCACCCTGCCGGTGCTGTTCGCCATGATCAGCAACCATTATCCGATCACCTACGGCCATCCTTACGGCTGGGTGATCCTGGCCGTGGTGATGGTGATCGGCGGCCTGGTGCGGCATTTCTTCAACCTGAAGAACCAGGGCCGCGGCAGGCGTTACGAGTTTCTGATCATCGCTTTCCTGCTTGTCGTCGGCCTGGCGTTCTTCACCCAATGGGATCCGCGCCGGACCACGTCGGCGCATGACGTCGGCATTGCGGACGTTCAGCGCATCGCGGCGGCGCGCTGCACGCCCTGCCATGCCGCCAGGCCGACCTACGAGGGCATCGCGGAAGCGCCGAAGGGCGTCATGCTGGAAACGCCGCAGGAGCTGCGCCGCTATGCCGCCCTGATCAACCAGATGGCGGTGCGCACCGAGACCATGCCGCCGGGCAATGTCACCGAGATCACCGACGAGGAGCGCCAGCAGCTCGGCGCCTGGATCGCCGCCGGCGCCAAGCCGAACTGAGCCTGCCCTATTGCAGCCGGTAGGCGGCGTGGCAGGCCGCGCAGGTCTGCGTTGTCTCGGCCAGGGCGCCGAGCGCCGCTTTCATGTCGCCGGTGACGCCGGCATCCTTGGCGGTGCGGGCGAAGCGGCTGGCGGCATGATGCAACGCCGTGCCGGCCTGCTGCATGCCTTCCGGCATCAAGGGCGCGACCTCATGCGCGCCATGCAGCGATAGCGAACTCATCCCCAGGCGGTTTTCGGCGATCTCGGCCGCGGCGTCGAAATCGTCCTTCGCCAAGGCCGCCTGGATTTCCGACAGCGCCAGCAGGTGATCGCGCATATTGGCCAGCGTCTTGATCCGCAATGCCTCGGGATAGGCGACGAGCCGGCGATCGTCTTCCGCCGCCTCATCGTTCATCGCCATATCGTGCCGGCGCTCGTCGCCGGCGGCATGGGCAATGCCGGTCAGCGCCCGGATGGCGAAGAAGAAAAGGACGAAAAGACCAGAGCGCATGCGGGCACCTCCATTCGGACGGACCCTATCCGCTGCGGCGCCCCCGTCATATGATCTGGATCATATCCTTCTGCCGCCGGATCTTCCGCGCCTTCTGCAGGGCGGCCAGCGCGCGGTAGACCGCCTCATGAGTCAGCCCGAGTTCCGGCGCGATCTCCGTCCACGGCCGGTCCAGCGTCACCATCGGCGGCTCACCCAACGCGTTCAGCCGGAGCCAGGCCAACAGCCGTAACTGCGCCGACCGGATATTGCGCAGTTCGAGCCGCGCGCGCAGGTCGCGCACCTGACGGCTGAGATGCCGGGCATAGCCCAACATCGCCTCAGGCTCGCGCTTCAGCGCCGCCAGCAGATCGGCCTTGGGCACGGCCTGCACAAGGCTGTCGGTCTCGGCCACAGCATCGCAATGATACCGGACGGCGAACAGCGCGGCTTCGGCGAAACTGTCGCCCGCCCGCGCGACATGCAGCGTAACGCCGCTGCCGTCATCAAGGTGCCGCACCAGGCGGACGCGGCCGGTTTCGACGCGAAAGATCGCCGTCGCCCTGTCGCCCTGACGGAATACCGCTTCGCCCGCCGCCAGCGCCCTGCGGCGCAGGCGGCCCGGCGGGATCAGCGCCAGCCAATCGGGATGATCGCTAATAGCGCACCTTGTCCGGCTTGGCGGCCCAGGCCTTGAACACCTCCAGCGCCTCGTCACGCAGGATCTGTTCGCATTTCAGGCTGCGCTGCCGGATCGGCCGGGCCATCTCGTCGTACAGAAAAGCATCGTCGAATTCGATCGCCGCCGCATCGGCCTGCGTGTTGCCGTAATACAGCGCATCGACCCGCGCCCAATAGGCCGCCGCCAGGCACATCGGGCAGGGTTCGCAGCTCGTATAGATCGTCGCCCCCGCCAGCGAGAAGCGACCCAAAGTCTTGCAGGCATTGCGGATCGCCACGACTTCCGCATGGGCGGTGGGATCGTTCTGCGAGGTCACCTGGTTCCAGCCCTCGCCGACGATCTTGCCGTCCTGCACGACGACGGCGCCGAACGGCCCGCCATGGCCGGCCTCCATATGCTTGCGGCTCAAGGCGATCGCGCGGCGCATGAAGGTCTCGTGTTCGCTCATCTTACGAACCCCGATAGGTCGAGAAGCTCCAGGGCGAGACCAGCAGCGGCACATGGTAATGCCCGTCCGCCTCGGCGATGCCGAAGCGGATCGGCACCGCATCGAGGAAAGGCGGGTTCGGCAGCGCCACGCCGCGCGCCAGGAAATACGCCGAGACATGGAAGACAAGCTCGTAGCGCCCGGTCCTGAAATCCGCGCCGTCCAGCAGCGGCGCATCGGCGCGGCCATCGCCATTGGTGGCGATCCGCTTGAGCAGCTTGCGCCCGCCGGCCTCGTCGACGGCGTGAAGCTCGACGGCCATGCCGGCGGCGGGCTTGCCATGCATGGTATCGAGCACATGGGTGGTCAGGCGGCCCATCGCATCCTCCTCCGGTTCACATAGCCGGCAGCAGCGCTTCCAGCCGCAGCCGCGCGATCCGGCCGACCTCGTTCAGCGCCGTGGCGAATTCTGCCGTCCTGTCGTTGGCGATGCGCTGTTCGAAGGCGGCGAAGATCTGCGCCTTCGTGCGCAGCCTGACGGCGATGATGAAGGGAAAGCCGTGCCGCGCACGGTAGGCCGCGTTCATCTCCTTGATGCGCGCCTTCTCCGCCGCAGTCAGCCTGGTCAGGCCGACGCTGTCCTGCTCGCCGCTGGATTGCGCCGTCAGCGTGCCGGCATCGGCCTCCTTGCCGGCCAATTCCGGATGGGCGCGCAGCAAGGCAAGTTTCTCCTCATCCGTCGCCGCCCACATGGCCCGCACCATGGCGCCATGCAGGCTGTCGAGGCTGGCGAATGGCCGCCGTTGCGCGGCGCGTTCGGCGATCCAGGGCGAATGCTCGAAAATGCCGCCCAGGGCGGCGGCGAAATCCGCCTCGGGGATCCGGTTCAGTGCGGCAAGGGCCAGGGTCATGCGCCTACTTATACTCTCTTCAGAGAATAAGGATTGCCCGGAAATCGTTGACATTGGTCAGCGTCGGCCCGGTCGTCACCAGGCCGCCGGCGGCCTGGAAGAAGCCATAGCCGTCGTTATTGGCCAGCGCCGCCTTGGCCGAGACGCCCCTGGCCGCCGCCCGCGCCAGGCTCTGCGGCGCGAGCAGCGCGCCGGCATTGTCTTCGCTGCCATCGATGCCGTCGGTATCCGCCGCCAGCGCATAGATAGCCTCGGCGCCGTCCAGCACCACCGCCAGCGCGGTGAGGAATTCCGCATTGCGGCCGCCGCGGCCCCTGCCGCGCACGGTCACCGTGGTCTCGCCGCCCGAGAGCAGCACGCAGGGCGCCTTGGCCGGCTGGTTATGCCGGCGCACCTGGCGCGCCACGCCCGCCATCACCGTCGCCACCTCGCGCGCCTCGCCCTCGATGGCATCGCCCAGGATCAGCGGCGCGATGCCGGCCTGGCGCGCGACCTTCGCCGCCGCCTCCAGCGCCATCTGCGGCGTCGCCACCATGACCGTCTGCGTGTTGGCGAAGACCGCATCGCCGGGCTTGGGCGTTTCGTCCCCGCTGTCCCGCAGCCGGCGCGCCACCGCAGGCGGCAGTTCGATGCGGTATTTCTCGACCACCGCCCGGGCATCGGCAAAGGTGGTCGGATCGGGCACCGTGGGACCGGAGGCGATCACCGCCGGATCGTCGCCGGGCACATCCGAGATCAGAAGCGAGACCAGCCGCGCCGGCGCGACCGCCGCCGCCAGCCGCCCGCCCTTGATGGCCGAGAGATGTTTGCGCACGCAATTCATCTCGGCGATGTTGGCGCCCGACCTGAGCAGGGCCTGGTTGACCGCCTGCTTGTCGGCCAGGGTCAGGTCGGGCGCCGGCAGCGACAGCAGGGCCGAGCCGCCGCCCGAGATCAGGCATAGCACCAGATCGTCGGGCCCGAGGCCCCGCACGCGCTCCAGAATCTGCGCCGCCGCCCGTTCGCCGGCGGCATCCGGCACCGGATGCGAGGCTTCCACCACCGCGATCCTTTCGCAGGGCACGGCATGGCCGTAGCGCGTCACCACCAGGCCTTCGATCGCGCCGGCCCAATTCCTCTCCACCGCCTGCGCCATGCTGGCGGCCGCCTTGCCGGCGCCGACGACGACCGTCCTGCCTTTCGGCGGCTTCGGCAGATGCGGCGGCACGCATGCCGCCGGGTCGGCGGCCTTGCGCGCCGCGTCGAACATCGCCCGCAACAGGCTTTCCGGGTCTTCAGGCATGGTCACTCTCGGGCTCGGCGGCGGCCTTGGCCATGATGGGCCGCCAGTGTATGGTTCCTGAAACTGTATACATGTCTCCAGACAGGATGCCACCCATGGCTGCCGCTTTTCGTTTCGCGGATCGCATGCTGGCGCAGCTCGACGCGCTCGGCCGGATCAGCGAGCATTCCGATTTCCTGCTGCGCACCTTTCTCACGCCCGAGCAGAAAGCGGCCCATGAGCAGGTCGCGCAATGGATGCGGGAAGCCGGCATGGATGTCGAGCAGGATACCGCCGGCAACGTGGTCGGCCGCTATGCGGGCGCCGGCGCCGATGCGCCGGTGCTGATGCTGGGCTCGCATCTCGATACCGTGCGCAACGCCGGCAAATACGACGGCATGCTCGGCGTGATCGCGCCGATCGCCTGCGTCGCCGACCTGCATCGGCGCGGCGTCCGCCTGCCGCATGCCATCGAGGTGGTCGGCTTCGTCAACGAGGAAGGCACCCGCTTCGGCTCGCCGATGACCGGCAGCCGCGCCATCGCCGGCACCTTCGATCCCGCCATGCTGCAGGCGAGGGACCGGCAGGGCGTCAGCATGGGCGAGGCCTACAAGGCGTTCGGCCTCGATCCGGACCGGATCGGCGCCTGCGCCCGCCCGCCGGGCAAGGTCGCCGCCTTCATGGAACTGCATATCGAGCAGGGCCCGGTGCTGGAGCATAACAATCTGGCGCTCGGCGTCGTCACCGCGATTTCCGGCGCGCGGCGGCATCGCGTCGAGATCGTCGGCCTCGCCGGCCATGCCGGAACCGTGCCGATGGGCCAGCGCCAGGACGCCCTGCTCGCCGCCGCCGAGGTGGCGCTCTGCATCGAACGGCGCTGCACCGGCACGCCCACCCTGGTCGGCACGGTCGGCATGATGGAGGCATTGCCCGGCGCGATGAACGTCATCCCCGGCAAGGCCGTCTTCTCGGTCGATATCCGCGCCGGCGACGATGCCACCCGCGATGCCGCCATCGACGACGTGCTGGGCGAGCTGGCGGCGATCTGCGGCCGCCGCAAGCTGCAGCATAGCGTGACCGAGCTGTACAGGAGCACGGCGACGCCCTGCCATCCGGCGCTGATGCAGATGGCGGAGGATGCGATCCGCGCCCAGGGCATCGACACCATGCGCCTGCCCTCCGGCGCCGGCCACGATGCCGCCACCATGGCCGATCTCTGCCCGATCGGCATGATCTTCATGCGCTGCACCCGGGGGATCAGCCACAACCCGCTGGAAGCCGTGCTGCCCGAGGATGTCGAACTGGCGACCACGGCTCTGCTGCGCTTCGTCGAGGATTTCCGCCCGGTCCGCTGAGGTCCGGTCCACAGAGGAGTGAGGATGGGCATCGATCAGGCCACCGCCGCCGCGATCCGCGATTTCATCACCGCGCAGCAGCCGGCCATGACGGCGATGCTGGCCGAACTGGTCAGGGTGCCGTCCGACAATCCGCCGGGCGATTGCGCGCCGCATGCCGAACGCGCCGCCGCGCTGCTGCAGGCGCTCGGTTTCGAGGTCGAGCGCCATCCGGTGCCGGACGACCTGGTGAAGGCGAACGGCATGATCTCCTGCACCAATCTGATCGTGCGCAAGAAATTCGGTGACGGCCCCGTCGTCGCGCTGAATGCCCATGGCGACGTGGTGGCGCCGGGCGAAGGCTGGAGCGTCGATCCCTACGGCGCGGCGATCAGGGACGGCGTCATGTACGGCCGCGGCGTCGCGGTGTCGAAATCGGATTTCGTCACCTATGCCTACGCACTGCTGGCGCTGGAGAAACTCGGCGCGAAGCTGAACGGCACGGTGGAGCTGCACCTGACCTATGACGAGGAGGCCGGCGGCGCCATCGGCCCGCAATGGCTGCTCGAACAGGGCATCTCGAAGCCCGATTACGCCTTCTCGGCCGGCTTTTCCTATGCCATCACCACGGCGCATAACGGCTGCCTGCATCTGGAAGTGATCGTCAACGGCAAGTCGGCGCATGCCGCGCGGCCCGATACCGGCCATGACGCCCTCGAAGCCGCGACCCGCATCCTCACCGCGCTGTACAATTACCGCGCCACGCTCGATCGGATCCGCTCGCAGGTCGAGGGCATCACCGCGCCGACGCTGGTGGTCGGCCTGATCAGGGGCGGCATCAACACCAACGTGGTGCCGGACCGCGTCAGCTTCCGGCTCGACCGCCGCCTGATCCCGGAGGAGAATCCGGAAACCGTCGAAACAGGCCTGCGCAACCTGATCGCCACCGCCGCCGGCGGCCAGCCCGGCATCGCCGTCACCGTCAACCGCATCATGCTGGCGCGGCCCTTCGGCAAGGTGGACGGCGTCGACCGGCTGATCGACATCCTCCGGCACAACGCCTCGGCGGTCATGGGCCAGCCGGTCGGCACCGAGGGGATTCCGCTCTACACCGATGCGCGGCATTATTCGGCCGCCGGGGTGAAGACCGTGCTCTACGGCGCCGGCCCGCGCAACCTGCTGGAAGCCAACGGCCATCGCGCCGACGAGAAGCTGGTGCTGAGCGATCTTTACAAGGCGACCGAGGTCGTCGCCCGCACGCTGTATGAATTGCTGAGCTGAGCATGGCCAGGATGAAAGCCGCGAAAGGAAAACAGGCCGACATCGTCGCCCGGGCGCTCGGCCGCAAACCCTATCCGCGCGACCTGAAAGGCTACGGCCCCCATCCGCCCGATCCGCAATGGCCGAACGGCGCCCGGATCGCCGTCAGCTTCGTGGTCAACTACGAGGAAGGCGGCGAGCGCAGCATCCTGCATGGCGACGCGGAATCCGAAACCTTCCTGCACGAAGTGCCGGGCGGCGTGCCGCGCCGGAACATGCGCGACGAGCAGGTCGAGTCGGTCTACGAGTACGGCTCGCGCGCCGGCCTGTGGCGGCTGCTGCGGCTGTTCGCCGAGCGCGGGCTGAAATTCACCTCCTGGGCGGTGGGCATGGCGGTGGCGCGCTATCCGGAAGCGGCGCAGGCGATGCACGAGGCCGGCCATGAAGTCGCCAGCCATGGCTGGCGCTGGTACGATTATGCGAGAGTGCCGGTCGCCACCGAACGCGCGCATATGAAGCTGGCCATCGCGGCGATTAGCCAGGCGACCGGACAGCGGCCGCTCGGCTGGTATACCGGGCGGCTGTCGTCGAACACGCGCAAGCTGGTCGTCGAGGAAGGCGGCTTCGTTTACGATTCGGATGCCTACGACGACGATCTGCCCTACTGGACGCTGGTCGGCAAGACGCCGCAGCTGGTGCTGCCCTATACCTTCGACAACAACGACATGAAATTCGGCCAGTTGCACGGCTTCGCGACGGGGACGGATTTCTTCGACTATCTGAAGGACGCCTTCGACATCCTTTACCGCGAGGGCAGCGACGGGCAGCCGAAGATGATGACGGTGGCGCTGCATTGCCGCCTGGCCGGCCGGCCCGGCCGGGCCGCGGCGCTGGCGCGCTTCATGGATTACGTCCAGCGCCACGACAAGGTCTGGATCGCGCGGCGCATCGACATCGCCGAGCATTGGACGCGGGTGCATCCGTATCGGGCGCGGCGCTAGCCGGCCCTTTTCATGCCGGGCGCTGCCGCGCCATGCCGTCCCAGGCGGCCATGGCGCCATCGACCACGGCCCGCAGCGTCGCGCGGCTGGCGCCGTCGCGCGCCTGGATCGACAGGCCCTGGACCACGGTTGCGTAAAACATCGCGATGGCGCGCGGATCGGCGCCGGCCGGCACGTCGCCTTCCACGATGCCGCGCTCGATCCGCGCCGCGATGGCCGTGAGCGCGCCCTGGCGCCGCCGGCGCAGCAGCGCGCGCACCGACTGGCTCTGCGGCGTGCCGACGGCGGCCGCCAGCACGATCATGCAGCCGGCCGGCTTTTTCGGGTCGGTGAAGTCGGCGACATGGCGGCGCAGCACCGCGGCGATCGCCGCCCTGGCCGTCTTCTTCCCCTCAAGGGCGCGGCCCACCGCGACGCCTTCGGTGCGCTGATACAGATCGACCGCCTCCTCGAACAGCTTCTCCTTGCTGCCGAAGGCGGCGTAGAGGCTGGGCGCGTTGATGCCGAGCGCGGCGGTCAGATCGCTCACGCTGGCGCCTTCATAGCCGCGCTGCCAGAATACCCGCATCGCCGCCTTGAGCGCCGCGTCGCGGTCGAAGCAGCGCGGCCGGCCGCGCGCCGCCGCCCGGGCGCTTGCCGAGCCTCGCTTGCCTGCCGCCGCCATATCCGTTTCCTGCGCTCCCATTCAATTCTGTAGCGACAGTTAAATAAATCGCTTGATCCCCGCCGGCAAGGCCCTAGCTGGTATTACGTTTCTGTATCGATCACTACAAAAAAAGGAGTCCATCGTGACAGAGTTAGCCGACAAGACTGCCCTCGTCACCGGCGGCAGCCGCGGCATCGGCGCCGCCATCGTCGCGGCTTTGGCCGCGGCCGGCGCGGATATCGCCTTCACCTACACGGCTTCCGCCGACAAGGCCGCCGCCATCGTCCGGCAGATCGAGGCCCAGGGCCGCCGCGCGCTGGCAATAAAGGCCGACAGCGCCGATCCCGGCGACATTGCCAAGGCGGTCCGGACTGCGGCGGATGCGCTGGGCCGCATCGACATTCTGGTCAACAATGCCGGCATCGCCTTCGGCGGCGCGCCGGAAAGCCACAGCCTGGAAGAGGTCGACCGCATGCTGGCGGTGAATACCCGCGCGCCCTTCCTCGCCGTGCAGGCCGTGCTGCCGCATATGCCCGATGGCGGCCGCATCATCACCATCGGCTCCTGCCTCGGCGAGGTGGTGCGTTTTCCCGGTCTTACGCTCTATGCGATGAGCAAGGCGGCGCTGACCGGCATGACGCGCGGCCTGGCCCGCGATCTCGGCCCGCGGCGCATCACCGTGAACGTGGTGCAGCCCGGCCCGGTCGATACCGACATGAATCCCGCCGACAGCGAGCGCGCCAAGGGGCAACAGGCTTTGACCGCCATTGGCCGCTACGGCAAGCCGGACGAGATCGCCGCCATGGTACGGCTGCTGGCCGGACCGGGCGGCACCTATGTCACCGGCGCGCAGATCGCCGTCGATGGCGGCACCAACGCCTAGCGAGTGTCCAGGCAGGCGGCGGCGCCTGTATCATCCCGCCGGGAACCGGCGCCGCCTCCTGCAGGTTTCTTGTTCAGGAGGATGTCATGGCAGACAACAAGCAAGGCAATCCCGTACCGCTGAGGCCGCCGCGGCAGCAGACCGATCTGCCCGGCGCCCATGGCGGGCCCACCGGGCCGGCGCACCATACGCCGCTGAGCCGCGGCGCGCCGCGCCGCATGCCTTACGGCCCCGGCACCTATGGCAACGACCAGTTCGCGGCCGAGCATCACGACGATTTCCACGACCCGTCGCTCGGCTGCGATACCGACAGGCACGACGTGCCGCCGGCGCAGGCGGCGGCGGAGAAGCGCCGCTCCCCGGACGACTGGAAGCCTTAAAACCGCGCGCCCGGTCCGCGCCGCCATGGCCGGCCCATGGCGGCGCCGGTTTTCCCCGCCCCCGTTCAGGATTGCATCGGCTTGCGTTTGCGCGGAAAGCGCACCATGCGGCAGGCGGCCTCGTCCCAGAGCGCCAGGGCATGGCCGCGGAACGCGGCCCACAGGCTTATCGCCGGCACGGCTTGCAGGGCCTCGATCGCGTCATGGCAATCCTGCAGCCGGTAATTCGGCACCCGCGGATTGAGATGATGCACATGATGGTAGCCGATATTGCCGGTGAACCATTGCAGCAGGCGCGGCAGCTTGAGGAAGGAACTGCCGTCGAGCGCCGCGAGATGGCCGCTCCACGCGCCCTGGCGGACCCAGACGGTGCCTTCGAAGCGGTGCTGCACGGCGAACAGCCAGACGCCGATGGTCGCCGCCACCATGATGATCGGCAACTGCACCTTCAGCACGGCGTCGAAGCCCAGCGTGAAGCCCAGCAGCAGGGCCAGGCCGGCCAGCGCGAGATTGGTGAGCCAGACCGACCAGCGCTCGCGCCGCCAGCTTTTCGGCGTGTCCAGCGGCAGGCGGTAGATCAGCAGGAAGATCAGCGTCGGCATGATCAGCTGCGCGACGACCGGATGCTGCAGGATGCGGTAGCGCAGCCGGCCGAAACGGCTCAGCGCGTTGTATTCGTCGACCGTCAGGCAGCTCGAATAGACGTCGCTCCGGCTGCCGACGCGGCGGTCGAGATTGCTGCAGGTGGCGTGATGGCTGGCATGCCAGCGGCGCCAGTTGTCGAACGGCGTGAAGGTGAAGAGGCTGCAGAACCGGCCCAGCGCGTCGTTGGCCCAGCGGGCGCGGAAGAAGGCGCCATGGCCGCAATCATGCTGGATGATGAAGATGCGCACGGCGAAGCCGGCGGCCAGCACGGCCAGCGGCAGGACCGCCCAATACGGCAGGCCGATTTCCAGGCAGGCATACATGGCGGCGCAGAGGCCGAGGAAAGGCAGAAAGGAGTTCAGGACTTGCCAGAGGCTGACCGCAAGACTGGGCGTCTGGAAGGCGGCAACGGCCATGCGCAGGGTCAGGCCTGGATCGGCGGGTCGATGGATACCGGGCAACGGGGCTACTTTCGCGTTTCAGGAGAGCATATCCGCGGCCTCGCTGCGGCGGATTCGATGCGTGCCATATAGTATAATACCGCGACCCGGATTTTGCGGCGGCCGGCGATGAAATTCCGCCGGCGGCGTTTTTGCCGCTTTAACGTCGAAATCCGCCAATAACGCTGCGGCCGGCGCGCGGCGGCGGCTTAAAAATCGGTAATCGCCCGGCTCGCCGCCAGGCTCGGCCGCGTTTTCAGGCGCTCCCACCAGGCGGCCAGACGGGGCCGCGCCGCGATCATCGCCCGGCCTTCCTCGGCCATGGTGAAGCAGGCCAGCATCGGCGCCGCGTAAAGATCGGCCAGCGTGATCGCCGCGCCGCACAGATAGGCCTTGTCCTCCAGGATGCCGGCCAAAGCCTCGCAGCAGATCTCCGCCTTGGGCAAAGCGGCCGCGATGCGCGCCTCGTCGCCGTCGGCGCCGCGCCGGACCCGCTCGACGAAGACGTCCCAGACCCAATGCGGATAGGCATAATTATCGAGTATCGACATCGCCTGGTTCATGCGGGCGCGGGAGCGAAGGTCGCGCGGCTGCAGCGCCGGCGCCGGAAAGGCCTCGTCGATATAGCGCGCGATGGCGCCGGTCTCGAACAGCATGAAGCCGTCATGCGCGAAGGCCGGGATCTTGCCGAAGGGATGCCGCCTGAGATGATCGGCCGGCGCGCCGTCCGGGCCGAACACATCCACCTCTTCCAGACGATAGGCCTGCGCCTTCTCTTCCAGCGCCAGCCGGCAGATGCGGACATAGACGCTGTAGGCGGCACCATAAAGCACGGGTTCGGACATCTGGCCCCCTCCCTCGCGATAGCCCCGGATTCAATCCGGGGACGACGGCATCTTGCGCAGCCTAGCGCCGCGCCTCGGTCGCCATCTTCAGCGCCAGCCCGGTCAGCACGAAACCCATCAGCCAGCGCTGGACCAGCAGCCATGACGGCCGCGTGGCCAGGTAGCCGGCGATGCCGCCCGCCGTGATGGCGATCATGGCGTTAACGCTGACGCTGATCGCGATCTGCGTGGCGCCGAGCGCCATCGACTGGGTCAGCACCGCGCCGGCCGGCAGGCCGGGCGGAATGAATTGCGGCAGCAGCGCCAGATAAAGCATGGCGATCTTCGGATTGAGCAGGTTGGTGACGAGTCCCATGGTGAACAGCCGGGTCGGGCTGTCCTTGGGCAGGGTCTTGACCTGGAAGGGCGAACGGCCGCCGGGCTTGACGGCCTGCCAGGCGAGATACAGCAGATAGGCGGCGCCGGCGAAGCGCAGCGCGTCATAGGCATAGGGCACGGCGAACAGCAACGCCGTGATGCCGAAGGCGGCGCAGAGCATGTAGACGACGAAGCCGAGCGCCACGCCGCCGAGCGAGATCAGCCCGGCCAGCCTGCCCTGACAGATCGAACGCGAGATCAGGTAGATCATGTTCGGCCCGGGCGTGAGCACCATGCCGAGGGCGACGGCGGAAAAGGCGATCAAGTTGGCGGCGGAGGGCAGGAACTGGGTCGGCATGAGCGGGCTCGGCACCAAAGACGGCTGGAGATGGCTGGCGGGATTCGCACCGCCCGACTCTGCCGCAGATGCCGCCGCCGGTTAAGCGCGCGATTGTTGGGGTGCAATCCGCGCTCCGGCTTTCACTGCGCCGGTCGTTATTGCGCCACCGTCATCAGCTCCAGCAGATGCCCGTCCGGGTCGCGGAAATAGACGCCGCGCCCGCCGCCCCAATCGTTGAGCCGGCCATTCTCCGGCGCGCCGGGCGAACTGCCATAGGCGATGCCCTCCTGCTTGATGCGGCGGAAGATCGCGTCGAACTCGGCCTCTTCGACATGGAAGGCGTAATGATGCACGTCGAAGGCAGCGTGGTTGTCGAACAACAGCGTGAGCTGGCCGTTGACCTTGACCGGCGTGAAATAGCCGCGCTCGCCCACGCTCAGGCCGAAGATGCGGGCGAAGAACTGCGCCGCCCGCTCGCGGTCATGCGAGGGCACGATCATGTGATTGAGCACGATGGCCATCGGCCTTCCTCCCCGCTGTCGCGTTCCGCGTGAGCAGCATGTAGCGCGGCGCGGCGAGTCGCCCATTGACTTTATTCCTGAGATATATACCATATATGTTCTTGTGACAAGCCGGCCCGGAAGAGGAAGAGAATACGATTGCATGCAGGCGCGGGAGCCATGTCGCGACTGGCGCGGGACCGGGCGGATCTTTGGCGGCGCGAAACGGCCCGCAGCGGTCGCCAGCGGTCCGCAATGGCCGGAAACGGTCGGCTGCGGTCGCTGGCGGCCAGCGGCGGTCAGCTACGGGCGAAGACAGGCCGGCGGCAGGTGAAGGCGGCAGGCGAACGCCGTCTAAGCACGGATAAGCCTAAGCCGGAATAAGCCGGAATAAGACGAAACGGGCAGAATGGTTCAAAACGGGACGGAATGGTTCAAAACGGTTCAGAACGGTCCGGAACGGCCCGCAAGGGCTCGCCGCCGGCCGCCAGCGGCGGCGCCAAATCCGCCTTGCGCCGCCGCCCTCTTCCGGCCCCCGTATCGATCCCCGCATGGTCCCCGCATTGATCGGAGGGCGGCGAACGGCTAAACACAGCCGGCTTTTCGTTGCTTTCGCCGCCCGATTTCATCCCTTCGTCCCGCGTCCGAGGCCCGCATGATCCCGCGCTATACCCGCCCCGAAATGGCTGCCATCTGGGAGCCGGAGCAGAAATTCCGCATCTGGTTCGAGATCGAGGCGCATGCCTGCGATGCCCAGGCCCAGCTCGGCGTCATCCCGAAGGCGGCGGCGCGCGAGGTGTGGAGGAAGGGCAAGTGGGAGATCGCGCGCATCGACGCCATCGAGCGCGAGACCAAGCATGACGTGATCGCCTTCCTCACCAATCTCGCCGAATATGTCGGCCCGGCCGCGCGCTTCGTGCATCAGGGCATGACCTCGTCGGATGTGCTGGATACCTGCCTCAACGTGCAGCTCGTGCGCGCCGCCGACCTGCTGATCGCCGGGGTGGACCGCGTGCTGGCCGCGCTGAAGGAGCGCGCCTTCGAGTTCAAGCTGCTGCCCACCATCGGCCGCAGCCACGGCATCCATGCCGAGCCGACCACCTTCGGCATCAAGCTGGCCGGCTTCCATGCCGAGTTCCAGCGCGCCCGCAAACGCCTCGTCGCCGCGCGCGAGGAGGTCGCCACCTGCGCGATTTCCGGCGCGGTCGGCACCTTCGCCAATATCGATCCCTTCGTCGAGGAATGGGTGGCGAAGAAGATGGGCCTCAGGCCCGAACCGGTCTCGACGCAGGTGATCCCGCGCGATCGCCATGCCGCCTATTTCGCCCATCTCGCCGTGGTGGCGTCTTCCGTCGAGCGGCTGGCGGTCGAGATCCGCCATCTGCAGCGCTCGGAGGTCATGGAGGCCGAGGAATTCTTCTCGCCCGGCCAGAAGGGCTCCAGCGCCATGCCGCACAAGCGCAACCCGGTGCTGACCGAGAATCTGACCGGCCTGGCGCGGCTGGTGCGTTCCGCCGTCGTGCCGGCGCTGGAGAATGTGGCGCTCTGGCATGAGCGCGACATCAGCCATTCCTCCGTCGAGCGCGGCATCGGCCCGGATGCGACCGTGCATCTCGATTTCGCGCTGCACCGGCTGGCCGGCGTGATCGAGAAGCTGGTGGTCTATCCGGACAACATGATGAAGAATCTCGACCGCTTCGGCGGCCTGGTGCATTCGCAGCGCGTGCTGCTGGCGCTGACGCAAGCCGGCATGAGCCGCGAGGACGCCTACCGCATCGTGCAGCGCCATGCGCTGCGCATCTGGCAGCATGGCGGCGATTTCCTCCAGGCGCTGCAGGGCGAGCCGGAAGTCACCAGGCGGCTCAGGCCGGCGCAGCTCAAGGCGCTGTTCGACCTCGGCTATCACTTCAAGCATGTCGACACCATCTTCGCGCGCGTCTTCGGCAGGGAGGGCGTCACGCCCGGCCTGCGCAGGCCGCGCAAGGCCGCCGCCCGAAAGCAGCCAGCAAGGAAGAAGGCAGCGAAGCGGAAGACGGCGAAGGCGGGGCGCTGACCGCCGCCGCCCGGGCGGGATTGACATTCGCCGGCGGCGCGCCAGCCTCTCTCTCGCCATAAGGGGAAAGACGCCATGATCGAGGCCCTGCGCACGCCGGACGAGCGGTTCCGGAACCTGCCCGGCTACGGCTTCGCGCCGCATTACCTGGAGCATCCGAACGGCCTGCGGATGCATTACGTCGACGAGCATCCTTTCGCGGCCAAGACCTTCCTGTGCCTGCACGGCCAGCCGACCTGGAGCTATCTCTACCGGCGCATGATCCCGGTCTTCGCCGCGGCCGGCCATCGCGTCGTCGCGCCGGACCTGTTCGGCTTCGGCAAGTCGGACAAGCCGAAGAACGACGCGGTCTATACCTTCGATTTCCACCGCGACAGCCTGCTGCAGTTCATCCATGCACTGGATCTGCAGAATATCGTGCTGGTCTGCCAGGATTGGGGCGGATTGCTCGGCCTGACGCTGCCGATGGCGATGCGCGAGCGTTTCAGCGGCCTTCTGGCGATGAATACCACGCTGGGCACCGGCGACCGGCCGCTGTCCCGGGGCTTCATCGACTGGCGCGCCTGGAACGACCGGAACCCAGACATGGCGATCGCCAAGCTGATGCAGCGCGCCTGCCCGCATTTGAGCGATGCCGAAGCCGCCGCCTACGAAGCGCCCTATCCCGATGTGAGCCACAAGGGCGGCGTGCGCCGCTTCCCCAATCTGGTGCCCGACGGCGAGCATGCCGAGGGCGCGGCCCTGTCGCGCAAGGCGCGCGATTTCTGGCAGGACGCATGGACCGGCAGAAGCTTCATGGCGGTCGGCATGGCCGACCCGGTGCTCGGCGCGCCGGTGATGCGCGAGCTGCACGGCATGATCCGGGGCTGCCCGGCGCCGCTCGAACTGGCCGAGGCCGGCCATTTCGTGCAGGAATGGGGCGAGCGCATCGCCAGGGAAGCGCTCGCCGCCGGCTTGTAGGCCTATTTCGCGAAGATCATCGCGTCGTCGGCGAAGGCCTTGAATTCGAGCGCGTTGCCCGAGGGGTCGAGGAAGAACATGGTGTGCTGCTCGCCGACCTCGCCCTCGAAACGCACATAGGGCTCGATGATGAACTTGATGCCGGCGGCCTTCAGGCGTTCGGCCAGGGCCTTCCATTCCGGGATGGTGAGGATGACGCCGAAATGCTTGACCGGCACGTCATGGCCGTCGACATCGCCGGCCTTCCTGTAGCCGACTTCCTCCGGCGCCAGATGCGCCACCACCTGATGGCCGTAGAGGTCGAAATCGACCCAGGTCTCGGCCGAACGGCCTTCCGGGCAGCCGAGCAGATCGCCGTAGAAGGCGCGGGCCTCGGCGATGTCGCGGACCGGAAAGGCGAGATGGAACGGCCGGATCGCCTTGGCGGCGGTCTTCGCGGGGGCAAGCGCATTCATGCGACGGAATCCTTGTTCTGGGGGCTCGAACCGGGCGCGATCATAGCGACTGGCGATTGTCCGACAACCGATTTAAACTCGCCAAGCCATGAGTTTTTCTCAGCCGCCCGACCGCCTGCCCTCGCTCAACGCCCTGCGCGCCTTCGAGGTCGCCGGGCGGCATCTGAGCTTCACCCGCGCCGCGCGGGAGCTGCATGTCACGCAGGGCGCGGTCAGCCGCCTGGTCAAGCAGCTCGAGGAGGATCTCGGCGTCATGCTGTTCCAGCGCGGCCCGCGCGGCCTGGAACTGACGGCCGCCGGCGCCGGCTATCTGCCGGCGTTGAGCGATGCCTTCCAGCGGCTGGTGGCGGCCACGCAGCTCGTCTCGCGCCCGGCGCGGCAGCCGAATCACCTGCCATCGCCATGCTGCCGACCTTCGCCATGCGCTGGTTCATGCCCCGGCTGGCCGATTTCCATCGCCGGCATCCGGAGATCACGGTGGATGTCACCAGCGCCGACCGGCCGATCGACTTCCAGGCCGAACCGATCGATGTCGGCATCCAGTACGGCACCGGAAACTGGCCCGAGCTGACCGCAGAATTCCTCATGGGCGAAACGGTCATCCTGGTCGCCAGCCCGGCCTTGCTGAAAGCCAGGCCGGTGAGGCAGCCCGACGATGTGCGCCGCCATGTGCTGCTGACCCATTCGACCCGGCCGGAAGCCTGGGCGGAATGGTTCGCCGCCGCCGGCCTGAAGGCGCCGAAGGCCGCGCGCGGGCCGGCCTTCGAGCATTTCTTCATGTCGATCGAAGCCGCCGCAAACGGCCTCGGCCTCGCTCTGGTGCCGGACATCTTCGTGCAGGCCGAGCTCGCCGATGGCCGCCTGGTCGAACCCTTGCCGCGCTGTCGCCTGGCGCGCAAGGGCGGCTATTATCTGCTGCATCTGCCGGGCCGCGGGCGCGAGCCGGCGATCAAGGCGTTCCGCGACTGGCTGCTCGGCTAGCCGGCCCTAGTCTTTTTTGCCCACTCTCCCATATTGGCGAGCCATGCCTATTTTTTCCGTCCTCGACCTGTCACCGATCCTGCAAGGCAGCGATGCCGCGCAATCCTTCCGCAACACGCTCGACCTCGCCCGCCATGCCGAGAGCTGGGGTTACAAGCGCTATTGGATGGCCGAGCATCACAACATGCCCGGGGTCGCCTCTGCCGCGACCGCCGTGCTGATCGGCCATGTCGCCGGCGGGACCAAGACGATCCGCGTCGGCGCCGGCGGCGTCATGCTGCCCAACCACGCGCCGCTGGTGATCGCCGAGCAATTCGGCACCCTGGCCTCGCTATACCCCGGACGGATCGATCTGGGCCTGGGCCGCGCGCCGGGCACGGATCAGCTCACCATGCGCGCCCTGCGGCGCAATCTCGATTCCGATGAGGATCAGTTTCCGCGCGACGTGCTGGAGCTGCTGGCCTATTTCGAACCGGCCGAACCCGATCAGCGCATCCGCGCCGTGCCCGGCGCAGGCCTGAAGGTGCCGGTATGGATTCTGGGCTCCAGCCTGTTCGGCGCGCAGCTTGCCGCCATGCTCGGCCTGCCCTATGCCTTTGCCTCGCATTTCGCGCCGGCGCAGATGATGGATGCCATCGCCATCTACCGCGAGCGCTTCAAGCCCTCCGAATACCTGCAGAAGCCCTATGTGATGCTTGGCTTCAACATCTTCGCCGCCGACAGCGATGACGCGGCGATGACCCTGTCCACGTCGTGGAAGCAGGCCTTCGTCAATCTGCGCAGCGGCCGCCCCTCGCCGCTGCCGCCGCCCAGGCCGGGCTACGACGAAGAATTGCCGCCGCAGTTCAAGGCGATGCTGCAGCAGGTTCTGTCCTGCTCGGCGATTGGCTCGCCCGCGACCGTGAAAGCCAGGCTGGAGGATTTCCTGCAGAAGACGCAGGCCGACGAACTGATGCTGACGGCGCAGATCTTCGATCACGCCGCGCGGCTGCGCTCTTTCGAAATCGCTGCGGAGATACGGGGCAGCATGCGGCAATGAGTTCTGCCAGACCTGCCGATATGCGCAGATATGCATTCCCGATTGCAATTCGTCGCGGCGGCCGGCAGAATTTGAAGCACGGCCTGCGAAGTGCATATCGAACGACTGCTCGATGACATTGAGGCGACCCGATCGATCTCGCCGAGTGGCGCGCGGCCGTGGCGCAAATCGAGGGCGTCCGGATAGCGGAAGGCAACGTCAAGGCCGGCAACCCGAAAACCGGCGAAAGCATAAAATCAGCAACTTCGGTGGCGACACCGAAATCCTGCTGCCCGATCAACGCTGGGGGCGTTTTTCCCGCTGGATGCCGGGAGGCCGCATCTCACTTGCGGTGACGGACGATTTCAGTTCCCCCAACTCGACGATGCGGCGCATCGCCGCGCAACTGGCCGGTCAATTGAACGCCCGCCTCGTCGGCGACGAGGGTGAATTTTACGATTGAACGACGTATTCCCGGAACGATCGTCAGGGCGTCCGCTCGATCATCGTGCCGACGCCATGCGGCGTGAACAGTTCGAGCAGCAGCACATGCGGAATGCGGCCATCCAGGATATGCGCCGCCTGCACGCCGCCGCGCACGGCATCCAGGCAGGTTTCCACCTTCGGGATCATACCGCCGGAAATGGTGCCGTCGCCCATCAGCATCAGCGCCTCCTTGGCGGTGAGCGTCGGGATCAGCTTCTTGTCCTTGTTCAGCACGCCGGCGACATCGGTCAGCATCAGCAGCTTGCTGGCGCCGACAGCCGCGGCGATCGCGCCGGCCGAGGTGTCGGCATTGATGTTGTAGGTCTCGCCGTTCTCGCCGACGCCGATCGGCGCCACGACGGGGATGACGTTTGAATTCTGCAGGGTGCGCAGGATTTCCGGGTTGATCCGCACCGGCTCGCCGACGAAGCCGAGATCGAGCAGCTTCTCGATATTGGAGCCGGGATCGCGCACGGAACGGCGCAGCTTGCGCGCCTCGATCAGCTTGCCGTCCTTGCCCGACAGGCCGATGCCCGTGCCGCCCGCGGTGCCGATGGCGGACACGATCTGCTTGTTGATCGAGCCGGCCAGTACCATCTCGACGATCTCGACGGTCGCCTGATCGGTCACCCGCAGCCCGTCGACGAACTCGCTCTTGATCTTGAGCCGCTCCAACATGGCGCCGATCTGCGGGCCGCCGCCATGGACGACGATCGGATTGATGCCGACCTGCTTGATCAGCACGACGTCGCGGGCGAATTGATGCGCCAGTTCCTCGTCGCCCATGGCATGACCGCCATATTTGATCACCATGGTCTGGCCGGCGAAGCGGCGCATATAGGGCAGAGCCTCGGAAAGGACCTTGGCGGTTTCCTGCAGATGCGCTTCGAGAGGCTTGGGGCCGGCAGTCTTCATGGCGGGGCTCTTGGGTCGGACGGGTCGGATACGGTCGTTCCGGGGGTTATACGGTCGCCGGGGCCAGGGCGGCAAGCTCGGCGCGCAGTTCGGCGATGCCGCTGGCGGTCTGACTGGAGGTCACGCGGATGACGGGATGGGCCGCGACATGGCGGGACAGCGCCGCCGCCGTGGCGGACTTCACCCTGGCCAGCTCGGCGGGGCCGGTCTTGTCCGCCTTGGTCAGCACCACCTGATAGACCACCGCCGATTTGTCCAGCAGCGTCATGATGTCCTCGTCGCCGGGCTTCAGGCCATGCCGGCTGTCGACCAGCAGGCAGACCCGCAGCAATTCCGGCCGGCCCTTGAGGTAGGCGCGCGTCGTCTCGGTCCAGGCAGCGGCCTTGGCCTTGCCGACCGCCGAATAGCCATAGCCCGGCAGATCGACGAGGGTCAGCGTGCCGTTGCCGAGATCGAAGAAATTGAGCTGCTGGGTGCGGCCCGGCGTGTTGGAGGTGCGCGCCAGCGCCTTGCGCCCGGTCAGCGCGTTGATCAGCGAGGATTTGCCGACATTGGAACGCCCGGCGAAGGCGATTTCCGGGCCGCGCGCCGGCGGCAGCTGGGCCATGGTCATGGCGCCGGCGAAGAACTCGCAGGAGCCGACGAAAAGCAGCCGGCCGCGCTCAAGCGCGGCCGGTGCGATCTCTTCCGTAGCGGCCGGCAGATCGGCCATCGCAGGACATTCCTACTTTGCCGGTTTCGGCGCGGGCTTTTCGGCGCCGCCGCCGATCTTCACCCCCATCCGCTTCATGATCACGTATTGCTGCAGGACGGAGAGCGTGTTGTTCCAGCTCCAGTAGATCACCAGGCCGGCGGCGAAGCGGCCGAGCATGAAGGTGAAGACGATCGGCATGAAGGTGAAAATCTTCGCCTGCACCGGATCGGGCGGCGTCGGATTCATCTTCATCTGCAGGAACATGGTGATGCCCATGATGATCGGCCAGACGCCGAGCGAGACGATATGCAGCGGGCCGAGATCGGGCACCGCCCAGGGCAGCAGGCCGAAGCCGTTGATCCACGACGTCGGATCCGGCGCCGAGAGATCGTGGATCCAGCCGAAGAACGGCGCATGCCGCATCTCGATGGTGATGTAAAGCACCTTGTAGAGCGAGAAGAAGACCGGAATCTGCAGGAAGATCGGCAGACAGCCGGCGGCCGGATTGACTTTCTCCTTCTTGTAGAGCGCCATCAGCTCCTTCTGCATCATCTCTCGGTTGTCGGCGTAGCGCTCGCGCAGCTTCTGCATCTCCGGCTGCAGCTTCTTCATCGCGCTCATGGAGACGTAGGATTTGTACGCCAGGGGGAAGAACAGCACCTTGACGATCACGGTCACCGCCAGCATGGCGAGGCCGATATTGCCGATCAGGTGATAGAAGAAGTCGATGGTGAAGAACATCGGCCGGGTGAGGAAATAGAACCAGCCCCAGTCGATCGAGAGATCGAAGCGCGGGATATGCAGTTCCTCTTCATACCGGTCGATCAGCTTCACCTCCTTGGCGCCGGCGAACAGCATGCCCGTGGTCTCGACCGATTTGCCCGGCTCGACCTGCTTGCCGCCGCCGAGATAATCGACCTGATAGCGCTCGGCCACGCCATTCGCGGCCGGCACATGGCTGAAGCGCGCCTTCACATGCTGATCCAGGCCCGGGATCAGGGCGGCTTCCCAATATTTGTCGGTGATGCCGAGCCAGCCTCCGACCGAGTCGAATTCCTGCGCCTTCTCGCCGGCCAGATCCTTGTAGCTGAACTCCTTCAGCGTGCCGTTGTCGTCGGCCTTCTCGCGGAAGACGCCGAGCGGGCCTTCATGCAGGATGTAGAGCCCCGCCGTGGTCGGCGTGCCGTGGCGCGAAACCAGCGCATAGGGGAACAGCGTCACCGGCTTGTCGCCCTTGTTCTCGACCTTCTGGGTGACGGTGAACATGAAATTGTCGTCGACCTTGATGACGCGGGTGAAGACGAGGCCCTGTCCGTTATCCCAGGTCAGCGTCACCGGCTCGTTGGTGCGCAGCACCTGCTTGTCGGCGGTCCAGCGGGTCTGGCCGTTCGGCAGGGCAACGCCGTCGCCGCTCGCAGTCCAGCCGAACTCGGCGTAATACGGCTCGGGGCCGCCGGCCGGCGAGAGCAGATGGATCGGCGCGCTGTCGGGCTCGATGGTTTCCTTGTATTCCGGCAGCACGATGTCGTCGATGCGGGCGCCGAGCAGATTGATCGAGCCGGTCAGGCGCTTGCCCTCGATCTTCACGCGCGGCGTCTCGGCCAGCGCCTTCTCGCGGCTGAGGGTCTGCCCGGCGGCCTGCTGCGCCAGGCTCGGCAGTTGCGGCAGTTCGGCACTGCCCGGCTTGGCGCCGCCCGATGGCGCCGGAGCGTTCGATTGTCCGGCCGTCGCCTGCTGCTGCGTCGCCTGCTGCTCGCGCAGGCGGTCCTGGCGCGGCTTTTCGACGAAGAACTGGAAGCCCAGCAGGATCGCCACCGACACGGCGATCGCGATAATGAGATTCTTCTGGTCGGACATCAGACAGAGCCTTGTTGCACGGATGAAGTCTTCGGCGCGGCCGGCGCGGATCGCACCGGCGGCACCGGATCGAAGCCGCTGCCGCCCAGGGGATGGCAGCGGGCAAGCCGGCGAATGGCGAGATAACTGCCTTTCACCCCGCCGTGTTTCTCCAGCGCCTCGAGCGCATAGCAGGAACAGGTCGGTTGATAGCGGCAGTTATGGCCCAGCCAGGGCGACAGGAACAACCGATAGGCCTGCACCGGAAGCGCCGCAAGACGCGCCAGCGGCGTCATGCCGCACCCCCGTCCTGCCGGTGCCAGAGCTTCAGCTTTTTCAAGGCGTTTTCCAGGTCCCGGCGCAACGCCGCGAAGTCCCGCGCCGGCGTCGCCTGCCGCGCGACCAGGACATAGTCATAACCCGGCGCGGCATGCTGCGGCAGGACCTCGCCCGCCAGGGCCTTGAGCCGGCGCCGCGCCCGGTTGCGCGTCACTGCATTGCCGACCTTGCGCGATGCGGTGAAACCGACCCGGCGCATATCGTCCTCCCCGGGGGCAGCTTGCAGCAACAGGCCCGGCAATGCCGCCCGTCGGTCGGCCGCCTGCACCCGGAGATAATCCGCGCGGCGGCGGAGTCGCTCGACGCCGCCTGTCGCCATCGGAAAAATTAGGCCGAGAGTTTCTTGCGGCCGATGGCGCGCCGATTGGCCAGCACCTTCTGGCCGCCCTTGGTGGCCATGCGGGCGCGGAAACCGTGGCGGCGCTTGCGCACCAGCTTGCTGGGTTGATAGGTCCGTTTCACAACCGCTCTCCGTTTCACCAAGCCGATTTTCGTCGCGGAATTCCAACGAAAATGGCCAATAACACGCGTAAATAGGGGGCCTGGTGAGGCCCCCCGGACAAATTCGGTCCCGCTGTATACGGGCTGAAACCGGGTAAGTCAACTTGAGCCTGTCACGAAAGCCAGAATGCAGGGGGCTTTCGTGTTGACGGCGGGTGGACCAGCCCCTATAACCAGCCGCCAAATTTGCAGAAACACCGACTTCATTAAGAGGTTTACCATGGCTCGCCGCTGCGATGTGACCGGCAAGGGCGTTCGGACCGGCAATAACGTCAGCCACGCCAACAACAAGACCCGGCGTCGTTTCCTGCCGAACCTGCATGCCGTCACGCTGATCAGCGAGGCGCTGGGCCGTAACGTGACGCTGCGGGTGTCCTCGCATGGCCTGCGCTCGGTCGAGCATAACGGCGGCATCGACAATTGGCTGCTCAAGACCAGCGATACGCGCCTCTCGGACGAGGCCAAGGTGCTGAAGCGCAAGATCAAGAAGGCGCTGGCTGCCAAGCAGGCCGCCTGAGCCGACCCTGAAATCCGCAGCGCCCGCCGGTCCACCAGCCGGCGGGCGTTGTCGTTTCGGTGCCGGAGTCAGCGCCTGTATCAAGCGCCCGCATCAGGGCCCGAGCCGGAAGACCATGAGCAGGGTCCGCTGCAGGCCGTTCCGGTTGTCGTCCGACATCACATACAGCCAGGCCGAACCGTCGGCGGCGCGGCGCGCATCCAGCGCCTCCATATTGTCGATCGAAACCGGACGCGCCCATTCCGCCAGGGTGGTCGCCTCCAGCCGCGCCTCGTTCACAGCCGCCGCCGGGATCAGGCGCAGCCGCGCCTTCGGGCCGACCAGCACCGTGAAATAGCGCTCCAGCACCACGACATCGCCATTCGGCAGGGCCGTCGCGTCGGTCGGCCGGAAATCGCCGCTTTTCGGCCAGCGGCGTTCCTCCCAGCAGCCATTGCGGCGCAGCCAGGCGGCCCCGGCCAATTTTCCGTCGGCATCGGCAAGCTCCAGATTCTCGCTGAACAGCAGAAGACCATCCTGCGGCAATGCCGCCATCGCCTCCACGCCGCCATTGGCGGGCTGGTCGGTGGCCGCCGGCGGCAGCGGCAGCGCCATCATCGCCGGGCCGCCCGGTTCGTCATAGACCCAGACGCGATGCCAGTGCTCGAAGCCGACCAGCCAATGGCCGTCGGCGCTGCGCCGCAGCGATTCGGCATCGGCATCGTGCTTGCGCTCCAGTTGCCGGCCCTTGGCATCGCGCAGCGGCAGGATGCGCGCCTGGCGGATCGCGGCCGGCACGCCCCTGCCGTCGAGAGCGAAATCGAGCCGCAGCCAGTGGCCGAGATCGGAGATCGCCCATAATCCCCTGCCGTCGGCATCGACGACGAGGCCGGAATAGCCGCCGAAGCGCTCGTCGTCGCTGGCCAGCACCAGACCACCGAGATAGGTCAGGCTGCCCAGATGGCTCAAGCCGGGCTGCTCGGGGTTGAGATCGAGTAAGGCGCTGCGCACCGTCAAGGGCGGGCCGGGCTGCGCCGGCGCGGATGCCGACTGCGCTTTGGAGGCCTGCGCCATCGAGAGTTGCGGCAAACCCGCCAGTCCCAGGCAAAAAAGCCAGGCGATCAGCGCTTTAGCGGCGGCCATGCCACCCTTGCTGCGGCAAGCTTTGCTTTGTGAGGGAGAGTCCATCCGGTATGCTTCCATAAAGCCAGTCCAGTGAGGCCATGCCGACAGGAATCACCGTTTCCGCCCGATCAGCCGAGCCCCGGACCGCCCTGAGATCGGCGATCCTTGCGCCGGCGCTCTTCGTCGGGGTGCTGCTGCTGCTGCTGGCCGGCATCCTGAGCTGGCAACTCTACCGGCAGTATCATGACGAGATTGCGGCGGGAAAGGCCACCGCGCGCTCGTTGGCCACCATCCTCGACGAGCATGCCGGCCGCACCTTTGCCGCCGTCGACATTTTCCTGCTGAATTACTCCGAAACGCTGAGCGGCATGGCGGGCACCAATCCGGTCGGCACCTTATCGGCGCTGCGCGAGCGCATGAACGCGCGGCTTTCCGAGCTGCCGCAGATCCGCGCCTATCTGGTGCTGGACGAGAACGGCAAGGCGCTGATCGACAGCGGCGTGCCGCAGCCGCGTCCGTTCGACGGCACCGATCGCGATTACTTCCATATCCACCAGCAGCATCCCTATGCCGGCCTTTACATCGGCGAGCCGGTCTACAGCCGGATCAGCAATCGCTGGTTCATCAGCGCCAGCCGCCGGTTCAACAAGCCCGACGGCAGCTTCGGCGGCGTCATCCTCGCCGCGATCGAGCCGGATTACTTCATGGCCTTCTATCGCGAGGCCCTGATCTCCAGCAGCAACTCGCTTAGCCTGCTGCATGCCTCGGGCGTGCGTCTGGCCAGCATACCGGATGGCGGCGGCTCGATCGGCGGCATGACGCCCTATACGCCGATCCTGCAGCCGCGCTTTGCCGATGCCAGTTCCGGCCTGTTCCTCTCCGACCGGGCGGACGAACCGCCGCGCTATGTCGCCTTCCGCCGCGTCGATGGCTATCCGCTGATCGTCGTCGCCGGCATTTCCGTCGATTCCATCCTGGCCAACTGGCGCGACAATGTCGGCTACAGCATCCTGGCCTTCATCATAGCGACCATGGCGGCCGGCATCTTCCTCTCCGTGCTGCAGCGGCAGACGGGGCGCACCCGCGCCGCGCAGCTCCGCCTGCGCGAAGCGATCGAAAGCCTGTCGGACGGTTTCGTCATCTACGATTTCCAGGGTAGGATCGCCCTGGCGAATCAGCGCTTCTACCAGTTGAGCGGCCTCGATCCGCACAAGATCGGCGTCGGAACGCATTACCGCGAGGTGGTCCGCGACCTGAACCAGCGCTGGCTGGGCAATGTCGGCAGCTCAGGCCATACCGCCTTCATCCGCGCACTGGAACGCGATTACGAAAATCCGACCGGCCGGCCGATCGACAACCAGTATGCGCCGGGACGCTGGTTCCGCACCACGCGCTACCGCACGGCGGAAGGCGGCATCATCTCGATCCTGTCGGACATCTCCGACCTCAAACTGGCCGAGCAGCGGCTGCGCGACGCCATCGACGCGCTCGGCGCCGGCTTCGCGCTCTACGATGCCGACGGCTATCTGGTGCTGGTCAACCGGCGTTTCTACGATTTGACCGGCCACGATCCCGCGATGGTGCGCATCGGCATCCGCGACGAAGACCTAATCCGCATCACGGCGGCCAAGCGGCTCGAAACGTCGCAGCACATCAATGTCAGCCGCTATCTCGAACAGCTGGAAAGCGACTTCCGCAATCCCTCCGGCCAGCCGATCGATGCCGAAGTCTTCCCCGGCCGCTGGCTGCGCACCCAGCGTCACCGCACCGCCGATGGCGGCGTGATCTCGATCATCGACGACATCTCCGACCTGAAGCGCGCCGAGCAGCTGCTGCGCGACGCCATCTCGGCGATCAACGAAGGCTTCGTCCTTTACGACATCGACGACCGCGTGGTCCTGTTCAATCAGCGCTTCGTCGACTACTTCTGGGGCCTCGCCGATGTGATCCGAGCGGGCGTCTCCTTCGAGGAACTGATGCGCACCGGCGTCGAACGCAAGCTGTTCCAGATCAATGCGCCCGATCCCGAGGCCTGGATCGCCGCCCGGCTGGAAAGCCACCGCAATTCCACCGGGCCGATCGAGCGCCGGCTGAACGATGGCCGCTGGCTGCTGCTGCGCGAGGAGCGCACCGTCGATGGCGGCGTCGTCAGCATCGCCACCGACATCACCGCGATCAAACGCGCCGAACAGCAGCTGCGCGACGGCATCGACGCCATCACCGAAGCCTTCATCCTGTACGACAAGAACGATCGCGTGGTGCTCTTCAACCAGCGCGTCCTCGACTATTACCCGCAGATGGCGGGATTCCTGAAGCCGGGCATGAGCTTCGAGGAGGCCCTGCGGCTGGGCGTCGCCGCCGGCCAGTTCGTCGTCACCGGCGACCTGGAGGAATGGGTCGCCCAGCGCATGGCGGCGCACCGCCATCCCGGTCCGATCATCGAGCGGCAGACCATCGAGGGACGCTGGCTTCTGGTGCAGGAGCAGCGCACCGCCGAAGGCGGCATCGTCAGCATCGGACGCGACATCACCGCGCTGAAGGACCAGCAGGCGGCGCTGGAGCGCCATGTCGCCGAGCTGGAAGCGGCGCACCGGCAGGTCGAACAGCAGGCCTTTCAGTTGCGCGAACTGGCCGACCGCTTCGCCGAGGAAACCGAGCGCGCGCAGGCGGCCAGCCGCGCGAAGTCGGAATTCCTCGCCATGATGAGCCATGAGATCCGCACGCCGATGAACGGCGTGCTCGGCGCCATCGGGCTGCTGCTCAACACCAAATTGTCGGTGCCGCAGAGCCGACTGGTCACCACGGCGCGCGAATCGGCGGAGCATCTGCTGACCCTGATCAACGACATCCTCGACCTTTCGAAGCTGGAAGCCGGCCGTATCGACCTCGAAACCATCGATTTCGATCTGACGCAGCTCGTCGAAAGCTCGGTTTCGATGATGACGCCGCGCGCGGTGATCAAGAATCTGCGGCTGTCGAGCCGCCAGGAGCCGCCCCTGCCGCGCTTCCTGCGCGGCGACCCGGGCCGCCTGCGGCAGATTCTGTTCAATCTGGTCAGCAACGCGATCAAGTTCACCAATGAGGGCGAGGTCGAGATCACCGTGGCATCGGCCGCGGAACCGGACGGAAGACACCGCATCAGGTTTTCCGTGCGCGATACCGGCATCGGCATCGCCGCCGACAAGATGGAACGCCTGTTCGGCCGCTTTACGCAGGCCGACAGCTCGATCGCCCGCCGCTTCGGCGGCACCGGCCTCGGGCTGGCCATCTCAAAGCAGCTTGTCGAACTGATGGGCGGGCGGGTCGGCGTCGAGAGCACCGAGGGCGAAGGCAGCACCTTCTGGTTCTCGGTGACTCTACCGGAAGGCGAGCCGGTCAAGGCCGCGGTTGCGGAAGCGCAGGCGGCCGGGCCGGCGACACGGAACAGCCTGCGCATCCTGGTTGCCGAGGACAATCAGGTGAACCAGATGGTGATCGGCCTGATGCTGCGCCAGCTTGGCCACCAGGTGGATGTCGCCACCAACGGGATCGAGGCCTGCGAACAGGTGCAGAAGGCGCCCTACGATCTCGTGCTGATGGATGTACAGATGCCGGAAATGGACGGCCTGCAGGCGACCCGGACGATCCGCAGCCTGCCGCAGGGCTGCGCCGACATTCCCATCATCGCGCTGACCGCCAATGCCATGGAGGGCGATCGCGAGAAATACCTGGCGGCGGGCATGAACGACTACATCGCCAAGCCGATTGCGCTGCCGCAGTTGATAGCGGCGATGAACCGCGCGCTCGGCGCCAGCAGCGGCGCGGGCGCCGGCAAGACGGGGACGGAGACCGCCGCGGAAGCGGATCATGTGCCCGGCACGCCGGACGGATTGAGCGAGCAGGCCAAGACCGGCCTGGGCAATCTGCTCGCTTCGCTGAAGAAGCTGAACTGATCAGGCGGCGCGGCGCCGGCCCCGGCGCGGCGGCTGCGCGGCGGCAGGGGTTTCGTCGAACAGCTCGGCGAGCTTTTCCATCATGGCGCCGCCAAGCTGCTCGGCATCGACGATGGTCACCGCCCGCTTGTAATAGCGCGTCACGTCATGGCCGATGCCGATGGCGACCAGTTCGACCGGCGAGCGCTTCTCGACCCAGTCGATCACCTCGCGCAAATGGCGGTCGAGGTAATTGCCGGGATTGACCGAGAGCGTCGAATCGTCGACCGGCGCGCCGTCGGAAATCACCATCAGGATGCGGCGCTGCTCGGGCCGGCCGATGAGGCGCTCATGCGCCCACATCAGCGCCTCGCCGTCGATATTCTCCTTCAGCAGGCCCTCGCGCAGCATCAGGCCCAGATTGCGCCGCGCCCGCCGCCAGGGCGCGTCGGCGCCCTTGTAGACGATATGGCGCAGATCGTTGAGCCGCCCCGGCTGCGCCGGCTTGTTGTCGGACAGCCATTTCTCGCGGCTCTGGCCGCCTTTCCAGGCCCGCGTCGTGAAACCGAGGATTTCCACCTTCACCCCGCAGCGCTCCAGCGTGCGGGCCAGGATATCGGCGCACATGGCGGCGACCGTGATCGGCCGCCCGCGCATCGAGCCGGAATTGTCGATCAGCAGCGAGACCACGGTGTCGCGGAACTCGATGTCGCTTTCCTGCTTGTAGCTGAGCGGCAGGGTCGGATTGGCGACGACGCGCGCCAGCCGCGCGGCATCGAGAATGCCTTCCTCAAGGTCGAAATGCCACGAGCGCGACTGCTTGGCCATCAGGCGGCGCTGCAGGCGGTTGGCCAGCTTGCCGACCACCGATTGCAGATGGCTGAGCTGCTGGTCCAGATGATGCCGCAGGCGCGCCAGTTCGTCGGCATCGCACAGATCGTCGGCGCCGATCACCTCGTCAAACTGCTTGGTATAGACCTTGTAGCCCGGCTCGCGGTTATGGCCGGCATCGCCGTAAGGCGGGCGGCGGCCCTTGCCCGCCTCCTCGCCGGAGCCGGCAACCTCCTGCTCCATGCCGGCCTCGGCTTCCATCTCGGCCGCCTCGCCGGCCGACGCATCGGCCGCCTCGGCCTGATCCATGCCGGAGGTGGCCGCCTCGCCCTGATCGGAATCCTCGCCTTCCGACTGGCTCTGCGGCTGCTGGCCCTGGGTGTCCTGATCCTCGCCCTCGTCCTCGTCATCCATCTCGCCGCCCTCCTCATCGGTGAGCTCGAGATCCTTGATCAGGCGGCGGGCGACTTTGGCATAGGCGCGCTGGTCGCGGATCGCCTCGAAGAGGTGATCCAGGTCCTTGCCGCCCTTCTCCTCGATCCAGTCGCGCCAGAGCGAAACCATCTTGCGGGCGGAGTCCGGGATCGACTCGCCGGTCATGCGCTCGCGGGCGATCAGGCCCAGCACATCCGCCAGGGGGGCTTCGGAGCGATCCTTGATCTTGGCATAGCCGCGGCTGCGGCATCTTTCTTCCAGCGCCGCAGTCAGGTTCTGCGCCACGCCGGCCATGTTGTTGGCGCCGATCGCCTCGACGCGGGCCTGCTCCACCGCATCGAAGACGGCGCGCGCCGTGCCGCCCTGCGGCAGCATGCGGGAATGCAGATTGTCGTCGTGATAGCGCAGCCGCAGCGCCATTGCGTCGGCAGCGCCGCGGATCTGTGCGACCTCGTTGGCCGGCAGATCGCGGCTCGGCACCGGCAGCCGCGCCCGCTTGCCGCGCAGACCCGGCGTTTCCGGCCCGAAGCTGACCTGCAGATCGCGGTCATGCGAGATCGCCCGCGTCGCCGCCGTCAGCGCGCGCTTGAAAGGTTCGATCGGGCTTTCCGGTTTCGCCATGAGCAAAAAATCCCGGCGGCGGCCGGCCGGCTAGACCAGGTCGGCCTTGGCGGCGGTCTCGGGCAACTCCTCGCCGAAGCAGCGCTGGTAGTATTCGGCAACCATCGGCCGCTCCAGCTCGTCGCATTTGTTGAGGAAGGTGAGCCGGAAGGCGAAGCCGACGCTGCCGAAGATGCGCGCATTCTCGGCCCAGGTGATCACGGTGCGCGGGCTCATCACGGTCGAGATGTCGCCGTTCATGAAACCGGCGCGGGTCAGATCGGCCACGGCCACCATGTTCTGAATCGTCTTGCGGCCCTGCTCGCCCGTA
The DNA here is from genome assembly GCF_036381655.1 of Ferrovibrio sp. Taxonomy (GTDB): domain Bacteria; phylum Pseudomonadota; class Alphaproteobacteria; order Ferrovibrionales; family Ferrovibrionaceae; genus Ferrovibrio. The sequence continues at coordinate 40,590 of NZ_DASVCJ010000029.1, forward strand.
TAGGTCGGCGACTTGGCCAGCACGATGGCGATCTCGTCCTCCGCCGGCAGGTAGTTCAGCGTGGTCACGATGCTCCAGCGGTCCATCTGCCCCTGGTTGATCTGCTGCGTGCCGTGATAGAGGCCGGAGGTATCGCCCAGGCCGACCGTATTGGCGGTGGAGAACAGACGGAAGGCCTTGTGCGGCCGGATCACCCGGTTCTGGTCCAGCAGGGTCAGCTTGCCTTCGACTTCGAGCACGCGCTGGATCACGAACATCACGTCCGGACGGCCGGCATCGTATTCGTCGAAGACCAGCGCTACCGGCGACTGCAGCGCCCAGGGCAGAATGCCCTCGCGGAATTCGGTGACCTGCTTGCCGTCGCGCAGCACGATCGCATCCTTGCCGACCAGGTCGATACGGCTGATATGGCTGTCGAGGTTGACGCGCACGCAGGGCCAGTTCAGCCGCGCCGCCACCTGTTCGATATGGGTCGACTTGCCGGTGCCGTGATAGCCCTGCACCATGACGCGGCGGTTGTAGGCGAAACCGGCCAGGATCGCGAGCGTGGTTTCGCGGTCGAAGCGGTAGGCCGGATCGAGATCGGGTACATGCTCGGTCGGCTGGCTGAAGGCAGGCACCTTCATGTCGCTTTCGACGCCGAACACGTCGCGGACGGAAATCGTAATATCCGGCAGATCGTTGGCTGGCGCGGCAATGGTTTTGGTCTGGAGGGCCGTCATATCACTCTCAATGGTCTTCTTGGGCTAAGTCTCGGGCAGCCTGAACAATCTCAAGTATAGCCGCGCGATTGAAGATAGGCATAGGCCTGGTTGATGCTTTTGAGCATTTCCTCGGCGGCCCGGTCGCCGCCGCGGATATCGGGATGGTAGCGTTTTACCATCGTCTTGTACTGCGCCTTGATGTCGGCCTTCCGCAACGGCAGCACGATCGTCTCCAGGTCGAAGCCCAGCATCGTCAGCGCCTCGCGCTCGCGCGGCTGCAACTGCAGCTCCGCCCGCGATTTCCGCCGGCTGGCGCCGAGGGTGATGCCGACATCGGCAAGAATGCCCAGATCGTCCTTGACCCAGACCTGCGGCTCCTCGCGCTGCGGCCTGGTGCCCAGCCGCCAGGTCGGCCGATGGCCCAAAACATCCTCGCGCTGATAGCGTTCCACATCCGCCGCGCTCATGCCGCGGAAGAAGTCCCAGCCGGCATTGTACTGACGGACATGGGTAAGACAGAAATGCCAGCGTCCCTCGCGCGGTTCCCGGCTTTTCGGCGCCGGATAGGCCCCTTCCTCCTGGCAGCCAGGATGGTCGCAGATCCGTGCGCGCACCCGTCCGAAACTGACGTCAACTTCGGCTTCAAGCAGGATTTTTCGCTGGGCGGAACGGGCTCTACTCATCACGGTCAAAGTATGGGTCGAAGCGGTGGCAGTGGCAAGGCGATTGCCGATATCCTGCTCCGGCGACCCTTGTTGCGTTTTTCTTGAGCTTTGCGGGAGTTTTTATCATGTCGATCGCAGACCGCATGCGCGGCAAATTGACGGCAGCCCTGGCACCCAGCCGGCTGGAGCTTATCGACGATTCGGCCCGGCATGCGGGCCATGCCGGCACCAGGGGGCTGCCGGGCGGCGAAACCCATTTCCAGCTCGTCATCGTTTCCGAACGCTTCCGCGGTTTGAACCGGCTGCAACGCCAGCGGCTGGTGCATCAACTCGTTGCCGAGGAATTCGGCGCCGGCCTGCATGCTCTTGCAATCACCGCTCTCACGCCGGATGAGGACGGTACGGGACCGTAACGACAACGCCCGCGAGCAGTCATCAGATCGATTGCACTTCCTACAGTGGCATGACATATAATTCATGCATTGATAATTTTCAAAACCTACAACCTTTTCATTTGATAATCCGGGTCTAGCCTATTAATGGTTGTGGCATGCCCATTACGCGTCAGCCGCAGCATGCCCATTCGCCGTTGAACGGCTCCAGTCTGGTGACCCGCAATCTGCGGCTGGAACGAGGCCGGACCAGCATTCGCCTCGAACAACTGGAATGGACCGCCCTGGACCTGATCTGCGCGGCGGAGGGCCTCGACCGGCATACATTTGCCACCCTGATCGACCGCGATCCGGCCCGGCGGGAGAAGACCCTGACCTCGCGCATCCGCAGCGCCGTGCTGGGCTATTTCATCCTGCGCTCCGGTCTGCGGCCCGAAGGCGCCGGCTCGGCGCTGTTGCCGCGCATGCCCCTGGGCAACCGCGATACGGCGGTTTTTTCGCCGAACGGAGCAGCCGAAGCGAAAGACGCCGAACTCAAAGACGCCGAACTCAAAGAATCGGCAGGCTGACCGGCCTGCGGGGCCGGAAGGCTTCACGCTTCGGCGGAAGAATTGGGCGGCGGCGCCGGAGTGAGTTTCAGCAGCGTCACCTGATGGCGCAGCCGGCGCAGAATCTCGAAGCGGAAACCGTGGAACATGAAAACCTGGCCGGGATCGGGAATCGTCTGCGTCTCGTGCAGCACCAGACCGGCGATGGTGGTGGCATCGTCGTCGGGCAGGTGCCAGTCGAACTGCCGGTTGATATCGCGGATCGTCGCCATGCCGTCCACCACCAGTGATCCGTCCGGCTGCAGGCGGTAGATCCGGCTGGCCGGATCGTGCTCGTCGCGGATGTCGCCGACGATCTCCTCGAGAATATCCTCCAGCGTCACCAGCCCCATGATCGCGCCATACTCGTCGACCACGAGCGCGAAATGCGCCCGCCGCTGGCGGAAGGCATTGAGCTGGCCGCGCAACGTGGTGGTCTCCGGCACGAACCAGGGCGTGGTCAGCAGCCGCGGCAGATCGAGCTTCTGCTGATCGAAGCCGGATGCCGCCAGGGCGCGCAGCAGATCCTTCGCATGCAGCACGCCGATGACATTCTCCGGATCGCCCTTCCAGATCGGAATGCGGGTATGCGGACTGGCCAGCACCTGGCGCACCAGCTCGTCCGGCGGCAGGTCGGCATCCAGCATCACCATGTTGCGGCGATGCACCATCACGTCGCCGACCGGCACCTCCTCCAGGTCGAGGATCGAGCCGAGCATGTCGCGCTCGTGCTTGACCATCCGGCCTTCCTCGGCGTGCAGCTGCAGCGCCGAGCGGATTTCCTCGCTGGCGGTCAGCGGCTGATCGCGCGCGATATGCACGCCGAACAGCCGCAGCGTGCGCACGCCGATCCACTGCACCGCGCGGACCAGGGGCGCCAGCAGGCGGATCAGCACCGCGATGGTCGGCGCCACCGCCAGGGCGACGCGCTCGGGCTTGTTGATCGCATAGGTCTTCGGCATCACCTCGCCGAAGATCAGCACCAGCACGGTCATCGCCACGGTGGCATAGGCGACGCCGACATCGCCGAACAGCGTGATCAGCAGATTTGTCGCCAAGGCCGAAGCCAGGATGTTGACCGCATTATTGCCAAGCAGAATCGAACTGATCAGCAGCTCGCGGCTTTCCAGCAGCTTGAGCACGGCATTGGCCCCGCGCTTGCCCTCGCCGGCCAGATGATGGATGCGCGGCGGCGATGCCGCCGTCAGCCCCGTCTCCGACATGGAGAAGAAAGCCGACAGCGCCAGCAGCAGGACAATGGCTGCGGCGGTTCCGACGATGACGGTATCGATCATGGCCTGTACTAAGTAGCGGAACGGGCCAATTGTTCGGCCAGCAGGGCCTCGACCGCCGCCGGCGTTACGTCATTGCGCTGGATCGCCTGGCCGATGGCCTCGGCCAGGATGAAGACCAGATGGCCATCGCGCACCTTCTTGTCCTGCTTCATATGCTCGAGCAGGACGGCGGGCGTGAAGCTCCGGGCGCCCTCGACATCGGTCAGCCGCGCCGGCAGGCCGCTTGCGCTCAGATGGCGCTCGATGCGCGGCGCAAGGGCTGCGTCGCATAGGCCGAGCCGGGCCGAAAGGCGGAAGGCGAGCGCCATGCCGACGGCGACGCCCTCGCCGTGCAGAAGGCGCTGCGAATAGCCGGTCTCGGCCTCCAGCGCATGGCCGAAGGTATGTCCGAGATTGAGCAAGGCCCGCTCGCCCTCCTCGCGCTCGTCGGCGGCGACGATCCGCGCCTTGTGCATGCAGCAGCGCGCCACGGCTTCGATGCGCAAGGCGGCATCGCCGGCCAGCAGCGCGGCGCCGTTCCGCTCGAGCCATGCGTAGAAATCGGCATCGCCGAGCAGGCCGTATTTGACGACCTCGGCATAGCCGGCCCGCAACTCGCGCGCCGGCAGGGTGGCGAGCAGGTCGACATCGGCCAGCACCAGGCGCGGCTGATGGAAGGCGCCGATCAGGTTCTTGCCCTGGCGGCTGTTGATCGCCGTCTTGCCGCCGACCGAACTGTCGACCTGCGCCAGCAGCGTGGTCGGGACCTGGATGAAATCCATGCCCCGGCGCAGCACCGCGGCGGCGAAGCCGACCAGGTCGCCGATGACGCCGCCGCCGAGTGCGATCAGGTGATCGCGGCGCTCGACTTTCAGGGCCAGCAGCGCCTCGCACAGGCGCTCGAAGCCGGCATAGGATTTCTGGCTCTCGCCCGGCGGCAGGATGACGGTCTCGCAGCCGATATTCTTCTGCGCCAGGGCGCGGCGCAGCGCCTGCAGATGCGGCGTGGCGGCGACATTCTCGTCGGTGACGATCACCGCGAAAGGCCGCCGCAGCAGCGGCGCGATATGCTCGCCGGCCTTCTGGATCAGACCGGTATCGACCAGGATGTCATAGGCGCGATCGCCGAGCGCGACGCGGACTTTCCGGCTCATCGCCTACTCCATTCGAGAAATGTCTGCCCGCCCGGCGCCGGCTTCCGCCGCAGCCAGGTGACGGTAATCCTCCGGCAGGGCGCGCAGGATATCGTCGACCACGTCTTCGTGCGGCCCGTCGCCGGTGATGACGGTGATATCCGCCCCGGCATAGACCGGATAGCGTTCCTCCATCAGCCGGGCCAGGGTCTGCCGCATGTCGCCGTTCTGCAGCAGCGGGCGATGCGTGCGCCGGGCGCAGCGTTTGACCAGCACGTCGAGCTCGGCCTTGAGCCAGATGGAAATCCCGGCGGCGCGGATGCGCGCGCGGGTTTCGGGATTCATGTAGGCGCCGCCGCCGGTCGCCAGCACGATGCGCGGCTGCTGCAACAGCCGGGCGATCACCTTGCGCTCGCCGTCGCGGAAAGCGGCTTCGCCATGGGCGGCGAAAATCTCCGGGATCGTGGCGCCGGCCGCTCTCTCGATCTCGGTATCGGCATCGACGAAATCGAATCCGAGCACCCCGGCCAGCCGGCGGCCGACCGAGCTTTTGCCCGCCCCCATCAGCCCGACCAGAATCAGGCTGCGCAGCGCGCTTGCCGGCCCCGCCGCGGCAGCCGCGCCGGCCGTGCGCCCGGGAGCAGGTTTTCCGTCGCCAGGCGCCGGCGTGGCATCAGGCAGCGACTTGTCGGCTGGGGACTCGTCGGATGGGCCGGCGACGGCAGACGCTGTAGCACCGATGTTCACGTCGTCTCCGTTCAGGGGCGCGCGCATTGCTTGCACCGCGCCACGCCGATACAATAAAGCAATTGCGCCACAATTCCACCGCGTGGCCGGGACCGTCCGGCACGCCCAGTCCGGAGCCGAAGCCGTATGGCCCGTATGTCGATTTTCCTGCTGCTGATTCTCGTCCTGCTGCTCGGAGGCGGTGCCGTCTTCCTGGCCACCTGGAACATCCCGGCGCCCCGCGCCAAGGTGGAAAAGGTGATTCCCGCCGACCGGCTGGGAAAATAGACGAATGCAGCGGGGACTCCGACAGGCCGGTCTGGCGGCAGGCCTCGCTACCCTTCTTGCGGTCGCCGGCGGGGCGGCGACCTGGGCGCAGCCGATTCGTCTGATTCCGCCGAGCCGCGATGCGGACGCGCAACGTCCCGCGCCGCCGGAGCCGGCCATCTCGGCACCGCCGCAAACCAATACGCCGCAGACCAACATCCCGCCGATCGGCGCTCAAACCTCCATCGGCCAGCCGGCCGCCGCCAGCAATTCGGAAGGCAGCGAATCCGAGGGCAGCGTGCAGAAGGCATTCGTCATCCAGCCGCTTCAGGCGCCCGACCCGTCCACGGCCGGCTTGCTGGACGATGACAATGGCGGTCTCGGCGCCGAGATGTGGCAGGGCACCGATCTGCCGCGGGCCATGCGCCTCCTGACCGTCTTGCCCGCTCCGGTGCCCGCGCCGGCCCTGCGCGATCTGCAGCGCCGCCTGCTGCTGACCACGGCGGAGGTGCCGGCCGGCACGCCGGGCACCCCGAGCCTGCTGGGACAGCGCATCACGCAGCTTTACCGCCTCGGGCTGATCGGCGAGGCCGAGCAACTGGCGGAGCCCCAACCGCCCCTGCTGAAGGATGCCGTCTTCACCCAGCTGCCGGTCGAAGCCGCTTTGCTGCGCAACGATCTTGGCCGCGCCTGCGAACTCGACGCGGCGGGCCTGCGCGAAGACGGCTCGGCCTATTGGCAGAAGCTGGCGGTGTTCTGCCGCTATCTGGCCAAGGACATTCCCGGCGGCGATCTGGCGCTCAGCCTGTGGCGCGACGGCGGCGGCGACGATCCGGCCTTTGCGGCCCTGGCCGCGGCGATGCGCGGCGATGCGCGGGTGAAGGTCGAAACGCTCGGCGCCAGCGCCAGTCCGCTGCATTTCGCCATGCTGCGGGCGGCCGGCAAGCCGCTGCCCAAGGATATGCTGGAGATCGCGCCGCCGGTGCTGCTGGCCGCCCTGGCCGGATACGACAAGGCCGATCCGGAATTGCGGCTGGCTGCCGCCGAAAAGGCCGTACTCTATGGCACCCTCCCGGCCGCCAGGCTCGCCGAGGCCTATGCCGCCCTGCCGATCAGCGACGCACAGCGCACGGCCTTGTCCAAGGGCAAGGAAAAATCCGCCCGCGCGGCCGCCCTCCTCTATCAGGAAGCCAAGGCTGCCGCCGATGCGAAGACGCGCGCCGCGCTGCTGCAGAAGGGTTTCGATCTGGCGCAAAGCCGCGACCTGCTGATGGTGACAGCCGCGGTCTACAAGCCGCTGCTCAGCGGATTGACGCCGGACGAGACGACCATTTCCGCCGCGCCGGCGGTGATACGCCTGGCGCTGGCCGCCGGGGCCGAGGATATCGCGCGGCTGTGGTACAACAACTTGCTCACCCTTCCGCCGGAGCGCGGCAAGGCGGGCGACATGGCCGCCCAGCTCTGGCCGTTGCTGCTGTTGAGCGAAGGCCAATGGCGCGACAGCAGTTACGATGCCTGGCTGGCGACGCTGCAATCGCAGCCGGAAGCCGAGCGCGATGCGCGCGCCACCTTGCTGCTGACGCTGGCGGAGGGTGCCGGCATCGCAGTGCCGGCGAACCGCTGGCAGGCCTTGCTTGCGCCCTCCGCCATGGAAAGCGGCGCAGTGCCATCGGTGGTGATCTGGCACGGTTTGCAGCGGGCATCGCAATCCAAGGCCAAGGCCGAGACGGTTGCCCTGGCGCTGGCCCTGCTCGGGCCGCGGGGCACGGCGAAGGCCGATGGCCAAAGCCTTGCCACGGCGCTGGGCGCGCTGCGCGAGGTCGGCCTCGCTGCCGACAGCAAGCGGATAGCGCTCGAAGCCGCGCTGCTGCACGGCTTCTGAGCGGAAACGGCGCCAAGGATGGCGCGCGCCGACCGACGCCCCCCTGACCGGCATTCTCCCGGTCGACATTCCCCCGCTCGACACTCTCTGGGCCGCCATATCGAGAGCTTCCTCGAGATGCTGAGCGCCGAGCGCGGCCTGGCGAAGAATTCCCTGCTCGCCTATCAGACCGATCTCGCCGATTTCGCCGGCTTTCTCGCCGCCCGCGAAGAGACCCCGCAGCAGGTCGGTATCGATGCGCTCCGTCTCTACGTGCAAGGCCTGGCCGATGCCGGCCTGAAGCCAACGACGGCGGCCCGGCGGCTCTCGGCCCTGCGGCAGTTCTTCCGCTTCCTGGCCCAGGAAGGCATCCGCAAGGACGATCCGGCGGCCCTGCTGGACGCCCCCAAGCGCGCCCGCCCGCTGCCGAAGATCCTGAGCGAAGACGAGGTCGACCGCCTGCTGGCGGAAGCGCGCCGCCTGCGCGACGATCCGGCGGAGGCCGCGCGGCTGACGGCGCTGCTGGAACTGCTTTACGCCACCGGATTGCGGGTAAGCGAACTGGTTTCCCTGCGCTGGCCGCCTTTCGGCGACGATCCGCGCTTTCTCGTGATTCGCGGCAAGGGCGGCAAGGAGCGGCTGGTGCCGCTGAGCCAGCCGGCGCGCGAAGCGGTCGAGGATTACGCCGGCTGGCGCAAGGACTTCCTGCAGCCGAAGCAATCGTCGCCCTGGCTGTTTCCTTCGCGCGGCGAAAGCGGCCACCTGACCCGGCAGCGTTTCGGCCAATTGTTGAAGGAGCTTGCGGTGGCTGCGGGCATTGCGCCGGCGAAAGTCTCGCCGCACGTGCTGCGTCATGCTTTCGCCAGCCACCTGCTCGCCCGTGGCGCCGATCTGCGCGCCGTGCAGAAGATGCTCGGCCATGCCGATATCAGCACGACGCAGATCTACACGCATGTGCTGGAAGCCCGTAAACAGGCGCTGGTCCAGGCCCATCACCCGCTGGCACGGCCGTCCGGCAAGGGAACCGGGACGGCCCGATAGTTTTATCGGTAACTTTCTTGTCCCAACGTCAGGCTTGCCAAGCAGCCGCCGCACCGTTAGCAGATGCAGCAAGACCTCAAGGGAGAGTAAAGCGCCATGAGCTTCAAGACGATCACCCCCGCTCCGGCCCGGCTGAACCGCTGTGAACTCGCGGTGCCGGGCAGCAATACGAAGCTGTTCGAAAAAGCCGCCAAGTCGGCCGCCGATGTGATCTTCCTCGATCTCGAAGATGCCGTCGCACCCGACGATAAGCCGCAGGCGCGCAAGAATATCATCCAGGCGCTGCACGAGGTCGACTGGGGCAACAAGACGATGTCGGTGCGCATCAACGGCCTCGATACGCAGTACATGTACCGCGATGTCGTCGAGGTGATCGAAGGCGCCGGCGACAAACTGGACCTCGTTATGGTGCCGAAGGTCGGCACGGCAGCCGACATCTATGCCGTCGACATGCTGCTGACCCAGATCGAGGCGGCAAAGGGATTCAAGAAGCGCATCGGCATCGAGGCGATCATCGAAACCGCCTTGGGCATGCAGAACATCCACGAGATCGCCGCCGCTTCGCCGCGGCTGGAAAGCCTGCATTTCGGCGTCGCCGATTATTCGGCCTCGACGCGGGCGCGCACCACCTCGATCGGCGGCCCCAACCCGCTTTATGGCGTGCTGACCGACAAGGACGGCGACAAGCCGCGCGAGTTCTTCTGGGGCGACATGTGGCATTACGCCATCGCCCGCATGGTGGTGGCGGCCCGCGCCAATGGCTTGCGGCCGATCGACGGGCCGTTCGGCGACTTCGCCGATGCGGAAGGCTACAAGGCGCAGGCCAACCGCGCGGCGATCCTCGGCTGCGAAGGCAAATGGGCGATCCACCCCTCGCAAATCCCGCTCGCCAACGAGGTCTACACGCCGCCCGCGGAAGAGGTGAAGAAGGCGCGCCGCATCCTGGAGGCGATGAAACAGGCGCAGGCGGAAGGCAAGGGCGCCGTCGCGCTGGACGGCAAGCTGATCGACATCGCCTCGATCCGCCAGGCGGAAGGCATCGTCAAGCAGGCCGAACTGATCGCCCGCGGGTGATCTTCACTCGCCGCCGACCGCCGCCACCGATGTGGCGGCGGTCGCCGCCTGCACCGGCATATCCTTGTCCTGACCAAGCGGCGCATGCCGGAATTCCGGCACCAGTATTTTCAGCTGCGCCAGCACGGTCGCGGTATCGCGCGCTGCGGCTGCCTGCGCCAGCACATCCAATGCGGCATTCAGCTCGGCCCGATCCAGCACGCGCGGCGCTGCCAGCAGAATGCCCTCCTGCGAGGTCGGCACCAGCGCCTCGTCATGGTGCAGCACTTCTTCGTACAGCTTCTCGCCAGGCCGCAGGCCGGTGAAGACGATCTTCACATCCACATCGGGCTTCAGGCCGGCCAGACGGATCATCTGGCGCGCCAGATCCTGAATCCGCACCGGCTCGCCCATGTCGAGCACGAATATCTTGCCGCCGCCATTGAGTTCCTCCTGCGGCAGGGCCGCCGCCTGCAGGATGAGTTCGACCGCCTCGCGGGTGGTCATGAAGAAGCGGGTCACGTCGGGATGGGTGACCGTCAGCGGCCCGCCCTGGCTGAGCTGGCGCTGGAACAGCGGCACGACCGAGCCGGACGAGCCGAGCACATTGCCGAACCGCACGGTGACGAAACGCGTGCCGGCCTGCGCCACGTCCAGGCTCTGGCAGATCATTTCCGCGACGCGCTTGGTTGCGCCCATGACATTGGTCGGATTGACCGCCTTGTCGGTCGAGATCAGGACCATGGCCTCGACGCCATGGCGCTGGCAGGCCTCGGCCAGCTCGCGCGTGCCGATCGCGTTGGTCAGCACGCCTTCCTCGGCATTGCCCTCGACCAGCGGCACATGCTTATAGGCGGCTGCATGCAGGACGATCTCGGGCCGGTATTCGCGGAATACCTGTTCGATGCGGTCCCGCGAACGGACATTGGCCAGAACGGCCATGCGCGGCACGGCGGCAAACCGCTCGGCCATCTCCATGTCGATCTGATAAAGCGCATGTTCGCTCTGCTCGAACAGGACGACCAGCGACGGGGCAAGCTCGGCGATCTGGCGCACCAGCTCGGACCCGATGGTGCCGCCGGCACCAGTAACCAGGACGCGGCGGCCGGCAAAGAGTTTTGCCACCGGGGCACGGTTGAGCACGCGCTGCGGCCGGCCAAGCAGATCTTCGACATCGATCGGCCGCAATTGCTGCGCCGTCTCGCCTTCCTTGCGAAACTCGGTCAGGCGCGGCAGGCGCGCCACCGTCAATCCGAGCGGCGTGGCGGCATCCAGCAATTGGCGGATCGCACCGCCGCCCAGGCGCTCATCGGCGACGATGATCCGCCGCGGCCGGTCGAACTCGCGCAAGCCCTGCACGACCGCGGAAATGTCGTGGAGACCGCCGAGGATGCGAACGCCGCGCAGATCGCGGCCCTGCCGGCCCTCGCTGTTGTCGATGATGCCGACCACGCGATAACCGGCCTGGCGGTTGCGTTCCATCTCGCGGATGAAGGCGTCCGCCGCCAGGCCCGAGCCGACCAGCAGGACCGGTACGCGCTTGTCTTCGCCGCGCTTCCACAGCTCGATCAGGCTGCCGTCCTTCCAGCTGCGGTACAGAAGACGGGGCCCGCCCAGCAGCGGCACAAGAATGAAGAATTGCAGCAGCAAGGCGCTGCGGGGATAGCTTTCCAGGCGGGTGACGAAAAACAGCAGCGGCAGGAAAATCAGCAATGCCAATGCACTGGCCCGCATGATGGCCAGCATGTCGCGCACGGACGCGAAATGCCAGATGCCGCGATAGAGGCCGGAATAGCGGAAGACCACCGCCGCGACGGCGGCGAAAATGACCATCGCTTCCCAATAGGTGGACAGCGTCCAGGGCAGATCGGCCAGCCAATAGCGCAGGCCGAGCGCCAACTGGAAGGATACCGCCGCCATGACGATGTCGTGCAGCGCCACCAGCACGATGCGGCGGTTGAGGCGAGCGAAAGGCATGGCGGGCTTCAGCGTCGGCACGGTGCGTCCGGTGGTTGTGGGGCGACGCTATAGTACTGGCTTTGCGGGCTGAGCGAAATGCCTGCACAGCAGAATGGTCAGGCCGGCGGCAACCGTCACCGCCAAGCCGTTCAGGGGCCAGCCTGCGCTGGAGACCAGCGCCAATCCGATCAGCGCGACATTCAGGGCTGCGATGCGGCGCGTGACCGAGACATGATCGCCAAATCGGCGGGCCGCCTGCTGATAGAAATGGCTGCGATGCGCCTCCCAGATCTTCTCCCGCCGCAGCAGACGGCGCAGCAGCGTGATGCTGGCATCGAGCCAGTAATACATCGGCACTATCAGCGCCGCCGCCCATTGGCCCTGAAGCGCCGCATCGAGCAGCAGCCAGCCGAGCAGGAAGCCCGCCGGCACGCTGCCGACATCGCCGAGAAAGACCCTGGCGCGGTTCCAGTTCCACGGCAGGAAACCGAGCCCCGCAGCCGCCAGGATGAGCGCCAGGCCGCCGCTGCTGTCCGCGTCTCCCGCTATCGCATGCAGGGCGGCGATGCCGATGCCGATGGATGCCATCTCGGTGCCGCTGATGCCGTTGATCCCGTCCATGAAGTTGAAAAGATTCGTGAACCACAGCCAGGCGAAGAAGCAGACGATCCGCTCCAGCCAGAGCGGCATCCAGCCGCCGGCGATGCGCGCCTCGGCCGGCAGCAGAGCCAGGACGATGCCGATGACCAGGGCCTGCGCCGCCAGCCGCAGCCGCGCCGGCAGGCCGCCGGCACGGCGATCGTCGAGCCACGAAATCGCCGCGAGCGCCAGCGCCCCGAGCAGCGCAACGGCCGCGACCGCGTCCTGCAGCAGACCGAGCCAGACGGCGGCGGCGGCAACGATGCCGGCCATGACCGCGATGCCGCCACCCCGCGGAGTGGCTTCGGCATGGCTGGAGCGGGCATTCGGCACATCCCACACCGCCCGGCGCTTCAACCAGGCGATCAGCGGCCGCATCGCCAGCGCAACAATCAGTCCGGCCAGCGCGGCAAGTGCAATAGCCCACGCCCAGTAAGCCAAGCCGGTCATGGCTCCTGCCCCAGCACATGCCGGTAAGCCGCCAGACTTTGCGTCACGAAATGCTCAACCGAGAATTCGGCCTCGGCCTTGGCCCGGCCGGCGGCGGCCAGCCGGCGGCGGAGATCGGCATCCTCAAGCAACCGGCCTATGGCAGACGTCGTCGCTGCGGCATCACGTGCCGGCACCAGCAGGCCATTTTCCTCATGGCGCACCACCTCGCGGCATCCCGGAGCATCGGCGGTGACGATGGCCCGCCCCACCGCACAGGCCTCGATCAGGTTGCGCGGCACGCCTTCTCCATAGAAGGATGGCATCGCGATCACGTGGGCTTTGGCCAGCGTATCCGGCATGTCATCGGAGAAGCCCCAATACTCGACCAGCCCGCGCGCCACCCAATCGTCCAATGCGTCTTGACCGATATCGGAGGGGCTGAGCGGATCGCGCCGGCCGACGAGGACAAAACGCGCCGGAATCTGCTTCGATTTGAAATGCTTGGCCGCGGCGACAAATTCATACAGCCCTTTGTCGCCAATCAGCCGCGCCGGAAACATCACGATGGGAGGATGCGCGGCATCGATCGGGGCTTCCGGCCGATTTACGAAACGCTGCATATCGACACCGCAGCCGCGGATCATCATCCAGCGCCCGGGTTGCACCATCCGGCCAGTCTCGAAAACCGCGAGGTCGTCGCCGTTCTGGAAGATCGCCAGGTTGTTCGGGTGGGCGAGTGCGATCCTATACAGGCGTTCGAGGATACTGCGCAGCAACCCGCCACCTTCATTGCGGCGGACAAATCCCAGGCCGGTAATGGCATGTATCACGGCGGGCACGCCGGTCAGCCGCGCCGCCATGCCGCCCCAGATCATCGGCTTGATCGAAACCAGATGCAGCAGGTCCGGCCGCAGCCGCAGGAACAGGACTGCCAGAGCGCCGAGCAACCGCAAATCCGCGAACGGGCTGCGGCTGCCGCGGGCGAGCGGAATGGGATGGAACTGGAAGCCCTGGGCCGCAAGCCTTGCGGCGATCGCCGGATCGGCCGGCGCCGCCACATGCACCTCCCAGCCGCGCTGCTGCATCGCCAGCCCCACGGGCAGCCTATGGGTGGTGAAAAACAGCGCTTCCTGGACGACGATCAAGAGCCGGCGGGACATGGACGGGCTCTATCCCGCCCGGACAGGCGGGTCAAGCGAAGGCGGCGGCCGGCCGCCCTTTATTGACAGGCGGCGGCGTGCGGGCTACCCCCTGCCCCTTGAGCTTTCCTGCCGAGAGACCCCGCCTTGTCCGTTTTCCGCCCTTCCCCCGATTCGATCGCCGTCGTCGGTCTCGGCTATGTCGGCCTGCCGCTGGCCCTGGCGCTGGCCAGGCATGGCCCGGTGCTGGGCTTCGATATCGACAAAGGCCGCATCGCCGAACTGCGCGAGGGGCATGACCGCACCCGCGAGGCCGATTCGGCCGCGCTGCGCGCCTCGACCCTGCACCTGAGCCATGAGCCGGCCGATCTGGCCGGACACGGCGTCTATATCGTCACCGTGCCGACCCCGGTGGACGCCAGGAACCAGCCCGATCTCGGCCCGGTCCGCTCGGCCTCCAGGAGCGTCGGCCAGGCCCTGCGGCACAATGCCGTGCCGGGCGCCATCGTCGTCTTCGAGAGCACGGTCTATCCCGGCGTCACCGAGGAGATCTGCGGCCCGATCATCGCCGCCGAGTCCGGCCTGGTCTGCGGCCGCGACTTCTTCCTCGGCTATTCGCCCGAGCGCATCAATCCCGGCGACAGGGTGCATACGGTCGACAGGATCGCCAAGGTCGTCTCCGGCCAGACGCCGGCGGTGGCCGAAAAGCTCGCCGCGCTCTATGGCCGGGTGACCAGCGGCGGGATTCACCTGGCGCCCAGCATCAAGACGGCGGAAGCCGCCAAGGTGATCGAGAATGCCCAGCGCGACATCAACATCGCCTTCGTCAACGAGATCGCCATGATCTTCGGCAAACTGGGCATTTCCACCCATGACGTGCTGGAGGCGGCCGGCACCAAGTGGAATTTCCTCAAATTCCAGCCCGGCCTGGTCGGCGGCCATTGCATCGGCGTCGATCCGTATTACCTGGCCCACCGGGCCGAGCAGCTCGGCCATCATGCCCGCATCATCCTCTCGGGCCGGGCGATCAACGACGGCATGAGCCGCTATATCGCCGAGGCGGTCTCGGCCCGCATCCCGGCGCAGGGCACGGTGCTGGTGCTGGGTCTCACCTTCAAGGAAGACGTCCCCGACCTGCGCAATTCCAAGGTCGCCGACCTGATCGCGCATCTCAGGCAGCTCGGCCATGGCGTCAGCGTGCACGATCCGCTCGCCGATCCGAACGAGGCGCAGCATGAATACGGCGTCATGCTGAGCCCGCGGCTGGACGAGCTCGGCGGTTTCGACGCCATCCTGGCCGCCGTGCCGCATCAGGCCTATTGCCAGCTCTCCCCCGCCGCCCTGGCCGGCATGCTGAAGCCCGGCGGCCTCATCGCCGACATCAAGGGTATCTGGCGCCGCGCCGCGCTCCCCCAAGCCGTCAAATACTGGACGTTGTAAAACCGGCGGAGACTGGATTTTCCCCGCCGCCCGCACGACATTAGTGGCGTGAGGAGTTTTCCATGTCCGAACAGGTCGATACCCGCATCCCGGTTTCCGTCATCACCGGCTTCCTCGGCTCCGGCAAGAGCACGCTGCTCAACCGCCTGCTGCGCCATCCCGACATGGGCGAGACGGCCATCATCGTCAACGAATTCGGCGAGATCGGCCTGGACCACGCCCTGATCGCCTCCTCCAGCGAGGATACCGTGCTGCTCAGCTCGGGCTGCCTGTGCTGCACCGTGCGCGGCGACCTGGTGAAGACCTTCCACGACCTGATGAGCAGGCGCGACCGCGGCGAGGTGAGGCCCTTCCGCCGCATCGTCATCGAGACCACCGGCCTGGCCGATCCCGCGCCGGTGCTGCATACGCTGATGACCGATCCGGCGGTGGCCGAGCGCTGCCGGCTGGAAAGCGTGATCGCGCTCGTCGATGCGGTCAATGGCGAGGCCACGCTGAACAACCACAAGGAAGCGGTGAAGCAGGCCGCCGTCGCCGACCGGCTGGTGCTGAGCAAGGTCGATGTGGCCGACCAGAAGGCGGTGCAGCAGCTGCGCCATCGCCTGCAGCATCTCAATCCCGGCGCGCCGACCTTCACGGCGGTCAACGGCGATCTGGCACCGAACCAGCTGTTCAATGCCGGACTTTACGATCCGGCCAGGAAGACCTTCGACGTGCAGAACTGGCTGCGCGCCGAGGCCTATGACGAAGGCCATCATCACCACGATCACGAGCATCACGGTCACGAGCATCACCATGGCCACGACCATGATCATCACCATGGCGCCGGCGAGGGCCAGGATCCGCATGACGTGAATCGCCATGACGCCTCGATCACCGCCTTCTGCCTGACCTATGACGAGCCGTTCGACTGGAACACGCTGGCGACCTGGCTGGACCTGCTGGCCGCCTATCGCGGCGACAATCTTTTGCGGGTGAAGGGCCTGGTGAATGTCGTCGGCGTCGACCGGCCGGTGGTGGTGCATGGCGTGCAGCATCTCTTCCACCCGCCGGCGACCATCCCCGCCTGGCCCGACGAGGACCGGCGCAGCAAGATCGTCTTCATCACCCGCGATCTGCCCAAGCCGGTGATCGAGCAGACCCTGGCGGCCCTGCGCCAGGCCGAGCCGCAACAGGGCCAGACGCAGCAAGGCCAGAGCCCGGCCGCCTCGGCCTGACCGCACCGCCCATGGCCCCTCGGGACAAGCCCGAGGGTGACGATCTGTGTGAACGGGCCCGGCCTTGACCGCTGTCTCGTCATTCCGGGCAAGCGGCGCGGTTCCGCCGCGAGACCCGGAATCCCATTTCAGGACGACGGCTGAATACTCGAGTAATCATCCTGCACGATATCCGACAGCGGCTCCGTCGCGCGGCGGACCGCCGTCCACATCCTTTCGACTGCCGTCGCTCAGAATGCCGGCGGGGCGAGGCCGATATCGCCGACATGCAGGCCGCGCCAGTTGTTCAGCGGCTGCTCGACCAGCGGCCGGATCGCCTCGCGGCCCTCGTCGTCCAGCAGCTTCAGATGCTCGAGCAGGCCGCCCAGGGCGGTCTGCGCCGCGCGCGCCGTGCCATCGAGGACCTTCAGCGCGATGCCGAGGCCAAGCTCGGCCGAAGCCGCGGTGTAGACGCCCTCGGCGCCGGTCTTGGCGATGAATTTCTGCTTGCCGGCCTGCATCACCGCGGTGCAGAAGCGGCCGGTGCCGGCCACGAAGAACGGCTCGGCCATCACCGCGGCGGCGATCCGTTTCGCCGCCGCCGCGCGCTGCGGCGCCAGCCCCTGCCCGGTGATGAAGCGCGCGAAGCCATGCGCCAGAGCCCGGAGCGGTAGCGCCATGGTCGGCATCGAGCAGCCATCGGTGGCGAACATCTCGGGCGCGAGCTTGACCTTGCAGACATCCTCGATCGCCGCCGTCACCCGGCGCTGCACCGGATGATCGGGTTTCACATAGCCGCGGATATCCTCGCCCAGATGGGTGGCGACGCTGACCATGCCGGCATGCTTGCCCGAGCAGTTGTTGTGCAGGTTGCTGGGCGATTGCCGATCGCGCGCCAGTTGCCGCGCGGTTTCTTCGTGATAGGGCCAATGCGCGCCGCATTCGAGATCGTCCGGCTTGCGCCCGATCCGCTGCAGCCAGAGCGCGACGGTGTCGGTATGACGCGTCTCGCCGCCATGGCTGGCGCAGGCCATGGCGATTTCCGCCTGGCTCAGGCGAAAGGCATCCGCCGCGCCGCTCTCGATCAGCGGCAGCGCCTGCAGGGCCTTGTTGGAGGAACGCGGAAAAATCGCCGTTTCGACATCGCCCCAGCCGGCCACCAGGCCGCCATCGGCATCGACGATGGCGGCAATGACCGGATGGCGGCTTTCCACTTGCGCGCCACGCTTGACCTCGACGATAAAGGGCCGCGCGCCGGGGGATGGCAGCGGACCGAAGGGGCGGCTCATGCGAGACTCTCCTGCTGGTGTTCTGCGCTTAGACGGTTCTGCGCTTATACAATGACGAGGCGGGAGTATCCATGCGCGGCTATTTCGGAATCGGCGTCGAACGCCTGAGCAAGCCGATGAATGCCGGCAACCTGTTCCGCACCGCGCATGCCTTCGGCGGCAGCTTCGTCTTCACCATCGGCGCCACCTACTCGGTCAATGCCGCGCGTTCCGATACCAGCCGCACGCCCGAGAACCTGCCCTGGTACGACTACCCCTCGGCGGCCGAGCTCAATCTGCCGCAGGATTGCCAGCTGGTCGGCATCGAGCTGCTGGACGAGGCGATCGAGCTGCCCCGCTTCCGCCACCCGCTGCGCGCGGCCTATGTACTGGGGCCGGAGATGGGCAGCCTGAGCCCGGAACTGGTGGCGCGCTGCCAGCATGTGCTCAAGATCCCGACCAGCTTCTGCGTCAACGTCGCCGTGGCCGGCGCGATCGTCATGTACGATAGGCTGATCACCCTGGGGAAATTCGGCGAGCGGCCGCTCTCGCCTCTGGCCAAGGGGACCGGGCCGAGCAATCCCGGCGGCCGGCAGGGCAAGCGGTTGTAAGGCAAACGGCTGTAGGCAAACGGCCCAGGGCAACCGCCGTCAGCAAGCTGCGCGCGAGATGGCATCACAGGCACCCTCGCATTACGGGAATCCGTCCTGCGCGGCAGGCCTGCAAATATTTCTTTTTTGCCTGCCACCTGCCATAGTGACCGGGGGCGTAGCCCCTAACAGCGCGGGTGGTAAGGCGCGAAAGGGCGCGGCAGAAGGCCATTAATGAACGCACCGTCGGGGGTCCAGGAACTTTCGGGAGGCGTCGTCCTGTGTCAGGACGCCCATGCCCTCTCCGAGCGGCGCGCCCGCAACATGATCGCGCGGGTCTGCCGCGATTACCTGGACGAGAATATCCTGGTTCCCATCGAGCTGCTGCATCACTCGGCGCATGCCAAGGTGATCAACAACGCCGAGAACCTGCTGGCCGCCCTGGTGCAGAAGGCCGCCATCGCCCAGGCGCAGGCGACGCAGAGCGCCGTGCGCGACAAGGTCAAGAAGCTATATGCGATCACCACGGCGGCGGTCACCCAGGTCGAGGCTTTCGAGAAGAAAATCCCCAGCACGCCGCTGACGCATCGCCTGCTGGCGCAGCTCGTCGCCTCCGATCCGCTCTACGGCGAGCGCATCGCGTTCACCGCGCTGGCGCATCACCTCTATATGAGCAAGAGCTGGACCGAGAAGGCCGACCGCTGCCTCAAGCTGTTCGCCGAATCCGGCCATGACATGGAGCCGTCGGCCGTGCATGTGCTGGACGAGGCCCTGGCCGAGATTCTGCACGCCAAGAGCGCGGTGCCGGAACTGCTCGGCAAGTTCCGCGACGGGCGGCTGCGCATCATGCAGCTCATGTCCCTGCTGGATGCGCGCTATGCCACCGATGAGCATGCGCTGGAAACGGACTTCGCCCGCCGCCTGCACGAGATCACGGCCCGGCATGAAATGCCGGCGCTGCATGAGGCGGTGCTGCTGCTGGTGCGCCGGCTGCTGCTGTCCTCCGTGCCGCTGCTGTCCGAGGAGCCGACCGAGGAATTCGGCGCCACCAAGGACGTCTATGCCATGCTGACGCGCGACCGCGAACTGGCGATCGAGCTGGGCGCGGCGGACCTGTTCGAAAAGCGCATGGTGCGGCTGGTCACCGCCGAGAAGCTCGCCAAGCTGATACCCGGCTATTATTCGGCGCCCAAGCTGATGCAGGGGCTGCAGCTTTTCGAAGAGACCATCGGCGACGGGCCGAAGGAAATCCTGCTCAAATACATCGCCTATCTGTTCGAGCACCGCGACCTGGAAAAGGAATTCGTCGATCCGGCCTACAGCCAGGAAGAGAAGGTCGAGATCGCCCATGAACTGCGCAAGAAGGTGGTGTCGTCCGGGCTGTCGGACCATCGCCGCGAGCAGTTCCTCGGCATCCTCGATCCGTTGATCCAGCGCATCCAGAGCGGCGGCGAGCAGCGCCGTTCGGCACGCACGCAATGCGGCCCGGAAGATCATGTCGTGCTGGAAGGCACGCGCATTCCGCTGAAGAACTGGAGCGCCATCGGGCTTCTGTTCGGCCCGATCACCGGCAGCTTCCTCGACGGCGAGATACTGAAGCTGACCGTGCGCATCAAGAACCCGAAGCTGCAGATCACCTTCGACGCCGAAGGCGAAGTCGTGCGCTATACCGACGAGGGCTTCGTGGCGATGAAATACCGCTGCCTGGATGCGCAGCTGGCCAAGAAAGTGGCGCTGTATTTCGACCCGCTGGCCGCCTCCAAGGGATGAGACCAGGGCGCGGCAAAGCGCGCCGCCGGGCCGCCTGCGTCAGAAGATCGCCTTGAACAGGCCGAGCACCACCGCCAGTCCGATCAGGAAAATGATCACGACGGCCCATCCGATGACTTTGAGCATCCGGCCTCCTTTCGGCGATTTCCCGTACTGAAACCGCCGGCGGCTGCCGCTTGTTCCCCGAAGGCCGGTTCCGGGACGCGGCCGCCGCGCCAGTCCGCGACGCGCTAGTGCGCGACTCTGGCGACCACGTCGAGCAGCTCCTGCTTGCGGAAGGGCTTGGCCAGCGTGGCCAGCGCGCCGAATTCCCGGGCCATGCCGAGGAAATCGAACTGGCCATGGCCGCCGCCGGAAATCGCGATGATCCTCACATCGGGCCGCAGGCGATGCAGCGTGCGGATGGTTTCGATCCCCTCCTGGTTGGGCATGATGATGTCGGTGATCACAAGCTCCGGCTGATGCCGCTCGAACAGTTCCATGCCGATGCGCCCGTCGGCCGCCTCGATCACCTCATGGCCGGCTCCCCGCAGGATGGTGGCGATCAGCGCGCGCATGGCGGCTTCGTCGTCGATGACCAGAGCCTTCATGAATGCCCCCTTCCTGTCCCGCGCAAGTCCCTGTGCGGATTGCACTCCTGGTACGGAGCAACGATTTAAATCTAAAATAGAAAATCGCGCGTGAAAACTTCATATTTATAATCCAAAAGTAGAAACCATCGCATGACGCCGACTAGGACCCGCGCGACAAAAAAGCCCGGCCATGCGGCCGGGCGAGAAATCCGCGTGACAGGGAGGAAACGCTGACGGGGGAAAGCGGCGTGAAGCTCTGGTGCGAACTCCGGCGCGAAGCCGTCAGGCGGTCTCGATCTCGCACATCTCTTCGAGCAGGTCGCGGCGCAGCAGGACGAGATTCTGCGCGCCTTCCAGCCTGATGACGCGCTGGGCCCGCAGCCTGCTGATCAGGCGGCTGACCGTTTCGATCGTCAGGCCGAGATAATCTGCGATATCCTGGCGGCACATCGGCAGATGCACTGTCATGATCGCGCCGGCGGCGGCATCTTCCGGCTGGCTGCCCTGGCGCTCGGCCATGGCCAGCAGGAAGCTCGCCATCCGCTCGGCGGCCGATTTGCGCCCCAGCAACAGCAGGCGGTCCTGCACCGCCGTCATCTCGCCGCAGATCAGCGTCAGCAGCGTGTGCATCAGCCTGGTGTCGCCGCGCAGCAGCGTCTGGAAGCGGCGGCGCGGATAGCGCAGCAGCGTAGCGTCGGAGACGGCTTCGACCGTGAAGGAATATTCCTCGCGCTCGCTCAGGCCGACGAAGTCGCCCGGCTGCAGGAATTTGGTGATGCAGCGGCGGCCATCGGCCAGAACCTTGACGCTGCGCAGGGTGCCGCGCACGACGCGGAAGACGTGATCGGCGGCATCGCCCTCTTCGAGCAGGCTGGCATCGCGGCCGATGCGGATCATGGTGGCGATCTGCTGCAGCGCTGCGGCCAGGCCGGCATCGCTGCTGACCGGCGCGTGATCGGGGATGCGGGCCGCCGCCGGCCGGGCCATGGCGGCCGGCGGCGAGGGAATGGGGCGCAGCGCAGAAAAGGGCTTGGTCGTTGCGGTATCTGCCAGGTCCGGTGCCATGTCTGTCGCTCCTCGGCGTGCGCTGCGTATCGATGGCGGCAAGCTACCGGCCGGCTTCGCGGATGGATATTTCGGAATTCTACCTAGGGGATTTTGCGTAGTCGGAGGCGAGGGAAGCCGGTTCCTCGTTCCGTTTTTCGGATTGCGGCGACTCCCGATCGCGGCGGCGCTCAGGCCAGCGCCTTCTCGATCGCGGCGAACAGCGCCGGCGAAGCGACCGGCTTGTCCAGCAGCGGCGCCCCCAGCGCCTGGGCCTGGCTCTGCAGGGCGGCATCGCCGCGGCCGGTGATCAGGATGACCGGCGTTCTGTCGCCGCGCCGGCGCAGCAGCGTCAGCAATTCCATGCCGGTCATGTCGGGCATGTGGATGTCGAGCAGCAGGCAGGCGATGCCGCCCCGGCCCCCGGCTTTGCCGCTGGCTTCGGTGTCGAGAAATTCCCGGCCCGAGCCAAAATCGATCACGGCGTAATGCCGGGTTTCGAGCAGGGCCTTGAGCGAATCGCGAACCAGCTCGTCATCATCGATGACGCCGATGACCGCCTTGGGTGAAGACACGTCCATGAACCAACCGCCTATGCCGTTCGGCGCATCCTGCGCCATAGGCGCTCTGCGGCGCCTCGCCTGCTTCCCCTGCCCGAACAGGGAAAATAGGATCTGGCGGGGGAAAGCGTAAGTAAGGGAATGTACCTAAGCGAGCGGCCGGGCCGCCCCGCTCCGCCCCCCACTTCCTCCCGTTTCGCCTCCGGGCCCCGCCTGGCGAAGGATCAGTCCGGCACCAGGTCCGGGGCGGCGTCGGCGCTGCGCCTGGCCCGGCGCAGCATCAGCACCAGCGGCACGGCGGCCACCGCCACGTACATCATCAGCTTGAAGTCGTCGACATAGGCCACGATGGTCGCCTGCCGGGTGATCTCGCCGTTCAGCGCCATCCGGCCCGCCGCCGTGTTCAGGTTCCAGAGCAGCGCCGCCCCGCCCTGGCGCAGCGCCTGGTTGAAGGGCGTGACATGCTCGGCCAGGGCCGCATGCATGATCTGGGTGTTGCGGCTCAGCAGGAAGATGACGATGGAGATGCCGATGCTGGAGCCGATGTTGCGCATCAGGCTGAACAGCGCCGTGCCCTGGGTGCGCAGATGCGGCGCCAGCGTGGCGAAGGTGATGGTCGACAGCGGCACGAACATGAAGCCGAGGCCGAGGCCCTGGGTGATGCCGGTGCGCACGATATCGGCCTCGGAGACATCCGGCGTCCAGCCGGTCATCTCCCACAGCGCGACGAAGGTCAGCGCCAGGCCGAACAGCAGCAGATAGCGCGGGTCCATCCGGTTGATCAGGCGCCCGACGATCATCATCGCCACCATGGTGCCGACGCCGCGCGGCGCCAGCAGCACGCCGGCGGTGACGACGGGGAAATTCATCAGGTTCTGCAGATAGGGCGTCAGCAGCGCCAGCGTCGCCAGCAGGATGACGCCGAGCATGAAGATGCAGACCAGGCCGAGGCTGAAATTGCGGTCCTTGAAGATCTGCGGATCGATGAAGGGCCGCCGGGCGGTCAGCGTATGCACGACGAAGAGGTAGAAGGCGAGCGCGGAAGCGGTCGCCTCGACGACGATCTCGGTGGAGGAGAACCAGTCGACCTGCTCGCCGCGGTCCAGCATGAGCTGCAGCGCGCCGATGGCGATGCCGAGCGTGAGGAAGCCGAACCAGTCGAGGCCGAATTTCAGCTTCCGCGATTCCGACAGGAAGGCGGACAGGCCGAGGAAGGTCAGCAGCCCGACCGGCACGTTGATGTAGAAGACCCAGCGCCAGTTGTAGGACTCGGTCAGCCAGCCGCCGAGCGTCGGGCCGAGGATGGGCCCGACCATGACGCCGACGCCCCACATCGCCATGGCCGAGCCATGCTTCTCGCGCGGGTAGCTGTCGAGCAGAACCGCCTGCGACATCGGCACCAGCGGCGCGCCGAAGACGCCCTGGGCCAGGCGGAACAGCACCATCTCGGGCAGCGAGGTGGCCAGGCCGCAAAGCACGGAGGCGATGGTGAAGCCGGCGACGGCGGTCAGAAACAGCGTCTTGCGGCCGAAGCGCGCCGCCAGAAAGCCGGTCACCGGCGTGACGATGGCGGCGGCGACGATGTAGGAGGTCAGCACCCAGTTGATCTGGTCCTGCGTCGCCGACAGGTTGCCCTGCATGTAGGGCAGCGCGACATTGGCGATCGTGGTGTCCAGCGCCTGCATGATGGTGGCCAGCATCACGCAGACGGTGAGGATGCCGCGGCGCGGAACGGCCTCGTCGGCCTCAGCCATCGCGCTCCGCCTCAGCCGAGGCCGAGCAGGCCGAGCAGGCCGCTGAACAGGCTGCCCAGGCTGCGGCTATGGCCGGTATCGATCTCCACAT
Source organism: Ferrovibrio sp. (assembly GCF_036381655.1). Lineage (GTDB taxonomy): Bacteria > Pseudomonadota > Alphaproteobacteria > Ferrovibrionales > Ferrovibrionaceae > Ferrovibrio. The sequence continues at coordinate 64,747 of NZ_DASVCJ010000029.1, forward strand.
TGGCGCTCATGCCGGCGCGCAGCGGCGGCGCGCCGGGCTGCGGCTCGAGCCGCAGCTGCACCGGCACGCGCTGCACCACCTTGACCCAGTTGCCCGAGGCATTCTGCGCCGGCAGGACCGAGAATTCCGCGCCGGTCGCCGGATCGATGTGATCGACCACCGCCGGCCATTCCCGGCCGGGATAGGAATCGATGGTCACCACCGCGCGGTCGCCGGCGGAAAGATAGGTCAGGTCCGTCTCCTTCGGACTGGCCTCGACCCAGACATGCTCGGTGCTGACCAGGTTGAAGGCGGTCTGCGCCGCCGGCAGATAGGCGCCGACCTGCAGCGCATCGACATTGGTCACCACGCCGGCGGTCGGCGCGCTAACCACGGTATGCCGCAGATTGCGGCGCGCCTGATCGACCTGCGCCTTGGCCTGCAGATAGCGCGGATTGCTTTCGATTGGCGCATCGGCATCGCCGCCGAGCTGCGCCAGCGTCGCTTCCGCCTGATGCTGCGCCACGATCAGGCGCTCGCGCGCGGCATCGAGGTCGCGCTTGGCCTGGTCATAGACCGATTGCGAGACGACGCCGCGGCGCAGCAGATCCTGCTGGCGGCGGAAATTCGTTTCGTAGAAGGCGGTATCGGTGCGCGCCTGCTGCACCTGCGCCTGCATCTGGCGATAGGTCGCCTGCAGGGTGGCGATCTCGTTGCGCACATTGCCGAGCTGCGCCTCGGCGCCGGCCAGGGCGATGCGGTAGGGTTCGTCATCGAGCCTGAACAGCACCTGCCCGGCGGCGACGGTCTGATCGTTCTTCACCTCTATCGAGGCGACGATGCCGGAAATGTCGGTGCTGACCGCCAGCTTGTCGGCGCGCACATAGGCATTGTCGGTCGACACGTAGCGGCCGCCGGACAGATAGGCCCAGAGCGCGACGGCGATCACCAGCAGCGGCCCGGCCAGCAGCAGGATCGCCCGCCAGCGCCTGCGCCGGCTGCGCGGCGCCGCCTGTGCGCCGGCCGCGGCATCGCCCGGATTGTCGGCGGTCTTGTCGCGGGCGGTCACCGCCGGGGCGGCGTCATCGCGCACGACGCGGATATTGCTCTCGGCCTTGGCGGCGCGGTTCTCAGCCATGACGCGCCCCCGCCTTGGCCTTGAGCTGCGCCGTGTCCTCGGGCGCGGCGTTGCAGGCGGCAATCAGGTTGCCGCGCATCAGGATCAACAATCTCATCATCATCTCGCGTTCGGAGTCGGTAATGCCGGCAAAGGCCTCGGCCTGGGTGGCGGTGGCGAGATCGCGCATCGTCTCCAGCATCGGATAGGCCTGCGGCTGCAGATACAGAAGCTTGGTGCGCCGGTCCGTCGGATGGGCGCGGCGCTCGACCATGCCGCCCTGCTCCAGCTTGTCGAGGATGCGCCCGACCGTGATCGGCTCCAGCTCGAGAAGATCGGCCAGGCCCGATTGCGGAATGCCCTCGTTGCGGGCCAGGGCGGCCAGGACCTGCCATTGCGCCCGGGTCAGGCCGACGCCGCGGGCGCGCTGCTCGAAACGCTTGCGCAGCAGCCGCGCGGCATCATGCAGCACGAAGCCGAGCGATTGCGGCAGGGCTGGTTTCGGCGGAAATCCCATGAAATCTCTCCCGGAGCTGCCTTAGGCTCGGCAACAATAAGCATGCTTAATATATGCATGCTTCCTTTATTGGCAAGGGCCTCGGCCGCACGGGGGGATTGTCCTCGTTTGGTCACGGCTGCCGGGGTGCGGCTTGGGCAGACTAGCAGGCAGAATTCACTGCCGAGGCAGCGGCCGGAGGTTTCATGCACCAGGGCTACACGCAGCGCAGCGACAAGGCGGACGGCCATGCCGCGCCCGATGCCGGCACCGTCGAGCGCGCGCTCGATCATCTGCGCCAGGCGCGCTCCTTCGCGGAAGCGGTCAGCCTGGATCGCAGGCTGTTCACCGAGCCGGCGGAATTCGATGCCTGGCGCAGCGGCATCGCCGACCTTTATTACATGCTGCTGCAGGTCTGCACCGCCAGCCTCGCACTCGAGCATGGCAGCGAGGTCACGCCGCAGGAATTGATGGCCTATCTCGACGGCGTGCAGGGCGGCAAGCTGGTGAACCGCTTCGTGGCGCCGGAATTCGGCGTCGATGGCACCGCCAGCGCCGGCGTGTCGGTGGAAGAGCTGCGCTACGCGCATCCGATCTCGAAGGCGGTGGTGACCGGCACGCTGCTGCGGCAGATCAAGCAGGCCGCCGAGGGCCTGGCCGGACATGCCGACCGCAGGATCCGCGACGAGGCCACCACGCTGCAGCTCACCGTGCAGTCGCTGGCGCTGATCTTCGCCGATATGGGCGCCGGCCTGCTGATCGCCGCCGGCCTGGGCGACAAGCTCGGGCTGGGGCTGGCCTAGGGTGTGTCGTCAATTGTATGAGAGGATGGCGGCGGCGAGCTTTGTGGCTGCTGCGAAATGGTCGGCTCGTTTGTCGTAGCGGGTGGCGATGGCTCGGAACTGCTTGAGGCGGCAGAAGAAGCGCTCGATGCGGT
>NZ_DASVCJ010000030.1:0-11769 GCF_036381655.1 Ferrovibrio sp.
CTCGAACTGCCGGCCGACGCGAACCGGGAGCGATCCGACCGCGGTGACCAGAACCGCCTCGTTGTAGAGCCGCAGGCCGGCCGCCTCGAAGGCCTCGATGGTGTGCCACGGGAAGCCGCGATAGAGCCCCTTGGAATCGCGCACGTCGCCGACCACGAAACAGGCGAAGCGATCCGGCTTCAGCATCGCCGCGCACGCCGCCACGATCTCGGCATAGACCGCGCGGAACGAGTCATAGGGCATGGTGGACAGGTCGCGCGGATCGTCGCTGTAGACCTCGAGATCGTGGTACGGCGGGCAGCTGAAGATCAGGTCCGCCTCTACTCCTTTCGCCAGCGTCGCGATGTCCCGGGCGTCGCCTTCGATCCATACCGGGATCGGGTCGTCGCAGATCGCGTCGGCCTGGACCCGGTTCGCTTCGATCTGTTCGGGGCGCAGATCAATCCCGATGTAATCCCGGCCGAGCCTCGCGGCGACGATGCCGCGGACGGAGCCGCCGGCGAACGGATCCAGCACCAGGCCGCGCGGCGGGCAAAACCAGCGATAGACCAGCTCGCACAGGACCGGATCGAAGATGCTCGTGCCGGTAATCTGCCGGCCGGCGCCGTCAAAGTTCTGGATCTCGCCGTACAGCAGCCCGGCCGGGATCGAGTCGCGATCCTTGTACACCGGCTTATAACCGGCGTCGGTCTTGAACAGATACACGCTATTCTTGCCGGTTCCGCGGCCGCCGGGGATGGCGGTCGCCCGCTTCCGGCCCTTCGCCTTCTTCCCCTCGCCGACGACGTGCTCGCCGCGCATGAGATCCTGCCCGAAGGTGCGCGCCTTGGGCTTCCTAGCCATTGGGCACCGCCCGGCCGCGGCCGTCGCCGCGCGCCTTCGACTTGCTGTAGTCCGCCGCCGGCATCTTCGAGCCGCCCGGCTCCGCGTTCGCCTTCCGGCGCGACCGCTTCAACGCCTGATCGGCCGAAGGTTTCAACCGCTGCACGGTTTCGGACATGGTCAGCTTTTCGCCGGCCGTCTCGCCGCGCCCGAGCTCGCTTTGAATGCCGAGCGAGATCCACGCGCGCTTGCGGTCCTGCCACCACCCTTCCCGCGCGTTCAGCACGGAGAAGGGCGGGGCGCCGAACCGATCGGACAGGTTGCCGCGGGGCGAGTCGTCGTCATCGCCGTCGCCGCCAGCACCGCCGCCGATTCCGAGGATGTCGTCCAGTTCCTTGTCGCTGAAACCGATGACGCTGAGGTCGAAGGCGAGCTCGTCCCGGAGCGCCGCCAGCTCCGCGGCGAGCAGGTCGTCATCCCAGCCGGCGTTCTCGGCGATCTTGTTGTCGGCGATGATGTAGGCCCGACGCTGGGCTTCCGTCAGATGGCCCAGGCGCACCGCCGGAAGATTCTCGATGCCAAGCCGCTTGGCGGCGAGCACGCGGCCGTGGCCCGCGACGATCCCGTCATCGGCGTCGATCAGAACCGGATTCGTGAAACCGAACTCCGCGATGCTCGCGGCGATCTGCCCGATCTGTTCGTCGGAATGCGTGCGGGCATTGCGAGCATACGGGACCAAGCGATCTGTCGGGATGTATTCGATCCGTAGCTTTGGCATCGGGGCGAATCCACGGCGTCGGGGCGATGAAACCTGAAACCCGAAATTTTGTTGCGTCACTAGCGAAGAATCGGGCTTCGCCAACCCGCATAGGGGGGCCGGGCCGGAAGTACCTACGCAACAATATTGCTCGCCGCGCGGTGGCCGTTTCGTGGCCGCTGGTGCGCGGACGGGCGGCCGGCTTTGCCGGGGGCGGGCCGTCCCGGTGCGCGCGTCAGCGGCGGCCGTGGGCGCCCGGCGGGGCCATTCGATCGGCGCGCTGGCAGACGATCTTGAGCCAGGCGCCGGGTGGCAGGCCGCGACCGAGGGCGGTCTCTGCGACGTAGGCTTGGCCGTTGCGGCCGCAGGTCAGCGGCGACGGTGCGTCGGGTCCGCGCAGGACGTGGATGGCCGTGTCCGGCGTGCAGTCGGGCACAGCGATCGAGGCGGCGCAGACGAGGATCAGGACCGCAATCATGCTGGCGTGGCCTCCGGGTTGCGGTAGGCTTGGCGCCATGGCCGACACGCCGAAGCGCATTCCGTTCTACGCGATCCGGCTGGCCGACTTGCTTGATCGGCCAGACATGGCGTTGGTCGCCGAATGCTGGCGGTGCGGACATGCGGCGCGGCTCGATCCGGTTGCCTTGGCGGCGGCCAGAGGCGAGAACGAATCGCTGCGTTGGCTGGAGCCGAAGCTGCGCTGCAAGGCCTGCGGTAGCAGGGCCGCTCTGTTCCGGATCGAGTATGCGGATGAGGCGGAACAGGGCACGAAAAAGCCTCCCGCGCGGCAGCCGGGAGGCTCGTAGGTGATAATCCCCACCAGAATAGTTCTAGCCCCTAGCAAATTTGGTGCATCGGGTGCAAGAAAATTTTATTCCTCGCCGATCAGCCGGCGCCGGAGTTCGGCCTGCTGGTAGGGCAGCATCATCGAGTAGGCTTCGAGGAACGCCATGACGTAGCGGGGCGCCGGCACGCTGTCCCTGCGCTCGCTGCCGTAGCGTTCGACGGAGGACATGGAGAGGCCGAGCATCTCGGCCAGGTGCCGCCGGCGCAGGCCGGCCCGGGCCAGCGCCTCGCGGAATTCCTGCGCCGTCGGCGGGGCGTGGGCGGGGCCGACCGGCTTGACCGCGCGGCGTTCGGACGCGGCACTGTTCGCGGCCTTCGCTTGCTTCGGCATCGCGTTCTCCGTCTTCGCTCGCCGGGTCATAGGGCGTCCGGGTCGTAGACCGTCACGTCGGGGTTCCATCGGAACGGCTGGCCGCTGTCGCGTTCGATGGCTTGGATCAGGACGCGCCGGCAATCGCGCGCCTTCCCGTCGCCGATCATGCGGCGAACGCGGTCGAACGCCTGCGCCTGCAGGGCGTTGTGGGCGATCCAGTCCTCGCCGAGGTAATCGTGCCGGGCCATGCCGCGCAGACCGATCCGCAGAAGCGCCAGATGGCCGCGCACCGCCTCGCGGCGCGCCGTGGCCGGGACATACGCCATGGCGTTCTCGATCTCGCGACGGACTTTCGGCCAGTTCGCTTTGGTCGTCGTCATTGTTGCGGTCCTCCGGTCGGGGTCCGTTTCATTGCTCCCGGCCGCCGATGGCGGCAAGCCGGGCGCGGTCCAAGTTGCCGCGCTCGTCGAAGCACGAGCGGGCGAGCCCGGCCGCGTCGTCTTCGGACGCGGCCGGGATATACAGCACATAGGTTCCGATGCGCACCGAAATCTGAATGCGGCAGACCGGACGATCGGCATCGGTCATCGAGCGACCGCCCAAACATGGCGAGCACCGTCCGGGCAACCATTCGCATTCTTGATGCGTCATGGTCAGGATTCGCGTTGCAAGATGAATTCGACCTCGTCGATCGCGTCCGCCTTGCGGCCCCATATCCCGGCATGGCGAACGAGAGCGCCGTCATCGGTGCGGCGGATCTCGGCGTGCCACTCGCGTCCCTGACGCTTGATTTGGCCGAAGAGCCGGCCGCCGCACCGCACGCGGGTCAAGGTCGGCGTCATCCGCTCGGTCTGGAATTGCGCCATGGCCCTTCCTCCCTTCGGCTAGCGGTCGTTCGGGTGCGGCTCGCCGCGCCAGCCGGCCCAATAGGCCTCGCCGTACACGCGGTCGAACGGGTGCGGGCAATCGGCGCCGTCCGCGGTCGGCCGGTTCCAAGGAGGCATCCGGCCGCGCTCGGCGTCGGCCCGGCCGTCCCAATAGCCCCAATTGCGGCGGTCGGCGGGCGAGAACTTGCGGCGGTCGGACATCGGGGCCTCCCTTGGGTTAGGCGCCAACCTTTATGATGGCGTTGCGGTCCTTCAGCACGGTGGCCGCGTACCGGCGGGCCATCTCCTGAGCCTCCGAATAGCGGCCGGTGTGCTGGAAGGTCCGGCCGCCGATCTCGAAGATCCACAGGCCGTAACCGCGAGGCTTGCGGCCGTGCGAGGCTTCGTATTGCGTGGTGTCGATTCGGATAGCCATCTGTCCCTTCCTCCCGGTTCGGCTTACTCGTAAGAGCCCGGAATGAAGACCCACACCTTGGCGGTCCCTTGGGCGTTCCAGGTCTTGCGATTGCGGGCCATCGTTTCCTCCGTTGTTGCACCTCAAGAGATACGCATGGTGCGGTCGATTTCAAGCAAAAATCCCGCATCATGCGAAAAAAAATGAGCCCGGCCGAAACCGGGCCCAAGGTACGCCGACGCAACGGAGGCTATTGCACGGCGTCGTTCGTCGGTACGTCGATCGCGCCGCGCGGATGGCCGAGCAAGATCCGCTGATCGCCGATGGCGACGATCACCTTTTCGCCGGCCGCTAGGAAGCGGTCGATGATCTGCTGAACCTTCCGCCGCCGCCAGTGGCCCGGCCGATCCGGATCGACATGAACGATCAACGACCGGCCATCCTTCGCAACCGTCATGACGACTCGGCTTCGATCCGGCCGCAGCTCGCGCGGCAACCGGGCATCGGGCTGGCGCTGGGACAGGAGCCACAGGCACTCGAAGTCCCGGCACGATCGCGGCCGATCGGCATAGATCCGGCACGATTGATGATCGCAATGCCGGCACCATAGCCCGCGCGGCTTGCCGAGCTCGGGAACGCCCATCACCTTGCAGCACAGGGCGCACTCGCCGCAGCCGGTCATGACGCGCCTTCCACATCGGGCGCCAGCACGGCCACGCGCCAGATGCCGCGTTGGGGCTGCGAGACGATTCCGGCGCGGTCCCGGGCGAACGTGCGGGCGTCGGCTTCATCGTGGAAGTGGTAGAAATCCCACAGGCCGGGCACGCCAAAGAGCGTGCGGCCGACCTCCATGTGGAACGGCATCGGCGCCGGATCGGGCAGGTGCACCGGCTCCGGGGCCGGCTTCCGCCCGAGGCGGTCCCACGCAAGGGCGGTCAGCTTCTCCCTGCATCCGGCGAGCAGGTCATCGTGGCAGACCGTCTCGCCGTCGATTTTTCCGATCCACCGGCGGACCGTGCCCCGCACGATGCTCAGCCGCATGTCGCCTAGCTCGGCATAGTAGCCGCCGCCGGACGACGGCCGAAGCCAGGGCAGCGGGGCGGTTCGTGTCTCCGTCATCGTGCCAATTCCCTCAAGGTTGCGTAGAGCCAGAAGCCTTCCTCGTTGACCGCGTACAGCGGCGCATAGCCGGCGATCGCGGTGGCCGGCACCAAGCCGGCGGCGTTGTTGTCGAGCACGAGAACTTGGCCGGCACGCTCGACCACGAGCACCGCGTGGGTTGCCCGGGCCGCTTCGTCCCGAACGACGACGATCCGCATCGCCGCCGCCGGGACGCCGAGCGAGCGCAGGGCGAGATACTTGGCGATGGCGTAATCCTCGCAATCGCCGCCGCGGGCGAGGAATTCGCCCGGCGTGGCCCAATAGTCCTCCCGGCCCCAGTTCTCCGGATCGCCGACATAGGGCACAGCGTTCAGCACCGCGTTGACCTCGGCCAACTGCGCCAGCGGAGCCATGGCCGTGGCGTGGGCGATCAGCCGATCCCAGCCCGCGCCGCAGATCGGCTGAGCGCACGCCACATGCTCGCCGACGTAGCGGCGAAGGACGCCCAGCCACTTCGGCATGAGCGACAGGTCCGTCGAATGCGGCGGCTGCGCGGTCAGCGGCATCGGCGGCACCTCGGCGGCCGGCGCCGGGGCGGCGGATACCGCCAACGCGAACGCCAGCGGAGCCGCCGCGGCCATGAGGGTCCGGCGGATCATGACGCGCCCTCCGGAGCCCGAAGGGCTTCCCGGACCTGCTGAAGCAGTTCGTCGCGGTAAGCCGCGGCGCGGCTGGGCGTCCACATCGGCGGATAGGTCTTGACGCCGATCGTCCGCGCCGGGCCGAGGCACCGGGCACCGTCGAAGCCGGGCAACTCGAGCCCGGTCACGCAGAAGTAGATCCGGCGAAAGGTCGCGGCCCGCGCCTCTTCCTCGCGGATGATCCGCCGATCGGTCCGCCGGAAGCGCCCATAACGCCGCTCCCATGCCGCCGCCTTCATCTCGGCCGTGATCCAAAGGCCGCCGATGGCTTCGCCCAAGGCGGCCACGTCCTCGTTGCTAAGAGTGATGGTCCTCATCGTTTCTCACTCGCCCAACGGTTGTGGGGCCGGGCGCAGTCCGGCCCGGCCCCGATGCGGCGCTAGGCCGCGACCTTGTCCAGCAGCTTGCCGGCCTGGCGCTCCATGTCGAGCCGGGCGTCCTGATGCCCGACCTTCCGGGCCGCGGCGGTGATGCCGGCGACGAAGTCCCACACCGACTCCGGCGCCTTCCCTTCCTCCTGAACGACCGTCTCGATGATCGAGGCCGCCGCCTTGCGGCTGAAGCCGCGATTGGTCAGGAAGTCGCGCCGCTCGTCGTCGTTGCGGGCAACCACCGCCTCCCGCGCCGCGCTGATGCCGGCCAGCAAGCGGCCGGTCGCGGCGTTCGCATAGGACTCAAGGGCCGGCATGGCTTCGAGCATGAACCGATCGGGCGCATACTTGCTGTGCCGAACCGCGATCTCTTGGAAGCCTTCGACGCCCCAAAGGATGCGATTGCAGCACACGCCGCGGAGGTACATGGTCGCGATCCCGAAGGACCGGGCCCCGACCTCGCTGTTCCAGACGTAGAAGCCGCGGAAGACCAGATCCGGGTCGCCGTTGGGCAACTTGCCGATCTCGATCGGGTGCGTGTCATCGACGAGGAACAGGAAGACGTCGCGGTCGCTGGCGAAGAGCGTCGTCGTCTCCTTCGTGACGTCGACGAACGGGTTATAGCGGCCGAAGCCTTCGAGCAGGCCCGGCACCTTCCACCGCGTATCGCCGACTCCGTTGCCGGCGATCTTTCGGACCGCGGCCACGACCTCGTGGTCGAAGATGCGGCCGTAATCCGGGCCGGTCGCGGCGCGCAGCTCGACGCTGCTCGGATCATCGTCGATCGTGTACGCCTTCACCTTCTCTTCGCGGTAGCCGGACAGCCCCCATTGCAGGTTGATGCCGGCGATCGTCGCCGGAAGCTGCCGAAGGTATCCGGCCGGCGCGCGAACGAGGCTGCACAGCTGGCCGAAGCTCCAGTGGGTCGGCGTCGTCAGCCGGCCGTCCGGCAGCTCCAGTTCAAGCCTCTCGTTGTCTTCCCGGCTGGCGCGCACCCGGATGTCCTTCGCGTCAAGGATCTCGGTCCGCGCCGTCTGCGCCCGGGCGAAGGTCGCGCGGTGCAACTCATCGAGGTTGAGGTAGCGCTGGTCGTCGGGGCGGTTCCACCACTGCGAGGAAACGCGGTGGTTCGTCGTGCCCCGCGACAGATCGACGGCATAGGCGCCGGAAACGGATCGGGTTGCGTCAAGCGTCTGAATAGCCATATCGTTTCTCCCGTTGCTAGGCGTCCCGGCCTTTGTCCCGGGACACCTCACACTTATACGCACCATGCGGGTCTTTCAACTCGAAATCACCGCATGGTGCGTGTTTTTTCAGCCGGGATGTTCGCCCGAGGCGAGCCGCACCGCGATTTCGCGGCAGGCGGCGTCGATGCGCCGCGCGCCGGTCCATCGGCTGAAGCCGAAGGCCGCCTCGATCTCGTCCCAAGGATGCGAAAGCATCCAGGCGCCGATCAGCATCCGCGGCTCCCGATCGAGCCACATCAACCAGCCGAGGCATTCGTCCAGGCGGTCGATCTGGTACGGCGTCGGCCGCGGCCGCAAGGTCGGCGTCGAGTCCTTCGGCGCGTCCTTGAAGAGCTCGCGCTTCATCTCGGGCCAGCAGACGCGCAGGTTCCGAAGCCGGGCATAGTCGCTCGGCAGTTGGATCCGCCGCAGCGTTCGCCCGGCCTCGCGCAGGCGCCGTTTGACCACCGCCGCGAGGATCGCCAGCGGGTCGCGCGTTGCGTGCCCTTGCACCTTGGCGCGCCTGGCCTTCGCCCGGCGCCGACGCCGCTCACGCCGCGTGGCCGGCTTGCCCGCCGGCGGTTCGGCGTCCCGATAGGCCCGGATCGCTTCTTCGATCTCCGGGTCGATCGGCACGCGCAACGTCAGCTTGTCCCGATCCGCCATCCTGTCCTCGATCGCCGGCAGCATCACCCGGCCCGCGTCAGGCGTTGATAGATCTCGCCGGCCCGGTGGGCCTCCCGGGCTTCCGGCAAGTGCTGCCGCCACGTCCGATCGACCGCGCGGCGGATCGTGAGTTCGTCCACCTGACAACCGGCGCGCTGGATCATGTCCCGAAGCCGCGCCTCGCAGATCGCCCGGGCCGAGTCCTCGATTGCGCGCCGCCGGGCGCGGCGGCGCCGCCACCAATCACCGATCACGGCCTTCCTCCCGGTCGCCGACCAGCACATAGCGGACGAAGTGGTAAGGCTTGTCCGGCACCATGCGGCGGACGATCTCGATGCGCTTCGGGCCCACTTTCGTCTCGTGCTGACCGGCCTTTGCGGCGCGGGCCCGGGCGGTGCGGACTCGCATACTTTGCGTCATCGCTGTTGCTCCTTGTCGAAGGTGGCGAGCGCCTGGCGCGCGCGGCACAGGCGGCTGCGGACGGTGCCTTCGGGCACCCCGGTGGCCGCCGCGATCTCGGAATAGCGGTCGCCCCGAGCGGCGAAGAGAACCGTCCGGGCGTATTCCGACGGCAGCGCCGTCAACCGGGCGCGAACCTCACCCAGGTACACCGTCGATTCCTGATCGGCCGCAATGCCATGGTCGTAGAGCGCGTAGACGAGGGCGGTCGGGTGTTCGCGCGCGCGCCGATGGCCGCTGCAGAAAAGGCGGAAGCAAATGACGCTGAGCCACTTGACCAGCGGCGTGCCCGGCCGCGGCCGATACTGGCGCCGGCTTTCGAGCGCCCTCAGCATCGTCGCCTGCGTCAGATCGAGCGCGTCGTCCCAATTCCGCGTCAGGTGCTTGGCGAGCCGGCGGATGTGCGGAATAGCCGCGGCGAGCTCGGCGCGGAAGGCGTCCGGCGGCAAGGGCGGGCGCTCGGCGGGCACTGTCATATCAGCCTCTCGTTCGGATGGTCGCCCGGCGGCAACTCGTCGAGCGCCTCGGGCGGATAGTCGATCTCACGCAGGTGGGGGCCGCCCTTCACATCCAGCTCGAAGGCCGGCTTGGCGTGCGAGCCGATGTCGCACAGCGGCGTGTAGCGGCTGTAAGGCATCTCGATCCACGCCTGATCGGGGCCGTCGATGACGTCGATCTTGTGGACCTTCAGCGCCACGTCTGCGGCCATGAGCAAGCCTTCGCCGCCGCGGATGTTGCCCTCTTGGTTCAGTTGCGCGCCGGCGACGATCCAGATGCCATATTGCTTCGTGGCTTCGGCCAGCATCTGCGCCAAGTCGTCGAGGAACTCGGCCTTGCTTTCGCCGCGCCGTTGATCGGAGATCAGCTGCAGGTAATCGACGAAGACGCCGCGCACGCGGTAGACCAGCGCGGCCCGGGCGATCGCCTGGCGCAGCGCGTCGCGCGTCATCCGGCCGCGTTGGAGGAAAAGCAGGTTGTTCGCCCGTTCCCGAAGCCGCTGCACCGCCTTGACGGCATCGTCCGCGAACTGCGGCGCCCGCCGGTGCTTCGGGTCGAGGAAGGCGAGCGAGTTGACGCCCATCATCCGCCCCAGGATCCGCTGGGTCTGCTCGTCGGGGCTCATTTCGAGGCTGATGTAGAGCGCCGGGACGCCGGCCCAGTTCAGGTTGTAGGCAATGGTCGCCATGAGCATCGTCTTGAACGACTTCATGCGCCCGCCGAGCCCGTAGAGCTTCTCGGCGTACAGGCCGCCGGCCAACGCCTGATCCAAGGCGGCAAGGCCGGTCGAATCGCACCGCAGATCGCGGTCAAGATCCGCGACGACCCGTTCGGCCAGATCGGCGATGCTCACGAAGCCATCGTCGGGCCCGGTGATTTGCCCCGTCAGGTCGCCGGCCATTTCGGCCGCGATCGTCGCTGCGGGCTTGTCCAGATTGACGTTGTAGGCTTCGGACATGCGCCGTTCGCAGGCTTCGATGATGCGGCGGCGGTCGGCCAGATCGCGGATCGTCCGCGCATAGTCGTCGGCGTTGAAGATCGTCACGACCGAGGCCTGGAGCCGCGCCAGATAGGCCGCGCCGCCGACCGCGTCCAAGGCCGGATCGCGGTCGAATTGGTCTTTCAGCGTCAGCGCATTCGCGGTGCGGCCGGATAGGATCAGCTTCAGGGCGGCGTCGAAGATCCGGCCGTGCACCGCGTCCGCGAAGTCCTCAGGCCGCACGATCCCGGCGACCTTCGCCAGAACGTCGTTGGCGTTCAGGATCGCCGCGAGCAACGCCTGCTCGGCCTCGTAATTGTGCGGCAGAACGCGCCGCTCGGTTTCGCCGCGCAACGGAATCACCCGACTCACGGCGCCCCACCCTTGGCCCGCCGCGCGAGGTAATCGTCAAGGTCGAGCCCCATGTGCTCACGCCGGAACCGCCGGTATTCCGCGGACCCGATCACGGGCCGGCGCGGGACCGGCGGGGCGGCGGGCGGCGCGTTGACATTCGCGGGTGTCGGTTCCCGGAGCGGCTTTGTCCGCGCCGCCTTCGCGTCCGCCACCGCGCCGTCGAAGTACACGAGGCTCCGCGGCATCCATTGCGGATTGGCGCGGCGTTCCCGTTCGATGACCGCTCGCACCGCGGGAATGATGTCCAGATCCGGGTCGCACCCTTGGGCCAGCCAGGCGCGGACCCGGCCGTAGTTCAGCAGGCTCGGGTTGCCGCACAGCGCGAGGACTCTCTCGCCGGTTTGGTGAAACTGATCTTCAGCAGCAGCAGCAGCAGCGGGATCGCGCGCGCGCGCGGCATCGAGACTCGATGCTGCTGCTAGAGACTCTGATTCTTCCCTTACCTGTCCCTGTCCCTGTCCCTGTCCCTTATTAGGTTCAACGCCGGTTGAACCGAAAGATTCGCCCGGTTCGGATTTTTCCTTATTTTTCAATCGGGCCTGGGCCGATTTCCGGCCCTTTTCCCGCTGCAACTCGCGAAACTTCGACCTTTTTTCGCGATGTTCCAGCTTTTCTTGCCAAACTTCGCGGACTTTTTCGCAAACAACCGGATGATAAAGCCGGCCGTCGCGGCACTTCACCCAGCCCCGAAGCACGTCCGCGCGGACCCGATTCCATCGCCGCCGGGAACACATCGCCAGTTCGGCCAGCATGTCGTCGTCGTCTTCCAGCGAGCCCGCAGGCCGCTCGTGCCACGCCGCGATCCACAGGTTGATCGAATAGAATCCGATCTCCGGATTCTTCTTCGCCAGAAGCCATTGCCGGGACGTGCGCAGCCGTTCGACCTCCAACGGCATGAAGCGGAAGTCGCCCAGGTCGGCCTCGGCAGGCGTCAACGGTTCGGGAAGCTCGGTCATCCTGTCCTCGCCTGATTCATGGTTTCGTTCATCCGGGCCCAAAGCTCGAACATCGCCTCTTCGAGCCCGGCGCTGCTTCGGTTGAAGGCGCGATAAAAGCGCGCGTAGGCTTCGGCGCATTCGGCCGCGCGGGCCATCGACGGCGCAGCCCTGAAGGCCCGCGACGCCAAGATGAAGCGGTCGTGCAGCTCTTCGACGTCGGGGAACGGGATCACGGCCTCGGTCATGGCGTCCGGTCCCGATGGATCACCGGCCGCGGCTTCCACACCCGGCGGTGGTGCGCTTCGCAATAGGACGTGTGCGGGCCGGCGACCGGGGCACCGCATCTTGGTGCGTTGGCGCTCGGCTCGCCCTCGATCCATTGGCACGTCTTCGGCCG
>NZ_DASVCJ010000031.1:0-1383 GCF_036381655.1 Ferrovibrio sp.
CAGAGGCGAGGGGCGGAAGGGCATGGAGGCCGTGGCCTCAGTCATCCTGAACCGCGTTGCCAAGCCCTGCTGGTGGGGCCGCACTATCGAGACGGTCTGCACCAAGCCATGGCAGTTCTCGTGCTGGAACGCCAACGACCCGAACCTGGCCAAACTGCTTTCGGCAGACGAGCGCGATCCCCAATTCAAGGCCGCGCTGGAGATAGCCACGCTTGCCGAGGCTGGCGAGCTAGCCGACCCGACTAACGGAGCCACGCATTACCACACGAAAGCCATCCTGCCGAAATGGGCTGAGGGCAAGGAGCCCTGTGCCGAGATTGGCAGCCATCTTTTCTACAAGGATATCGGATAATGGCTATCCCGATCATTGATGGGGCCTTGGGCCTCGTAAACCGCCTGCTCGGCATCGGCGAGCGCCTGATCCCCGACAAGAACAAGGCGCAGGATCAGCAGCACGAGCGCACCACAAAGCAGATCGACGCCACCATTGAGGGCGAGCGCAATTCAAGCTGGACGCCCCGGAAAATCCTCCTGCTGGTATTCGGCGTTCCGGCTGCCCTACAATTCGCCGTCAAGCCTACCATCGAGTGGATAGCGGCTGTGTTGGGCTATCAGCTGGTCCTGCCGGGTATAGACGTGGAGGCCAGCCTGAAAATCCTGATCGGGTTGTTGGGCCTCGGCTAGCCACCCTCGCGGCGGGGGATAGCGCCGCTCCTCCCTGATTACGACTCGCCCCGCTGGCTTCGGCTGGCGGGGGATTTTCTATTCGTGAGCGTCTGCCGCGGCGGCTGTCGCCATCGTGCTGCCGCGCGGGACGATGGCGATCCGTACATCTGCCGGCAGGCGCTCCCACAGCATCCTGAACACAGCCATCTGCGCGCCAACGCAGGGCCAGCCTAGTTGCATGGCCTCGTAATCGTCGCTGGCAATGCCGAGTTCGATATCCTTCGGCTCGCCGGCCTCGCGCCAGAGTTGGAATGCCTGCTCTGCCGCGCGCTGCTGGCGGCGGTTTAACTCGCGCAGGTCTGCCAGCCACCCGCTCGGGGTGCGACTACGGCCGGTCATGGCCTTGGCGACAGTATCGAGGCGGACCTCAAGCAGCGCTGCGGCCTCCCTTTGAGAGAGGCCGCAGGCCGCCATTGCGAGGCGGAGTTCATTCATAGCGCCACCAGTTCGCGATAGCCGCCAAAGTGGTTTTTCGCAATCACCTGCCAGCCGGCCAGCTCGCCGCCAGCGCTGAGGAAGCGTTCCAGCGCCGCCAAATCGAATGACTCGATACCGTGTAGGTGACTGAGCGCGCCGGCAGGCTTGAACGACAGATACTTGCGGTAGTTGTCGCCGCCGGGATCGGCGAAGAACTGCCAGTGAGGCGCGCCGCCGGGC